>PAZY01000007.1 GCA_002715765.1 Rhodobiaceae bacterium | reverse complement strand
CCCCCGCCATTTTTCAGACCCAGTCATTTGTGAAGACAACTTTAGGCCCCGGATCGTCCATCGCGTCAATCGCCTCACTGAACGAGACTTCGCGGCTTGTGACAATTTCCGGGTGATACTGCCCGCACGTGACTTCATTACAGATTGTCGGCAAGAGCGTCCGCGCCTGCACACGAGATGTGTGAAAGGTAATCCCCTTCGTATACATTTTGGTCATTGGGAATGGCACCGCATTGTCAAAGAAGACGGAAATGCTGGTACAGGTACCGCACGGTGCCGTTGAATTAACCACGAGATTGAGACCAGCTTGGGAACCGGAAGCATCAACCGTGATGTTAAACTGCCCGAGGTTCTTGAGTGCACCCGGGTCAGGCACGTGGACCGTATCAGCACCCATGTCGGCGGCAATGCGGAGCGCATTACTCCCGGCACCCGTTTCTGCATAAAGTACACGCCGCGCACCTTTGGCCAGCGCAATCTGCACCGCGTATAGCCCGATGCCACGGCCACTTCCCAATACAAGAACCGACGCACCCGGATACTGCTCCATATAGGGTGCAACCGTTCGCCAGGCATCCGCGATATTGTCAGATCCACCCGCCAGCACAGCGGGCCTCACTGTTTCGGGCAACGGTACCAGCATGTGGTCCGCAAACGGTACATGCATGAACTCAGACAGGGCGCCACCAAACTCCTCCCCGCAAAGAGGCTTCATGCCAAAGACAGCACCCCGGGGAACAGAAAGGCAGGCATTGGTCCAGCCTCGATGACAATGATCACACGTCCCGCAGGAAATTTGAAAAGGAACAATCACTTTGTCACCCGGTTGAACATGCGTGACACCGTCCCCGATCTCGACAACCTCCCCCGCACACTCGTGGCCAAAGGCAAACGGCCCCGGCAAAGGGGCGCTACCGGTTATCATGGCGTAGTCCAGATCACACCGGGCAACGGCCAGCGGTCGCACAATTGCATCACTCTTGTGCCTGATCACAGGTGCCGGCACGTCCCACCATTCAAGTTTCCCGGTTCCGATAAATGTAAGTTGGCGCATCAGAAATCTCCTTTGCACCCATATGGATCGTCGAGACCGGCGGAAACAAACGAGTTTTTCTGCTTATGCATGAGCTGATTTCAGCTATGCCTTGCGAAATAGAGAGGGGCTTTGCGTGAACGCCTGAATGTAATTCAGGCATCAAACGTCATATCAACAATCTGACATCACAAAGACATGGCGACGGAGGATTGCATGGACCGGGAAAACCGAGAGATCCCCTCACTCCCGCCCCTCATCGGGCTGGAAGCCTTTCAGCACGCGGCAAAAACCTTGAGCTTCAAAAATACGGCCGCGCATTTGAACCTGACCGCATCCGCCGTCTCTCACCGGATCAGAAACCTGGAACAATATCTGGGGACACCACTCTTTCATCGGCAAACGCGCGCCCTATCTCTTACCGTCGACGGGGAAGCATATCATGCCGCCGTCAGCAAGCTCTTCTCACAGTTAAGCACCGCAACCAATCGCATTCGGCAAAGAACGCACGCCGCACCGCTTCGCCTGTCTGTTCTCCCGCTCTTTGCCAGTGCCTTTCTCATACCGCGCCTGCCTGATTTCCGGGCCCGCCACCCCGACATAGCAGTCACCATTGATACCAAAAGCACAATTGCTGACCTCACGGCCGGTGAAGCAGACATTGGCATTCGCAACATGACGGTCGCACCCAGCGGCAAAGGTGTGATGAAGCTGTTGGATACGCGCGCTGTTATCCTGTGCACACCGGAAATAGCCAAACGCGTCAGATGCGTAGATGATCTCGCCCATGAAACCCTGATCCATTGCGCGCCCAGACCCAGGGCGTGGATGGACTATCTCTCAAGGGAAGGGCGGCCCCTGCTGAAACCGAACGCCGACCTTTGGATGGATACTATTCCCGGTGGGCTGGAAGCTGCTCAGTCCGGACAGGGGCTTGTCCTGACCATATCACCCCTCGCCGAGATGACCGCAGCAGGCGCAAAACTCGTCGAACCCTTCAAACTCATCGACCGGGCGGCAACATCCTACTATCTGGCTCACAGACCTGAAGATCAGACAGACAGGCGTATCCAGGCGTTCCGGCAGTGGCTGGGTACGGAGATGGCGCGCTTTAAAAAGGACCGCGCACAAAAATAAAGCGGGGCCGGCACTCCAGCCCGCAAGCTGGCACCGCCCCCGCAAAGACACCCGGAGAGGTGGTCTTGGTCATTTCAGGATCGGGTAACCCTGAACATAGAGAAAGTCCGTATCAGCGGCAGGCTGATGGCAGCCCATACAATCATTCACATAATTTGTGGTGACGGTTTTTTGCATCTCTTCACCTTCATAAAAAGCCCAGCCCCAACCGTCGCCCCAGAGCGGCGATGAACCGGCTTCGCTATTGTCACCGTCTTTGACCATCACAAAGCGACCGGCAAGCTTGTCGGCATAAGACGCGCGGCCCGTGGTCAGGTCTTCCGTCTTGGTCGCAAACACGTCTTTCACAAGTGTCGCCCCATCGGGAAAAATACCGTCCTTCAGATAGGCTTCAACTGCGGCACGCTCGGCATAAACAACGTGAAACTCGCCGGCCCCGTCTTCGGGGTCATCCGCCTGCAGGGAGAACGTACCCAGTTGCACCCAATCACGCCGATAGTTGACTGAAGGCACATAAAGACGTGCATCACCCTCAGCCTGGTCCCCCGACCCGCTATGCTGAGCCATCACATCCGGCGACATTGTATCTCCCGACATCGTGTCAGGTGACATGCTGTCAGCCATCATTGCATCTTCTGCAGCGGTAACAGCCATATCGCTTCCGCCCATGGAGGCCAGAGCGAGCAAACCAACGAGACCGGCGGCAGCGATAACCGCGCCAGCGACAAAATCTCTGTTCATGTAAATCTCTCCTACAAGTAAAACGATCTGCCTCAAGTAAACAGAACTGTTTCCTTGTAGAATCTATACACACGCCCGTGAATTGACGTTTTCGTGAAGCATGGGCCTAACCCGCAAGAGCCCTCGCCGCCCGGATCCCTTCAGCAATCGCCCCGTCAAGCGTCGCGGGCTTCGAAAGGCTTGTCGCCTCACCGGCAAAGAAAATCCGCTCCCCCACCGACCGTCTGAGATCCGCACGAGCCCCCGCACGCCCCGGTCGTGCCGCCGTATAAGCGCCGCCCGCAAAAGGCATCGCCTCCCAAGGATAGGCCCTCATGAGAAGGTCAGGCGTAATTTCATCTGCCCCCAAGAGATCGGTCAAAACCATCCGGGCATAGTCAAGCATGGCAGCCTCACCCTGCGCCGTCAGCTCTGCACCAAAATCACCGGCAACATCGAGATAGGTAAGCCCAGCGCCACCCGCGTCAACCAGAAGGCCCGCCGTGCCCTGAGATCCCGCATAGCCGAGCATGGTATCAACCGGCAGTTCAAAATCCGTATGGTCGAGGTCAACCACAATGTGATTGTAAGAACCAAGCGGCAAATCATGAATGGCACGCTCACTCGCATGCGGCAGTTTCGGTGAAAACTCAATATCGCCCCGTGCCAATACCGCCGTCGGCACCGTGACAATCACAGCGTCACTTTCAATCACACCCTGGTTGGTCTCAATCCGCACACCTGCGCCCGACCAGTCCACCTTCCTGGCAATCACACCAAAATCGACCGGAACCGACGACCCCCATTGCGCCACAAGCGCGCCGAGCCCGCCTTCACAGTAAAAATCAGTCCCTTCGGACTGCGCATCCCAATCCATCGTGGAAAGTCTGGAGAGCGATGCAGCATGCTCGTAAGGCCCGACAAGGAACCGCGCAAGCGCGGACGCATCGCGATCCACCAGCCCGGATACAGCGACATCACGGTCACGATCAACCGCGCGCTCAATCGCCCGTTCCATATCCTCAACCTCGTCCCACAGGTCTTCCTCGTCCTCACCTTCAAGCCATTGCCCCTCCGCAAAGAGAGCCCATTCTTCCGGGGCTTCATAGGTCCGAACGCGGGCCCTCTCGGCAAACGACACAAGCGGGTTCGTCTCCGCATTGTGGAGCCAGTGTGCTCCCACATCGCAGGGCACGCCGAAGGTCTCTGTTTCGGTAAAAGCACGTCCCCCAATACGCGAAGACGCCTCAATCACCCGGTGGGGCACCCCCGCCGCACCAAGTTGCATGGACGCCGCAAGACCGGCAACACCAGCGCCGATAATGGTGACATGCCCGGCTGATGCAGCACGGCTCCGCCCGCTCAACCAGGGCAGTCCCCCGGCACCAAGGCCGAGAGCCAGCGCCAGACGCCCGCTCGCAGAAAGAAGGGTCCGACGGCTGTAGGTCGGGCTGCTGTAAGTCTTTTGTCTGTGCTTTTTCATTCTGCCATCATGACGGTGCCCACACCAATTGCGAAGAAAAATGTCCACTTTGAGCCATTTTTCCCGCTTTTTGGCGCGAAAAGCCGAACAAGTCAGCCCAAGCCCCCTTGCCTTTCGCGTCCGAGTCGTATTTCAGAAGGGAGCGCTATAGACTGCGCCCGAATTCGACTGAAAAGGTATTGAAATGAGCCTCGCTGACACGACCCGCGCCCCGCTTCTCCTCGACAATCTGACGGGCCTGACCGCCGACGCCGTGGCCGCAGCCGATACGCTGCTGGCGCGCGCCAGCCATGCCGTTCGGGAACTCGTCAGTGTGGACGATAAAGTGTCAGCGGCACGCCTCGAAGAAGAGCAATTTGCAGCACACGGTCTCGCCTGGTTTGCAACCTATGTCGAAGCCCTGCGCCAGCTTCACGCCTATGCGGCGCGCATGAGCGAGGAAGGTCGGCTCGGCGAGATCGAGGCCCTNCTCGTACAAGCCGCGTTCGGTGAATATCTCTGGCAGCTTTATGGCGGCATCCCGATGAGCCAGGGCGAAATTCTCCGCCCTCAGGACATGGGCCTCTCACAAGACGATCAGCGCNCGCTCATGGTGTCCGCTGTGCAGACACTGACACAGCAAGGCAATTCAGCCGCTGTNCGCGNCCGCATCGTGGAAATCATTACAGAACAAGCTGGCGCAGCCACCTATGGCGATGCAGGTCTTGATGAAACACTGAACGCCATTCGCGACCAGATGCGCCGCTTCGCCGACGAACAGGTCACCCCCTTCGCACATGATTGGCACCTCAAGAACGACTACATCCCCCTCGAAGTTCTCCAGCAGATGGCAGAGCTTGGCGTGTTCGGCCTGACCATTCCCGAAGAGTTTGGCGGCCTCGGCCTCGGCAAGGAAAGCATGTGCGTCGTCTCCGAAGAATTGTCGCGTGGTTATATTGGCGTGGGGTCTCTCGGTACGCGCTCGGAAATTGCAGCCGAGTTGATCCTGGGCGGCGGCACGCCCGAGCAAAAAGCACATTGGCTGCCCAAGATCGCCAGTGGCGAAATCCTGCCAACCGCCGTCTTTACCGAACCCAATACGGGTTCAGACCTTGCAAGCCTGCGCACCCGCGGTCGCCTCGACGGCGATGTCTACAAGGTGACAGGGAACAAGACCTGGATCACCCATGCCGCCCGCGCCGACGTGATGACACTCCTTTGCCGCACGAGCGACGAACCGGGTTACAAGGGCCTGTCCATGCTGCTGGCCGAAAAGCCCCGTGGCGATGACGCCAACCCGTTCCCCGCGGAAGGCATGACCGGTGGCGAGATCGAAGTGCTCGGCTATCGCGGCATGAAAGAATTTGAAATCGGGTTTGATGANTTTGAAGTGAAGAAAGAAAACCTGCTCGGCGGACAGGAAGGTCAGGGTTTCAAACAACTTATGCAAACCTTTGAGTCTGCCCGCGTACAGACNGCAGCCCGCGCTGTCGGTGTCGCCCAGTCCGCCCTCGACCTGGGCCTGCGCTACGCACAAGATCGCATCCAGTTTGGCAAGCCGATCCTCAACTTCCCGCGGGTGTCCGGCAAAATCGCCGCCATGGCAATCGAACTGATGATTGCCCGCCAGCTCACCTATTTTGCNGCTCGCGAGAAAGACGAAGGACGACGCTGCGATCTGGAAGCCGGCATGGCAAAACTGCTCGCGGCCCGTGTTGCATGGGCGGCAGCGGACAATGCGCTTCAGATCCATGGCGGCAACGGCTTTGCCCTTGAATATCAGATCAGCCGCGTCATGAACGACGCTCGCATCCTCAACATTTTCGAAGGTGCCGCCGAAATTCAAGCACAGGTGATTGCACGACGCGTGCTCGACAACGCCAACTAAAGGCAACCAACAAGGGGCGATAGATGCGCAAGANAATNGGAGCAGGCCTACTTGTCNTCATCNTCCTTTGGGCAANGCTTTTTCTTGTCTATCTGCCGTCGCAACTGATGAAAGCGGAAGGCCCCGCCTTTACTNCAACCCCCGAAGCGGCAGGCCTTGANTTCGACAATGTTTCCATTGCCTTGCCCAAGGAAGGGTTGAACCTGTCGGCATGGTGGATACCGGCGCANGAGCCAAAAGCATCCATCCTCTTTGTGCATGGCGCAAATGCCAATAAAGAGGATTTCTATTTCGGGGCACTCGATTTCTACAAGCAAATGGTGGCCCGCAATTTCAATGTGATGGCTGTTGATCTCAGAAACCACGGGGGATCAGATAAAACCGAGAGCGGAAATTTGGCCTACGGCGCGGAGGAATATCGCGACGTTCTGGCCGCACTCACCATGATTGAAACATTGGCGCCGAACCTGCCCGTCTATGGCGCNGGTGTCTCCATGGGCGGCGCAACCCTGATCGAGGCCGCCANCCGCGAGGCGCCATTTACCGCCCTCATGCTGGTGGACCCGCTCCTGGATCCGGAAAGCGCAACCCTGGCGGGAATGCAAGCCATCACCGGCCTGCCCNCTTGGCTCCTGCATCCAACCGTCTGGAGCGCCACCACTTTCTTCGGGCTNGGACAGGCCCAACCAGGCCTGGCGGAAAAGGCCGGGAACCTGTCCCTGCCCACACTCCTGATCCAGGACATGGATGATCCCGTGACCCAGGCACGTTTCGNCCGCGCTGCCGCCCGGACCAACCCCGCCATAGATCTTGTCGAACTGCCGTCCGCCCCGGCGAACCATCCCGTGCTTGTCGAATCGCAAGGCTGGGGCAGCCATGCGACGGCCTACCGCATTTACCCCGACCGGGTTCTCGCAGAAATTGAGCGCTTCCTGTCCACTGGCACTGTGCCGACACCACCCTCTTGAGCCGATAGCCGATGTCAGGCAGGCTGGACCTTCTCAAACGAAAGCGAAAATCATGGCTGAACTTTTAAACTACGCCGTACCGATAGCGATGGGCGCGGTCGTGCTCGTCCTGCTGCTCGGCCTGATCAACATGATGANGAACGGTTCTGCAAGCCGTTCGCAAAGCCTGATGCGCTGGCGCGTGGGTTTGCAATTTGTGGCGGTGATTCTCGTTATGACGGCTTTTTACTTCACCTCAGCCTGACGCAGAGAACGCGCGGTTTCGACAAGAGCGCACATGCCGGAACTGTGATCTGATTGTTTGAAATCAGTGATGCAAAAGCGCAACTTTTCCGTAGAATACGCGACAAAAGCGCCACATGGGATGCAAGTCAGCCCATTCAGCGCAGATAGTTTATAGAAATGTAGGCACCTGTACCGATATTGTACGGGCATGTATTTATGAAAAGCGACCACGCCATTTCAATGGCTCCGGCAACAATGTCCAGGTCGCGGACACATTGGGGGTTCCACGTGAAAACCGTTTCTACTCTTACAGCCGCNCTTATNGCGGCAGGTCTTTCTCTCAGCGCTGCCCAGGCAGANGAAGGCGGCATTGTGGATGAAGTGCGTATCGGCGCACTGAACCACGAAATGACCCTGTTCCGGGACAGCTCGGACGAAGACGGCGTTGATGTGAACCTGGAAGTGTTGTTCGACAGCCCGCAATGGCTGGAATGGATNGGCTCACCCCGCCCGCATCTCGGTGCCACAATCGCAACGCATGATGACTCAACCAGCTTCATCTACACCGGCCTGAACTGGGATTGGGACCTTTGGGGCCCGACCTTTGTGGAAGGTGCTTTCGGTGTCGCACTGCATGATGGTGAAACTGGCCGCTCGACAAAATCCAACGAACTCGGTTGCACCTGGAACTTCCACGAAAGCGTCTCGCTCGGCTACAAGCTGACAGAGAACCACCGCCTTATGGTCACCGCAGAACACATTTCCAATGCGAGCCTGTGTTCTGAAAATGAAGGCCTGACCAACCTTGGCGTACGCTACGGCTACAAGTTCTAAGGAACATCAGAGAAATTTGAGCAACGGGGCTTNGGCCCCGTTTTTCACACNNTTTCGTATGATCATTATCATACGAAATTCAATACACCGGAAAGGCTNACACAGGCTGTCATTATGGGAATACGAGCAGACGAAAAAGCACGCGCAAGNGACCGCATTGTCGAAGCCGCCTCCGTNCTCATCCGCGACCGCGGCATTGCCGGCCTCAAGGTGAACGATGTGATGGCCGCTGCAGGGCTCACACACGGCGCGTTCTATGCACATTTTGAGAANAAGGACGCGCTGGTGGAGGCCGCTTTTCACGCCGCCCTTGATCATCGGGAAGGTTGGTTTCGCTCCGCCGAAAAGCAGCCCCGTGACCGGAGAGCCGCTCATCTGTGTGCAACCTATCTGACCGAACGCCACCGCGACCACCCGGGCGAAGGCTGCGCGTTTGCCAGCCTGGCCAGGGANTTTGCCCAAAGCGGAGGCCCTTTCCCCGAAATCTTCGAGCAGGAACTGAATGTCTCTCTAAGCCGCCTGGCCACACTTATCAGCGATGACACCAGCGCGCTTCACGACCGGCAGACCGCGATCGGTCTCTTGAGCCTTTGTGTGGGCGGNATGGTGCTGGCCCGAGCCGTTGCCGACCAAGATCTCGCAGATGAGCTGCTCAATGCGGCGGCGGCCTACGGCGCAAGCGAGNCCCGCCAGGTGGGCCACACACCCGACACAGATAACCCNAAAGAGAAAGANCCTTCATGACAGTGCCAGATCTCCAGACCATCGAGTTTGCCATCACCGATACAATAGCNACCATCCAACTCAACCGCCCGGACGCTGCCAACGGCATGAACGTCGAGATGATGCGCGAGTTGCTNACCGCGGTGANGCATTGCGACGGGAACAAGGATATTCGTGCCATCATTCTGACCGGCAACGGCAAAATGTTCTCCGCTGGCGGCGATNTGCGCTACTTCGCCTCTCTTGGTGACGGGATCAGANACGCCCTGTCTGAAATGGCCACGCTCCTGCACGCCTGCATCACACGCTTTGCACACATGGAAAAACCACTCATCATCGCCGTCAACGGCATGGCGGCTGGTGGGGGTCTCAGCCTGGCCATGGCAGGTGACATTGTACTGGCTGCTGAAAGCTCTCAATACACAATGGCCTATACCGGCGCGGGNCTGACACCGGATGGCAGCTCGAGCTACTTCCTGCCGCGTCTTGTCGGTCTCAGACGCACACAGGAATTAATGTTGACCAACAGACGGCTGACCGCCGCAGAGGCTCTGGAGTGGGGGATGGTCACACGGGTCGTGTCCGATGCCGACCTTCTCCCCGAAGCCCGNAAGCTTGCGCAACAACTGGCGCAGGGCCCGANACAGGCCTATGGCACCGTCAAACGTCTCCTGGCTGAAAGTTTCAACAATGGCATGGAAACCCAGATGGAGCTTGAAGGCCGGGCAATCGCCGCACAATCGGAGAGCCGCGAAGGACAGGAAGGCATAACCGCCTTCCTGCAAAAACGCGCGCCACAATTTNCCAGCCTATGAACAACCCAAGCTGAAAACACCGGGAAAGGAAACAGAATGAGNACGACAATTTCCACCGCCGAACACCCCAAAAAATCGGTCACNGTCAAAGGCAAGAAGATGACTTATGTCGAAATGGGACAAGGTGACCCCATCATCTTCCTCCACGGCAATCCCACCTCATCCTACCTGTGGCGCAATATCATGCCGCACCTGAAAGACCAGGGGCGCTGCATCGCACCCGATCTGATCGGTATGGGCGACAGCGACAAGCTCGACAATGTGAATACCGACAGCTATCGCTTTGTCGAACATCGCGACTATCTCGACGCCTTGCTGGAGACATTGGGTGTCACGGAAAACGTGACCCTCGTTATTCACGACTGGGGGTCAGCTCTTGGCTTCGATTGGGCCAACCGGCATCGCAACGCNNTCAAGGCCATTGCCTATATGGAAGGGATCGTACGCCCGCTCGANTGGGCGGACTGGTCCAAGGAGGCAACCGGCGTTTTCCAGGGTTTCCGCTCACCCGCGGGCGAAGACATGATCCTCGAAAANAACATCTTCATCGAACGTGTGTTGCCGGGGTCAGTCTTGCGCGGCCTCACTGAAGCGGAGATGGAGGTCTATCGCCGCCCGTTCCTGAACAAGGGCGAAGACCGCAGGCCGACCCTCACCTGGCCAAGACAGATCCCTCTTGGCGGCGAACCCGCCGATGTCGTGACAATCGTCGCCGACTACGCCAAATGGATGGCGGAAAACGATCTGCCCAAACTCTTCATCAATGCNGAACCGGGGGCCATCCTGATCGGNGCGCAACGCNCNTTCTGCCGGTCCTGGAAAAACCAGGAGGAAGTCACGGTCAAAGGCTCNCACTTTATTCAGGAGGATTGTCCGGACGAGATCGGGACCGCCATCGCCAAATGGCGCCAGAAGCTAAGCTGACGAGAACGCCGNCAAACCGGATCGATCAACAGGTGATGGGGCGGAACCAGGCTGAAAAAGCAGCCCCTGAACACCAGGGTCCACCACCCGGAAAACAATTAANGGAATAAATAATTATCTATTTACAATAATTATTTATTGTGANATGNTNATCAGGTNCAACACCGGAGAACCTGATGACAACTCACCCAGATCTTGAAAAAATTCGGCGCNCCAGCAATGTCCTGCAAAAACTCATCCTTACCCTGATCCCGGCGCTGCCCGTCGGAATAGTGTTGACCTGGATGTTCCTCGACCTGGAAGCCCTCGACATCCACTTCACGCTCGACGAGGTAGGTCCGCTGACCGCAACAGAACGCTGGCTGGCAGCCAGCCTCAACCTGCTCCCCCTGGCCGTCACACTTTATGCGCTGTTTAATCTGCAAAAACTGTTCGGCCTCTATGCAACCGGACAGGTTTTCACCAGCGAGACAGTCCGGTGTTTCCGGAACATGGGATGGGCACTCATCATCATGATGCCGGTCAACATCCTCTTTCACAGCGCCCTGTCTGTCCTGCTCTCCTTCGATCAACCAGCAGGAGAGCGCATGCTCGCGGTAAGCCTCTCCAGCAATCACCTGGGCATGGCTATTGTAGGCACGGTGATTGTCATCATCTCCTGGGTCATGGCAGAAGCAACGCGCATCGCGCAGGAAAACGCTGAAATCATCTGACGAAAGAGAAAGAGAGGGGCTTATGTCCATCATCGTGACCCTNGATGTCATGCTCGCAAAACGCAAAATGCGGTCCAAGGATCTCGCCGCACGCATTGGCATGACNGAGGCTAATCTCTCACTCCTGAAATCAGGAAAAGTGAAAGGTGTTCGCTTTGAAACACTGGAAGCGCTGTGCCGCGAACTGGAATGNACCCCGGGCGACCTGCTGACGCTTGAANCCGCACCAGGCGAAAGCNGTTCNCAATGACCCGCCTCNTCGCAATCATGGNCTTTTCAGCCTTCATACTCAGCGCCTGCACCCAGGAAGGTCGTGAAAACCTGGTACGCGACTGGTGTGAAAGCGCAGACAATTGCAGCGTCTACGACGAAAACGGTCGGGAAACACGCAAACGCGACCTGTGTCACGGCAACCCCAATTGCAGCAATCACTGAAACAGGCGCAATCTGATCATCTCATCATAATAGAGCTTGATCTGGAATAGTCAGCGCTTCATCCTCTCCAGAAGACCATATGGAAGATGGGGAGACTGTNAGATGACCACGAGCGAAACATCCGCACCGAACAAATATGACGGGGTCGCCAAAGCNCTGCACTGGATCGTAGCCCTTTTCATGATCNTCATGCTGACCTTCGGCTGGGGCCTTGAGGACATGGAGATCAGCGAAAAGGTTCAAACGCTGGTTATTCATTCCAGCCTGGGCGTATCTGTCTTCCTGCTTATGATAGNCCGGCTTCTCTGGCGACGAAACCATACACCGCCAGCCTTGCCCGATCANATGCCGGGCTGGCAGGTGACAGCCTCAAAAATGAGCCACCACAGCCTCTATTTTTTCACGATCCTGCAACCACTTTTCGGCCTCGGNCAGTCGATGTTTGCTGATTATGATGTACGCCCTTTCGGCCTGATGAGCGTAGGCATGGGCGCGAATGAAAGCCTGCATAAAATCTTCCACGTCCTTCACGGACTGAACGGCAGACTGCTTGTGGCTCTTGTCNTCCTTCATGTGGCCGCCGCGCTCTACCACCACTTCGTACAGAAGGACACTGTCCTGAAACGCATGTTNCCTTATGGCCGCGTATAACAAGACAAGCACAACGAGACGCGCTACAAAGGACACATGGTTGTCCTGAACAAAATCTACACACGTACCGGTGACGCTGGCACAACAGCCCTCGGCACNGGGGAGCNCATTGCCAAACACGCANTGCGTGTTGAAACCTACGGCACGACTGACGAGACCAATGCAGTCATCGGCCTGGCCCGGCTGCATACCGAAAATCACCCGGCACTCGACAAGATTCTCGCCCGGATACAGAACGATATTTTCGATCTGGGGGCCGACCTGTGTTTCCCGGACAATGGTGAACCGCTNGACTTCGAGCCTTTGCGCATCACAGATGCACAAGTCACACGGCTTGAGCAGGAGATAGACCAGTTGAATGCTGCTCTTGCCCCNCTCAACTCTTTCATTCTGCCGGGCGGTTCCGCTCTAGCTGCCCACCTGCACTTGGCACGCACCGTGTCTCGCCGCGCCGAACGGCTCATCACAGCTCTTANTGAGGCAGAACCCGGTCTCGTGAACCCAGCCGCCNTCAAATANCTGAACAGATTGTCGGATTTGTTTTTTGTCGCCGCCCGCGCTGCAAATCAGAACGGCCAGGCAGATGTTCTCTGGACCCCGGGCGCCAACAGATAGGCACAACAACAGAACTTGCCCCCATCAGGAAAGAGCACCCGAAACGGGCACCTGAAACGGCCATCAGAAACGATCATCATCCGCTTGCGGGTGTTCATCCCCCCACGCCGCTTCAATCCGCGACCACACATCGCTGAGGTAGCTGGCCCGGGTCTTTTCCGCCGGTGAGAAAAAGACNGACACGCCATCCATAACACCGTCACGCCGCTTCAGCGGATGCGCCTGAACGCGTNCCCAGAAAGCATCTCCGGCATTGGTGTAGGACAAAAGATGTGTTTCCGCTTCTTCACCGGCAACAACAGCCGCTCTGATATCCTCAAGCGCTTGCGCATCTGTCTCCGGGCCTTGCAACCAGTCCGTCTCCCGATCCGCAACCTGTGCATTCTCATAGCCTGTCAGATCACTGAAACGGCGCGTCGAAAAAGCCACTTTCAACGGCCCGGAAAAATCACCAGCCGTTGGCACCAGAACGAGCGCCGCAATCCGGTAATCCACCAGCATCAGGCGATGAATTTCATCCTCTACGACAGACGGCAAACGACCGTTCAAATGTTTGACGCGCGCACTCATGCTTTCCTCCCCCGGCATCGACGATTCTCCCACACCCNAGAGCCTACGCCTGAACACTCCAGTCCAAAAGGTGTAAAAATATACCCGCCCGTCATTTATAACCATAACAANAAAGCGGATATGCTTTAGCGACAAATCGTCCCGATANTTATCTCCTCTCCTGTACTTCTGCCCGATCTGTGCTAATTGACAGGCCGAAAGGGGCGGACTAGGTTGCCGCACCGCAAGGAAAGTGACCCTCAAGGTCGCCAAAAAACGTGAGTTTCCTCATCCGGATTGACGTGAGTGCAGCGCAGTTGCTGTCGCCTGCGCCGGAGGAGTGAGGCAAGTCTTATTCAGCAGGCAAACGCCAATACTTAACGGCCAACGCCAGGCAACGCGCAGGAGTTCAGCTCAATGAAAGTGCTCGTTCCCGTCAAGCGAGTCGTCGACTACAACGTCAAAGTCCGTGTGAAATCGGATCAGACCGGTGTCGAACTCGCCAACGTGAAAATGTCCATGAACCCATTCGACGAAATTTCCGTCGAAGAAGCAGTCCGCATGAAAGAAGCTGGCACAGCGACGGAAGTAATCGTCGTTTCTGTTGGTCCTCAGCAGGCTCAGGAAACCATCCGTACAGCACTCGCTATGGGCGCTGATCGCGGCATTCTGGTAAAAACCGACGAAGTGGTCGAACCACTNGGCGTTGCCAAAGTGCTCAAAGCGATCGTCGAAGAAGAACAGCCAGGCCTCGTCATCGTTGGCAAACAGGCAATCGACGACGANAGCAACCAGACCGGTCAGATGCTGGCAGCCCTTCTCGGCTGGCCGCAGGGCACATTTGCCTCCAAGATCGAGCTGGCAGGCGACAAGATCAACGTCACCCGCGAAATTGATGGTGGCCTGCAGACAGTCAGCCTCAATTCACCAGCCATCGTGACATGTGACCTGCGCCTCAACGAGCCACGTTACGCATCACTGCCAAACATCATGAAAGCAAAGAAAAAGCCGATCGACGAAAAGTCACCGGCCGATCTCGGTGCCGACATCGCACCGCGCCTTCAGGTTGTGAAGGTTGCAGAGCCGGCTGAACGCCAGGCNGGCATCAAGGTTGAAAGTGCAGCTGAACTGGTTGCAAAACTCAAAGAAGCGGGAGTGATCGGATGACAAGTCTCGTAATCGCAGAACACACCAATTCAGAACTGGCTGACGCAACGGCAAAGACCGTAACAGCCGCAACNGCCCTCGGNGGCGACGTGCACATCCTCGTTGCCGGNAGNAACGCAGGTGCAGCNGCAGAAGCNGCATCCAAAATTGCGGGTGTTGCCAAGGTTTTGCACGCTGATGATGCACAATATGATCACGGCATGCCGGAAGCCATTGCAGCGCTCGTTGTAAGCCTGGCTGGCAGCTATGACGCCATCCTCGCACCGGCAACAACACGCGGCAAAAACGTGGCACCACGTATCGCAGCCCTGCTCGACGTGATGCAATTATCCGAGATCACTGCCGTCGTATCAGCTGATACGTTTGAGCGTCCGATCTATGCTGGCAACGCGATCCAGACGGTTAAATCCTCGGATGCGAAGAAAGTCATCACCGTGCGGACAACAAGTTTTGCCGCTGCCGGTGAAGGCGGCTCTGCTTCGGTGGAACAGGTCTCTTCCGACAATCCAGGCCTGGCGACCTTCGTTAGCGAAGAACTGACCAAATCGGATCGCCCGGAACTGACAGCAGCCAAGATCATCGTTTCCGGTGGCCGCGGCATGCAGTCCGGTGACAATTTCCCGATGTTGGAAAAAATTGCCGACAAGCTNGGAGCCGGCGTTGGTGCCTCGCGTGCAGCGGTTGACGCAGGCTTCGTGCCAAATGATTACCAGGTCGGTCAGACCGGTAAAGTTGTGGCACCAGAGCTTTACATTGCCGTCGGCATCTCCGGCGCCATTCAGCACCTTGCAGGCATGAAGGACTCCAAAGTCATTGTTGCCATTAACANGGATGNNGNAGCGCCGATCTTCCAGGTGGCTGACTACGGCCTTGTGGCTGACCTTTTCAAGGCAGTCCCTGAGCTGGAAGAAGAACTGGGCAAAATCGGCCTCTAAGAGCGCTGATTTTTGAAGTTTAGGCGTCGCCGATATTTCGGCGGCGCCTTTTTTGTTTTAGATTCAACTCCAANCGATGCAAAGCCGGTCACCAGACCACCACACGGCAAAAAGAGGATGTTGAGTAAATGGCTATTGAAACAATCGGCATTATTGGTGCCGGACAGATGGGCAACGGCATTGCGCATGTCTGTGCCCTCGCAGGGTTCAATGTGCTTTTGAACGACATTTCCCAGGATCGCGTGAACGCGGGCCTCGCAACCATCAACGGCAACATGACCCGTCAAGTCTCCAGCGAAAAAATCAGCGAAGCTGACAGAGAGACCGCGCTCGACCNCATCCGAGCCTGCATGAAGCCCGAGGACCTGGGTCAGGCAGATCTGATTATCGAGAGTGCAACCGAGAAAGAAGAGGTGAAACGCAAAATCTTCACCGACATCGTGCCCTATCTCGGCGAGGATACGCTCCTGGCAACCAATACATCCTCAATCTCCATCACANNNCTGGCCGCCGCNACAGACCGGCCAGAACGTTTTATGGGCGTCCACTTCATGAACCCTGTCCCTGTGATGGAACTGGTGGAGCTGGTNCGCGGCATCGCAACAGAAGACGACACGTTCTTTGCCATGCGCGACATTGTTGANCGGCTGGGNAAGAAATGGGCAACCGCGGAAGATTATCCGGCCTTTATTGTGAACCGCATTCTGGTCCCGATGATCAATGAGGCGGTTTACACGCTCTACGANGGNGTGGGCAATGTGGAAGCNATAGATCANGCCATNCGACTGGGGGCCAACCATCGCATGGGGCCCTTGCAGCTTGCTGACTTTATCGGCCTGGACACCTGCCTTTCCATCATGCAGGTCCTCTATGATGGTCTGGCNGACAGCAAATATCGCCCCTGCCCGCTTCTGGNGAAATATGTCGANGCCGGTTGGCTTGGCCGCAAAACAAAACGTGGGTTTTATGACTATTCCGGCGCCGAACCTGTACCCACCCGCTGACCGGCGCGTGCCTGNTCNGAAACCACNCGCCCTNATTCTGTAAACTTTTCGCTCATAAGTCGCCTGATAGACTNCGCATCATGGGCAATCCGGATCGACATATCCCCTGCGTACCAACACCGGAACTGGCAGGCAATTTCCGGATTCTGGACGCACCGACCCACGCAAAAACACAAACACTCTANGACTATTGGAAATCGAGGCTGAACGGTCACGATATTCCTTTGCGAGCAGATNTCAGCCCGCTCCACATTCCCAANCTNCTTCCCAANATCGGTCTCGTCGATGTCGACAGAACAGACGGCATCCGCTTTAAAGTCAGATTGTATGGTACGGAGGCCGTTGAAAATTCACGCGAGGAGCGAACAGGCCGGTTTGTCGAAGAACTCGCGCACGATCTGACCGACCTGGAACGGCAAAGCACGATAGAGCGCTGGCAGAAGGCCTGCAGCTATGTACTGGAGACCCGGCGACCGGCCTTTACCCAAGGTCGCCCGATGGACCCGCANCGGCAACACCAGATCGTCCACACGGCCATCCTCCCCCTCAGTACGACGGGCAAGAATATCGATCAGCTTTTGGGGCTCCTCGTTACCGAAACAAAAGTTGATGACCTCTGACATGATCGTCAAAGTGCGGGAGATGGGCCGNCAATCACTGCCTGAATAAGCGCCTTGGCATCCGCATGGTCCCACTCGGCAGGGCCGACAAGCCGCCCGACCAGACGCCCGTCTTTATCAATCAGCACACTTGTCGGCATGCCAAACGCACCGAGCGAAACCCCGGTCCGGGCAGACGCATCGTTCAGCAGCACCAGTCGCTCAACGCCCACTTCTTCATAAAAGGCGCGCGGCAGATCCAGTCCGCCCCGGTCAAGCGAGATTGCCAGCACTTCGAAATCATCCCCCCCCATCTCTGCTTGTAGCCGGTCCAGAGAGGGCATCTCGTGACGGCACGGNCCACACCAGGTCGCCCACAGGTTCACCAGAAGAACTTTGCCTCCCCAATCCGACAATGAGCGGACCTGCCCACCCGCATCCATAAAAGAAACCGCCGGAACCGGCTGTAAATCAGAGGAAACCGAGAAATTCGAGACGGCNCCCACCACATATTCCTGCAACCATTCTGCTGAATTTCCCGCCGCATCATTGCTTTTCGCCCAAAAAGTCCAGTATATGCCCGCCATGACCACGGCGACGGCAAGGCAGGCAAAAGCAAACTGAACCGGGCGCTGAACAGACATGAGGGTCCTTTCTGAGATCCTCGCAACCGGAACCGCGAAACTTCGCGCGGGAGCGAGACGATGAGCAATAAAATGTGGGGTGGTCGCTTTGGCGACGGCCCGGATGCAATTATGGAGGAAATTAACGCCTCCATCGGTTTTGACCAACGCTTTGCCGCACAAGATATCCGCGGCTCAAAAGCGCACTGCGCCATGTTGGCGGCAAAAGGGATTATAGCCAAGGCCGACGCCGATCAAATCGAAGCCGGTCTGGACACGATTGCGAGAGAGATTGAAGCGGGCGAATTCTCGTTTTCGCGGGCGCTGGAAGACATTCACATGAATGTCGAAAGCCGCCTTGCAGAAATCGTGGGCCCCGCGGCAGGCAGGCTCCACACAGCCCGCTCCAGAAATGATCAGGTTGCGACAGATTTCAAACTCTATGTGCGCGACACGATCGACCATCTGGACGGTCAGCTGGCCGCACTTCAGCAGGCATTCCTGGGTCAGGCCGAAGCTCATGCCGACACGGTAATGCCAGGCTTTACTCATTTGCAGACCGCGCAGCCCGTCACGTTCGGCCACCATTGCCTGGCCTATGTGGAAATGCTGGCCCGCGACCGCGGACGGTTTCAGGATGCCAGAAAGCGGTTGAACGAATGCCCACTCGGCGCTGCCGCCCTTGCAGGTACCTCTTTCCCCATCGACCGGGACCAAACGGCAAAGGCATTGGGCTTTGACGGGCCGACGCGCAATTCGCTCGACAGCGTCTCCGATCGCGATTTCGCGCTCGAAACCCTGTCGGCAGCTTCCATTGCCGCTATTCACCTGTCCCGATTTGCGGAAGAGATCGTGGTCTGGATGTCGGCAGGCTTCAAGTTTGTCGACCTTCCGGACAGTCTCACCACAGGCTCGTCCATCATGCCGCAAAAGCGGAACCCCGATGCCGCCGAACTCGTGCGGGCCAAATCAGGCCGCGTCATCGCGGCCTTTTCATCCCTCTCCATCGTGATGAAAGGTCTGCCGCTCGCCTATTCCAAGGACATGCAGGAAGACAAGGAAGCCCTGTTTGACGCATTGGACGCCCTTTCACTCTGCCTTGCCGCCATGACAGCCATGGCTGGTTCCCTCACGGCCAACAAACCGGCGATGGCGAAAGCTGCCGGGGCCGGTTTCTCCACCGCGACAGACCTCGCCGACTGGCTGGTGCGGGCAGCCAATCTCCCCTTCCGGCAAGCCCACCACGTAACGGGCACGCTGGTCGCCGAGGCGGAAGCAAAAGGCATTGATCTCCATGAACTCACCCTTGAGGATATGCAAAAGGTTGAACCCGCGATCACAAAGGACATTTACTCTGTCCTGAGCGTCGAAAGCTCGGTGAAAAGCCGCACAAGTCTGGGGGGAACAAGCCCTGACAATGTACGGGCGGAAGCCCAACGTTGGCGCAAGCACCTCAACCAGGCATAATCAGCCGGGCACAAAGGAGAAAAAGATGGTCCGATCCCTTCTCATTCTGGCAATCATTGCCGGCCTCGGCATCGCAGCATGCGGAAAAAAAGGCCCGCCCCATCTGCCGCAGGAAACCGAAGACCAAGCGGCCTGATCCCGATCAGGTTCGCCACGTTCAATTGAAAGCTGAAGACCGTGCACCATTTCCACTACCGCGACGGCACCCTCCACGCGGAAGATGTTTCGCTTGCTGACATAGCCGCAGAAGTCGGCACACCTTTCTATTGCTACTCGCGCGCGACGCTGGAACGGCATTACACCGTCTTTGCAGACGCATTCAAAGGCACAGACACGCTGATCTGCTATTCGGTCAAGGCCAACTCAAATATCGCCGTGATCAAGACCCTGGCAGATCTGGGGTCCGGGGCCGACATTGTGTCCGAAGGTGAGCTCCGCCGCGCCATCAAGGCTGGCGTGCCGGCAAACAAGATCGTTTTTTCCGGTGTCGGCAAGCAAGCCCGTGAACTAAAACTCGCGCTCGAAACCGGCATCTACCAGTTCAACGTGGAATCAGAGCCCGAGCTGGAACTGCTCTCACAGGTCGCAACGAGCCTGAACAAAGAGGCCGCCATTGCCTTGCGCGTCAACCCGGACGTGGATGCCAGAACCCACGAGAAAATCACCACCGGCAAAGCCGAAAACAAGTTCGGCATTTCCTGGAAACAGGCACCGCGCGTCTATGCGCGTGCAGCCCAACTGCCGGGGATCAAGATCGCCGGCATTGATGTGCATATCGGGTCCCAGCTGACAGACCTGGCCCCCTTCGAGGCGGCCTTCACACGCGTTGCAGGCATGGTGGCAGAGCTGCGGCAAGCCGGACACGAGATTACGCGTCTGGACCTTGGTGGCGGGCTCGGCATCCCCTATCGCGGCACAAATGATGTACCGCCGCCGCCCACCGACTATGCGGCCATGGTCAAAAAGACTGTCGGGCACCTTGGATGCCAGCTCATGTTCGAACCGGGCCGGATGATCGCCGGGAATGCCGGTATTCTTGTTGTCGGTGTAGTTTACGAAAAACAAGGGGATGATCGTTCATTCCTGATTGTCGACGGGGCCATGAATGATCTGATCCGCCCGACCCTGTACGATGCCTATCATGAGGTTTTGCCGGTTCACGAAGCCACCATTGAGGCACCCTGCCGGAATTACGACATTGTGGGCCCGATCTGCGAAACGGGAGACTATTTCGCCAAGGCACGAACCCTCGCGCCGCAACAACCAGGCGACCTTCTGGCCCTCATGTCGGCAGGAGCTTATGGGGCGGTGCAGGCTTCAACATACAATACCAGACCACTGGTCCCGGAAATAATGGTCGATGGCACACAATTCGCCGTGATCAGGCCCCGCCCCACTTATGACGAAATGCTCGATCAGGATAGACTGCCTGACTGGTTGGCGAGCTGATTTCACCGGATTGAAATAGCCAGGCCCGCTCTCCGCAGGAAGAATGCGCAAGGAATGACATCTTGAAGACGCGTCCGAGCCGGAATCCAATGCCAGAAGACGGGAGAAATGCGCTGCCGCGCACCATCATCCGGCGGATCAAGCTTGCGCGCGTAACCCTCTGGTGGGAACGCGCCTGGCCGGCCCTTTGGCCGGCAACCGGCATCGCGGGCGGTTACACACTCACCGCCCTGCTGGGGATCCTCGACAACCTGCCTGCACCGCTCGCAAAAGGCCTGCTGTTACTCACCGTCGGGGGCGCGGCAACCCTCGTCTATCGTGCCCGCCACGCCTTGACCTTGCCGACATGGGATGAAGCCTTAAAACGGCTTGAGACAATGAACGGTCTCGCACATCAGCCTCTCTCCGCTTATCAGGATGAAGCCGCCGCCGGAACGGGAAGCGACACATTGTGGGCTGCTCACCGGGCCTGGCTTTCAAAACGCATGTCATCGCTCAGGGTAAGACATCCCCGCCCCAATCTTGCAGAACATGACCCGATGGCACTGCGGGCAGCCCTTGGTCTTTCCTTGTTTGTGGCTTTTATCATCGCAGGGCCGGACGCTGGCGCGCGGCTCACCAGATCTCTTCTGCCGGGCAATTTTACATCAGAACAACAAGGCCGTCTGGATGCATGGATCACCCCGCCAACCTATACCGGTGTGGCCCCGGTTTTCCTCACCACCACCCCTGACAACCGCCCGCTTCAGATCCCCACTGCCAGCAGCTTGTCCGCACAGGTTTTCGGCGGCAGCACGCCAACCATCACCCTCAACAATGAAGCCCTCGAAATTGATGCCCGGACAGAACGTAGCGGTCGCGCCTATGAGGCCCGGACGGAACTGACAGATATGAAGGGCACAACTGCACTCAACATACGTCAGGAAGGCCGAACACTCGGCGAGTGGCAATTCGAATTGATCCCCGACACGCTACCTCAAGTCATGTTGCTGGACGAGATCGGCATCAGCACCAGAAATTCCATGAAGTTCGTTTACGCCCTCAAGGATGATTATGGCGTGACCGCTCTCAAGGCCACCCTCGCACTGGACCCGATCTTCGTGCATGAGGAAGCGCAGATTTTCCAGTTGGGCGAAGAACCGCCTGTCCGCAAAGGTTTCAGCCCCCTGATCGACGGGTTTGTCGCAGAGACAATTGAAACGGAAATTGACCTGCCTCTCCCGGGAGTGCGTATCACCGATGCGACGGAAACCGCCTATAAAGACCTGCTCGCACACCCTTGGGCGGGCTTGCCCGTTACGATCCAGCTCATTGCAACAGATGATGCGAAACAGGAAGGCGCGAGCCGGACAGTCACGCTGTCACTCCCCGCCCGTCGTTTCACCAAACCGCTCGCCGCGGCGATTGTGGAACAACGTCAGCGTTTGGCGCTATCCCCGCTCAATCGGGGCAGTGTTGCGGGCTTCCTGAATGCCTTCACCTTTGATGAAGAAATCTTTGAGCATGACAGTTCCATCTATCTTGGCTTGCGTGCCGCTTATTGGAGATTGGTCAAGGCGCGCCGTCCCGGTGATCTGGACGGCCTCTCCACACTTCTCTGGGACATTGCCCTCAACATCGAAGATGGTGATTTATCAGTGGCGGAACGCGATCTCCGTGCAGCACGTGACGCGCTGACAGAGGCACTTGCCGAAGGCGCATCTGCAGACGAAATCGAACGCCTGATGCAAGAACTGAAACAGGCACTCAACGAATATCTCACACAGCTGGAGAACCGCGCGACCGCTGGCGCTCCCCCGACACCGCAAATGCCAGGTGACGGAGAACTGGTGGACCGCGCAGACCTGGAAAGCCTGCTTGAGCAGATCGGTGATCTGGCACGCACCGGCGCACGTGATCAGGCCCAGGACCTTCTCTCTGCCCTTGATGACATTCTGGAGAACCTCAACACAGGTGAGGAACAACAACAAAGCCTCACCCCCGGCGAACAGGAACTTTCCGACGCGATCGACCGGATGGCGGAGATGATTGAACAGCAGCGCAAATTGATGGATGACACCTTCCAGCAGGGTCAACAAAGCAGGCAACAAGGCCAGGGCGCAACAGCCGGTGCGGAAGGCGAAACCCAAAACCATGACGGCAGCGGACAGGCGGCAGGTGAGGCCGGGGAAAACCAGACCGCATCAGACCTCGAAGGGTTGCGCGAACGTCAAAACACCCTGCGCAAACAACTTGAAGAATTGATGGGCGAGCTCGGTGAAAAAGGACAGCCCACACCCGGTCCGCTGGATCAGGCTGATCGGGCGATGAAACGGGCAGAAGATCGCCTGGAGCGCGGGCGTCCGGGCAGCGCGACAGGTGCACAGGGCCAAGCCATTGACCAATTGCGTCAAGGCGCTCAAGCGCTTGCTGATGCCATGATGGAAAGCATGGCCGCGCGCGGCGAGCAATCCGCCTCCCGCGAAGGAGGCGAAGAAACAGACCCGCTCGGTCGTCCACTCACTCCGTCCGGCAACCCGAATGCCGACAGGATGGAGATGCCCGACGAAAACGACCTGCAGCAGGCAAGACAGATCCTGGAAGAACTTCGCAAACGAGCCGCAGAGCTTGGTCGCCCACAATCAGAGCTGGATTATCTGGAACGTCTGCTCAGACGCTTCTAAAGACCAGATCACAAGAACTCAGCGACCATGAACACGCATACGGTCAATGCGTATTCGACGCCAGTTCATCAGGTTCAACAAAGCGAATTTCAAGATCATAAGCATTAGCCGGCGGACTGGAGAGACGGGTGACAAATTCCGCCGTCCCTTCCGGCTCCAGTGCCGTCTCAGGCACAGCAAATGTCCACGCATAAAGTTCCCGACGCCGCTCATCCCGCAAGCCCACACGAACGCGCGGCACCGACTGGCGCATATCGCCTACATTGACCACTTCACCGCGAATGGCCAGAACCGGCAGACCGTTCTCAAACTGATGTTCGTAGGAAACGTTCTGAAACTCCATTCCCTTCGGGTTCACCGGCTCATTGAGCAGATCATAGAGCGAGGCTGTTGCGGGCCAGGCGGAAACCAGATCGTCCTTGTACGCGTACAAGCCATAAAATGTACCGCCTACAAAAAGCGCCAATGCGGCAAAACCGGCCACCTGCGCCAACCGCCAACGGGCCAGCGTTTTGCGAAAAGACGCCATCCGGCGGGCAGAAACAGCGCGTGCGCCCCCGCTGACATCCTCGTCACCCCGCTCAGGCTCCGTCTCCGCTACAGACGCTGAGGGTGGCGGTTTGGGCCGCGCGCGCACTTCATCTGCTGCATCCAGTGTCTTTGCGACCTCTTTGGGGGGGTCCTGATGCCAGACCTCACCACATTTGGCGCAACGCACTTTCCGCCCTTTGGGCAGAAAACCAGCGGGATCTACCTGGTATTTGGTGGTGCATGCAGGACAGGAAATAATCATGCGAATCAGGGCTTTTCGTATGCGGGCGCGTGGCTGCCACTTTGCACAGCCATTCGCCATAACTCAAGGTATGAACTCAAAACAGGAACACGAAGCCGCCTCAACACGCGTCGCCAAAAAGATTTTTCCGTGCATGTCGGGCAAGAGCCCACTATTAAACGCTTAAGCGTGGTTAAGGCAGAGTTAACTATTCAAAAATCCGCTACACATACACACCCGGGATGCAGAACATAGTGACAGGGCAACATGGTGCGATTTGAAAATGTAGGGATGCGATACGGCATGGGGCCGGAAGTGCTGCGCGACGTATCGTTTGAACTGGCACCGGGCTCGTTACATTTTCTGACCGGCCCCTCCGGCGCGGGCAAAACATCTCTGTTGAAACTCATGTTTCTGGCGCACAAACCTTCGCGTGGCCTCATCTCCATGTTCGGCCACGACATCGCCACCACTTCACGCGCCGAACTGCCAGCTCTTCGCCGTCGCATTGGCGTGGTGTTTCAGGAGTTCAAACTGCTGGAACATCTAACAACCTACGAGAATGTCGCCCTGCCGCTGCGTGTGATGGGCCGCGCAGAGGCCGACTATCGTGACGATGTAGAAGAACTTCTGACCTGGGTCGGCCTTGGCGACAGGATGAAGGCCAACCCGTCCACCCTGTCAGGGGGCGAACAGCAACGCGCGGCTATTGCACGCGCGGTCGTCGGTCGTCCGTCACTCCTGCTTGCCGATGAGCCAACCGGGAACGTGGACCCGGAAATGGGTCAGCGTCTTTTGCGCCTCTTTGTCGAGCTGAACCGACTGGGCACCTCTGTTCTGATCGCCACCCACGACCGGGGACTGGTTGAACGCACCGCAGCACCCGAACTCATTATCCGGAACGGGGAGTTGACCTACCGTGCCTGATCGGAACATGAACGAACCCGCCTATGAAGACAGTCCGCACGCACAGCCGCAAAGCTGGAATAATCAATTGGACCGTGTCCTGCGCCTGATAACCGGCAACCAGCGCAAAGGCATCATGCCACCTGCAGATGTAACCGGTGCCACTCTCGTCCTTGTTGTCGCCGCTATGTGCTATCTGGCCTGCCTCGCACTCGGCGCGATGGTCACGGTGACACGCACCTCCGCAACCTGGACAGCAGAGCTTGAGGGCTCATTGACCATTCAGGTGAAACCGCAAAACGAGATTGCCCTTGATGACCAGATTGACGCCATCCTCGCCGTACTAAGCGGTACGGAAGGGGTGGAAAGTGCCACGCCGCTTTCAAAAAGCGACGTGCGCGATCTCCTGGATCCGTGGCTGGGTGAAGCACAGGCCGGCGAAGACCTGCCACTCCCCGCTCTGGTGGACGTTACGCTGTCGGATGATGCCATGGTCGACATGCCGCGTCTGGCAGAACGTCTTGCCGCCGCCGCACCGGGGATCGAACTGGACACGCACCGACAATGGCTCGGAGAGCTTGTCGCTGCGGCAAGCTCGGCCACGTTTCTCTCCATCGGTATTTTGACCCTGATCGGCGCCACAACCATGCTGATTGTGATCTTTGCCACCCGCGCGAGCCTCGCCGCCAATCATGAAACCGTGGAAGTGCTCCATCTGGTCGGCGCCCCGGACAGTTTTGTGGCAGGCGAAGTCCAACGCCATTTTCTGCAACTGGGCCTGAGAGGCGGGCTTGCCGGGCTCATCGCTGCCTGTCTTACTTTCCTGACCATCAGCTGGATGGGCTCAGACGGCGGCGCATTCTTGTTGCCGGTGCCGGGCCTCGGCCTTGGCGACTATCCCTGGCTCTTGGTCGTACCGGCCAGTCTGGCCCTGACAACCACCGCCGCGGCGAGATTTACCGTGTTTCGCGCCCTGACCCGGATGAATTAGCGCCTCCAGACACAGGCAGGCCCTCAAAAAACCACATCCTCCCCCCTATACAGACCTTGGCCAGAAGTTAGCATGCGCCACAACAAGCCCATGCTAGACTAGGCCGATAGCTGATGCATTTGGAACGCACGGTTCAATTGATGGATTGGGGATATGCCCGGATCAACCCGAAGAAAAATCGCAAGACTGTTCAGGTTTGCCCGGCAGAGCCTGATTGTTCTCCTCACCATCGCCGTCTTTTACGGGGCGGGCTTTTTCTGGTTCATGAGCGAAATTCCGCTCCGCAACACACCACCACAAAAAGCGGATGCCATTGTCGTTCTGACGGGCGGACCTGAGCGCATTGATGCGGCCATGACCCTTCTGGGGGCCCAAAAAGGGGACCGGCTGCTGGTCTCAGGCGTTCATCCACGCGTAAAGCGCGAGGAACTTCGTGACCTGATCAAAGGGGACCGGGCACTGTTTGACTGTTGCGTCGATCTGGGCAAGCAAGCGGAAACCACCATCGGCAACGCAACAGAAACCGCAAGCTGGGCTCATTCTCACAATTACAAAAGCCTGATCGTGGTCACCAGTGCCTATCATCTGCCACGCTCGTTGCGGGAATTGTCTCACACCATGCCGGAGGCAAAATTGACAGGCTTTGCCGTCTTTCATAACGAAGTCCGGCTGGATGACTGGTGGCTTTATCCCGGCACCGCACGGCTTCTGGTTTCCGAATATTCAAAATTTCTGCTAACTCTGGTGCGGCTCAGCCAGACAGAAACGGCCTGATCTGCACACCAAGAACCCACATAGCTGAAGACCACGAGGAATAGATTTGCTGACCATACGTTCGATCCTGTTCAACTTTCTATTCTATTCAACATCCGTGATCGCCGGACTGCTTGGCCTCCCCTTGTTGTTGGGGCCTCGTCACTATGCGGTCCGCTTCATGGCAATGGTCGGCCTCTGGAACCTCTGGCTGCTGAAAGTGATTGCCGGCACCCGCTACGAAGTACGCGGACTGGAAAACCTGGGCACCGCCCCGGTCATCGTAGCCTCCAAACATCAGTCCATGTGGGAAACGGTAAGCCTGCTGGCGATTGTGGAGAACCCTGCCCTGATCCTTAAGCAGGAACTTCTCTACATTCCGCTCTACGGCCAGTATGTCAAAAAGGCCGGCATGATCCCGATCCGCCGTTCAGATGGCCCCAAGGCGCTCCGCACCATGTTGCGACGGGCCAGTGAAGCGGTCAAAGCCGGACGCCACCTGATCATCTTCCCCGAAGGGACCCGCGCAGCGCCCGGCGCACGCAACCCCTACATGCCCGGTGTCGCCGGCCTCTACTCTCATCTGGATGTGCCTTGCGTNCCCGTCGCGCTGAATTCCGGCCTTTTCTGGCCNCGCCGCAAACTGCACCGCAAACCAGGTACCATCATCGTTGAGTTTTTGCCCCCCATCGCTCCCGGACTGGACCGCAAAACCTTCATGACCGAGCTTGAGAACCGGATTGAGGGCGCAACGGACAAGCTGCTGGCCGAAGCCGGTTTCTCGCCGTCAGCTTAAGCAATCCGCCACACAGTCTCACTAGACTGCGTCAGATGACATCCTCCCTCTTGAAATGGAACAAAAAAAGAACATTTATTTGACGCCCCTTGTTCACACGGCCTAGGATCAAATGTTCCACAGAACCGAACCTGACGGATCCGCACCGATCAAAGACTGCACGAGTGATATGACCCAGACACACGGAACAGACACACCACTTCCGGCCATCGCCGAGCAAATCTGGCAGATGAAATATCGCTTCGCGGGAAACGCGCAGCATAAAGGCGATACCAGTGTGGATGGCTCCTGGGACCGCGTCGCCCGCGCCCTTGCACATGCAGAAGCCCCGGAGGACCGGTCGCGCTGGGAGGCAAACTTTCGACAAGCCCTGGGCGACTTCCGTTTCCTGCCGGCAGGCCGCATTCTCTCCGGCGCCGGTACCGGACGTGCTGTCACTCTTTTCAACTGCTTCGTGATGGGCGACNTCCCCGACGATATGGCAGGTATTTTTGAAAGCCTGAAGGAAGCCGCCCTCACAATGCAACAGGGCGGGGGCATCGGCTATGATTTCTCGACCCTCCGCCCACGCGGTGCAGAGGTTAAAGGCGTCGGTGCGGATGCCTCAGGCCCNTTGAGTTTCATGGATGTGTGGGATGCGATGTGCCGCACCATCATGTCCGCCGGCTCCCGCCGCGGGGCGATGATGGCCACCATGAGCTGCACCCACCCGGACATTGAAGACTTCATCACAGCAAAACAGGAAGCCGGACGGTTGACCATGTTCAACCTTTCAGTCCTGGTCACAGACGCTTTCATGGCGGCTGTCGATGCAGGGGCGGACTGGCCNCTGCGCTTTGAAGGCAAAACCTACAAAACAGTAAAAGCCGATGCGCTCTGGAACAAGATCATGAGCGCCACCTATGCCTACGCAGAGCCAGGCGTCATCTTTATTGATCGCATCAACCAGCGCAACAATCTGCACTATTGCGAGACCATCCACGCCACCAACCCGTGTGGCGAACAACCCCTTCCCCCCTANGGCGCCTGNCTGCTGGGTTCACTCAACCTNGCGCGCCTTGTCCGCAATCCGTTCACCGCCGAAGCGCATATTGATGAAACGGAACTTGCCGAACTCACCCGCACCGCCGTTCGCGCGCTTGATAATGTAATCGACACATCCCGTTTTCCGCTGATCGAGCAGGAGCGGGAAGCAAANGCCAAACGACGCATCGGGCTCGGCGTCACCGGGCTGGCTGATGCCCTGGCGCTTTGTGGAACCACCTATGGCAGTGACGAAAGCCTGNCGCTGATTGAACGCTGGATGAAAACACTACAGCGCGCNGCCTATCTCGCTTCATCCNGCCTGGCGCTGGAGAAAGGCCCCTTCCCTCTTTTTGACCGGGAGGCCTATCTCTCCGGTGAAACCATTCATGAGCTGGACGCGGACATAAAGGAAGCCATTGCCGAAAATGGAATACGCAATGCGCTGCTAACCTCCATCGCCCCCACCGGAACAATTTCCCTGTTCGCNGGCAATGTCTCCAGCGGCATTGAACCCATCTTTGCGCTCGATTATCGCCGTAAAGTTCTGATGCCGGACGGAAGTCAGCAAGAAGAAAAAGTGGTCGATTATGCTGTCGCGCGCTACCGCGCGATGTTNGGGGATGCAGCACCTCTGCCTGATTATTTCGTCACCGCCGAGAGCCTGTCCCCCAAGGCACATTTGCGTGTCCAGGCCGCCGTGCAGAAATATATCGACAGCTCCATCTCCAAAACCATCAACTGTCCGGAAGACCTCNGCTTTGACGCGTTCAAGTCAATNTATCTGGACGCCTATCATATGGGACTGAAAGGGTGCACCACCTATCGCCCCAGCGATGTGCGGGGCGCTGTNCTGATTGCAGAACCGANAGCACCGGCGAAAGATCAGACACCTGTCGCGCCTGCCCCCCCGCCTGAAAATCCCCGGTTTGAAAAAGATGGCGTCGTCTATATGTCATCACCGCTTGAACGTGACAATGTTTTGCCGGGCTTCACATACAAGTTGCAATGGCCTGAAAGCGATCACGCCATGTACATCACCCTGAATGACATTGTGCAGGATGGTCGCCGCCGACCCTTTGAAATTTTCATCAACTCAAAAAACATGGAGCACTATGCCTGGACGGTCGCCTTGACCCGCATGATCTCCGCTGTCTTCCGCAGAGGCGGTGACGTGACATTCGTCGTTGAGGAGCTGAANGCCGTATTNGACCCTCGCGGCGGCGCCTGGGTTGAAGGTCGCTACGTGCCCAGCCTGCTGGCCGCTATAGGTGGCGTCATTGAACAGCATATGGTCGATATCGGCTTCATTTCCAGACAGAGCGAGCGCCCCATTACACAAGCACTTCAAGCTGCGGCAGGCGATGACAACGGCCCCAGAAGAGCAAGCTGCCCCCGTTGCGGGGAGCGCGCCCTCATCAGACAGGAAGGCTGTGACAGCTGCACTTCTTGCGGATATTCTCGCTGCGGATGACACAAACACCCCTGCACATATCAAACGAACACGCNCGCCATCTGTTGCTGGCGCGACAGGGGCTGAGTGATGCACCGACCGGCCCGTTTGACACCGAAAAGCTCAAAACCCTGATCCATCAACTGGGTTACGTACAGCTTGACAGCATCAACACGGTCGAGCGAGCGCACCACATGATCCTGCACACACGCGCCGACAAGTATCGGCACACACAATTGCAGGATCTGCACGAAAACCAGGCCAGCCTGTTTGAACACTGGACCCATGATGCCTGCCTCATTCCAACCGAGTTTTATCCCTATTGGCATCAGCGTTTTAAACAGGCCACACGCCACCTGAACTCCCCCCGATGGCAGGAACGCATCGGGCCGGACGCAAAGAAGGTCATCAGAAACGTGCGGGACCGCATCAAGCGGGAAGGACCGCTCATGGCGCGGGACTTTGAAGACAAGGGAAAAGGAGCCTGGTGGGGTTGGGGTCCCTCCAAAACCGCGCTGGAATTTCTCTGGCGCACAGGTGATCTGGCAATCGCCCGCCGGGAAGGTTTCCAGAAAGTCTACGACCTGACGGAACGTGTGGTTGACGAAGNNCACCGCCAACAAAANCCAGACCACACGGAAACNGTCAACTGGAAGTGCGAACAGGCGCTACAACGCCTGGGAGCCGCCACAGCNACCGANATTGCGGCCTTCTGGGCGAGTNTCTCCATCAAAGATGCCAACATGTGGGTCAAGNAAAACCTGGAAAAATCTCTCATACCCGTGTCCGTTCAAACCCGGNAGGGTGAGATAAAGAGCGCCGTTGCCTTTGATACGCTGGAAGATGAACTTGCCACCCTCCCCAAGCCGCATGCGCGCCTGCGTCTGATCAGCCCCTTCGATCCGGTGTTGCGNGATCGGAAACGTGCNGANCGGATTTTCGGGTTCGATTACCGGATTGAAGTCTTTGTACCGGAAAAGAAGCGCCAATACGGCTATTACGTTCTGCCCATGCTGGAAGGCCACCGGTTTACCGGACGCACCGACCTGAAAGTCCATCGCAAAGAAGGACGGCTGGAAGTCAAAGGTCTGTGGCTGGAGCCCGGCATCAAACTGACGGCAGGTCGGGAAAAAGCCTTTCGACAGGCCCTTGCTCGCCTCGCCCGGTTTACCGGTGCGACGGAGATTGAGGCGGACGGCGCTCTACAGCGTGCCAAAGACGCNTAAGCCCNACATCCCCGATCCCCATCTCATCCAGATGCGCAACCGTGTTATGCAGATATTCGGGGTTTTTGCCAGATTGCCCTTCACCATGCGTAATCAGATCCACCTGTCGCTCAAAAGACAACTTACCCGCATATTGCGGATGTTGGCGGTCGACGACAAAGCAGAGCGCATCTACCTCGCGCGGAATGCCATCCTCTGCATCAGCCAATGCATCCGCCTGCGTTGCCCCNCCCAAAAGACGCACGCGCCGCACAACATCAAGATAAACGCTCGTAACCTGTTCGCGCTCCATCAGATATTGCCGGGTTGCATCCGCATGTGCGCTATCCACCTGAAACGCCAGGCCGCGACAGGCCCCGCCCCGATCCAGACCAAACACCAGCCCGGGCTTTTCCGGTGTGCCGCGATGAACGTGAGAGAAAACACAGAAAGAACGATGGTACCCGTAAAGCCGGGCAGCATACTGCGCCTTCACAGGAAACCCCGGTCGCCACATCAGCGACCCATACCCAAAAACCCACAAATCCGGCATCATCTCGCCATGATTGAACATTATGTCTGACACATAGTTTGTACCAAAATGGAGCAACGCCGGTGAAATTAGTTTGCAAACCAAGCTCACGTGTCAGCACGAGAATAAACCCGGACGTCACCCAAAAAGCACGTTCCATATTTCGTCCCCTTGACGCAAGGTGCTAACCTGCGACCAAGCAACATCCCCCGAGCGCCGCATGCTGGTCCGCCCCCTTGGTTTGAATATTTAAAATGAGCCGATCCAAAAAACTCTCCTCCATTCGCTGGTCATTATTTCTCCCGGCCCTGGCGCTGCTTCTGGCGGGCGTGGGATATTCCATCTGGTGGGTCAAGCTTGCCGACCGCATCGAAGAAGAGCTCCTTGTCTGGCGGGAAGAGCAGGTTGAAAACGGTATCATCGCGCAATGGAATGCACTGGAACGTGGCGGGTTTCCTTATCGCCTTGAGATCCGCCTGGCCCAGCCCCGCATCGAACTGACCAATACGCGCCACCCTGTGTCATGGACCGCCGACACACTCAACGCCCAGATGCTCGCCTACAATCTCGACCATGTCATCATCGATGCGCCGGGCGCTCATCAGGTCAGCTACACGGAAACACGCGACGAGACAGAGCAGCATGTCGCACTGGATTTGTTGGCGGAGACTTTCTGGGCAAGTCTTGTGCTTGAAGATGATGGACGGGAACGTTTCGCACTCGACCTCACCGACATACGCCTGGATCGCACTTTTGAAACGGACGGGGGGCGGGACGCAGCCGGGCACGCTGCCGCACAACGGCTGCAACTCCATGCCCGCCCGACATCACCCGCCGAAACCAACGCGCCACGCCCGGGCACACAGTCGCTCTCTTACGACGCTGCACTTCGCGCGGAAAATGTAAGCTGGGAAGGGATGGGCGCCACCCCATGGACCGGCACACATATCACAACACTGGAAGCCCAGATGCGCCTGTCCGGCCTGCCTGGAGATCTGTTGGCGGATGAGGATCAGATCCCGGCGAGAGCTTTTCAGGCCGGCACCAAACTCGCTGTCTCTGAGTTCAAACTTCTTTGGGGTCCCATCGACATGACCGGCTATGGCGAAATGGTTCTGGACTCAAAAGGTCGCCCCGAGGGCCAGTTCAGAACAAGCGTCGGCAATCTGCCTTCCCTGATCGACGCGCTCGTCGACGCACGGGTTATGACACGGCAAAGTGCCACCCTGGCTTTTGCCGGGCTGACGGCCCTGTCCAACCTGCAAGGGGAGGAAAGCGGACGCGTCCGCCTGCCCGTCGCCATGAAGGAAGGTGTCCTCTTCCTGGGTCCGGTAGCCGCGGCGCGGCTTGAGCCGATTCTTTAAGTCTGAATTACTTTAGAGACGTATCGCTCTCACGACCGAAATTCGGTTTTGCGCTTTCCTGTCCGGCATCAATAATCGAGCGCCGGATATCCCGTGTCCGCGTAAACAGATCGAATAACCCATCACCATCCCCCCAGCGAATAGCCCGCTGGAGCGCTGCGAGATCTTCCGAAAAACGCCCAAGCATTTCCAGGATCGCCTCGCGATTGTTCAGGCACACATCCCGCCACATGGTGGGATCAGAGGCAGCCAAACGGGTAAAGTCACGAAAGCCACCCGCTGAATATTTAATAACCTCGGACTTCGTAACGGTTTCCAGATCATCAGCCGTACCGACAATATTATAAGCGATCAGGTGCGGCAGATGGCTCGTAATGGCCAGGACAAGGTCATGGTGCTGAGGTTCCATGTGATCAATCTTGGAGCCACAGCTCTCCCAGAAGCGGGACAGTTTTTCCACGGCCTGCGGGTCCGTCCCCGGCACAGGGGTCAAAATACACCACCGCCCGTCAAAGAGATGGGCAAACCCGGCATCAGGCCCACTCTGCTCCGTACCGGCAATCGGGTGACCGGGAATAAAATGCACCCCCTCGGGCACGCAAGGACCGACATCGCGCCCAAGCGATGCCTTCACCGAACCAACATCGGTGAGAATGGCACCCGCCTTGAGATAGGGAGCAATCTCAGCCGCGACCTGCCCGACAATCCCGACGGGTGTACACAAGATCACAAGGTCGGCCGCCTCTGCGGCTGCGCCCGCCGTATCTTCCACTCGGTCAACAAAACCGATTTCCAGCGCCCGCGCCCGTGTTTGAGCCGAGCGTGCATAACCGACAATTTCGCCCGCAAGACCGCCGCGTTTCATCGCGTGCCCCAGTGAAGACCCGATCAACCCGAGACCGATCAGCGCGACACGCTCAAAATGCTGCCCTGTACCACTCATGACGACAATTCCATAAATTCCCGAAGCGCTTTGATCACCAGCCGGTTCGCCTCTTCACTTCCAATCGTAAGACGCAAAAAATCCGGCATACCGTAAGACGCGATCTGCCGCAGAATGAGCCCCCGCTTCATCAGGAAAACATCTGCATCGACTGCGCGCTTACCGTCAACATCAGGAAAACGGATCGCAAGAAAATTGGCCGCGGACGGCAGCACCTCAAGCCCGAGTGCCTCAAGCTCGTGTGTAAGCCACGCTGACCATGTTTCATTATGTGAAGCTGCCCGCTCCACATGCGCCAGATCAGCAATCGCCGCCGCGCCCGCAACCATCGCCGGGACGTTCACGTTGAAGGGGCCTCTAATCCGGTTCAGCACGTCAGCGACGGAAGCGGGGCAGTACGCCCATCCCAACCGGAGCGCGGCCAGACCGTAAATTTTTGAGAAAGTCCGGGTCATGACAACATTGTCATGGGTCGCCACCATCTCGATCCCGGCCTCATAATCATTCTTGCGCACATATTCCGCGTAAGCGGCATCCAGCACCAGCAGCACATCGTCGCGCAAACCCGCCCGCAACCGCTTTACCTCCGAAACAGGCAAGTAAGTTCCTGTCGGATTATTGGGGTTGGCCAAGAACACAATCTTGGTCCGCGCGGTCTGCGCGGCCAGAAACGCATCTACGCTGGCCGTAAACTCATCTTCGGCTACCTGTACGATCTTTGCGCCCGCTGCCTGCGTAATGATCGGATAGACCAGAAACCCGTGCGCACTGGCAATTGCCTCATCCCCCTCGCCCAGATAGGACTGGGCCAGAAGATGCAGAAGTTCATCCGATCCTGCCCCGCACACAATCCGTTCAACATCCAGGCCAAAACGGGTCGCAATCGCCTGCCGAAGAGGGAAAGAAGACCCGTCAGGATAACGCTCCAGCGCCATCCCTGCCGCCTGGAATGCCTCAACGGCTTTCGGACTGGGGCCAAGCGGTGTTTCGTTGGCAGAGAGCTTAAAGACACGATGAGCCCCCTCAGCGCTCTCGCGACCGCCCACATAGGGAGATATGTCCAGAATACCGGGTTGTGGCTTTGGTGCACTCATCGCCTTCGTCCTTTCACGGGAGCGTCGGCCAAAAGCGGGACAAAAAGTGCCGCCCCATCCGAACGCGGCCTATTCATACGGATCAAGGCCGCTTAAATCAAAGAAAACGTTGACATTCGGGCCCTTGCCCCCCTAGCTAATCAGCCTTTTCCGGGCCTGTTGGTGCCCGGTTTTGACTTGGAAATTGGTTCCCCGATCCACACATCCAACAGAAATGGGAACTTTGGACAGAAAAATGGCTGAGACGGTAAACAGAGCGCCCTCAAACGCGAAACTGGAGACGGTGACCTTCGGGCCAGACCGCCCCCTGTCGCTCGATTGCGGTGTCGCTCTCACGCCCTTTACCATTGCCTACAATACCTATGGGGAATTGAACGCAGAAAAGAGCAACGCTGTCCTGGTCTGTCACGCCCTGACCGGCGACCAGCACGTAGCCAACACGCACCCTGCAACCGGCAAACCCGGCTGGTGGGACCTCATGGTCGGCCCCGGCAAGCCCATTGATACAGACCGTTTCTTTGTAATTTGCCCCAATGTGATCGGCGGATGCCAGGGTACGACCGGCCCGGAAAGCATCAATCCGGCAACCGGCAAAGCCTATGGGCTCGACTTCCCGGTCATCACCATCGCCGACATGGTGCGTGCCCAGACCCATCTGGTCGACCATCTCGGCATTGACAGTCTGTTTTGTGTCGCAGGCGGCTCCATGGGCGGCATGCAGGCATTGCAATGGGCAAGCGCCTACCCTGAGCGCGTATTCTCTGCCATTCCCCTGGCCACCGCCGCACGCCACTCAGCACAGAACATCGCCTTCCATGAAGTGGGGCGTCAGGCCATTCAGGCCGACCCGGACTGGCATGGCGGCGCCTACTATGATCACGGCACCAGACCGATGAAAGGTCTTGCCGTTGCCCGCATGGCCGCACATATCACCTATATGTCGGAAAGCTCGCTGTTCCAGAAATTTGATCGCAACCTGCAGGATCGCGAGCAGATTACCTACGGGTTCGGGCCGGACTTTCAGATCGAAAGCTATCTCCGGCACCAGGGCTTCACATTTGTGGACCGGTTTGATGCCAACTCATATCTCTACATTACGCGCGCGATGGACTATTTTGATCTCGCAGCGGAGCATGACGGATCATTGGCAGGCGCTTTCAAAAACACGAAAACCCGTTTCTGCATTGTATCATTCACCAGCGACTGGCATTACCCGACAAGCTACAACAAACAAATTGTCCACGCACTGAACGCAGCAGCAGCCAATGTCAGCTTTGTCGAAATTGCTTCAGACAAAGGACATGATGCCTTCCTGCTGAACGAGCCTGAAATGTTTGCCACGCTTTCCGGTTTCATCAACAGCGCGGCCGCCCAGCGAGGGCTGAAGTGATGAACGCAGAAGAACAACATCGCCGCGACCTGAAACTGATTGCAGACCTCGTGACACCCGGCTCGCGCGTTCTCGACATCGGCTGCGGCAATGGTGAACTGCTGGAAATTCTGGGCACTGAACGTGACGTGGACGGGCGCGGCCTTGAATTATCCCAGGAGGGCGTCAATGCGTGCGTAGCCCGCGGGCTCTCGGTTATTCAGGGTGATGCGGACAGGGACCTGGCGGATTATCCCGACAACGGGTTTGATTATGTCATCCTCAGCCAGACCATTCAGGCAACACGCAACCCCGGCGGGGCGATGCGTGATATGCGGCGTATCGGCAAACATCTGATCGTTTCATTCCCCAATTTCGGCAACTGGCGCATTCGTCTGCAATTGCTGTTGGGAGGGCGCATGCCTGTTACCAGGACACTCGCCCACAAATGGCACGACACACCCAATATTCATCTGTGCACCGTGAGTGATTTTGTTTCTCTCTGCGATGAACTGGAACTTGTCACCGTTGACGCTCTGATGCTCTCCGGCGGCAACGTCCGTCATGCCAGCCGCCCTGGCTGGCGCGACAATCTTTTCGCAGAGGAAAGCGTCTTTCTGCTCCGCCGACGCTGACCCGGTCAGCCGATAGACCAGTCCTGGTCAAACCCGTTCTGATCAAGCCACGCCCGGTCAGATATTGATCGCATCCCCATCCTGCTCGCCGGTACGGATGCGAACAGCACTCACCAGATCGAGCACGAAAATCTTGCCATCGCCAATCCGCCCGGTTGAAGCGGACTTTCGGATCACGTCAACAACCTGCTCGACAACCTTGTCTTCAACCGCAATATCAAAACGAACCTTGGGCACCAATGTGACCTGATATTCCGCCCCGCGATAAATCTCCGTCTGCCCCTTCTGACGGCCATGCCCCTTTACCTCGCTGACGGTGAGGCCGGATATACCAATATCCGCAAGCGCATCCATAACCGCTTCGGTAACGGCAGGTTTTACGATGGCAACAATCATTTTCATCAGTCTTCCTCGCGCTTTGCATGAGAAACAGAGCCAGGATGTGAAACCTTGGCGGAAACATTTGAATTGGCCTTCACATTGGCCGAGGGAAGAACACGGATCGGCGCCAGCAACCGGGCCGGCGACACTTTTTCAGCCGCGGCCGGTGGCAAGGCATAAACCTGCTTGGCGGCCTCGACCAGAATAACACCGGCAAACCGCTGCCCCCCTAGTCCACCGAGCTTCTCCCAAAGCCCGACCGACCGCATCAGCGCCCTTAACCCGAAAGGCGGCACAAAAAGTGTCGTGCGCCAAAGCGTGGGTGTAAACAGAGCGCCGCGCAACAATTCACCCAATTGCCGACGCGTGAAGGGTCGCCCGGTGCCGAAGGGTGTCTTGTCTCTGCGTGCCCAGAAACCATGGCGGTTCGGTGCGACAATCAACACACGCCCGCCCGGCGCCAGAACCTGCCATACCTGACGCAAAAGCCCCCGCAAGGCCTCGCTGTTTTCAACAGAATGAACAAGGAGGATGCGGTCAAAACTCTCCGCAGCGAGTGGAAAGCGCGTTTCGACCGTCAAGGCGGACATAACGCCGCTCGCTTCGGGCCAGACAACCACTCCCTGCTCCGCCGGCATGAGGGCGATGGTCCGCGTGGCTTCCCCCAGAAAAGCTTCAAGATAAGGCGTCGCATACCCGAACCCGGCAACATTCATGCCCCGTACATTGGGCCATATGCCCCGAATTTGGGCACGGATAAGCGTTCGCGCCACCCGGCCCAGTGGACGGTCATAAAATTTCCAGAGCTCAAGCACGTCAGGATACATAAGGGGAATCTATCAGATTCTGGCACATAAGCTTCAAACACTTGTGAAATGATTATGGCATCGGTTTCTGCCTGTTCAAATCTGGCGTGAAAACCGGTAGGCTGGTCCCATCGTTTGATCATGCGCCCGGCCACATCCCTCGGCGCTCCAATGGAAGTGAAGATGTCTAAGCTGCTCGTTCACCAGTTCCCTTGCTTGAGTGACAATTACGGTTATCTCATTCACGACCCCGAAGCCGATACAACGGCAGCCATCGATACGCCGGAGACCGGCCCTATCGAAGCCGCCTTGCGCCTCAAAGGTTGGCAACTCACGCATATTCTGAACACCCACCATCATGCAGACCACGCAGGTGGCAATCTGGAACTTCAGGACAAGTACGGCTGCACGATTATCGGCCCGCGGGACGAGGCGGACCGGATACCCGGCATCGACAAGGAAGTCGGCGACGGTGACACATTTCTTTTCGGTTCCCACGAAGTACGTGTGATCGGCGTTCCCGGCCACACGCTGGGCCACATCGCCTTCTATTTCGAGGAGGCAGAAGTAGCCTTTGTCGGCGACGCTCTTTTCGCCCTCGGCTGCGGACGCGTTTTTGAGGGCACGCCGGCGCAAATGTGGTCGTCCCTTGAAAAACTGATGGCGCTCCCGGACGAAACCAAAGTCTACTGCGCCCACGAATACACCCAGGCCAATGCACAATTCGCCATGACAATTGAACCCGGCAACCCGGACCTGGTCACGCGCGTGAAGGAAATTGAGGCGTTGCGTGCCAAGGGCAAGCCGACCGTGCCGACCAGTATCGGCCTGGAACGCCGGACAAATCCGTTCGTGCGACCTGATAGTGTCGAAATACAAGCACTTGTCGGACACGCGGGAAGCGACGCTACGGCCATTTTCACAGAAGTCCGGCATCGTAAAGACAATTTCTGAGCGACAAGGCCTTTCCAGACATTGCCTGCCACTGACCCCTGACATATGAGGTTCAGGAGCCATGTGAGGTTCGGGAGCCATGAACGCTTATGAATGCAGATGACCTTATCACCGCCCTGAAACTGGAGCCCCACCCGGAAGGCGGGCACTTTCGCGAGACCTACCGGGACCCGGACGGTGGACAACGGGGCCATTCGACAGCCATTTACTATCTTCTTCGTGCCGGGGAAGCCTCTCACTGGCATCGGGTCGATGCCGCGGAAATCTGGCATTTTTACGCCGGAGCACCGCTCCGCCTGTCAATCTCGACAGCCGATACAAAAAAGCCCGACCATTTCACGCTCGGACCCGCTATTCTGAAAGGTGAGCAACCGCAGATCATTGTGCCGACAGGAGCATGGCAAGCGGCGCGCTCAATGGGGGAGTGGACATTGGTCGGATGCACGGTGGCACCGGGTTTCGACTTTCAGGGCTTTGAGCTGGCCACACCGGGCTGGGAACCGGGGTGACGGCCGCACCATCAACAGGCGCTGAACGAGGGGGACGATATATGAGAGGGGCAAAATGTCTGGTACAGGCAGGACTGGTCTGGCTGGCGCTCATATCGTGGGCCGACAGCGCTAACGCGACATGCCCCGACCCCGACTTCCAGAGCCGCACCCTCATTATACCGGCGAAGGTGCAGTCCTACGGCACAATGCAATATGCCCGGTCTGTCGATGTCTCGGACAAGGAAGTCGTGCTCACCTTTGACGATGGCCCCGACCCTGTCGTCACGCCTCAAATTCTGGACACACTCGACAGGTTCTGTGTGAAGGCAACATTCTTCATGACCGGCCTCAGAGCGGAACGGTATCCAGCCCTTGTGCAGGAAGTCGCCAGACGCGGACACACAATCGCCTCTCACTCATACTCCCATCCCAACAATCTGCGGCGCCTGGGGTGGAACGCCGCCACACGGCAGATCACGCGCGGGATCAACGAAATACAAGCCGCCCTTGATGCACACGACGATACCAGCGACATGCGCGTCGCACCCTTCTTTCGCTTTCCCGGTCTCAATCATTCAACAGGGCTCCGCGGCTGGTTAGCCAATCAGAACATTTCAACATTCTCCTGTGATGCCGGCACGGACGACTGGCGGCGGATTGCCGCAAGCACAGTGACGTACAGAGCCCTGCGCAATATCCGCTCCACCCGTGGCGGTATCGTGATTTTTCACGACACCAAGCCGCGCACGGCAGCTGCACTGCCCCATGTACTTCAGCGGCTGCAAAACGAGGGGTACCACATTGCCCACATGCTGCCCGAGAGAGATGCAAGGACACCAGGCACGACACTCGCAGCAGCCCCTCTTGATCGTCAGGCGGACACCCCGCTAAGGTCCACACATGACTAGGCGACAACACCTTCGCAGCCTCACCCGCCGCACGCTTCTGACCACAGGTCTGGCAGGCGCAAGCGCACTCGTTCTGCCTGCAATTGTAAAGGCGGACGCGCCCTACAAGCGCACCCTGCGCATGCAGAGCCTCAATTCCGGTGAACGATTAACGATCACCTATTGGGCGGACGGCGCGCATTTGCCAGAGACCGACAATGCGATCAGCTGGTTCATGCGAGATCTGCGCAACCAGAAGACCATCAAAATGAGCCCCGATCTTTTGGACCTTATGTGGGAAATAGATCAGCTCACCGCCTCGCGCGCGCCTCTCTATACCATGTCGGGTTACCGCTCTCCGGAAACCAACGCACGGCTCGCCGCTCACTCAGAAGGTGTTGCGGAAAACAGCTTCCACATGCAGGGCATGGCCATGGATCTCACACAGAATTTCAATGATCCGGGGGAATTGTTCCGCGCCGCCAAATCATTGGGACGCGGTGGCGCAGGGTTTTATCCGACCAGCCGCCCCTTTGTGCACATTGACGCAGGCCCGCCTGCGACCTGGGTCTACCCTGAACCAGGCCGCGGCGACGATGATTAGGCCGCTGGAGGCAGCCTGCATACTCAGCCGGTAATGTATTGCGCGCCGTTGGCTGTGAGGGTGGCACCCGTAATGAACCCCGACTTTTCATCGGCCAGAAATGTCACGCAATGCGCAATCTCTTCAGGCGTCCCCAAGCGACCGACAGGGATAGAGCTGACAATCCCCTTCAACACGTCCTCCGGCACAGCCTGAACCATCTCCGTGTTGATGTAACCCGGTGCCACGCAATTCACGGTGATCCCCTTGCGCGCCACTTCTTGCGCAAGCGCCTTTGTAAACCCGATCATGCCGGATTTTGCGGCGGAGTAATTCGTCTGCCCCATCTGGCCTTTCTGGCCGTTGATGGAGGCAATATTGATAATCCGCCCGAAGCCACGTTCACGCATACCTTCAATCAGCGGGCGACACATGTTGAACAGAGAATCGAGATCAACCCGCATCACATCACGCCAGGCATCCACACTCATTTTGTGCAGCATGACATCGCGCGTAATCCCCGCATTGTTCACCAGCGTATCAACGGGCCCGAGCGCCGCTTCTACCGCCTGAACCCCTTGCGCGGAGGCGGCGAAGTCACCCACATCCCACTTGAAGACAGCAATCCCCGTTTCCGCCTTGAAAGCATGAGCAGCGGCATCATTGCCTGCATAGTTTGCAGCAACCTGATAGCCTGCATTGTGAAACGCCATCGAAATGGCAGCCCCTATGCCGCGCGTACCACCCGTCACAATCACTGTTCGTGTCATTCGTTCCGCCCTTCAAAGCGAGCGCACATCAGTCCCGCTCAATACACATGGCAATTCCCATACCACCACCAATGCAAAGCGTCGCAAGGCCTTTTTTCGCGTCACGTTTTTGCATTTCATGCAGAAGGGTCACAAGAACACGCGCACCCGAAGCGCCAATCGGATGACCGATCGCAATAGCACCACCATTCACGTTGACCTTGTCAGTGTCCCAGCCAAGATCCTGATTGACCGCCAGCGCCTGTGCAGCGAATGCCTCATTCGCCTCAACAAGATCAAGATCGTCAGCCGACCAACCCGCCCTCTCCAGTGCTTTTCTTGATGCCGGGATGGGGCCCGACCCCATAATAGCAGGATCCACCCCCGCCTGCGCCCAGGACACAATCCGCCCCAAAACAGGATGGCCACCGCGCGACGCTTTGTCAGCGGACATCAGCACAACCGCCGCCGCACCGTCATTAATGCCCGACGCATTGCCTGCCGTAACCGACCCTTCTTTCATGAACGCGGGCCGCAAGCCCGAGAGCGCGTCAATCGTGACGCCATGGCGAATAAACTCATCATCCGTTACAACCGTGTCGCCTTTCCGGCCCTTGATAGTGACCGGTACAATTTCATCTTTAAAACGCCCCGATGTCTGCGCCGCCTCAGCCTTGTTCTGGGACGCAACAGCAAAATGATCCTGCGCCTCGCGACTGATCTGCCAGCGTTCCGCAACATTCTCAGCTGTCTGTCCCATATGATAACCGTGGAAAGCATCCCACAATCCGTCTTTGAGCATTGTATCCACAAATTCCAGCGCGCCCATCTTGGTGCCCGACCGCATGTGGGCAGCGTGGGGGGCTCGGCTCATGCTTTCCTGCCCGCCGGCCACCACAATGTCAGAATCGCCGTTCAAAATTGCCTGATAACCAAGCGCAACAGCACGCAGGCCCGACCCACACAATTGATTGACACTCCAGGCTGGCACCTCCACCGGAAGCCCGGCCGCCACTGCAGCCTGCCGGGCCGGGTTCTGACCTTCACCCGCCTGCAGGATCTGCCCCATAATCGCCTCGGAAACGGAAGCAGGATCAACCCCTGCCCGCGACAATGCACCTGCAATTGCAACTTGCCCCAGCTCATGAGCCGAGAGCGGGGACAAAGCCCCGTTGAAAGACCCGACCGGCGTCCGCGCGGCACCGGCAATCACAATCTGTGCTGTTTTCATTGTCATCGTTCCACCCTTTCGCAATCGCCTGTTAGGCATTTGATGTTGCAATGCACAATGACGGATTTCGAAAACCCCCGCAACAAAGATTGGCATCAAAGCCCTTAAAACCTAGAACTTAGGTTTGTGGCAACGCACCATTTGACTTGCGCAACGCAACAATACCGCGTCACAATGACGGAATTGACACTACGTTCTGCGGGCAAAAGTGAGGATCACTTGGCGAAGAAGAAAAGCACAGACGGCGAGCCGATAACGATCAAGAAATATGCAAACCGTCGCCTCTACAACACCGCAACCAGCTCCTATGTGACGCTTGAGGACCTAGCAAATATGGTGCGCGCCGGACAGGAGTTTCTGGTGTTCGACGCAAAGACATCCGAAGACCTGACCCGCTCCGTTCTGACACAGATTATTTTCGAACAGGAAGGGAAAGGGCAGAACCTTTTGCCCATTCCCTTCCTGCGTCAGCTCATCTCTTTCTATGGTGACAGCCTGCAGGGCTTCGTGCCCTCTTACCTTGAAATGAGTATGGAAAGCTTCACCCAGGAACGCTCAAAACTGCTGGAGCGAATGACCACAGCCTTCGGTGGCAAGGAACGCTTCGAGCAGTTTGAAGAACAGATACGGCGAAACATTTCCATGTTTGAGGAGGCGATGCGCGTTTTCTCACCATTCGCGCTACGTCCGGATCGCCGCCCAAACAAATCCGCGGCACAATCAAGCAGCGACAAGACACAAGACAGCGGCGATGATCTTGAAGCCGTTAAAGAGCAATTGCGCGAAATCCAGAAAGAACTGGCAGCCTTGTCCGGCAAAGACAAGAAGCGCTAAACAACCACAGGCCGGCTGAGCCAGCCCGACCGCAAGCGACGGTTACAACCGTCGAACAAAGATCATTCGCAGAACACGCAAACCTTTGAAACGCCCGAAATAGTCGCCGGAAGAACCTAGAGAGAGTGGCCTGTCCCGTTGGCACCGACGGCTATATCCACGTCAGGGTCATCAGCCCGCGCACCCACCGCATCTGCACGCCATGGCGGCATCAACACCGGCTCTCCCAGGAAATACCCTTGCAGATATTCAACGCCGATATCGCGAAGGAACGCCACTTCCTCCTGGCTGTTCACGCATTCCGCAACCGTCGGCAGGCCGAAATTCCGCGCAAGATCAACAAAGGTTCGCAGGAACATCTGATTGTCAGGTTTGCCCATCAATCCTTCGACAAAGGACCCGTCAATTTTCACCAGATCAATCTCAAGCGACTTCAGGTTGCGAAAAGAGGTATAACCCGCCCCGAAATCATCAATCGCGACACGTGCACCAAGATCACGCACGGTACGTGCAAACTCCTGGCTCTCACCAATTTCTTCAATCGCTACGGTCTCGGTAATTTCAACCACCAACCGCTCTGTCGCCGACGGGTGCGCTTTGGAGAGTGCCTTGAACATATCCAGCCAGACATTGTCTGTAATCGTGTAACCGGACACATTGATTGCCAGTTGAGGTTGAGCCCCATGCAGAAGCTCCTCAAACGCCAGCTCCAGCACCCGGTGATCAATCAGACGGACAAGACCAAGCTTTTCAGCAATCGGGACAAACCGCGCGGCAGAAACAATAGCATCATCACGCTGGCGTAAACGGATCAGACACTCATGCAGGATCGTCTCACGCGTTCCCGAATGCACAAGCGGCTGAAAGGCCAGATCAAGACGCCGCTGGTTAAGCGCGGCAACCAGCTCATCCGCCAGCCTGATGTTACCCCGCCGCAACCGCTCTCGTTCTGAGGAATGCTGATAAGCGGCATAGGAGGAACGACGGGTATGCTTTGCATCGCCAAGGGCTTCTTCCGCACGCAGCATCGCAATCTGCGCCGTATCGGCACCGGAAGGCAGCGCCACACAGCCAATGGAAACCGTCGCCGCAACCGGACCGGCCTCAACCTCGACAACCATATCCCGCACAACACCGAGCAACCGCTCCGCCGTTGCACACATCTGCATGTCACTGCAATTTCCAAGCAGAATGCCAAACTTGTTGCCGGATGTCCGGCCGATAATATCAGAGCTGCGTAACTCACCCAGAAGACGACGGCCCACTTCCACAATCAGTCGGTCAGCGACATCAAACCCGTAAGCCTCGTTAATGAGGGACAGATTGTCGATGGCAACAACCAGATAAGCCCCCTGCCGTCCAAACCGGCGCAGGTCCCCCAGCGTATCACTGAGGACTTCCTTGAGCCGCAGGCGGTTCAGGTGCCCTGTCAATTCATCATATGACGCGAGATAGGTGAGTTCTTCATCGCGCTGGCGACGATTGGTCACAACACGCACAAGCCCGACAGCACGCAAGGGACGACCTTCCGCATCACCAAACCAGCGCCCGCGATCTTCAACCCAGCGTTCCTCGCCCTGATCGTCACGCACAACATATTCGATCTGATATGCAACACCCTGCCCGTTGTCGCGCATACCGCGTGACACGATCTCCTCAAAACGCGTAGTCCCTTTGCGGGAGACAACCCGCGCGGCAAATCCGCGTCCCGTGGATAAAGCCTGGTCCGACGCAATACCCAACAGGTCAGCCGCATGGGGCGCCCAGGTCAGGCAATCATCTTCAAGAGTCCATTGATAATAGGCATCGCCCACCTGAGCGAGAGCCTCCGCACTTAAAGCATGAGAGGACATCTCCGCCTCAGCGGTCGCTTCTGCTCCGTCTGTCGAACCCGGAGAGATCTGGTCTCCCCCCTGTCGTCCGCGCCAACTACGCCGATCCCGCAACACAATAAACCCCAACAATGTTTACGCATACTCGGGCCTGTCCTGCTCCCACGACCGACCCAGGCTGTATTATCCATGCCCTCCCTTAAGAAAGGGCCAAGGAACATTGCCAAGAGTTTACTAACCAGCATGGTTAAAAGGTCTGAATCTGTGCCAAAACGGCTCAATTGAACTGGCGGGCTTCTTGCTCCGTCAGGCCTATGACACGCATCGTTCCCATATCGGGCTCAGCCTTCCCACATCAGGCCTCACGCCCCAAAAAGAAAAGCCCGGCAGACACCAAGCCCCGGGCCGAGGAAACACGCGTCGTCGATCATGGAGGCCGCCCGGCGACCAGCCGTCGCATTTCGGCACGCCCCGGCCCCACCGCTCCTTTTCTGGCGCAATACGTGGATCAGCACTGGCCCTGGCCCAGGAACCCCGTTGCCCGNGTTCAGGCANGACAAGACGCAGCACGCGCATACACAACNACTGATAAACGCAGCCAAGATACGCACAAAGGAAACACGACCAACCGCAGCGCCTGACAGAGCAGCGCTAATAGCCTATTGCGGCGCCGTCCTTGCGGGGATCTGAACCACCNATCAGCGCGCCTCCGTCCCAATCAATGGCAATCGCCTGCCCTCCACCGAACGGCAACAACGCGTCATGCACCGCATGTCCACGAGCGGCAAGTCCGGCTCGNACATCCGGCGAAATCGCCTTTTCCACTTCAATGCCATATGCGCCCGGGAAAGCACGGGGACTNTCCAGGGCTTCTTGCACATCCATGCCGAAATCNAGCAGATTGGTCACAAGATGAACATGCCCTACNGGTTGATAAGCGCCCCCCATAACGCCGAACGGTAAAGTCGCCCGCCCCTTGTCCACCAGCATGCCCGGAATAATGGTGTGCAGAGGNCGTTTNCCCCCCTCAAGGCAATTGGGATGCCCATCGGTCAGCACAAAGCCCGCCCCCCGGTTGTGAAGCACAATCCCGCTTTCGGGGGCGGTAATACCGGACCCGAACCCCTTNTAGAGCGAATTGATAAACGAAACCGCGTTCCTGTCCTTGTCCACCACCGTAAGATAGATCGTGTCCCGGTTGAGCGGATCACGATTGGCNGCAAGATCTGTCAGCGCNCGCTCAGGGTCGATCCGTGCGGCAAGCGTCGATGCCATCTCCGTACCCAGCANTTTCTCGACCGGTACCGGAGCAAAAGNAGGGTCCGCCACATATCGGTCCCGCAAATCATAGGCGAGACGCGAGGCCTCCATTTCAAGGTGAAAACGGGCTGCACCGTGTGGATCCAGTGCCGCAAGATCAAAATGCTGCAAAATATTGAGGGCAATCTGGGCGGTGATCCCCTGACCATTGGGCGGAATTTCCAGAACTTCGCATCCACGGTAAAGCGCGCGCGTCGGTTCGACATACGCACAAGCCGTNGCTGCAAAATCNTCCAGCGTGTGCACACCACCCAGCGATCTCAGTTTGCCCACCATATCCTCGGCGAGCGCACCTTCATAAAAACCCGCACGCCCCTCCGCCGCAATCACACGCAGNCTTGCTGCAAGCGCAGGCAGCGTGACAACCTGGCCAACAGCTGGCCCGGCGCCACCGAAGAGATAATGCCGGGCCGCATCCGCGTCCCCGTTCAGATGGTCAACAAGAAAACGCCACTCAAGAGAGATACGCGGTGAAACAGGAAAGCCTTCTTCCGCAATNCGGATCGCAGGTGCCAACACTTCCGCAAGGCTCATCGTTCCATGATCNGAGAGTAAGCGGATCCAGGCATCAACAGCGCCGGGAACCGTCACCGCATGCGGACTGGACATACCGATATCGCCCACGCCTTGATCCCGCAGAACAGCTGCGTCCGCGGCCTTTGGTGCACGGCCCGATCCATTAAGCCCGATCACATCTCCACTGCCCTGCTTGGAAAGCAGCGCAAAGCAATCACCACCAATCCCGGTATTGTACGGCTCGACAACGCAAAGCACGGCACTCGCCGCAATAGCTGCATCCACCGCATTTCCACCCTGGCGGAGAATTTGGACAGCCTCGGCTGCCGCAAGCGGGTGAGAGGTAGCACACATGCCGTGAAGCGAATGCACCGTCGAACGGCCGGGAAGGTGAAAATCACGCATAAACTTTTCCTCAAAACAGACCGGGGGTCATGAGCGCAGATCGAGCACCAGAGCCTTAAGNTCAACNAGCANACGCTCAACACGTGCCAACCGGCCATTCATCTCATCAAGCTGCGGCATGAGTTCAGCAACACTCACCGCCGACGGCACACTGGGTACGGGCGTCGACACACCCGCATGATCCGCCACATCTGCGACATCAGCCTGCAACAACTCGGCGAGCGCTGTCACTTCCTGCGGCATCAATTCCCGCTGATCTTTCCAGATTTCGCGCACCTGCTCAGCCGCAAGCTGGAGCCGCTCNGCAATATCAGCCTGCGACTTCCCGACCTGGCTGAGCCGTGCATCAAACCAGTCCTGATCAAAAAAGAGAGCCACTGCCTTCGCCTCCGAGACACGTAAAGACCGCGCCGCTTGCGCGACGCATGCCCTAAAGTCCCATATACAACGCACCAAGGACAAGAGCCAGAAGCCAACCAGTTTCCGCCACCATCAAAAGNANAGGACGCCAGCCCACAACAGCCAGTTCCTTAAATGAGGTTTTCATGCCCAGNGCGGCAATCGCCGTNACAAGACACCAGCGCGAAACATCCGCAACTTGATCTNNCACCATTAAAGGCAGAACCCCGGCACTGTTCACAATCACGAGAGCGGCAAACCCAAGGAGAAAAACGGGCACCTGAACCTTGCCCGCGCCATCGCCGCTCCCCATTCGGGCCACCATAAAGGCGATGATGAAGACAACGGGCAGCAACATGGCAACCCGCAACAGCTTTACATAAGTGGATATCTGACCCGCTTCATCGGAANTCATATACCCCGCGCCCACAACCTGTGCGACATCATGGATCGTCCCGCCGATGAAAATNCCGGACTGCACATTGTCAAAACCCAGACTGCTGGCGATCAGCGGATAAAGCACCATTGCAATGGTGGAGAGCGCCGTGACAGCCACAACCGTCAGGATCGTATCGCGCTCATGTTCGCTGTGCCGTGGCAAAACAGACGAAATCGCCAGCGCCGCCGACGCACCACAAATGGCAACCGCGCCGCCGGACAGAACACCAAACGAGTGGCGCAGCCCCAATGCGCGTGCNATGCCCCATCCAACCACTATGGTCGTCACGACACCGGCGANCACCGTCAGCACCGGCCCCAGTCCCAGGCTTGCAATCTGGTCAATGGTGATCCGCACGCCCAGAAGTGCCACCCCGACCCGCAACACATTGCGCGCCGCAAATTCGATCCCGGCGACACAACGTCCTTCTTCATGGAGAAAATGAAATGCCATACCCAACAGCAATGCAAACAGCATAACCGGCGCACCATAGCGCGAAGAGAGCCAGCTGGACGCCAGACCAATCGTCAGCGCAACCAGAACCCCCGGATAAACGGCATGCAGGAGATCGCCTTTGGGCAATACACGCAGAAAAGCCGGAACCGGGCTTTTTTCTGCTCGGGCAATCCCTTCCATACTGTCCAGTGAGGCAAGCTGCTCAAGCGAACTGAGGCGGCGCACAGCCCCCTCCCCGCTCGGTTGTTGCAAATGACGCCGTGCTTTTTCCAGCTCTTGTTCGTCCATACGAAAGTCTTCCTGCGTAAGAAACGGCACCGGCCAGAGATAGCAAGCGCCCACCTTTTCACTTTTGTGGATCACGCCGGATTGAGCGTAAGCTGACAAGGAGTGATGTTGAATACGGCGCAGAGTTTAACAGGAAAATACCGTGAAAAACAGTAGCCGCCTCCTGCCTCTTTTCGCGAGCCTTGCGCTGGCGGGCTTTGCGCTCGCCGGCCTTATACTTGTCGGCACATTATCGGGTGGTTTTTGGCTTTTTGCCCCCTCGCTCCCGCCACTGACAGATACGGTCCGCCAAGAAGCACAGGCGAATGGATGGGCCCACGCATTTGCCCGCCTCTCCGAGGGAGTGGTGCATTACAGGATCGAAGGACCGCAGAATGCGCCGACCATCTTGCTCATTCACGGTTTCCAGACACCAGGCTTTGTTTGGGAGGATCATATCCGGCCACTTGCAGAGGCCGGATATCAGGTCATCAGTTTTGATAATTACGGACGGGGCCTCTCAGACCGCCCCGATGGGGCCTACACCCTGGAGCGTACAAACCAACTGATAGAGGAACTGTTGGACCATCTGAACATCACGCGCCCTTTGCACCTTGCGGGCTACTCGATGGGTGGGATCACAGCAGCCTACTATTCAATGACCCATCCCCAGAAAATTCGCTCTCTCACCCTTATCGCCCCAGCAGGCACCGGCAGTCAGCCCTGGACAACACACCTGCTTGCATGGACTTGGGTTGGAGACCGGATCATGGAACAGGTCGAGCGCAATCTTGGTCCGGCACGCGCCGCGAAAACAGCTGCCCAAAGCCCGAACCCCCAAAAGTTCCACGCACATTGGGCAGCAAGCGCCGGCTATGATGGCAACAGCCGCGCACTGCTCTCAACGCTCCGCAACTATCCTTTGTGGAATGCAGATGACATCTATCACCGTGTCGGACAGACAGACCTACCCGTACAAATTATCTGGGGAGAGCAGGACACAATCGTCCCTTTCTCCGAGGCAACCCGTCTGCAAGCCTTGCTTCCACGCGCAGCACTTCACACTTATGCAGCCGTTGGCCATGAAATAACTTACGCCAACCCCGGTCTCGTCACCCCTCATCTCCTCCATTTCGTGGAGTCGCACCGGCTGCGCCGTGCATCATCTGGCCTTGGTGGCAAGGCCCGAAGTCCGGCAGGCCGCCTGGAGGCGCTGGATTGCCTCTGCCACATGGATCAAACCGGTCCGCTTCTCACCCCACCAGTCCTTTCCGACCCCTCATCGAATTAAGGTTGCCCGGAGAGCGATCTCCCCCCTAAAAGAAACCATGGAAACAGACCCCGGCTCGCGGCAGAACCCGCAGCGCATCTTTGAACAAGGTCATATCGTTGAAGAAGTTCCCTTCTGCGATCCGCTCGCCCTGTTCGCCCCGCTTGCCGACGAGCCTTTTGCGCTCTTTCTGGATTCAAGCACCCCCACCACGGATAGCCGCTGGAGTTTCATCGCAGCAGATCCGTTTGCCATCCTGACCGTGGAAGACGGGACCACTTTTCTGAACGGGGCAAAACAGGCGGGCTCCGGGTTTGATGCTCTCAATCATTTGGCGGAAGAACACGCCCTCCCGCGCAACTGGTGGGGCAAGAAACCAGATGACGGCCAGCACGAGGAAGATACGCCGCCCTTCAAAGGCGGGTTTGCAGGCTTCATCGGCTACGATATGGCCCACGCACTGGAAACCCTTCCCACACGCAAAAGCCGTCAGACGGGCACCCCCGACAGGGCGCGCGACATGACCCCCGACATGGCCCTCGGCGCCTATGATTGCATCGTCGCATTTGACCATGAAAAACGGCGCTGCTTTATCGTATCAACAGGCCTGCCGGAAAAAAGCCCTGCCGCCCGCGCGGCCCGCGCCGAAGCGCGCGCCGCGAAATGGCGTGCACGCCTCAGCCTCAGACCATCCTTAGCCCCACTTCACTGGCCAGCCCATGCCGCCCCCGAGAGCATCATCAAACCCGCTCTCTCTCGCACGGCATACGAAACACGCGTGCAGAAAGTAATCGACTATATTTTTGCAGGCGACATTTTCCAGGCAAACCTCTCCCAGCGCTTTGACGCAAACCTGCAACCTGGCGATACGCCCTTGGCGCTCTACCGGCGACTGCGGACCCTGAGCCCCGCCCCGTTCGCTGGCTTTTTCAACTTTGGCACCGGACAATTGCTTTCCTCCTCGCCGGAACGGTTCCTGAAACTGGCAGACAGTCAAATTGAAACCAAACCGATCAAGGGCACAAGACCGCGGGGACAAACCCCGGCGGAAGATAGAGCACTGGCAGACGACCTGCGGCACAGTGAAAAGGATCATGCTGAAAACACGATGATCGTGGACCTGCTCCGCAATGACCTGTCTCGCGTGGCAAAACCGGGGTCACTTCGAGTACCGGAACTCTGCACCTTGAAGAGTTTCGCTAGCGTCCATCATCTTGTCTCCACGATTACAGCGACCTTGAACACGGGAAAACACCCGGTTGATCTTCTCAAAGCCGGTTTTCCCGGCGGCTCGATCACCGGCGCCCCGAAAATTCGTGCGATGGAAATTATCCACGAACTGGAAGACGAGGATCGTGGCCCCTATTGCGGATCGCTCGGCTACCTTACTTTTGACGGCGATATGGATATGAACATATCAATCAGGACGATCTGTATCGCGAACGCGAAACTCTCCTTCAGGACAGGTGGCGGTATTGTTGCCGATAGCGAGCCCGCGGCGGAATATGAAGAAACCATCACCAAAGCCCGCGCCATGGCCGATGCCGTGCGGGGTGTGAAAGCAGCCACAACCACGCAGGATGAGGAGGATTGCGCGTGATCCTGCTCATCGACAATTATGACAGCTTCGTCCACAACCTCGCCCGCTATCTGAGCGAACTCGGCGTCAGCCACAATGTCCTGCGCAATGATCAGGCAAGCGCAGAGGAGCTCATTAAAACGAAACCGGACGCCATCATATTGTCGCCAGGCCCCTGCACACCCAAAGAAGCAGGTGTCAGCGTTGAACTTGTACGCCGTGCAGCCGTACATCAGATCCCTCTTCTGGGCGTCTGTCTTGGCCACCAGGCCATTGCCGAGGCCTTTGGCGGCCAAACTATCCGAGCAAAAAATCCACGACACGGAAAAACCTCACCCGTCAGATATGTGACGCATCCGCTGTTTGCTGCCCACACCAATCCATTTGTCGCAACGCGCTATCATTCACTCGTTGCCAACATTGAAACCGCGCCCGATCTCACCCCTCTCGCCTGGGCAACGGATGACGGGGAACTGATGGCACTGGCCCACAAGCACCTGCCTGTTTTTGGTGTCCAGTTTCATCCCGAAAGTATCCTCACCCCGCACGGTCACCAATTGCTGATGAATTTTCTGGACCTTGCGGAAATAGCGCATGGCCATCTGCCGCAGGAACGGGAGCGCAGCGCATGACCATTCTCTGGCTGAACGGTAACCTTCTCGACACAGAAAATGCCCGCATCAATCCGGCAGACAGAGGCTTCCTTCTGGGGGTCGGCCTGTTTGAAACCCTTCTCGTGCACGCAGGAAAACCTGTTTTTGCAACAGACCACCTGGCCCGCCTCAGGCAAGGCGCAGCGCGGCTCAATATTCCACTGGCACAAGACGATACGTCACTCACACAAGCGATGAACGCCGTGCTGAGCGCCAATGCCCTCACCACGCTGGAGCGGGCCTCCCTCCGCATCACCTTGACCGAGGGACCGGGACCAAGAGGTCTCGCCTCCCCGGCCCGACAGGAACCGACATTGCTGATCAGCGCCGCGCCAGGGCAAACCCCGGCACCGACAGTCACGGCCATCACCACCACCATTCGACGAAACGAGATGTCAGGCGTATCGGACCTCAAAACCCTGGCCTATCTCGATCAGGTCCGCGCACGGCAAGAGGCAGCCGAAGCAGGCGTCGACGCAGCCCTTTTTCTGAACACCAAGGGGAAACTCTGTTGTGCCACTGCCGCCAATATTTTTCTCTGGGACAGCAATACATTGCTAACCCCCCCTCTCTCCGATGGCTGCCTGAACGGCATCACACGCCAGAAGGTCATCAGCCTTGCCAGAGCACAGGGTATGGCTGTCTTTGAGGAAAGCATCACACCCTCCACCCTTGCGGGAGCAGACAGCGCTTTCATCACCAATTCATTGATAGGCTTGCAGGAGCTTGATGGGCTCGATGGCCGTCCCATGCAACCACACCGGCACACGGCTCAATTGCGCACGGCCCTGGCGCAGGCGGAGCAACAAAGCCTGACCTGAAGAAGAAAGTGGCAGCAGGAAAATAACGGGCAAAAAAATGGCGGGCACAAGGCCCGCCACTTCAAACCGGTAAACCGCATTCACTCACCGACAGAAAAATCCCGACGGGCGGTTGCAATGGTGACAGTAAAGCCTGCCACAACATCCAGCAATGTGAACATGGTAATCAGGAAAAAAGTCGAGGTGCCAAACTGCGGCAATACGATGAACTCCACCAGCGCTGCCACAAACACAACCAGCGAAAGGCCATGATTGATAACGGTTGAGCTTCCCGTCCGCGTGGCGCTGATCATTTCCAGAAACAGCAGGATAAGGCCTGATGTCAGCAAGACATCAGAAACCGAGACACTCCAAACCGCGCCCGATACAAGCTTCGCTTCCAGAAGCGACATATCAAGCGGTGTCCCGGTAAAGGCCAGAATATTGTAGACGATCACAACAATCGCCATGAGAGGCAGACTTCCAAACATGTTTTCCCCTTTAACTATCGAATGTGCCGCCGTAGGCAAAGCTTAGCACGGGGTTCCCGAAAACCCAGCACACAAGTCTAGTTCGCGTTTTAGGGCCAAAATGCGGCACTTCCGCGACACTCTGATCCCAAAAAGCAAAAAGCGCCGGATTTCCGGCGCTTTTGTACAATCCTGATCAAAATTCAGGAATCAGATGTCACCCTTTGGCTTCAGGATCTGACGACCGCGATACATACCGCTCTTAAGATCGATATGGTGAGGCCGGTGCAGCTCGCCCGAATCCGGGTTCTCAACATAGGTCGGGCGCTTCAGCGCATCGGCTGACCGCCGCATGCCGCGCTTGGAACCACTGACTTTGCTTTTTGGAACAGCCATTTCTGTCTCGCCTGCCGTGCGCCCTGAGCAAAAGTCGAAAAATACGTTTTCGCCCAGAGGGTTAAACAAATAGAGGGGCCCAGACACGAGCCCCTACACAAATCTCGGCGCGTTATACAGGCGAATTCCCCTCCCGTCCAGTCACTTGGCGAGATTTGCTGCTCATAAGCCCCAGAATGCCCCAAACCCCGCACCCCCCGCGACCAGAAAAAGCGGTGCGAGCCGAAAAGCGAAGTCGCGCCCGGCAAAATAAAGCCCATATGCAACCTTCACCGCAGAATTAACNAGAACCGCGATCAGGATCGCCAACNCAGCAATTTCGGGCGAAACCGCACTGCTCTCCTCTCCCAGACGGGAAACAGAGAGCGTCACCGCATCCACATCCACCAGCCCGGACAAAGCCGCCACAGAGTAAAGGCCCTCCGGGCCCAACCATGCTGTCGCGTAGTGCGCAAGCGTAATCACCCCGAAAAGNACCAGACCAAACTTGAGCGCCGTCCCGAAATCATCCGGCGTTCCCATTTCAGCAGCCATCACGTCACTGCCGTCTTCTGCATGCATACGCNGGCTCAGGAAAACCGCCCCCAGAACACAGACACCGCCCGCCGCCAGTAATGGCCCCACAAGCAGTCGCCCGACCTCGTCGGAGAAAAGGTTTGCCAGAAGCAGGGTCCGTAGAAAACTCACAGCCGCGCTGATCGCCACGGCACCGGCAAACCCGTCTCGCGCCTGCGGCAAGCGGGAGACAAACCGGGCCGCCGCGACGGTCAGCCCCGTGGAAGAAGCAAGCCCTCCCAACACCCCCATAATCAGCGGGCCGGTCTTCGTACCGACAATCCGGATGGCAAAATAGCCACCAAACGAGATGCCGGCAATCAGGACAACCATCCACCAGAGCTCAAACGGGTTCCAGATCCCTGCAGGCCCATACCCCTGATTGGGCAGGAACGGCAGAACCAGAACGGAAATCAGCATCAGCTTGATGGCCGCCTGCAGCTCAAATTCCTTCAGCTGCTTCAGCGCGGCATGCAACGGCTCTTTCAGATTGAGGACAGCCACAAGCACAACCGCGCTCACCGAGACAAGCGTCATATCACTTCGCACCGCCAGAATACCCAGCACAAAAGTAATCAGTGCGGCGACCTCTGTCGTCATGCCTTTATCCGAAAGGCGCCCCGGTACCGGACGCATCTCCACCAGATAAGTTGCAACGACAAAGGCAAAAAAACCAAGACTGAAAGCAAGCGTCAGCCCATCACCCGCAATGGTACCCAGCAGGCCCGTCAGTCCGCCCAGAAATCCCATAAGAGCAAAAGTGCGTACACCCGCAGCACTCGTCCCCGGGGAATGCTCCCGGTTGCGCCAGCCGCGTTCGAGCCCGACAACCAGCCCGACCCCGAGCGCCAGCGCCAGTCGTTGATAGATCTCGTCAATCGCGGGAAAGGGAAGAATACCGTCCAAACAACGCTCCTAATCCAGCGCACAACCCGTGGCACGATGATAGCGGGCCGTCCCGCGCGCGACGACGAAGACGGACGCTGAGGCAGACTGGTCTTCAACATCATGCCACGCCGATGCAATTTCAAAGCCGGGCGGATTGTCGCCAAGGCAACTATCAAAATCTCTCGACGCGACAAACACGCAGGTGCATGTCGTTTTAGCAACCGCATTGGCGACCGCACGCATCGCCTCCAGCTTGCGCTCCCCATAGGAGAGCCCCACACCGATGAGCACCGCAAGCACAAGGCCTATGGAAACAAATTTGATATTCATGCCACTCCTGCCTAACGTGGGCAGCAAGTCTAAAAGAAAGAACCGGCCATGACGAGAGTCTTGCATACAGCCCTCTTCCGTCTCCCGCACACGCTGGGAAAAAACATCCTGATCGCAACATTTCTGCTTGTGATGACAGGGACGGCCACCAAGGCGGAGCTGATCCCCCTCCCCCCGCAACCCGCTAGCACACCATGGCCGGACGAAGACTGGCCAACCGCCACCACACCGCCCGCACTCCAGGCAGCGCTGGATCATTGCTTTACCCCCGCTTCCGAAAGCGGGTCACGCGGCATCGTTGTTATTCAGGGCGGCAAGCTGATCGGCGAGAAATACGCCGATGGATTTAATGCCGGAACCCGTTTTCAATCCTGGTCGATGGCAAAAAGCGTCACCCATGCACTGATGGGCATACTGGTCCGCGATGGACAGGTGGATATTTACAAACCGGCCAAAGTCGCCCGGTGGAATCGCAAGGTCAACGATGTCCGGGCCGCCATCACGATTGAAAACCTGCTGCGTATGGAAAGCGGCCTTTTTTTCGCCGAAACATATGATGACCCTGAAACATCATCCGCCATGCAGATGTTGTTTGGTGTCGGACGAAACGATATGGGGGAGTTTGCCGCCGGCAACACACTGATCCATGAGCCGGGCACGCACTGGGCCTATTCAAGCGGCACAACCAACATTATTTCCAGTGTCATCCGCGACATTATCGGTGCCACCAGCGCCGATGACTACCAAAGCTTCATGCAGGAGAGCCTGTTCCGGCGCATCGGCATCACCAGCGCCGTACCGGAGTTTGACAATGCCAACACCTTCATCGGCTCATCCTACCTGCACATGACAGCCAGAGACTGGGCCCGTTTCGGGCTTCTCTATCTTCGGGATGGAGTATGGAATGGCCACGAAATCTTGCCGCGTCGCTGGGTTGAACATGCACGCCTGCCAACCCCGAATTCAAAAGGGGCATATGGCGCGCATTTCTGGTTGAACGAAATCAATCCCGACACCCGCAAACCAGTCATCACAGAACGCATTCCCACCGACGCATTTATGGCGCGCGGTTTTGGCGGACAGGTTGTCCTCATTGTCCCATCCCGCGACCTGATCGTCGTGCATCTGGGCTTGAACTACGGCAATCCCGCACCATTGGTCGATGCACTCGCCGCTATCGTTGAAAGTATCGAGTGATTTATCAGCGCGGCGGACGGGATGTCGGCAGCGGTGCCGGCGGCACAATGGCAGGCTCGGCAATCGCACCCGGGTAAGGGCTTGGCGCCTCTTCATCAGCCGCTTTTTTCATATTCTTGTTGATGGAGCCGGTCACCAGCATATCGTCATCATCGGCAATCCCGACGATACCACCGCTTGATTGCGCCTGTTCAAACAGAGAGTCGAGGCTCGCCCGATCATAATCACGAAGCGCTTCACTGTCTGCGGCCATAGCGAGGGAGGCAAAACCCATCCCGAAAGCCAGCCCAGCCATCATTACACGCACGGTCATATCTCTCTCCCAAATCCCTTGCCTCGGCATGGTGGAACCAGCCGAATCAAAGACATTCTAACGAGAAGACCCCACCAAAACCTTAACAAATCTGGGCGTGAATACGGCAGACAGGCCCGTCCCTCAGCAAGAGCTCACAACGAGCCTCCGCACATCAGGCCGCAATAACGTGCTCAGCAGGATGATACGGCTCACCCAATGCCTGCGCGACCGCATGATAGGTCAGTTGTCCCCGGTGCACATTCAGCCCGGCCAAAAGATGCGGATCATCAGATAGGGCCTGACGATAGCCTTTGTTTGCGAGGGCCACCGTAAATGGAAGTGTCGCATTGTTGAGGGCAAACGTGGACGTACGCGCAACACCGCCCGGCATATTTGCCACGCAATAATGAACCACATCATCCACCACATAGGTTGGCTCTGCATGGGTCGTGGGCTTGGAGGTCGCAAAACATCCACCCTGATCGATGGAAATATCGACAAGGACAGACCCCTTTTTCATTTTGGAAACCATCTCACGCGTCACCAGTTTGGGCGCCGCCGCACCCGGCACCAGAACAGCCCCGACCACAAGATCAGCNCCGAGCACATGTTCTTCAATCGCATCAACGGTTGAGAAAATAGTATTGAGCGACGGGCCAAATTGCATATCAAGCTGATAAAGCCGGTCCAGATTGATATCAATAATCGTCACATGTGCCTCCAGCCCCATTGCCATGCGGGCTGCATTCGTCCCGGCAACACCGCCCCCGATCACGACAACTTTCGCCGCAGGCACACCCGGCACACCACCAAGCAATTGGCCACGACCACCTTGACGCATTTCCAGACAATGCGCTCCCGCCTGGATAGACATACGCCCGGCGACCTCNCTCATGGGCGCCAGCAAAGGCAGCCCNCCTTGCCGATCCGTCACGGTTTCATACGCAATCGCAATGCAACCGGACTCCATCAAGGCACGCGCCTGCGCAGGGTCNGGCGCAAGATGAAGNTACGTGAAGAGCACCTGCCCCTCTCGCAACATGGCGCACTCCGCAAGCTGCGGTTCCTTTACCTTCACAATCATGTCAGCGGTCGCAAAAACCTCTTCGGCAGATGCAACAANCGTCGCCCCAACCTTNCGATACGCATCGTCAGACAGGCCGATCGCNTCACCTGCCATGGACTGGACCACAACTTCGTGACCATGATGCACCACCTCGCGGACGCTTGCTGGTGTCATTCCAACCCGGTACTCATGTACTTTGATTTCTTTTGGAACACCGATCCGCATCATTATCTCCTTAAAGCGTGCTGGACGCATCGTAAGGGTGGTTCACAGCGCACCCTCTGGGTACACAAAGTGTAGAAACTGGGAACACGAACGCAATCTGACATATGCCAGACCCACAGGTACATGTTGAATATATCAAACANAAAACACCCGAAGCCAGACAACAGGAACCCGGCACAGANCAATGAAACATAGTGAAAGCCTGAAAGAGAGGATTGTCCAGAACCTTCAGCATTTCTCGCCCCTGCCACACACAGGCGAGGATCTTAAACGGGCGGCAGTAACAATCGTCATTGCATCGCACGAAGAAACCGCAAGCTTTCTGCTCACCCGGCGTGCGCCGCGTCTCTCAGCCCATGGCGGTCAGTGGGCCCTTCNAGGTGGAAGGCTCGATCCGGGGGAAACCGTGGTCGAGGCTGCCTTGCGCGAACTGNAAGAAGAAATTGGCGTCGCCTCCCACGAGATCGAGATGCTTGGTGTGCTGGATGATTATCCCACGCGCTCCGGCTATCTGATTGCACCNGTCATCCTCTGGGCACCNATGGTCTTGTCTCCCCGGTTAAACCCGAATGAGGTGGCCTCATTGCACTATATCCCCCTGTCNGAACTGGATCGGGAGGACGGCGTGGAGTTTCTTTCCATTCCCGAAAGTGACCGCCCCGTCATTCGTATCAACTTTCTGGAGAACAACGTCCACGCGCCGACTGCAGCACTCATTCACCAATTCCATGANGTCGCNCTTCAAGGGCGTGAAACCCGCGTCGCCCATCTGGAGCAACCGGTCTGGGCATGGAAGTAACAACAATCAGAACAACCGTCGTCGTCCAGGCTAAAGAGCCANCGTGTGTTCAAATGGAATGGCGGCGCGGCGAATGATTTTTTGCTTGGTACGCATCAATACATCACGTGGCGCGCGCGCNACATAGGAAGCCACTTCCATGACCCGTGCCTCCAGCATCTCGTCGGGAACAATTTCACTGACCAGATGCAGACGCAAAGCCTCCACCGCTGCCACTTGTCGGCCTGTGAGACAAAGATCACGCGCCACGGCCCCGCCAACAAGGTCGTGTAACGGACCNTAGACAACATCTGCAAAAGCAACTTCAGGATGGCCAAAAGATGCGCTCTCACTGGCAATCCGGATATCCGCCAGAACCGCTGTATCGAANCCACCGCCAAGTGCCGGCCCCTTGATCCCCGCTACGATAGGCAGAGGGAAGGTCANTAAAAGCTTGTGGTAGCGATCAGACGACGCCCACAAAAGCGCATCGAAATCCTTNTCNGCGAAAGCGGTTTCAAATTCTTTCAGATCAAACCCCGCTGAAAAGGCCGAACCGCTGCCAAGCAGCACGACGCATTTAATGCTGTCATCTGAAACAATCTCTTCCAGAAAATCCGAAACCGCATCACGAAGCGCAATGGACAGAGCATTCTTGCGCTCAGGGCGATTGAAGCGGAGCAGGGCAATCCCCTCCTGCAGGGTGGAAGTTAAAAGGTCACTACCCATAAGAGCTTACCTCTCAAGCAATGCATACGGCATCCCAGTTTAGCGCGTGTCACAGCCGCCGACCAAACACGCGCAGAACGCCGCAAGCCACTCGCCCCGTCAGGTCGCCGCCAACGAGGAAGGAATGTGTGTCCAGGCGCGCTCATGGAAGAAAAAAACAACCGTATTCACCGCTGGTTCAATCAGCGCCACCCCTGTTGCAACCGCGACAGANCCCGTCAGCAAGTAAGTTACGCCAAATCCCACCCCAAAGTGCAAAACGGCAAAACTGATTGTTTTGGCGAGATCNCGCATCACGGCCTCCTGTGCCCGATTGATCCTGAACAATTTCCTATTTTATAATAATAATAAATCGCAATNAGTCAAGTGCGACAGACGGGCGACATNCTGCATGCCGCTCCCCCGCGTGCAGCCNGCGCAAACCGAATTTTGCCACCTTTTTGAGCACCGTCGAGAATGCTAAACAATTTGAAGCAACCGCCTTGCGCTCCGCCAAAAACAGGGGAACACTTCCAAATTGCACGCCGGTAGTGGCTGTCGGCAGGCATTTTGGGGGTAGTCTCAAATTCGATCGGAGGATCAAATGATGAAACGCAAAAGAGGCATGGCCGGGCTGCTTCAGGCTCTGTCGCGTCGCCAGTTCGTGCAAGGCACGGCGGCTGTCGGCCTTTCAGTAACGGCAATGCCAACATTCGCCTCAGCTGAAGAAGAAAAGAAACTCAATTTCTATAACTGGGACACATATATCGGCGAAACCACGCTCGCTGACTTTAAAGCGGCGACCGGGATTGAGGTCACCATGGACCTTTTTGCCGACACGGACGAATTGTTCGCCAAGCTCCGCGAAGGCAACCCGGGCTATGACGTCATCGTACCGTCAGGTAATTTCGTGGCGCGCATGGCGGAAGCCGGCATGCTGACAGAGCTGGATCATTCCAAAATCCCCAACCTTTCGCATCTGTTCCCCCGCTTCCTCGGCGAGAACGTCGCATTTGACCCGGGCCGCAAATACTCTCTGCCCTACATGTGGGGCACCATTGGCATTGGCTACCGCAAGTCCAAAGTATCCAGCGTGCCCGATAGCTGGGCCTCATTGTATGATTCAGACGAATATGCGGGCAAAATCTCGCTGATGGCGAGCTGCACAGAACTGATGCAATGTGCATTGCGCTATCTCGGNCACTCGATCAACACGACCGATGCGGACGCACTCGCCGCAGCCGAAGCGCTGATCATCAAACAGAAGCCGCATGTAAAATCGTTCCATGAAGACAATGGCCAGGACCTTCTGGCGTCAGGTGAAGTGGACATCGTTCAGGAGTGGAACGGTGACATTGCACAGCTCATGAGCGAAGACGATGACATCGGATATGTGGTGCCCAAGGAAGGCGGCATTGTCTGGGAAGACACATTGTGTATTCCAACCGGTGCACCGCACCCTGAAAATGCACACGCCTTCATCAACTATATTTATGAGCCGGAAGTGAACACACTCATTACCGACTTCATTCAATATGCCACACCGAACAAGACGGCAGCAGAAGGCATGCCCTCATCCTACAAGGATAATCCGGCCATTTATCCGCCGGAAGCTGTTCTGGAGGTTTCCGAAAGCCAGCTCTATATGGGGGAAGATCATTCCAGCAAGCTCGAAGAAATGTGTACACGCATTTTCGCGGCATAATATAAAAAGCACGGGCGGGAAACTCAGTTTCCCGCCCGATCTGGTTAGGACAGGATTTCAGGACCACCACTGAATGGAATATTGGCGTAAATCATCAGGCGCATTCTGGGCGAGCTTTCTCCCCCCATCGCTATGGCTTCTCGCATTCTTCCTTATCCCCTTATCTCTGATCTGGGCCTTCAGCTTCGGGGAACGCGCCGGCATTACAGAGATCGATATCACATGGTCATTTGGCCAATACGCCCGCGCGCTTGAGCCTCTCTACATGGGCATCTTCGCCAAATCCCTCTGGATGGCCTTTGTCACAACCCTGATCTGCCTGATCATTGCGTTTCCCGTTGCCATCGCCATTGTTTTCGCCCCACCCAACATTCGCATGTGGTTGCTGCTCGCTGTCATCCTGCCCTTCTGGACGAACCTGTTGATCCGCACCTATGCGCTGATTGCNGTGCTGCGCACCCGCGGGCACGTCAATTTCACGCTTGAATGGATATGGGAAAAAGCAAACGGCTTTCTCGTCTTCATCGGCCTGGGCGACGCGCAACTGCTGGGGGCAGGGTTTGAACCTCTCCAGCTTCTCTACAACAATACAGCCGTGGTCGTCGGGCTCGTTTATGTTGCCCTTCCCTTTATGGTCCTCCCCCTCTACGCAGCCCTNGATCGGCTGGACCGTTCCTACATAGAAGCCAGCCTCGACCTTGGGGCCGGACATTTGCGAACATTCTGGTCAGTCGTGGTGCCACTTTCGCTACCTGGCATCGCATCNGGTGTCGTTATTACCTTCATACCGACACTGGGCTCATACCTCACNCCGGATCTCCTCGGCGGTACTGACAGTCAAATGATCGCGAACGTTATNGAGCGACAATTCAANTCAGCCAATGACTGGCCCTTTGGCTCTGCATTGAGCTTCCTGCTCATGTACGCCACCTTNTTCGGACTGGCGNTGCGGGCGCTGCTGGGNGGACGCGAAGGACGGGGNGATCGCCGATGAGATTCATGTCACGCCTTTTTTCCCGNCGCCCGAAATCAGACATCGGCCTTCTTGATTATCATCGCAGGCTCTGGTTGCAGGTAACCGTCGCGCTGACACTGATTTTTCTGTACGCCCCCATCCTCACGTTGATGGCATTCAGCTTCAACGACAGCAAGCGCAACATTGTATGGCGCGGCTTTACGCTGAAATATTACGAGAAGGCCGCGGGCAATGCAGAANTGATGGAGGCTTTCCTCAACTCGCTGACCATTGCTTTTGTCAGCACCATAATGAGTGTCATTCTTGGCGCACTAACAGCCTATGTTTTGTGGCGCTTCCGCTTTCCCGGCCGCACGATTTTTGAAGGCATCACCGCCCTGCCTGTCGTTATTCCCGAAATCTGCATGGGTGTGGCCCTTATGGTTTTCTTCGCCCGNACAGGGTTCAACACCGGCACCTGGATCTGGCCGTTCAATCTCTCAGCCATCACCATCGCGCATATTGCCTTTTCCTTTCCCTTCGCCGCGATCGTTATTCGCGCCCGTTTGGAAAGCTTTAATCGGGAATTGGCAGAAAGCGCAAAAGACCTGGGTGCAAGTGAATTTCAGGTCTTCAGGGATATCATTNTCCCTCACATGAAACCGGGCCTGATCGCCGGCGCGCTGCTTGCGTTCACCCTTTCNCTCGATGATTTTGTGATTACCTTCTTCACATCGGGCCCCAACACACTCACNTTCCCGGTGAAGATCTATTCAATGGTGCGTTTCTCCGTCACGCCGGAAGTGAATGCCGCCTCGACAATCCTCATTATAATCACCGTCATCATCACCGCTCTGGCGCTCCGGCTCCAGAACCGAAACAACATGTTGCAAGCAGGCTAGTATGACCAGTGACAGCACGTCCANAACACCGATCATCGAAATCCGAAACGTCACCAAGATTTACGGCAGTGACGTCAAGGCCGTAGACAATGTCTCGCTGGAAGTAAACCGNGGTGAGTTTTTTGCGCTGCTCGGCCCTTCGGGCTGCGGCAAAACAACCTTGCTGCGCATGCTGGCCGGTTTTGAGACGCCGACNGAAGGCGCTGTCATCATTGATGGCCAGAACATGGGCGATGTTCAGGCCAACCGGCGGCCGGTNAACATGGTGTTCCAGTCCTATGCGGTTTTCCCNCACATGTCGGTTGCGCAAAATGTTGGCTATGGCCTCAAGATNGACAGGGTGCCTCGCAAGGAAATCAACAAGCGNGTCGAGGAAGCCCTCGACCTCGTTAAACTCGGGGGGCTGGGTAACCGCATGCCCGACGAACTGTCGGGCGGGCAACGCCAGCGCGTAGCNCTTGCCCGTGCACTTGTAAAACGACCAAGCGTTTTGTTGCTCGACGAACCACTTTCCGCACTTGACGCCAAACTGCGGGAGGCNATGCAGTTGGAACTCGTACGCCTGCAGAAAACGGTCGGCATCACCTTNGTCATCGTTACACATGATCAGGCGGAGGCCCTCTCCATGGCCAATCGTATCGCCGTTATGGAAGCCGGTGTCGTCCGGCAGGTGGCGGGCCCGAATGAGCTTTACGAGCATCCAACCAGCCGGTTCGTCGCGGACTTTATCGGCCAGATCAACATGTTTGAAGGTACAGCCAGNACCGCCGGTGACGGCAAGGTGAAAGTGGGCACCTCAGCCTTCAACGAAGCCGTNCTGAGCGGCACGGCTACCGGCAAAGTAGCCATCGCCGTGCGCCCTGAAAAAGTAAGCATCAGCCGCGACAAGCCCTCAGACACAGGCACCATTGCCGCCAGAGGGCGCATGACAGACATCGCCTACTATGGCGGCTTTTCCAATGTCTTTGTCGATATTGGCGCGGATACACCCGTACTGGCCGAAGTCTCNAACTCGGGGCGCAATGTCGGCCCGGGCTACACCCAGGGCGAAGAGGTATGGGTCAGTTTCAAGCCGGAAAACACACTTCTGTTCGATCACTGAACGCAAAACGCTGATCAGGAAGAAGCAGGTTCGTCCGCATCAGCCTGAAAATCCGGCAGTTCACCACGTTCACTAATCTCGGCAACTGCCCGCACGATCCGGTCTGTGCGCATCAAAGGCANAATTTCATTCATAATCCGAACTCCGGCAGACGCCATGACACCGGCCTCGGCCTGNCCGATCTTCGGCGCAAGNTTCTTGTAAAAACTGTTCNCCTCTTCCCGCACCAGCCAGTCAAGAAACGCCGCATAGATTTTCCATTGCGGTTCAAGATAACCCGCTTCGGGCGAGAACCCGATATCCACCAGNTCTTTCCACAATGCGACGATCCGGGCATTGCGNCCATCAAGACACCGCGTGCCATTTTGCGCATCCGCCCGGACAAGCCCCATCTCAATCAGCCAGTCTATCGTCTCAACAGGGACCTCCATCTCGTCCGANACAACCGAAAGAGGGCGCGGCTCCAGGTTTTTCGGGTCACTCAAAAGAGGGACCAGCACATTTTCCAGACCNATAAAACCGGCAATACCAGCGCCTGCGGCATCCCCNTCCGCACGCACGATGGTCTTGATCACACTCAAGGGAAGAAAACGCTCTTGTTGCAGCTTGCGGATCGCACGCANCCGGTCGACATGCGTCTGGGAATAGCGGGCAACATTACGCTTCGGACGCTCAGGTTCAGGCANGAGACCCTCGCGAATATAGAAACGTATTGTCTCCCGGCCGACACCGGAAAGACGCTCCAGATCTCTCATTTTCAGCGTTTCGGCACTCTGTTCACTGTCTTGCGCCACGTATTCCTACCCCTTACACACTATTATTCACCAGCCGAATATTCCGATTGTTCAATTTCAATTGGAAATGAAGCCGGTATGGGCACACCCTAGCGCCTCATCGCGGCGAAAAATAGGCCGCCATCATGGAAGGGGAGCCCATGTTTGCACCACGACACCACCACCTTGCATCAGCAGCGATCACCGCCGCACGAAGCGCAATCACGCTCTTGGCAATCACCATCGCAATACCAACCCTGGCGAGAGGCGAGGAGACATCGCCCGACNCCAGATATGACGTCTCNCCGAGCATCAACCCGGAACTCGCAGAACATACCAATCATTTCGCGCACAAAATTTATCAAATCGGAGAAAACGTCTACTCCGCTGTCGGCTGGTCGCTCGCCAATACAATCATGATCGAAGGCGACGATGGCATTATCATTTTCGATGCCTCCACCGCCGTGGAACCTGCCGAAAAAATCATGGCAGAGTTCAGGAAAATCACCGACAAGCCTGTCGTCGCNGTCGTCTATTCACACTTTCACCCGGACCATTGGGGTGGTGTAAAAGCCTTCGTAAGCGAAGAAGATGTCGTCAGCGGCAAAGTTCAGATCATCGCGCACGAAACACTCGTCAGCAATGTTGTCCGCCAGGGCGGCACGGTGGGCACCATCCAGGCTATGCGCTCCGGTTACACNTTTGGTGTTTTCCTGCGCCCGGAAGACACCAAATACATGAACGGCGGCATCGGCCCGCAAGAGGGTGGCGGCAATGCGACCTTCATCCAGCCGAACGTCACATTTGACAAGACACTTGAGACAGAGATCGCCGGCATAAAAATGCAGTTCGTCCACGTGCCAAGCGAGGCACCGGACGAAATCGCCCTCTACCTTCCAGAGACAAACATTCTCTTGTCGGCAGAAACCATTCAGGGGCCGACCCTGCCCAACATTCATACACTTCGGGGCACCCGGTTCCGCGACCCTGTGCAATGGTACCAGAGCATCGATGTCCTGCGCGCCTTCAAGGCCGAGCATATGGTCCNNTCACATGGNCAGCCCGTCTATGGCGCAGACCGCGTTGAGGAAGTGCTGACAATGACCCGGGACGGTATGCAATATGTGCACGATCAGACCATTCGCCAGATGAACAAGGGGCTCACCCCCGATGAACTGGCGGAGACCGTAAGCTTCCCCGAGCACCTGGCAAATTATGCCCCTTATCTCCGGGAATATTACGGGACCGTCAAACATGGGGTCCGCCAGATTTACACCGGCTATCTCGGCTGGTTTGGTGGGGATCCTGTTGACCTGAACCCGGTTCCACCGGTGGANCAGGCCGCCCGCCACATCGCCCTGATGGGNGGACGTGACGCCGTATTGAAGGCGGCGGAAGATGCCTATGCGAGTGAGGAATATCAATGGGCAGCAGAGCTTGCGACCTACCTCATCCGNGTGGACCACGACGACACAGAGGCCCGCAAAGTGAAGGCAGCCTCATTCCGGCACCTGGGNTACGCGCAGATCAACATNAACTGGCGCAACTGGTACCTGACCAGNGCGATGGAGCTGGATGGNGATATTGACCCTCTNCCCTCCTTGTATCGTCTGGCTCAGATATTCTCATCCGATGATGTCGTCTCTGAATGGCCAGCAGACTTTCTGATCCAGGGTATGACAACACGCCTCAAGGCGGAAGAAACCCTCGATATGCACATGACAGGTNCCTTTACCTTCACGGATGTGAACGANACCTANGGCCTGGAGATCAGACGCGGTATTGCGCAAATGCACAAAGGGGCACCGGANGGGACAAGCTTCACCCTTTCCCTTGCCCGCGCCACCCTCATAGCCATGGGACAAGGGCGAACAAANCTGAANGANGCCCTCGCCACAGGGGAAGCGAGCCTGGAGGGAAACCCGGCAGATCTCNCCACCTTCCTCTCCAAGTTCGAACCGCCAGCNCAGGAAATCTGGCTGACGGTCCGCTGACACAANAAAACTGGCGGCGAAGCTCAGCCCATCGCCGCCAGAAATTCTTCCCGCAACTGGGTTTTCAGAATCTTGCCGTTCGCATTNCNCGGTAGAGGTTCGTGCCGGAACTCAATACGTACCGGAACCTTGAACCCGGCAAGATGCGCCCGCACATGCGCCTGCAACGCCGCNTCGCTGACCGTTGCCCCGCGCGTAACCTGCACNATCGCACCGACCTCCTCACCCAGAACCTTGTGTGGAATGCCGACAATCGCCGCATCCATCACNTGTGGGTGGGCATAGAGAACATCTTCAATCTCCACACANTAAANATTCTCTCCCCCGCGAATGAGCATGTCCTTTGCACGGTCAAGAATAAAAACGAAACCCTCCTCATCCATCCGAACAAGATCACCAGACCGGAACCAGCCATCCTTGTCGATCGCNGCCGCCGTCGCTTCCGGCTTGTTCCAGTATCCCTTCACCACATTGGGACCGCGAATAAGNANCTCCCCCACTTCCCCAATGGGCAAATCCCTGCCATCCGCATCCACCACGCGAAGGTCACAAACAGGCACAGCCGGGCCCGCGGACGAAGGCCTGTTCTGATAATCTTCCGCTGAATTTTGCGTCGTGACCGAAGATGTTTCNGTCAATCCATACCCGTTCCCCGGCGACACTTTCGGGAAAGACTGCTTGATCCGCTGAACAAGNTCCGGGGCACTCGGTGCCCCGCCATACGANACGCTCTCAACGCTTGAAAGATCGAACTCATGAAAACGCGGGCTCTCCAGCACTTGCCACACCATGGCCGGCACGCCACCGAAAGCAGCTATCTTTTCCGCCTCGATCAGGCGAAGCGCCTCTTCCGGATCCCACTTGTACATCATCACAATCTTTCCGCCCGCCGCGAGATTGGGAACCAGGATCGAATGACAACCTGTTGCGTGAAAAAAAGGAACAGAAAGCAGAAAAGCCCGCTTGGGTGCATCAGGGTCCGGCTGCGGCGGCACTTCACCGCGCCGCAAACATGCGCGCGCCGGGGATATCGCCAGTGAAATCAGATTGGTGATAATGTTCCTGTGCGTTCCAAGTGCACCTTTCGGGCGTCCCGTCGTCCCCGATGTATAAAAAATCGTTGCATCATCATCTGAACCAATATCAACAGNCGGCAANGCAGCATCCGGCAANGAAGCATACNGCCCCGGCGCNGCAACCACATCGGCCCACGCCTCCACCCGAAGCTCCTGCTTGTCAGGNAGATCCCCNNCGTGCCGCGCAACAATCAGATGCTTGAGTGTCGGGATCGCCGCCAGCCGATCCTCGATCCGCGNCAATCGCTCACCATCCACAATCGCGACCTTGGAGCCTGAATCAGAAAGACCATACTCAAGCTCTTCNCCCGTCAGCCAGGCATTAAGCGGAACCGTAACAGCCCCAATCACAACCGTCGCCCAGAACGCGATCGCCCANTCAGGATAGTTCCGCATAATGATCGCGACACGATCACCCTTGCCCACACCCCGTTCAACAAGNGCCGCCGCACATTTGGCGACCGCCCGATAATGTGCCTCATACGTGACACGTTCATCCTGGAAAACAAGATAATCCAGATCACCATGCGCGCGGCCCATCTCAAACAGATCACGCAGTGATGCCGGTGCATTCTTCCAAACCCGCAGCTTGATGCCGCGAATAGTCTCTTCGGCCATCTCAAACGGGGACCCTTCGGTCCCCGTCAACAATGCATGAGCCTCCGCAATCGACATGGCAGGCCAGGNCGCATCTGCNTTAAACGAGGCAGATGCCGTTNGTGAGTTTGACATAGGTTCCTCCNAGGTTCTTTTCACTGATTAAAGCGCCAGAACCCNGAATTGCCAAGCCAGTAGTTAANCCCGGGCAACATTCATCAGCTGCCACAGACATGCAGCCGCCATACCCGTCGCGTTCGGCGANACTATGCCGTCCGTTTCAGGAGCTTATCCAGCACGGCNGTTTCCTGTGCGATACAGGCCGCAAAACTTGGCCGTGCATGAATATCAGCAAGATAGCGCACGAGATCAGGATAGGTCGCCGCATCCGGCTTGAACCCGGCATGACCGAAATTGACAAATCCCGTCGCAACAGAAATGTCAGCAATCGAGAACGCGTCACCCACGAGAAAGGATTTTGATCCGATTTCCTGATTCAGATAGGAAAAAAAGNTGGGCAATTTGTCGGCGATTGTTTTCTCCGCCGTCGCCACATCCGGGGCCTGNCCCATAAGCTGGCTTACGACAATCGGGCGAAACGTGCCCATGCCGATAGCTGCTGCCATCTCGCTGTCACCATATTCCTCAAACCAGAGCGCCCGACCGAAATCTGTNGCCCCTTGNGGATAAAGAGCAGGCGCAGGTTTCAGTTTTTCAAGATAGCCGCAAATAGCAGACGAGTCCGCCAGCACAAGCCCGGCTTCTTCATCCTTCAAAACCGGAATGCGCTTGAGTGGCGACAATTCCTTGAACCAGTCCGGCATCGGAAAAATGTTCACATTCTCAAGCGTATAGTCGAGCCCCTTTTCCGCAAGAAACACACGCACTTTCCGCACAAAGGGGGACAAAGCCGCACCGTAAACAATCAAACCCATGAACCGCTCTCCCTAAATCAATCAGCCGCATGAAGGGCTTCCGCTTCCTTCTTGGCTTTGGCGTAAGCTTTTTCAGACACGTAAGGTCCGTACTTCTTGAATTCCTTGAGCGTCGCATGTTCGATCTTGCCCCCGGACTTCGGCAGAACCTTGAGCAACGCTCCATCCCGTCCAATCAAAGGCAGAATTTCTCCGCGTCGGGAAAAAACCCGACGCATCTGCGCCGACTGCTCGTGAAACGCGGCATACTCNCCTTCGTCTACGTCCAAAAGCAAATCAAAGGTTTTCACAAATTCATCAATGAACGCCTGCTCAACAATCTGAAGGTTGGAGATNACCCAGCATGTATCTTCAAAGTGCCAGTAGTAGCTGAGGCCCACAAACTCCCCATCCTTGGTCATATAGGGATAGAATGGAAATGAACGACAGGCGAGCAGACGATTATCGCGCTCNCAATGGGCTGCCCCCTTGCAGACACAGGCAACACAAGTCTCATTGATCTCTTTGACTTCCTTGACGGCATGTTTGTCCGTCGGGTCAGGCTTGTACTTCTTCCAGAGATCTGTGCGCTTTTTCACAACTTTCCATTCAGGTGGGGAGGCAGCAGGGATGGCGTTCTCCACATCGCAGCAAACCGGTGATCCCCCGTTAAGCGGCGCACAATAGCGACCACAATCATGCTTCTCTGAAATAGACGCTGTAAACTTGGCGTGGATTTTCTCGAAATGCTTTTTCTTCGCGCCCATAGATTGCCGCTCCCCTCATTTTCCGCACCAGACGGATCTGCGTACTGGCGTAGCAAGCTTTACCCAAAAACTCAATCTCACGGGAAGGAAGGCAGGCACCGCCAAGNGAAGCAAAGCCGCGCACCATATCAGTGCAGATACGCGGGCCGCTTTGACACAGCCCCCGCGATCAGTAACATCGCGTTCCCCTTCTTTGGATATGACAATTTCATGAAAAATAGCCCTTTCTCCGCCCCGGGTTTCCTCGTTACCTGCGCCCTGGCGATAACNCCGTTCTGGCCTTCACCGGCTGCCGCCAGCACCACGCCCCCCGGCATCACCCTCCCGGAGATTGAAATTGTTGCAACCATCAAACCTGTCCACTCGCTCGTGGAAAGCATTCTGGGCGACGAAGGGACAGCGACACTCCTGATTTCCGGCGGCGCCTCACCNCACACCTTCTCGCTCAAACCTTCCCATGCCAGGGCNCTNGCGCGGGCCGACCTGGTTGTCTGGGTTGGGCCNGACCTGGAACGTTTTCTGGAGGAACCGTTGGAGAATGTCGCCGCTAATGCACGACATCTGGCAGTCTCCGAAAGCAAGGGTCTGACAAAANGGCCGGCCAGAACGGGTGGTGTCTGGCACCATCAACATCAGGAAGACACGCATGACGAGACAGGACAAGACGGGGCAGAGCACGACGACGCCCACCATGATGAACATGAGGAAACGGGGCATCAGGATGCATCAGATAATGCGCANCTGACAACAGACCCTCACATCTGGCTGGATCCGATCAACGCGATCGCGATGTCCCGTGAAATTGAGGCCGCCCTCATCCAGCTCTATCCCGNGCGCGCAGAACNTTTTGCCGCCAACGCCNCGCATCTGCGGACGGAGCTCAACACGCTGGATGCCGCGCTGAGACGCCAAACCAACCCTGTGAAAGACCGGCCTTTCTTCGTCTTCCATGACGCTTACCAGTATTTCGAGCGCCGCTACAACCTCTCCCCGCTCGGGGCCATTACCGTCACACCAGACCTGAGCCCCGGCGCAAAACGCATTCAGGACCTCCGCGACACAGGAGAGAACAGAGGCCATACCTGTGTTTTTGCCGAGCCACAGTTTGAACCNCGCACCATGCAATTGNTGGCGGAGGGGCGCAATGCAACCCTCGCCTACCTTGATCCGCTGGGAAGCCAGATCGACGCAGGCCCCGGCCACTATGTAGCAACACTCACGGCGCTGGCCGACAGTCTCGTGACCTGCCTGCAGACCAAGTCAGCCGAATAGACCGCAATAAAAAAGGCGGTGCCACGGCACCGCCTTGATTGTTCAATCATGTAAACGCTTAGAGGCGCTCGACAATCGTCACATTGGCAAGCCCGCCACCTTCACACATGGTCTGCAGACCATAGCGCTTGTTCTGGTTTTTCAGCGCATAAAGCAGCGTTGTCATGAGCTTTGTGCCAGAACCGCCAAGCGGATGGCCCAGCGCAATCGCACCACCATTCACGTTCAGCCGTGCCGGATCTGCACCCGTCTCTTTCAACCAGGCAGTCGGTACAGAGGCNAAAGCTTCGTTCACTTCAAAAAGATCAATATCGTCAATCTTCATGCCCGACTTTTCGAGCGCTTTCAGCGTGCCGGGGATCGGCGCTTCCAGCATGATGACCGGATCACCACCAACCACCGTCAGATGGTGAATACGGGCAATCGGATCAACACCAAGGTCCTTCAGACCTTTTTCGTTCACAACCATAACAGCCGACGCACCGTCACAGATCTGGCTCGATGTAGCAGCAGTGAGAGCACCACCCTCCGCCAGAAGCTTCACATTGCGCATGCCGTCCAGGCTCGCATCAAAGCGAATACCTTCATCNACATTGTGAATTTCTTTTGTGCCGTCTNCGAGTTCAATTTCAAGGCCGATAATCTCGTCCTTGAAAGCCCCTGACTTCGTGGCAGCAATCGCCTTCTGGTGGCTCTGGAACCCGAACTCGTCGAGCTGATCTTTCGTGAGACCATATTTCTTCGCAATCATTTCAGCACCCGCAAACTGGCTGAACTGAATGTTGGGATAGCGTTCACGAATCTTNGGGCTCATATAATTGCCAAAACCATTCTTGGCAGGCAGCGCCGCAGGAAGTCCCATCGGTACACGTGTCATGCTCTCAACGCCGGACGCGATCACACAATCCATGAAACCCGACATCACAGCCTGGGCAGCAAAATGAAGCGCCTGCTGCGACGAGCCGCACTGNCGATCAACAGATGTTGCCGGTACGCTTTCAGGCATACCCGCCGCCAAAACACCATTGCGCGCGATATTGACAGNCTGTTCGCCAGCCTGNCCAACACAGCCCATGATTACGTCATCAACACGTGCAGGATCAGCTTTGCCGCGCTCGATGACAGATTTCAGCACCTCGCCGACCATATCAGCCNGGTGCCAGTTTTTCAGACGGCCATCACGACGACCACCTGCGGTCCGCGCTGCCGAAACGATATAAGCTTCTGCCATGTTTCTCTCCTTCNTAAGGTGGATCAACTGAATGCATCCATCAGATTTGGCCGTAACATGAGCCCCCGCGCCGCGAGATTCAACGAAGATTTGTGAGGTGTCGCCTCACTTTTTGGAGCCACNCGTGAAAGCAAGGCGGACGTTGCGGAAACGGACGGCAATTGCCTGACCCCAATCATTGGCTTACCCTGCCACCAAAGACAACAAAGAGAAAAATGGCCCAAAACAGCCATCGGAGAGGCAAATGAGCGATAGAATTTCCATCAATATCAAGGACGGTGTAGCGGACATCCAGCTTACCCGGGCCGACAAGATGAACGCACTGGATGATGCCATGTTCAACGCCCTGATAGACGCGGGCGAACGCATGAAAACCGAAAAAGGCGTGCGCGCTGTCGTACTGTCAGGCGAAGGACGTGCCTTCTGTGCCGGGCTCGACATGGGTAATTTTGGCAAGATGGCCGAGAATGAGGATGGCGCATCACAGAGCAAACCCAAAAAACGTCGCCAGAACCTCAGCCCCCGTACCCACGGCCTGACCAACCGCGCACAACANGCAGCATGGGTCTGGCGTGAAGTCCCGGNCCCGGTCATNGCGGCCGTGCATGGCGTNGCCTTTGGTGGTGGCTTTCAGGTCTGCCTGGGCGCCGACATGCGCTATGTCGCACCAGACACCAAAATGTCGGTCATGGAAATCAAGTGGGGCCTTGTACCCGACATGGCNGGGACACAGCTTATGCGCCACCTCGCCCGCGAAGACATTGTCCGGGAGCTTGCCTATACGGGCCGCATTTTCTCCGGCGAGGAAGCTCTTCAATATGGTTTTNCCACACGCGTCGTAGACGACCCGCGCAGCCTCGCNCTGGAAGTTGCGACCGAGATTGCCGGACGCAACCCCGATGCCATTCGCGCCAACAAACGGATCTTCAACGACGCCAATTACGTGGACGCGAAAGCCGGCCTTCTGGCTGAATCCGTTGAGCAGGACCAGATCATCGGCTCGCCCAACCAGATAGAAGCGATCATGTCGACGATGGAAAAACGCCCGGGAAACTATNCCGACTAAACAAAAAAGCCGGAGCGGGGATCCCCGCTCCGGCTCCGTCTGGACGAATGCAAGGCTCAAAAAAGCCGCGTATCGGTCTCAAGCCCNANGAACAACCGCCCCGCCTGCTCAAGCACCCCTTTGGCAACCATCATATGCTGGGTCGCGACGTGCACGTCCCGGAACTGGCGTTGCAACGGCGACTTCCGGTAGACAGATGTACCCCCGCCAAGCCCATAGACAATATCAACCGCTTCCGCAGCCGCTGTCGTCGCATGCGCCATCGACAGGCGCATATCACGGCGCAGCGCAACCGGGATCTCATCACCCTTTTGCGCCGCATCCCATGCGGCACCAACCGCGTCATCCATGAAGGCAGTCGCCGACCGGACAAGGGCTTCCGCTTTTGAGACGCCCATCTGCGTATCAGGACGGCTGGCCAATGGCTTCAGCGTACCTTGTGGCGTTTTCGCGGACGCAAACCCGACAAGTTCATCGATTGCCGCCCGTGCTGTCCCCAGCGCGACACTGGAAATGCCTGACGCAAGCAACGCGAAAATTGGAAAGAGATAGAGCGGACGCTCCATCGGCTTGTCATAGCCAAATGCCACAGCGCGGGAAGCGGGAACATAAACATCCTTCATCTCAAAGTCCGTACTGCCCGTACCGCAGAGACCCGACACATCCCAAGTGTCCAGAAGCGTCACATCAGACTTGGGCACCAGCATCATGCGGCTGATCGGCACGCCGGTGTCGGACATTTCAGGCTTGCCGTCGCGCATGACAAAACAACCGCCCGAAACCCATGCAGCATTGGGAGAGCCCGAGCCCCATTGCCACCGTCCTGACACGCGAAAACCATCNCCTTCAGGAACAGCTTTACCCGTTGGGGCAAATACGCCTGCCGTGATGGTTCGCTGCCCCTTGCCGAAAATCTGTTCTGCATCCGCCTTTGGCATATAGGCNGACGAAAGCGCGGTTGTCGCCCCGATCATTACACACCATGCTGCAGAGGCATCACCCGTTGCCAGCGTGCGCACAAGCTTCAGATAGGTCAGCGGATCAATCTCATGCCCGCCCANGCTTTCCGGTACCATTAACGAGTAGAATCCCGCCGCTGCAAACGCATCCGCAATATCCTGCGGCAGAGAACGGTTCTTCTCGNTTTCACCTGCCCGCTCACGCAATGTCGGGACAAATCCTGCTGCCGCTTCCAGAAGGTTTTCGGCCTGAGTATCTTTTTTCATGATCTGTTCCATTCTCTCCGGTTTTACTGGGGCAGACCAAGCCGCGCAGCGATATTGTTTTTCTGCATATTGGAAGACCCGCCGACAATCGGCATGCCCAGCACATCGCGCACATTGCGTTCCATGTCGTAGGCATCTGAAAGACCGTAAGCCCCCATCACACGTTGACAGGCAAGGACAATTTCGACGGCTGTATCGGCGACAAACAGCTTCGCCATGCTCGTTTCGACCGAGCAGGGTTTTTCCGCCTGCGCAAGATAGACAGCGTGATAAAGCATGTGCCGGCAGGCTTGCAGTTTTGTCTTCACCTCCGAGAGCGTATGGCGNACNGCCTGATGNGCGGCAATCGGCTTGCCGAATTGTTCACGCTCCTGCGCATAGGTCCAGGCTTCTTCAACCGCAGCCCGCGCGATCCCGTAAGTCACGGTCGTGATTTCGATCTTCTCGACATCAAGCGTTCGCCCGGCAAGCATGCCCCAGCCTTTGTTCCAGCCTTCAGCACCACCAAGTACATTCTCAACCGGAATTTCGACATCATCGAAATAGACATCACACGATGCCGTNTAGCGCAGGTTCGCATGCTCAATAGGCTGCATGCTGATGCCTTGGGTTTTCGTNGGGATGAGCAACACTGTCAGATTGCGATACTTCTTGCCCTCAGGNTCACTGTTCACAAGGCAATAGATATAATCCGCCCAGTCCGCGCCCGTGCACCAGCGCTTGGNACCGTTCACAATCACCGTCTTGCCATCATCAGACAAACGCGCGCGCGTTTTNACCGTTGCCAGGTCACCACCGACATCGGGTTCNGAAAGGCCATAAGCGAACCAGATATCGCCGTTTGCGAGCTTCGGCAAAAGCTCACGCTTCTGCGCGTCGGACCCGTTCTCCACGACATTCGCGCCGCCATAAAACGCCGCGTGGATAAACGGTCCGCCAAGCGATGGCCCCACCTGACAAAGCTCGTCCAGTACCGCAACTGCCGCAACCAGNTCGATGCCCTGCCCACCAAACTCTTCAGGAATGGTCAGCCCACAAATCCCCAGGTCCGCCATTTTGCGAAACGTCTCCCGNCAGAACGTGTGGTCACGGTCCAGCTGGCGGCGTTTCTCGCGCGGNATCTCATCAGCCACAAACCGGCGAATGGTCTCACGCAGCAACGTGATGTGCTCAGGCTCTTCAGTAAAATACATAGGTCTCGTCTCTCTCCGCCACGAAACGGCGTTTATTCCCCGGTGAACTTGGGCGCCCGCTTTTCCTTAAACGCTGCAACGGCCTCTTTCCGGTCCAGCAGCGTATTGGTGATCGCTTCATAGGCGATCGCGGCATCCATCACCTTCACGGCAATCTCACGTAACGTGATGTTCGCCGCCGTCTTCGTCCAACGCACGGCCCAGCGCGGGTTCGCAAGGATTTTGCCCGCAAGCTCTGCCACCTTGGCATCCAGCCCATCTGCCGGAACCACATAATTGATCAGGCCCAAATCCATCGCCTGTTGGCCGGTCAGCATGTCACCGGTCATCAGCAACTCTTTCGCCTTGGCAAAGCCGATAAGCTGAGGCCAGATCACCGCGCCACCATCGCCCGCCACAAGTCCGACCTTCACATGCGGATCACCGATTACAGCTTTATCGCTCGCAATAATGACATCACACAGAAGCGCAATCGTGGCCCCCAGCCCCGCCGCTGCACCGTTCAAACGACAGATGATCGGTTTTTCCAGCTCCAGCAACGTCGTCACGATACGTTTGCCCTCCGGGGCAATCGCACGAAACTTCGCAGGGTTGGCAATCATGTCGTCAAACCAGTCCATATCGCCGCCCGCGCAGAACGCCCGGCCCGACCCGGTCAGAACAATGAGATCACTCTCCTCATCCTTCTGCAGATCAAGAAACACCCGCCCCAATTCTTCGTGCATACGGGCATTGACCGCATTCACAGGCCCCGGTCCGTCAATCGTCACGGTGAGCACACGCCCTTCATAAGAAAAGCGGAGCGTCTCATAATCTTTGAATTCCATATGATTTCCCCTTTTTTCTGAGGCTAACTCAGAATAAGATTGNAGTGCAAGAGGCATTCTATGGAACTTCGGGTGAGTTCCTTCTTATTTTTGAGGAAAGCTCAAATTGGGAAATACCGTCAAAGCCGGAAAAGCAAGGGCCGGACGCTGGGGCGACAGGGAAGCCTCCATACTGGATGCCGCNTGGACGTTGATACGAGNGCGCGGTTTCGACCACATCACCATGTCTGAAATCGCCGCCTCCATCGGCCTGTCTGAAGGCAGCCTTTACAATTACGTGCCGAGCAAGCGGGATCTCGCTATCCGGGTATCCGANCGATGGTTTGCNAGCCAAACAGCCGCACTGTCCGAAACANTGAACACTCTCTCCTCNACACAGGAAAAAATCACCCTGATCATTGATCGGCATATCGCCATGATCCTGGATCAGCCGGCCCTCTTCCTCATGTGGATCCGGGAAGTCCGGGCGACAGACGCNTACCTCAACTCGTCATCCCGCGACATTTTCCGGAATTATACAGGCCTGCTGCGGTCCACCTTGAAANCAGCNCGGAAACAACAGGAAATTCGGGATGAAATGAGCGNCGACATGATGCGGGACATGATCTATGGCGGCGCTGAACACATTGCATGGACCAGCATCGTGCAGAAGCGGGACAAAACCTTCAACTCAGGGTCTGCAGCAAAAGCCTTGAGTGCCACCTATTGGCGTGCCCTGAAGGTGGATAGCGAGAGCACAGAGAAAAACACACTGGATGCACGCCTCACCCGGATTGAGGCCAAGCTGGATCAACTCACCTGAGCGGACAAGAGCCGTTCCACAATGGACGCCACCTGTTCCTCCCCAACCCCGATAAAAACCAGGCTGGCAGCAACACCCGCCCCTTCATAAGGCAAGAGCTGCAAACGTCCGGCGACATACTGGACGGTCAAATCACCTGCCGCCGTTTGCACNACACCTTTAAGCCGTAAAACCGAAGAAGGAAGATCCTGCAAAACCTGTTCAAGGGCAGCTCGCGCNCAAGGTCGCGTAAAACGAACACTGCCCGACCAGAAAGGATGCTCATGCCCCTCCTGCCCTGTCGCACCACTATCGGCGCCTGGAAGGTCAAACAGAAGNTCAAGCGGTAATTGATCAACCCCCNTCCGCACAACAGGCACATCCGCACGAATGCGTTGCAATGCTTCCTCAACCTGCAGGGTTTGTCCGTCTACGGCCTCATCAAGCTTGGTCAGAAGAACAAGGTCTGCAGAACGCACCTGTCCTTCCAGCGTGTCGGTCAAAAGNGGGTCGANAAGNTGACGGCAAAAATGCAGCACATCCACCAGTACCAGCACGCCTTGCAGCATCAGGGCTCTGTCAGCACGCGCGATGGCCGCAATCCGCGCAGGATTTGCGACGCCGCTCGCTTCAATAATGATCTGCTCCGGCGGATCGTCCATCGTCACCAACTGAAGCAACGCACGAACGAAATCACTCCCGATAGAACAGCAGATGCACCCGTTCGCAAGACTCACCATCTCTTCGTCGCGAGAGACNATCAACTGCTCATCAATATTGATGTCACCAAAATCATTGATAATGAGACCCAGCCGCCGNCCGCCGGCCTCTTGCAACAAACGNTTGAGCAGACTCGTCTTTCCCGACCCCAGAAACCCGCCCACCACCGTTAGCGGGATAGGCGCACGCGCAGTGNTCGCAGCCGTCGACATGCTTAAACAGAAGGGGCCTGGAATACCCGGCCACCCAGCACCGTACCCCAGACTTTTACGTGCCTGAGCTCCATGGGATCAACCGCCAGCGGATCATCATGCAACACCGCAAAATCAGCCCGTTTTCCAANCTCGATACTGCCGATCTCATCATCAAGCTTGAGCGAAATCGCTCCACCCATTGTGATCGTATAAAGCGCTTCCTCAACCGTCAGCATCTCGGCTTCACCGCCTAGCACACGGCCTGTCGCGGTAACGCGGTTCACCGCACACCAGGCCGTAAACAAGGGACTGACAGCGGTGATCGGGGCATCAGAATGAAGCGCCAGATCCACCCCGTGCGCCATCGCGCTGCCTGCATTGTCAATCCGGTTCGCGCGGTCCGGCCCCAGCGTCATCGCATAGTGCTGATCCCCCCAATAATAGACATGGTTTGAAAACAGGTTGACCCCGACGCCAAGTGTCGCCATACGCCGAAACTGCGCGTCACTTGCCATCTGGCAGTGCTGCAGGACATGACGATGGTCCGCTCTCGGGCATTTTTCCAACGCGGCTTCAATTGCATCAAGCGCAAGCTCCGTCGCCTCATCCCCGTTGGTGTGGATATGAAGCTGATGCCCCGCCTCGTGATAGGCACTCACCAGCTGCTTGAACGCATCNGGTGCAATATACCAAAGTCCGTTCGGTGCCCCGTTNAAATGCCCNGGCCATTTCAGCCGCGCCGTGAAGCCCTGAATAGACCCATCAAGCACCAGCTTGACGATCCCCATTTTCAGCTTGTCTGTGCTCTCGTCCTGCACGGCACCGATACGGGCAACCCCTTGTGCCGCAGGCAACAAAGTCCCGCCGAAAGCGGGGACAAGACGGATCGGATAATCATCCTTNTCCACCTCGCCACGCAGCCGTGCCACGAGCGCCTCATCCAGTGGAGAATGAAGGTCGGTGGCTGTCGTCACACCCGCAATCTGACAGATACGTGCAAAATTCCACAAAGCATCGGGCTGGGTTGACGCGCCTGCCAGATCGTACTTCATCGCCTTGAGCGCAAGGTACATGCCCACCATGCCGGCAAGCTCACCCGTTGGCTTGCCCGCCGCATCCGTCATGACTTCCTGCATATCCGTCGACGACGCAAGATCAGAGGCATCCACCACAAATGAGTTCACATTGAGAAAATGCAGGCTCGCATGGAATACGCCAATGGCGCGACGGGTGGAAACACGGTCAAGGTCTGCCGCCGACATGCGGCGCTCCCCGAAGAAAATCGGATCAAACCCCCACGCAATCAACGGCGCATCGGGATCTGNAAGGGCCGCATCCGCCGCCTGCAGCCGCTCCACAACNGCATCAATACTCTTGAGGCCGGGCCAGACACGACCGTCGGGNCCGGTGCGATCATAATACCCGACATAGGTATGATCCCACACCGCCCCCTCAACCAGATGGCTGTGGCCTTCAATCAAACCGGGCATCAACACCAGATCAGCAAATCGCTCATCCAGAGTAGCATCGCCCCATGCGCGAAGCTCTTCTTCCGTACCGACCGCCAGAACACGCCCGTCGCGCACCGCGACATGGGTCGCAAACGGACGGGATGCGTTCATGGTCAGAATGCGGCGTGCCGCAAAAATGGTCGTTGTCATAGAGCCTCGCGTCTNGGTCTGTTGGAGCGGGAGTGAAGATCAGCGTCACTCAGGGTGGACAGAAACAATAAGCCCCGTTTCCGGTGATGTCTTCCCTTCCAGCACGCGAAGATAATTCGCTTCAGCCGCNGCCACCCCTTTTACACGCTCCACCTTCATCCATGTATCCACAGATTGGAGAAACCCGGCCCAGGCCGTGGCAATCTTCGCCTGNAATTCAGCCGCACCCCAATCCTTGTTCCGNTTCTCAATCTGGCTGGGGGCAAAAAACAGGGTGGGACGGGCCCCGGGAAGGCCTTCAGCACCGCCACCCTGCTCCCAATGCGTGCCCCCCACCGCACAAGAACATGTCAGCCGCTCAGCAAAATGATGGTGGATCGCGCTGCGCACATTGCCGTCACCGGCCATATCAACAAACGCCACATTCCCGGCAACGTCGATCTGGTCGATCGCATCATAAAGAACCACATCATCATAATAGCCGGTTGCTTGGACAAAAGCGGCATTGCCCTTCGATGTCAGGCCGATCACACGTGGTCGGTCCCCCGCACGCGTGGACAGAACCTGCGCCAATCCGAGTGATGTTTTGCTCGACGCGCTGGAAAGANCAACACTCGAAGCATCAAAGAAGGCATTGTCGGCAAGGAAGTCATCAATCAGGAATGAAGTCGTNAAGAGAGGACGCAGCAAGCTCTGCTCAGCCTCGCGCNCAGCCACATACCCCTTGTCGGCGGAAACCCGAAGGTAATTGTTATAAACCGGAGACAGTTCTTTGCGGTGCGCCACACCATCAAAAAAGCCGTGCGGCGAAACCTTCACCGCNTCCACCACAAGGTGCGTCGCCATGGGGAAATAGCCGTAAAACCGCTCCCCGACGTCAACACCATCCGCTTTGGATGCAATAACATCAGCGAACCCCCAGACCGGGATGCGCCCCCATCCTTCTTCGGCGGGAAAGAAATGCCAATACTTCATAGCGTCGCCAAACACCGCATACGTGATGTTGTTGGCCGTCAATGCATACTCATCGATCCTGAAAAGCACCTGACCGGCTTCAAGCTGCGATGGAACGGGTGCCGTCACGTGGCGAACCGTTCTCAGATCATCCTTTTTCACCTGAATATCTGTCACTAAATCGACCATTTCCATCTCCGGAGTAAATGANGGAATTTCAATGAGCTGCATCGTAGGCTCGCACCACCAAAAGACCAAGGAACACCTGCGTCATGTCGGTCGATCATTCACGCACAGCCGGANCANGCCTCACCTGCACCTCACATGTCATGAGCCTGCCGGCCCGGACTTCATGGACCGGCCTGGACTTCATTGACTTGAGCGACCTATTCCCCGAAAATGTCTATGGGTACGCATCATAAATTGTGGGGAAATATGACACGCACATTTACCGCCGCGCGGACAGCCATTGCCGCGGCACTTGTCGGGCTGTTTTTTGTGATCAGCGCGGCACCAAGCCAGGCGGAAAACCGTCAGGTTCGCATTATCAATGAAACACAGACAACCATGGTGGAGTTCTACGCTTCAAACGTTGGCGCAGACACGTGGGAAGAAGACATTCTGGGTCAGGATGTACTTGGAGCGGGCGATAGCGTCATGATGAATATTGACGATGGCACGGGCTATTGNCTCTACGACTTCCGCGCTGTGTTTGCCGACGGTGACGTGCTGATTCGCGAACGCGTCGACGTATGTGAAATCTCGAGCTACCGCTACCATAACTAAGCCGACCTCGAAATTATTCAAAATGGAAACGCCGCCGGAAAACATTCCGGCGGCGTTTTGTATTCCTGTCTCTCGATACGTGGAAAGCTCGCGCCTACCTACGCGCCCGCCATCTCCGCCGGGGCTTCACGCCCCCATTGGGTCTTCATCAGCGCATCCACTGGCTCAAGATTGGGTGGTGTCGACGCATTCAGCATATCGCCGTCCGTCCAGTGCTCCACCATATGGCCCCACGGATCACGCCAATAATCGAAGATCTGCGACCCAAGAACATGTCGTCCGATACCCCAGACCGGCGTATAGCCTTTGCGCGTCAGCACATCNCGACCCAACATCAGATCATCAAAATTGGCAACTTCCCACGCAGCATGGTTGAAGCCGGGCGCCCCTGTGCCGACCAGAAACAGCGTATGATGATCGACAAAGTCATCACCCTTGTCACAACGCATGAAGGATCCGAGCACCGCACTCTCGTCACCAATAAAAATCTCGTCTGACTTCAAAAGACCAAACTGCGCCTGATACCAGGCAAGGCTCTTTTGATAGTCCGTTACATTGATCACGCAATGGCCGAGACGATGAACATGAGAGGCTCCTTCCCGCATCCGCTTCACACGGCCAAGACGCGGTTTGACAAGCCGCTCATTCAACGGCTCAATTATCTCGACATCCAACACATCAAGACGGTCAAGCCCGTAGACAAGTTCGACGGGAAATCCGTCCGGGTCAGGGATCACGGCGCACAAGCCNCCCCCCGGCTCCGNCCGTTCCTGNACCGCCACATTGTTAGCGGCGGCNGCAGCCCGAAGATCCGCTTCATTTGCGGCCTGCAGGGCAAACCCCACGAACCCGGGCTCACCCTTTTCTGTCACATGCACAACCGGGTCCGGGCCCGTCCCGCGCATATAAAGGGCCGTTTCANTGCGCAACGTGCACACCATGCCAAAATCAACAAGAAANGCTTCCATCCGATCCAGGTCAGGCGCCCGNAACCGCACATANACAATGTCTTCAACTTTGATCATCGCTTTTCTCCCGGGTCCATCGCACAACAGGCTGTATCAGCCAATGACGGTGCCACCCTCGTCATCAACAATTCTGTTTTCAATCGCACCGAGCGTTTCAATTTCAACCCGCACAACATCGCCATGCTTGAGCCAGGGCGTTCCCTCCATCGCAATCGCAACACCCGCACACGTGCCCGTCGCGATCACATCCCCCGGCTCCAGCGTAAATGCTGTCGACAAGTGCTCGATCAGCGTCGGCACATCAAAAATCAGATAGCTCGTGTCCGAGTGCTGACGCACGTCACCGTTCACAATCGTCTTCAGTTCAAGCCGGGAAATATCGACCTCGTCCGGCGTGACAATCGCCGGCCCCATCGGACAATGCGTATCCCAGGATTTGCCCATCGTCATGGTGGGGGTGCGCCGCTGCCAGTCACGAATGGTGACATCATTCAGAACCGTGTAACCGGCAATCACTTCCGCGTAGCGCTCTTTGGGAACCCGGCGACAACGTTTGCCGATCACGACACCCATCTCGCCTTCATAATCCATGGCAACGCTCTCTTTCGGCCGCAAAACCGGATCGAAAGGCCCGTTTGCCGCCGTTGATTGCTTGTTGAAAATGATCGGAAATTGAGGCAACTCCCGGCCTGTTTCCTCGACATGCTCTTTGTAGTTGAGGCCGACAGCGAGAATTTTCGGGGGACGCAGCACCGGGCTTTTCAACGCAACATCCGAAAGCGGGATCGTACCAGGTGTCTCCGCCGCTGCACGGGCAGCAGCCATCGCTTCTTCTCCGGCTTGCAGAAAGGCCACCATCTCCGTCGGCAGCGACGGCGCTGCAACACTCANGTCCACGATCATCTCGCCTTGCAAAACGCCGATCTTCGGGCGCCCGCCCGCCTCACAAAAAGTCACCAGCCGCATATNGTCCTCCGCTCGGGCNCGCATGCCCAATAATTGATATATCCATCAGATATGATTAAANACCCATTTGTCAAGTCTGGCCGTGCNGGGGAGCGCGCCCCAACATGAATACCGACGACCCGATGAGCCCAATATCTGCTCCCCATCCGATTAGATTGTCCTGCCTAGATGTTCCCGCCTATCCCTCCCGCATAGCACTTGATAGGCTCAATATTGCGATTAGGGAGGGTCGTATAATATGGAACAATTGTCAGGCCTCGACGCCACATTTCTCTACCTCGATCAGGAAAACTCGCCGATGCATATCGGCAGTATCGCGATCTATGATCCGTCAACAGCCCCGGGCGGGTTTGTACGGTTCAAGGACATTCTGAGCTTCGTTGAAGAACGATTGCCCCTCGCCCCGACATTTCGCCGCGGGCTCGCCAATGTCCCCTTCGGTCTCGACCACCCTTATTGGATCGAGATGGAAAACTTCAACCTCGAATATCACGTGCGCCACGTAGCACTGCCCAAACCCGGCGACTGGCGCCAGCTCTGCATTCAGGCCGCACGCATCATGGCGCGCCCCCTNGATCTATCCAAACCATTGTGGGAATTCACAGTCATTGAAGGTCTCGACAATGTTGCAGGCGTGCCAAAAGGTTCCTACGCCGTCCTGTCAAAAATCCACCACTCCGCCATCGATGGAATGTCGGGCGTNGATATCATGAACGCACTCCACACAATCTCGCCCAACGATAAAACNCCCGCGATTGAGGACAAGTGGAAGCCGGAGAAACAACCTTCCGCTGTCGAAATGGCCTTGCGTGGNTACGTGGGCAATATCAAACANCCCTTCCGCTGGATCGAGATGGCAGGCAAAAGCGTTCCCGGCCTCGCACGAACCATCAAGGGTTTGCTGACCAAGGAATTCTCGCTGAGCCAGGCGCTTAACGCACCCCGCACCCGCTTTAACGGCAAGATCTCGGCCCATCGCGCAATCGAGGGAGTCTCTTTNGATCTCGCCAGGGTCAAACAGATCCGCNCCGGCNTTGAAGGCGCAAAAGTGAATGACATCATGCTCACCATTGTTGGCGGCGCCATGCGTCGCTATCTGGAGGCGAAGGGCGAACTGCCCGAAACACCGCTCATCGCAATGGCACCCGTATCCGTCCGCTCCAAGGATGAAGGCGGCGCCATGGGCAATCAGGTTTCCGCGATGCTGGTGCAACTTGGCTCCCACATTGCAGATCCGAAAGAACGCCTGCTCTCCATCTGCAGCAATACGCAGGAGCAAAAGGCCCTGACCAACGCCCTCGGTGCGCGCCAGATGTCAGAATTGTCAAAAACCGCACCTGCCCTGTTCACCGGGATCGCAGCACGGCTCTACACCCAGTTTGGCCTCGCCAACTCAACCAAGCCCTTTTTCAACACCGTCGTCACCAACGTGCCTGGTCCGCCCATTCCGATCTATATGAACGGTGCGCAGATGGTGAAGTACTTTGGCTTGCTTTGCCTGTTCGACGGCCTGGGCCTGGGCCATGTGGTGATGTCCTACGACAAGGAAGTAACGATCACCATTACCGCTGATCGCGAAATGATGCCNGATCCGGACTTCTATGCCCAATGCCTGAAAGAGAGCTTTGAAGCGCTGGAAGAAGCCGTTTTCGGCAAGCCCGTCAAACCGGTCAGAAAGGCGCCTGCAAAGAAAGCCAGCAAGACCGCAACCAAAAAAGTGGCGGCACAATCTGCAGGCACCCCACGCAAAGCGACAAAACCAGCCGGAAAAACAAAAGCCAAACCCAAACTCAAGCCCGAAGCTAAATCAAGCCCCCCGTCTCGAAAGGCGGCAAGCTTGAGCGCGGCTGTCGTGGAAGAGCCCGCAACAAATACGCAGACACCACCGGCTGACCTGAGCGAAAATCAGGCCTAGCCCGGCACGATCACGCAAAGCTGTTCCATACATAAAGGCCGTGAAAAACTTCACGGCCTTTATTGTTTCACACAGACACCTGACAAAAAGCTCGCGAAAGCTCAATGCCCTGACGAAGGATAGACGAACGCGCGCCAGCCTTCGCGGTGGAAAGGTCGCCATTCATCCTCGGGCTGGGCCAGACGGTCCGCCACCGCATAAAGCGTCGGCGCATTAAATCCCAACGCACAATGTGCGGTACGAACTTCAATATTATCCGTATGCGGCTCTTCTTCGTTTATGGAGCTGGACCAGTGAACCACACCATCGGTCTTTGTATAAATCGACGTCGTGGGCACAGATGGCGCAACGGCAAGCTGCGCCACAAGATCCGTAAAATCCTGGGTCTTGGTTTCGTTCCCCGACATCAGCTTGAATAGCGGCCAGGCATGACTTGTTTCCGGCACACCGGCAAAGGGACTGCCTAATGTCACCACCTGACGCACCATGTCAGGCAATTGTTTGGCGACTTCCCGCGCCAGGACACCCCCAAGGCTCCAGCCAACCAGGCTCACCTTCTCCTTGCCATGATCACGGTATATATCTTCCAGCCTACGGGCCAGAAGCTCACCTTCACGCCCGATGGATGAAGGTCCCAGATTCCGGCCAAGCTCCCAGGGCCGCGTTTCATACCCGCGCGAGGTCAAAAACCGCCGCATGAAGCCGGTGCTGCTGTCGCCAGCCATAAACCCCGGCAACACCATGACAGGATGCCCGTCCCCCATGGGCGCACGTTGCAACAATTGTTGCGTAAGCGGCCAAATCGCCAGTTCCGCAACTGTGCGACTCGGCTCAAGAAAGAGCCACCGCCGCTCAGGCTTCGGTAAATCCATCGACATAACGGCCATGAAAACGTCCCTCTGAAGGTTCGTCCGAACAAGCCCCCGCACTCGTCCAAACCTCGAATCAGACAAGGCTATCGACTTGTTCGACATCCGGTCAAGCAGGCCGATAGCGCAAAGCCCCGTGCCAATTAGCCGCCAAGCTGATAAGGGCCACCCTTTTCCAGCGCTCGTTTGTAGGCGGGCCGGGCTTCAATCCGCGTCAGAAACGCAGCAAGGTTTGGGAAATCTTTCAGGAGCCCACTCCCGCCGCCAGCTTCAACCGGAAAACTCATCTGAATATCGCAAGCCTGGATCTTGTCGCCGGAAAACCAGTCCTGACCCTCAAGAGCCGCGTTCATGTATGAAAAATGAAGGATCATTTCACTGATAATCCGCGGCTGGAGCGGCGCAGCAGCCTCGCCAAGACGGCGCGTATAAAGCGACAGCAAGAGCGGCAACATCACGGACCCTTCGGAATAGTGAAGCCATTCCTTGTTACGGAGCGCCTCAGCCGTGCCTGCCTTCGGCATCCACGCACCCTTGCCGTAGGTTTCAGCCAAATATTCAACAATCGCGCCCGATTCCGCGATTTTGACATCACCATCTTCAAGCACGGGCGACTTCCCGAGCGGATGAACCTGTTTCAGACTTTCCGGTGCAAGATTGGTTTCCTTGTCGCGCTGGTAATGCACAATCTCATACGGCACACCCAGTTCTTCAAGCATCCAGAGAATGCGTTGNGAGCGGGAATTGTTCAGATGGTGAACTTTGATCATCGGCTTGTCCTTCTCATGTCAGATAGCCTGCAGCCTTCTCCGCGAAGGACTGAAAGTCAAACAAATGCGCAATTCCCTGACATGAAATTGATCCGGCCCCGCCGACCNNCTCTTAGCACGCATTACCTCTTTCACCTGAAGGGCTGGCGCACTAGCCTTTCACCATCGAAACAGATGAAAAGGGGAGAGATATGGCGATCGATTTCAGTTTTCCGGAGGAGGTGGAGGTCATCCGCACGTCCGTCCGCAATTTCATCGAAGAAATTGTCAAACCACTTGAAGCCACNATCGATGAAGACGACCGCAAATCANTGCGCGACGCCGTCATCAAAATGCGCACCGAAGCCTATGAACGCGGTCTCTGGCTACCACACATGCCGGAGGAATGGGGCGGCATGGGGCTCGGCCATGTGGAACTCGCCATGGTCTCCGCAGAAGCAGCCCGCGCGCGCTTTGGGCCGTTCGCCATCAATTGTCAGGCCCCCGATGANGGCAATATGCACACGCTCATGAAATGGGGAACGGACGANCAGAAAGACACCTACCTNCGCCCCATGTGCGAAGGACGAAAATTCTCCTGCTTCGCCATGACCGAACCGGAAGTCGCAGGCTCCGACCCGACCCTCATTCGCACAGAAGCAAAACTGGAAGGCGACACCTGGGTCATCAACGGACACAAATGGTTTATCTCCGGCGCGCATCGCGCTGACTTTGCCATCCTGATTGCCCGCACAGAAGACGAACCCAATATCCCGCAAGCAGCCAACACNGCCTTCATTGTGGACCTGCCATCTGAAGGTTGGCGCGAAGTGCGCGAGATCCACACCATGCATGGATCATCCGGCCACTCCGAAATTCTGATTGAAAACCTGCGTGTACCGGACACAAGACGGCTCGGTGGCAGGGGCGACGGTCATCGTCTCGGCCAATCGCGTCTGGGCCCCGCCCGCCTTGCCCACTGCATGCGTTGGATCGGNCAGGCAGAAACCGCCCTTGAAATGATGGTCGACCGCTCGACCAAACGCTTCTCGCATGGCTCGTTCCTGTCGGAAAAACAAAGCATCCAATGGATGATCGCCGACAGCGCGATGGAATTGTACCAGTCCAAACTCATGGTGCTCCATGCCGCCTACAAGATCGACAATGGGGAGGATTTCCGCTCTGAAGTCTCCATGGCCAAACATTTCGTCGCCAATTCGCTGAACCGGATTATCGACCGGGCTATTCAGGTGCATGGCGCACTCGGCTATTCCCACGACACGCCGCTCGCCCATATGGCACAACAGGCCAGATGGGCACGTTTCGCGGACGGAGCCGACCAGATCCACCAGATGCGGATCGCCGAACGCACGATCAAGAGCTTCACCGAGACAGGCTCACTCCACACTGCACTCGGCGGNCTGCCGGTGTAAGCTTGGGTNGACCTGAAATCCGGCCACAAAATGGTTAACAGAAAAGACGGGGTTACTTATCCCCGTCTTTTTTCCTGTCTGGTAAAACAATCAGGACAGAGCGACTGGATCAGACACGTCACACGTACAATATGTAAGAAACATTCGCATGACAGGCAAAACAAGGGCAGCAGGACACATGAAAAGACATATGGCGCTCGCCGCCAGCCTTTGCNTTGTCCTTCAGGCCTGTACAGTCGGGCCGGACTACGAACGCACGCCCAATCTGGGAAATCTCGGGGAATGGCTCGGACTGGGNGAAGAAACGAATACCCCATTCCAGAACGCAAGCCAGAACGCAAGCCAGAACACAGACCAGAACGCCGCCAGTGCCGTCCAGACCATGTCTCATTGGTGGGAGCGCCTGGGCGATCCGGACCTTGCGCCCCTGGTCGATGAAATGCTGGCCAACAACAAGGACCTCGGCGCCGCCGCAGCACGCATGCGTCAGGCCGAAGCTCAACTGGACGCAAGTGGCGGCACCCGGTGGCCAAGCCTGTCTCTTTCCCCAACCACAAGCCGCGGCTTCACGAGCACCCCCAGCGGCGACCGGAATTACGCCAACAGTTTTTCCGTAGGCAGTACGCTCTCCTGGCAGACAGACCTGTTCGGCAGGCTCGCACGGGCTGAACGCGCAGACGCAGCCAATCTCGAAGCCGCAACAGCCGACTGGCAGGGCCTCATCCACAGCCAGATCGCCACACTTGTCCGCACCCGCGTGGCTCTCGCAACACTGGAACAAAGGCTTGCCGCCACACGCGCCATTGCCGACAGCCGGCAAGCCACCCTTGCCGCTGTTGAACGCCGGTATCGCGCCGGACTGGAAACCACCAATGCGGTCGACCTTCATTCCGCGCGCGAGAACTACACGTCTGCCCTTGCCGACATCCTGGCACTGGAAGATGATCTCGCTACCACAGCCACCGGCCTCGACCTGCTGCTGGGACGTGTGCCAGGTTCGACTTCTTACGAAAACAGGCAACTTGCCCATGTCCCACCACCGCGTGATGTCCCATTGGGCGTCCCCGCCACCCTTCTGGATCGGCGGCCGGACCTGCGTGCCGCTGAGTTCCGCCTGATTGCGGCAAATGAGAATATCGGGGTCGCCATCGCGGACCTGTATCCCAATCTGACGCTGACCGGCAGTTTCAGTTCGACCGCAGCCACAGCCAGCAATCTGTTTTCCGCCCCGACCCTGGCAGGGTCACTCGCAGCAAGCATTGCCCAGACGGTTTTTGATGGCGGAACAAAAAGTGCCACCATCCGGCTTCGCAAGGCCGCGACCGAGGAACGCACCGCCATCTATGCAGACACGATCCTCACCGCCATCAAGGAGGTTGAGGATGCCCTGATAACCGAGAGAAAGTCAGGCGATCGGCTCATTCAACTGGAACGCACTGTCGATCAGGTAAGGAAAGCAGAAGCCAGCGCCCGCGATCGCTTCACACGCGGCATCGGCACGTATGAGCGACTGCTCGAAACCCAGCGTCGCCTGCAAACAGTGGAACAGACACTTCTGATCGAACAACAGAATAAATGGAACGCACGGGTAAACCTGCTCCTGGCGCTTGGTGGAGACTGGACGGACCTGGAAGAAAAGACACAGCCGGAAGGGACCAATCCATGAGACGCATGTTTGATGCTTTGACAACAAGTGAGCCCCACCAGAACGGCGACGGTTCACCACGCGACAAAGTGACAGGCCGCCTTCAGCTTGTCCTTGTCATTGCCTTCATTCTCTTCGCGCTGTTGCTTTCAAGTCTTCTTTCATCAACCAGTCGCGCACCGCGCATCGCCGCTGAGGATGAATTCTCCCCGCTTGTTGCATCACTCAAGGTCCAGCCCGTCACACGACAGATTGAAATTACCGGCAGTGGCGCGGTGAAAGCGCGTGTCACCGTGGGGATCGTCCCACAGGTTCAAGGACGTATCACCTCGCTCAGTGCGGCGATGCAGCCGGGCGGTGAATTTGTCGCCGATGAAGCATTGTTTCAGATTGAGGCAACAGATTTTGAACTGGAAGTGGAACGACTGAAAAGCGAAGTGGCCAGTGCCCGCACAGCCCTGCAACTGGAAGAAGCGGAAGGGATTGCCGCCACCCGCGAATGGGAGGCGATCAACCCGGGAGAATCCGTTCCCGACCTTGTCGCCCGCAAACCGCAAATCCGTGACAAAAAGGCAGCCCTTACCGCCGCTGAAGCGCGCTGGGCCACCGCCAAGCTCAATTTGGAGCGAACCACATTCTCCCTGCCCTTTACCGGACGTGTGGTCACAAGCAATATCGAACGTGGACAGTTTGTAGCTGCCGGTCAATCCTTCGGCACCGCCTATCCGCTGGATGCGCTGGAAGTCGCGGTCCCGCTCGCCGATACGGACCTGAAATGGTTGCAGCCACTGGACAATGTCAGCGCCACAATCACCACCTCCTATCTGGGTCGCGATGTCACCATCAACGCCGCCTCCATCCGCGTGGGGGCCGAACTGGATGCGCGAACCCGTTTTGCCAATGTCATTGTCTCTCTGCCTTCTATCAAAGAGGAAGAGCCGAACGCGGCCGCCTCTCTCGTGCCCGGCGTTTTTGTGACGGTCACTTTCAAAGGCCCGGCCCTCGACAATGTCTTCGCCCTCCCGACGTCGGCGATTCAGGAAAACGGGACCGTCTGGCTGATTGAAGAGGGTCGCCTGAAGGAAGCCAAACCCGACATCGTTCAAACCGGGCCGAGCGAAACGCTGGTCAGGGGGCTTGAAAACCCGTCGGAAGTTATGACGAGCCATCTGGCAGGTTCTCTTGAGGGCATGTCTGTTCGTACACAGCGCGACCCTGCCTCCACGAACACTGCGGAGTAACCATGTCAAATCCTTATCCGGACGAGTTCGAGCAACCCATCGAAGCTGAGCGACGTGGCATCATTTCCTGGTTCGTCAACAACTCGGTCGCCGCCAATCTGCTGATGCTTTTCTTCCTGGGTTCCGGGCTTTTCGCTGTCTCATCCATGCGGGCGGAAGTCTTCCCGCAGGTTGACCTGCGCACCGTCACCGTGACAGTCGCCTACCCCGGCGCCACGCCGCACGAAGTAGAAGACGGCATCACGCGCCGCGTTGAAGAAGCGATTACCGGCATTGAAGGGATCGAACGCGTTCGCTCTGTCGCTTCTGAAGGGTTCGGGACCATCACCGCGGAGCTGGAAGATTTCGCCGATGAAGATGAGGTGCTCGACGACGTCAAGGATGAGGTAAGCCGTCTTGCCGATTTCCCGCCGGAGGAGGCCGAAGACCCGTCTGTCACCAAATCAACTGTCAATTCCGGCGTCATGACCCTCGTGATTCATGGAAATGCCAGCGAAAAATCGATGCGGCAGAACGCGGAGCGTATTCGGGATGAACTCCTGCAACTGCCCGGCGTCTCCCTCGTCTCCCTTGGCGGGGTGCGCGATTATGAAATTTCAATCGAGGTCAGCGAAGCCACGTTGCGTCAATACGGGCTCACCCTCAACGAGGTCGCCAACCGTGTNTCCAACACATCGCTGGACCTGCCCGCCGGATCGATCAAAACAGAGGCCGGGGAAATNCTCCTGCGTACACCCGGACGCCGCTATACCGGACCGGAATTTGAAACCATCATCATTCGCNCAGACGAGGACGGGTCCCTGTTGACGCTCGGCCAGATTGCAACGGTACGAGACGGTTTTGTCGAAGACGAAGTCGCCAGCTATTTCAACGGCGAGCCTGCCGCCTTCATCAATATCTCACGCACCGGCGATCAGGACGCGCTGGAAATAGAAGAAAAGATCAACACCTATCTGGAAGGTGTAACCCTGCCTCAGGGGTTGAAACTTGCCATCTCCAACAGCCAGACAGACATCCTGCGAGACCGGATCAGCCTTCTGCTGCGCAACGCCATTCTGGGCTTTGCACTCGTTTTCCTGTCTCTGGTTCTGTTTCTCGACCTGAAGCTCGCCTTCTGGACCAGTATGGGGATCCCCATTTCGTTTCTCGGCGGTCTGATGATCGCCTCTCTGTTCGGCATCACCATCTCCATGGTGAGCCTNTTCGCCCTGATCGTCGTGCTGGGNATCGTGGTGGNTGATGCAATTGTCGCCGGTGAAAATATCTTCGCGGCGCAGGAGGCAGGCGAGACCGGNCCACGCGCTGCACTGTCGGGCGTGCTGGGGGTNGCGGCCCCCGTCACCGTTGGGGTGTTCACNACGNTGGCCGCTTTCGCACCCCTGCTTTTTTCCACAGGTACACTTGGCCAGATCATGGCGCCGGTGCCNATCATCGTNATCGCGGTGCTGATTGTNTCCCTCTTTGAAGCGTTCTTCATTCTCCCGTCCCATCTGTCACATTCAAACCGGTGGGGCGCGGGGATCCTTTCCCACATTCAAAAAGGTGTAAACGCCCGTCTCATGGGGTTCACCGAAAAGGTTGTGCGCCCCGTCGTGACGCGCTGTGTCGCCTACAAATACGCCACGCTGGCCGCAGGCTTCGGATTGATCATCATCATGGTGGGACTGATCAACGGGGGTTATGTCCGCTTTGTCTTCTTCCCCCAGACGGAGGGCGACCGCCTGAGCGCCGTACTGACCATGCCTGAAGGCACCCCCTTTGAGGCGACCGAAGCTGCCACCAACCGCATTGTCGCTGCCGCGGAACGGCTGAGAGAAACAGTGGATGCGGCAAAACCTGAAGACACGCCAAGCATCTTCACCACAACCTCTGTCACAATCGGCCAATGGTCAGCCTTCGGCGGCCCCGGCGGAGGCGCCAGCGGCAGCGGCGCGCATCTCTCACAGGTGAATGTCGAGCTGATTACAGGTGATGCCCGCATCTATTCCGCCCGTAAACTGGAACAGATGTGGCGCGACGAAATCGGCGAGATACCGGGCATCGAAAAACTCTACATCGAAAGCTCNCTCTTCAGCGGTGATGCCGACGTGGATATTCAGCTATCACACAANGACGCTGATGTGATGCTGGCCGCAGTCGACCGTTTGAAACTCGAGCTTGCCCAGATTGCCGGCACCGCGGAAGTCGAANACGACCTGGAAATCGGCAAGCGACAGCTCGACTTTGAGCTCACCAATGCNGGTTANGCTGCCGGTCTCACGACAAGNGACCTCGCGCGACAGGTGCGGCAGAGTTTCTANGGCGCGGAAATTGAGCGCATTCAGCGCGGCCGCGACGAAATCAAAGTGCTGGTAAAATATCCGCTGGANGAACGTCGCTCTCTCTCACGGCTTTATGACATGCGGGTGCGCCTGGCCGATGGTTCTGAAGCCCCGCTTCTCACGGTGGCNAAAGTCACCGAAACAAGAGGCTTCTCGTCGATCCGCCGTGTTGACGGGCGACGCATNGCATCCGTCACGGCTGANGTGGATGAAGCCGTCACAACCCCCAATGATGTCAACGCACTGGTGAAGACAAGTTTGCTTCCCGCTNTGCTTCGGGATTTTCCCGGCCTGTCTTATTCCGAAGANGGCAGCGCCCGCGATCAGAGCCAGGACGTGGCCGCTCTCCGTAACAATCTGATGATCGCACTCTTTGTCATCTTCATCATGCTGGCCGTGCAGCTGAAAAGTTACATTCAGCCCCTCGTCATTCTGACCGCCGTACCATTTGGTTTTCTCGGTGCCATCCTCGGTCATCTGGTGATGGGGTACGACCTCTCCTTCATTTCCATCTTCGGCATGGTGGCGCTCGCAGGTGTTGTCGTGAATGACAGCATCGTGCTGGTGGACTATTACAACAAGCTNGTGGAACAAGGGTTTGAGCGAAGCCAGGCCGTCATCGACGCAGCGGTGAGACGCTTTCGCCCCATCCTGCTGACCACGGCCACAACCGCTCTCGGACTGTTGCCCATGTTGCTGGAAACCAGCCGTCAGGCACAATTCCTGATCCCTATGGCGATCAGTCTTGCCTTCGGCATTATCATCGCCACNATCAACATTCTGATTATGGTGCCAGCGNTGACGATGATCGTGGAAAGCTGGCGGGAACGGCCCGGCAAACGCCAAGCCTAGCCCAGNCTAGTCCAGCCNAGTCCAGCCTAGTCTACGGGCGTGACCCGAATGACCTTGCCATCCTCACCATCTGTGAGCACATAAAGCNCCCCGTCAGGCCCCATGCGCACATCGCGGATCCGGGAGCCAAATTCTGCGAAGAGAATTTCTTCCCCCACAACTTGACCATCTTCCATATCGACACGCCGCACATCACCAGGCACCAGCCCGGCAACCAGGAAATCCCCTCGCCAGGCCTCAAAAAGATCGCCCGTATAAAGCTCAAGACTGGCGGGCGCAATGGAAGGCACCCAATATTTGATCGGCTCTTCAACCCCTTCATAACGGGTNAAAGGAGAGATACGCGCGCCTGTATAGTCCAGACCATAGGTCGCAATCGGCCACCCGTAATTGGCACCNGCTTTGACGAGGTTGATTTCATCCCCGCCTTGTGGCCCGTGCTCGTTCATATAGACGGTGCCGTCTTCGGTGATGAAAAGNCCCTGTGGGCTGCGATGTCCGTAGGAGTAAATCTCGGGCCGCACGCCCTCTTCGCCCACAAACGGATTATCAGACGGCACCGAGCCATCCTCATTAAGCCGTACAATCGTCCCCAGCGTGTTCGCCCTGTTCTGCGCTTCCTCACGGTAATTNAAGCCGTCACCAAGGGTCAGAAACAATGTCCCGTCNGGCGCAAANGCAATGCGCCCGCCATAATGAGCGGGGGTCGCCTTGAGCGGCGCGGCTTCAAATATCACTTCGAGATCTGTCAGCGCGGCCCCGTCAAACTTGGCACGGGCAACGCGCGTTGCATTCGCATCCGGCTCCCCATGCGCATAGGACAGGTAAATAAGCCCATTTGTCATGAAATCAGGATGCGGGACGACATCAAACAGACCGCCCTGGCTCCGACGATAGACCGGTGGCACACCTAAAACCGGTGTCGGGTCCAGCGCACCATCACGCATCACCCGCAANCGACCATCCAGTTCTGTCAGCAGAATGGTACCGTCCGGCAGGAAAGCAACATTCCACGGAAAGCCAAGGCCCTCTGCCACCACTTCAGTCTGATAGGGAACACTGGNCTCAGCCAGCGCGGGNACGGATGCAAACGAGGTCGCCACCAGGGCTCCCATCGCCAGATATGAAACTTTGATCGCCTTCATGCTTCCCCCCAAAAATCCGCGCCTGCCAGACGGGTGCAGCAACCGCGCGACACGCCTTCATCAGCAAGTCTTTACCTTGACCGATCATGTGAGCATACTCACATCAATTTCAAGACAGACACCTTAACGCAAAGGCGCGCAAAATGGCATTTCTTCCGACAGCCGGACGTTTCATCATAACCTTAGCTGTATTGGTGATACTGGGATCCTTTGCGTCTACACATTTTGTGCTGCTGGGCCTCACGGATCTGGGGGTAGAGATNTCGGCAGGAGACCGGCTTTCCATGATCCTGCAGGACATTGTCGGCATTGCCCCNGCCTATGGGGCCATCTTCGGTGCCGGCCTGCTGATCGCCTTTATCGCCGCGCGCTATGTGACAAAACTGGCTCCATCACAACGCAAGCTGGTTTTCCTTGTTGCCGGCGGCACGGCAATGGCGGTCACACTCGCCGCGTTTCGCCTCGCGTTTGACGGCATCATGCCAATCTCCGGTGCGCGCACAACACCCGGCTTCATTGCACAAATCGCCGTCGGTGTGATCTGTGGTTACCTCTTTGCGCACCTGACCACACCGGCCAGCGCCAAAGCAGGTAACGACACAAAAGGCATGGCCTGAGAGATAATCTCCAACCTTCCCTCTCTTGCGCGTCGGACAACGCACCCGAAGCCTATGAATGTTTGTGCGCCACCTTGGCGCCCGTGGGCACACGAATATCATCCACCAGATCACGAACTTCGTCCGGCGGTGCCGCCGTAAAATAGGCGACGCCGTAAGCAACCGCAAAATTCAACACCATACCGATGGTGCCAATACCTTCCGGTGAGACACCAAACAGCCAATAGGCGGAATGGTTCAGCTCCGGCGAGACAAATTTGAAGAACACAATATAGGCGAAGGTGAAAACGAGCCCCACCACCATGCCCGAGATAGCCCCCTCACGGTTCATGCCCTTGGAGAAAATACCCATCGCGATGGCCGGAAAGAGAGATGCCGCCGCCAGCCCGAAGGCAAAGGCCACAACCTGCGCGACAAAGCCCGGCGGGTTGATCCCGAACCAGCCCGCAATAAGAATTGCGACCGCCGCCGCGATCCGTGCAAACAGCAGCTCTTGGCCGTCACTGATCTCCGGCATGAATGTCTTCTTCATCAGGTCATGACTGATCGCCGTTGAGATAACCAGCAACAGCCCCGCCGCCGTGGAGAGCGCAGCCGCCAGACCGCCCGCAGCCACAAGCGCAATCACCCAGCCCGGCAGGTTGGCAATTTCAGGATTGGCGAGCACAAAAATATCGCGGTCGGCATAAACCTCGTTCGCATTCCCCGCAGGCTCATTGGTCAAAAGCCGTTCACCCGACGACCCCGTCTCACCGGAAAATGTCGGCGCCCCGGCAAAAGCCGGCCCCGCCGCGTATTGAATAACCCCGTCACCATTTTTATCCTGCCAGCCAATGAGACCGAGGCTCTCCCAGTTTTTGAACCAGCCAGGCGCGTCCGTATAGGCCGTGTTGTGCACACTGTCGACAAAGTTGAGCCGCGCAAAAGCGGCGACCGCAGGCGCTGTTGTATATAGGAGCGCGATAAAGATGAGCGCGTAACCTGCTGACAGCCGCGCATCAGACACTTTCGGCACGGTAAAGAAGCGCACAATCACATGTGGCAACCCCGCCGTACCCACCATCAGCGCAAACGTGATGGCAAAAACATCAAACAATTCTTTGGACGGTTGCGTATAGGGCTGAAAGCCCAGATCCACCAGCGTCAGGTCAAGCTTGCCAAGCACCGACAAGCCAGACCCGTCTGCCACCGTGGCACCCAGTCCCAATTGCGGCACGGGATTGCCGGTAATCAGTATCGAGATAAAAATGGCCGGTACCATGTAGGCAAAGATCAGCACACAATATTGAGCCACCTGCGTATAGGTAATGCCCTTCATACCGCCCAGCACAGCATAGGTGAAGACAACACCCATGCCGATCACCACGCCCAGATCAATATCCACCTCAAGAAAGCGCGAGAAGACAATCCCGACACCCCGCATCTGCCCGGCGACATACGTAAAAGACACAAAGAGCAGACAGACAACGGCCACAACACGCGCAGCACGTGAATAATACCGCTCGCCAATAAAGTCCGGCACGGTGAACTGGCCAAACTTGCGCAAGTAGGGCGCCAGCAACAGCGCCAGCAACACATAGCCCCCAGTCCACCCCATCAGATAGACCGAACCGTCATAACCAAGAAACGCAATAATCCCCGCCATGGAAATGAATGAGGCGGCACTCATCCAGTCCGCCGCGGTCGCCATGCCATTGGCAATGGGATGCACGCCACCACCGGCCACATAAAACTCCGATGTCGAGCCCGCACGCGACCAAAGCGCAATGCCGATATAGAGCGCAAACGAAAGGCCCACAAAAAGATAGGTAAGTGTCTGGGTATCCATCACGGCCTCACGCATCATCGTCAACGCCATATTTGCGCTCAAGGCGCTTCATGGCGTGAACGTAATAAAAAATCAGTCCGATAAAGGCGTAGATGGAGCCTTGCTGCGCCCACCAGAAACCCAGCTTGAAACCGAAGAAACCGATCTCGTTCAGCGCATCAACAAAAAAGATCGAAAGCCCGAAAGAAACGAAAGCCCATATCAGAAGAAGAAGCCCGAGCAGACGAAGGTTTGCAGCCCAATAGGACCCGACACGACGCTCCGAAACAATATCCGCCTCGTGCCGACCGTGCGCCGGTTCATTTTTGCCGTGATGCACAAAGGTCGACACGGGACCGCCCTCGCGCTCCCCATCCTCTGGTTCCGACATCATCGCCTCCCCTCAACAAATATCGAAGGCCGGAGTCTGGCCCGTGAACCCGGCCAGCGCAAGCCTCACGCCAAAAGAAGCCACAAAAAAGGCGGCACCGGGATGGATGCCGCCTCTTGTTGTTGCGCGCGCCGCGCTTATCGCGTGGCGGAAAGGTAACCACGCGCATCCAGATAAGCAATGATCTGGTCTGCCGCTTCTTCCGCACTGAGATCGGCGGTCTTGATCTCGATCTCCGGTGCCTCCGGCGCTTCATAGGCAGAATCGATGCCCGTGAAATTCTTGATCTCGCCCGCACGCGCCTTTTTATAGAGCCCCTTCGGGTCACGGCTTTCGCACAACTCAAGCGGTGTATTGACAAAGACTTCAATAAATTCGCCATCATCAACAAGCCGCCGCGCCAAACGCCGTTCACTGATGAAAGGTGAGATGAAGGAAACAAGCACCAGAAGCCCCGCATCAACCATGAGCTTGGCCGCCTCGCCCACCCGGCGGATATTTTCCACCCGGTCCGCATCTGTAAAGCCCAGATCCTTGTTCAGCCCATGACGGACATTATCACCATCAAGTGTCGTGGTATGACGACCCCGATCATACAATTTCTGCTCCACCAGATTGGCAATCGTGGATTTACCCGACCCGCTCAACCCCGTGAACCAGAGCACGGCGGGCTTTTGGTGTTTCAGGTTGGCGCGGGCCTCCTGATCCACTTTCATTTCCTGCCACACAACGTTTTGCGCACGACGCAGAGAGAAGTCGAGCATGCCGACACCGATCGTCTCGTTGGTGCGGCGATCAATCAGGATAAAGCTGCCCGTCTGCCGGTTTTCCTTGTAAGGGTCATAAGCAATCTGCTGATCAAGACTGAGATTACAGACCCCGACCTCGTTCAGCTCCAGCGTTTTGCCGGCCTGCTGTTCCAGCGTGTTCACATTCACCTTGTGCTTCAGGTCGGAGATCGACGCAGAAACCAGCTTGTTATGAACCTTCATGTAATACTGCCGACCCGGCAACATGGCATCTTCGCTCATCCAGAGGATATGCGCAGCAAACTGATCGGAGATGAGCGAGGGCGCCTGCCCACCGCAAATCACATCACCGCGCGAGATATCAATCTCGTCCGCCAGCGTCAGCGTGACAGCCTGCCCGGCCTGGGCCTCATCCAGATCACCACTTGCCGTGACAATACGCGCAACCTTGGACCGGCTGCCGGACGGCATGGCAATGATCTCGTCACCCATTTTGACAACACCGCCGGCAACCGTGCCGCTGAACCCGCGGAAATCGAGATTGGGGCGATTGACCCATTGCACGGGAAGGCGGAAAGCGCGCTCCACACGTGCCTCCTCAACATCAACATCTTCCAGCATTTCCAGCAGACCAGGACCTTGGTACCAGGCCGTCGCGTCGGAACCACCCCGGATAACATTGACCCCCTGAAGGGCGGACATCGGAATGCTGGTCACGCTGGCAAAACCCAGCTGGTCCGCAAAGGCACGATAGGCAGCGTCGATCTCGTTGAATGTCTCTTCCGAAAAATCGACCAGATCCATCTTGTTGATCGCAACCACAACATGACGAATACCCAGCAGGGACACGATGTAGGAGTGACGTCGTGTCTGGGTCAGAATACCCTTGCGGGCATCAATCAGAATGACAGCCACATCAGCCGTTGACGCACCTGTCGCCATGTTGCGGGTGTATTGTTCGTGACCCGGCGTGTCCGCAACGATGAACTTGCGCTTGTCGGTGGAGAAAAACCGGTAAGCCACATCAATCGTGATACCCTGCTCACGCTCGGCTGCCAGCCCGTCCACGAGCAGCGCAAAGTCAAATCCTTCTCCCTGCGTGCCCATTTTCTTGCTGTCCGCCTCAAGCGCGGACAATTGATCTTCAAAGATAAGCTTTGAGTCATAGAGCAGACGCCCGATGAGCGTGCTCTTGCCATCATCCACGCTGCCACAGGTCAGAAACCGCAGGAAGCTCTTGTTTTCCTGCGCCTGAAGATAGGCTGCGATATCGCTCTCGATCAGTGTTGACTGGTGTGACATCAGAAATAGCCCTCCTGCTTTTTCTTCTCCATGGAGGCTGCCGCGTCATGGTCGATGACACGTCCCTGCCTTTCTGATGTTTTTGTGAGAAGCATTTCCTGAATAATGTCGGGCAGCGTCGCCGCCTCGCTTTCCACAGCACCCGTCAGCGGATAGCAGCCCAGCGTGCGGAAGCGCACAGACTTCATCTGCACCTCTTCGCCCTCTTTCAATGGCATCCGGTCATCATCCACCATGATCAACTGACCGTCGCGCTCCACAACCGGGCGCTTGGCCGAGAAATAGAGCGGCACAATCTCGATCTGTTCCTTGTGGATATATTGCCAGATATCAAGTTCGGTCCAGTTTGAGAGCGGGAAAACCCGCACGCTCTCGCCCTTGTTGATCCGCGTGTTGTAAAGGTTCCACAGTTCCGGCCGCTGGTTCTTGGGGTCCCACCTGTGCTGCGCGGAGCGGAAGGAAAAGATACGTTCCTTCGCACGGCTCTTTTCTTCATCACGGCGCGCACCGCCAAAGGCAGCATCAAACTTGTATTTGTCGAGTGCCTGCTTCAGCGCCATCGTCTTCATGATTTCGGTATGTGCCTGCGAACCATGGGTAAACGGCCCCACGCCCTGGCTCACCCCCTCCTCATTGATATGTACAATGAGATCAAGACCGAGCTTCGCCGCCATCTGATCGCGGAACGAGATCATCTCTTTGAATTTCCAGGTCGTATCCACATGCATCAGCGGAAAGGGAGGCTTGGAGGGATAGAAAGCCTTCATCGCCAGATGCAACATGACGGCGGAATCCTTGCCGATCGAATAGAGCATGACCGGGTTTTCACACGCGGCCGCAACTTCGCGCATAATGTGAATACTCTCGGCCTCAAGCCGTTCAAGGTGGGTAAGGGACTGCATAAAAATCTACCTGATCAATCGGAAGCAAATACCGTAAAGGGAAATGCCGTGTGCGGGCATCGCCTCGCGGTCTATATGCGCCCTTTCAAAACACACTTCAAGGGCGTAAAGAAAATAATAACACATAATTTTATGTGAAATAGAAGGGAACCCCTTACAAACGGCCAGGCAAAGAGGTATAGAAGCCGCCATGGCACCACCTCTTTTGACCCTTCAAGATATTCACCTGACGTTTGGCGGCACAGCCCTCCTGACGGGCGCGGACCTGACCGTCGAAACGGGCGCCCGCCTGTGCCTTGTCGGGCGGAACGGCTCAGGCAAGTCCACACTGCTGAAAATCGCGGCAGGCATCGTCGAGCCCGACAAAGGGCGCCGTTTTGTGCAACCCGGCGCGACCCTTCGCTATCTGGCGCAAGAGCCGGATTTTTCGGGCTTTGAGACAACCCGTGCCTTTGTCGAGGCCGGCCTGACCGAAGGCGATCATGCGTACCGGGCAGACTATCTCCTTGCAGAACTTGGCCTCACCGGGGAGGAAAACCCGGCCAATCTGTCCGGTGGCGAAAGCAGACGCGCCGCTCTGGCACAAGCCATGGCCCCTGAACCTGATATTCTGATGGTGGATGAACCCACCAACCATCTGGACCTGCCCGCCATCGAATGGCTGGAAACAGAGCTTAGAAACACACGCTCCGCCCTGGTGATGATCAGCCATGACCGCCGCTTCCTCACCAACCTGTCGCGCGCCACCGTCTGGCTCGACCGGGGGACAACCCGCAACCTGGGACAGGGATTTGGGGAATTTGAAGCCTGGCGCGACAAACTGCTGGAAGAGGAAGAACAGGCCGCGCACAAAATGGAGCGCAAAATCACCCGCGAAGAGGATTGGCTTCGCTATGGCGTCACGGCCCGGCGCAAGCGCAATGTGCGCCGACTGGGCGATCTGCATGCACTTCGCGCCCAGGCGGCCGAAGCCAGACGGGACCTCAACCGGGGAACCGCGGAAGTCAATCTGGCCAGCCAGGAAGGTCGCACATCGGGCAAGCTTGTTTTCGAAGCGGAAAACATCACCAAAGCCTATGGCGCCAAGAACATTGTGACCAACTTCACAACCCGTGTGCTGCGGGGTGACAGGGTGGGCATTGTGGGCTCCAACGGTGCGGGGAAAACCACGCTTCTCAACATGCTGATCGGCACAGTCGAACCGGACAGCGGCACTATTCGCCGTGGCACCAGTCTCGATATGGTGACCCTCGACCAGAAACGCGAAAGCCTGCCGGCCCACACAACCCTGAAAGACGCGCTCACCGGCGGCGGCAGCGACATGGTGATGGTAGGCGACACGCAGCGCCATTTTGCCTCCTACATGAAAGATTTCCTGTTCTCGCCGGAACAGGCAGGCACGCCAATCGGCGAATTGTCCGGCGGTGAGCGAGGCCGCGTCATGCTGGCCCGTGCCCTCGCCAAGCCCTCCAATCTGTTGGTGCTCGACGAGCCGACCAATGATCTGGACCTTGAAACACTCGACCTGCTGCAGGACCTTCTCTCTGCCTATGAAGGGACGGTTCTGCTTGTATCCCATGATCGTGATTTCCTGGATCGGCTTGTGAGCTCCGTCATCTATGCGGAAGGGAATGGCATCTGGCAGGAATATGCAGGCGGCTATTCGGATATGCAGGTGCAGCGCGCCGCAAGCCGGGCAAGTGCGCCCCCCTCAACACCCTCCACCACACCGAAAACAGGTACACCCAAAAACACGGCCGCCAGAACCAACACCCCCAAGCGCAAACTTTCTTTCAAAGAGAAACACGCACTGGAAACACTGCCAGCCGCCATGACAAAGCTGGAAAAAACCATCGCCGCGCTGAAAGAAACACTAAGCGACCCGAAACTGTTCACCCGCGATCCCAAGAAGTTCCAAGCCAGTATCGACGCGCTGGAACAAGCGGAAACAGACCTCGCCGCGCATGAAGAACAATGGCTGGAGCTGGAGATGCTGCGCGAAGAGCTGGAAAATAGCTGACACGCTGACCTCTTGCACGCCGCCCCTTGCACTCCGCCACAGAGCCCCCCAAACTGGGGACAGAAAATGACGCATATCGCCCCGATAGCGAATGCCCGAATAAGGACGGGAAGCGGGATGACACAGGAAATCAGCATCAGAAAACTAAGCGGCACGCTGGGCGCGGAAATAACAGGTGTCGCGCTTAATAATCTTTCCAACGAGGCGTTCGACACCATCTGCAATGCCTTTGCCGATCATGCCGTGCTCGTGTTCAAGAACCAGACCCTGACACATGAAGATCAGATCGCTTTTGCACGCCGCTTTGGTGATCTGGAAGTCCACCCCATTGTAAACGGAATGGACGAACACCCGGAGATGATCCGGATGCTTAAACCCGCAGGCGAAAGCGCAAGCTTTGGCGTGGGCTGGCACACAGACAATTCCTTTTTTGAAAAGCCGAGCCTGGGCTCCATCGTATATAGCCACATCGTCCCGCCAGAAGGCGGTGACACGCTTTTCGCCAACCAGTATGTCGCCTATGAGCACCTGTCCGCCGGTATGAAGCGTCTGCTCGATGGGCTGAACGCTGTCCATAGTGCAAAATACGCTTACACGTCCCAAAGCGCGGAAGAAAAATACGCCGGCAAAACGGCAATCACCTACCGCCGCTCGGAGTCAGTCTATGATGAGGTAACCCACCCGGTCGTCCGCACGCATCCGGTAACCGGCAAAAAAGCGCTCTACGTGAACCCCATGTTCACCATCCGCTTTGAAGACATGAGCGAGGAAGAGAGCAAACCGCTTCTCAACTACCTGTTTGAGCATTGTGTCCGGCCGGAATTTGGATGCCGTGTAAACTGGGACCCAAATATGGTCACCATGTGGGACAATCGCTGTGTGCAACACTATGCAGTGGATGACTATCAGGCCCATGAACGCCTGCTTTACCGCGTGACCGTGAACGGCGACAAACCGGTTTAGGCACATGCATAAAAACCTGCTCATCATAGACGGCTATGACCGACAGGGACGCGCCAATCTTGCGCAGGCAGGCTGCACGCTTGCAGGTACACTTTACGAGCGGATGATCAAACGCTTCCTGCCGGATGCCCGCATCACCATTCTTCACCCCGCAGACAGTGACGAAGCGCTACCACACGGCAGCGGTCTGCACGCCTATGACGCAGCCCTGTGGACAGGGTCCAGCCTCACCATCTACCACCAGACACCGGAAGTCTTACGACAGGTATCCCTCGCACGCGCGCTGTTCAAGGAAGGCGTACCCAGTTTCGGTTCCTGCTGGGCATTGCAGATCGCATCCCTCGCGGCTGGCGGCACATGCCGTCTCAACCCGAACGGGCGCGAATTCGGTATAGCCCGCAAGATCAGTCTGACAGACAAAGGTCGCGGCCACCCGCTCTACAAGGACAAAGCCCCCGTCTTTGACGGCTTCACCAGCCATTTTGACGATGTGGAAACGCTGCCCGCCGGGGCTGTCCATCTTGCCGGCAACCGCATCACCCCGGTTCAGGCCGCAATCGTCGAGAAAGACGGCACACCTTTCTGGGCCGTGCAATATCACCCGGAATACGACCTCAAAGAGATTGCGGCCCTCACCCGGTTCCGTATGGACGGGCTGGTGAGCGAAGGCCGGTTTGAAAACCACGATGCCGCAAATCGCTTCGTGGTGGAGCTGGAAACCCTGCACAACAATCCCGGGCGCTTTGACATTGCCTGGCGGCTCGGCCTCGACCAGGACGTAACGGACGAGACCACCCGCACACTGGAAGTCAGAAACTGGGTGAACGCGGTGCTGCGCAAAACCTAGTCATGAATGCGGAGAATGACCGACTGACTGGCAGAGGCCATCAGCTCTCCACTCTCGGCAAACAAATGCATACGTCCATGCGCAAAACCATTATGCACGCCATGGATACGAATATCGCACAGCACCCATTCGGTCGGCACCATCTGGCGAATACGGATCGTATTGTCCAGACTGTTACCACCGGCATTGCGCCCGATCGCATTCCCGATCGCTGATGGTACAAAATCGGCAAACACGGCAAGCGCACTGGAATTGATCGGCAGGTCTTCACGCATTTTGAGCCAGAGCACAACATGCCCGTCATCACTCAGACCACCATTCTTGCGCGCTTCGCCGTACCGGCCTTTCACAACGCGCGCATCAATCCGACCGTGAAGGTCGGGACGATCCTCACGCCAATGATCAACCGGCTGGCACTCGGAAGGCGGCACGACCTTGGGCATTTCCGCCCATTGTGCGGAAATATCGCTCGGGCGCTCACCAAGCGCGGCATTCACCGTAAAAATCTCCCGATCACCCACATGCCCCACAACACGCGCTTGGCTGTTATACTTGCCTGATACAGGCACCAGCACATCGAGATCGACAATCTCCCCGACACGCGCAAACGACAGATACTGCGCCGCCGCCCAGACTGTCGGACGCCCAGTGGTCAGTTCAATCGCCTGGATGGAAGAGGCAAGCCCCACTCCACCAAACAAAAACAGTTTGCCGGGAGGCCCCACACTCACATTGTCCTCAACCGGCAAATACCAGCGATGCGGATTGTGCGTTGCTTTGAGNTCGAACAGATATTCACGCTGCTCTTGTGAACTCGATTTTGGGGAACTCGTCATAGACAGGACTCACATGTTGGGGGGAAACATGGAGCGTTACCTAGCGCTTGGCACCAAAAATATCAATTGCGGGCAGGGTCGCCTGATGAAGACACCCGCAAAACCGTACGGAAACCAATATGATCGGTTCCCAAAAGCTCTTCTTGCGGATGTCGGGCGGCAGGCCGATACCGGCCACAATAATTGGCGGCGCACAAAAAAGANCCGCCTTTGATGAGACCGACATCGGCTTGTCCCTCAACATAAGGGTCAGATGTCCNCTCCCAGACATTGCCAATCAGATCATATGCGCCATAGCCATTNGCCGGAAAACATCCAACCGGCGCAAGACCACGAAACCCGTCGGCCCCTTCATCAAAGAACGGAAAAATCCCTTGCCAATTGTTCGCCATCCACTGGCCATCCGGGTTGAACTCATCGCCCCAGGCATAGGTCTTGCCTTCAAGGCCGCCCCGTGCGGCATATTCAAACTGTACTTCCGTGGGAAGNTCGCGCCCCTTCCACGCGGCATAGGCACGCGCGTCTTCCAGCGCAATCTGTACGACCGGGTAATCCTCACGCCCATTGAGACTGGACCCTGCCCCCGCCGGATGACGCCAGTTCGCATCGCCTGCATAAGCCCAGCTCCCTTTCTCCGCCTCGTCNGGAAAGCTGAAAACAGCCGCGCCGGGCGGCACAACATCCTCAATCCCGCGCTCGGCCAGCGTCACATANCCCGTAGCCGCCACAAAGGCAGCAAACTGCCGGTTGGTGACCTCTGTCCGGTCNATCCAGAACCCGTCAACTGATTGTGCCCGCAGNGGCGCTTCATCAGCATAAAAGCCGACAGCCCCCATCGTGAAACGACCACCGGGCACATAAACCATACCATNNGGACCGGGTTGTTCTCCGCCTGCGCCGGGCGCGCTCCCCATCGCATCGGGNGGCGGAAGANCGCAGGACGCAACCTCACGGCCCGACGGCTCAAACCNGCCCGCCCCTGCACCCATCACCNCGGTCAGCACAAGNCCTGTCACAACAAGACCGGCTGCGGCGAGACCGATCTGCCTAGTTCTGCCAGTAAACAAATTCATCATCTTCGTTGAGATCATCCGCAAGCGTCTTGTCAATATAGACCGGCAGCGCGGTCACACTCGGCCAGGCTGGTGGTGCCTGTTCAGCAACGTGCGCGGCAAGAGCAGCCTTCAATTCGGCAAGCTTGGCCGGTTCACGCATCGACAGGTCGGTCCGCTCCGTCGGATCGACATTAAGATCATAGAGCCAGACCTTGTCCTGCAGACCGGAGACTTGCAACTTCCAGCCATCTTTCAAAACCGCCTGATAATCCCCATCCTTCCAGAAAAGCGCCGCATGAGGGGATCCCGTGACATCACCCGTCACAAACGGGACAACATCAACACCATCAATCGGCCGGTCTTGCGGAACGGGAACACCCGCAGCGGCNGCNGCCGTGGCGAAGAGATCAAGATGGGACACAGGTGCATCAAAAACACTGCCCGCCGGAATACGCCCCGGCCAGCGCGCCATGAAGGGCACGTGTGTGCCGCCTTCAAACAATGTGAGTTTACCACCCCGATAAGGATCATTCATATGATTGAGCCCGACATAACCGGCCCCGCCATTGTCACTGGTAAAAATGATCAGCGTATTCTCATCCAGACCGTTATCTTTCAGTGCCTGCATAACACGCCCNACACTNCGATCCACCGCCCGCGTCATTGCGGTATAAACACGCAAGCGATGATCCTCTATGTGTGACAGCGCATCATAGTCAGACTTCAGCGCCTGGAGCGGAGTATGTATCCCCCAATGCGCAAGATAGAGAAAGAAAGGTCGGTTGCGGTTCTGTTCAATCACCTTGACCGCTTCGTCGGTATANTANTCNGTAATGTATCCACCCGGCTCAAAACGCTCGCCCCCGTTAAACGAGGCGGCAAACTGCATCGCCGTCCACAAAAANCGGTCGNTCGGGTCAAAATCCTGTTTGGAATTCACAACGTCGGGATCATCCACAGGCAGATAAAGCCCACTCGCCATCAGCAGACTGTCATCAAAACCCTGCTCGTGCGGGGCCATACCGTTCGTCCGCCCCAGATGCCACTTGCCGATATGAGCGGTGTAATAGCCGGCATCCTTCAGCATTTCTGCAATCGTGATTTCAGAAGCGGGCATGCCCAGATCCTGATACGCCCCAACTTCATCTGAGCGCTCATCATTGAGAAGCCCCGGATGGGGCCTTTCAATACCGGCATTTTCGGCAACAAAATTTACCAGCCGCGCCATGCCGGGTGGTGTCGGGGTAAACTCAAACCCGAAACGCGTTGCATACCGCCCTGTCATAATCGACGCGCGCGAAGGGGCGCAAACCGCATTCCCCGCGTAGCCGTTCATGAACGCCACACCTTCTTTGGCAATCCGGTCAATATGCGGCGTCTGCATATCGGTGCCCGTCGCACCGCCACCATAGAAGCTGATATCGTTGAAACCCATATCATCGGTCAGAATAAAAACGATATTCGGTGGTCTCTGGTCNGCGAGGACAANAGCCGCGTCCGGCCCACTTCCCCATGTCACCTCCTGATGAGGGCCAACAGGATTTTGTAAATTCATCAGAATGCCGGGAACCGTGAGCGCAATCTCAACCCGGTTGACCCAGAGCCCCGCCCCCAACACCAGCAGAACACCCGCCGTGCCCAGAAGTGTTTTCTTGAACTTCATCGTTTCATCCCCCAGAAAGTCCGCACGTAACCAGAAAGTCCGCACGTAACCAGAAAGCCTGGACGTAATNTGTCTACCGGCGCACAAAAGCGTTCAGCAAACCCGCCAGGCTCATAAGCACAAAGAAAAGCAGGACACGCGGGTCGGCCAGCGGCAATCCGTCATGAACCGGCACAGCAATCGTCTTGTCGAGCGCGGCTATCTTGTATACATGCGCGCCCGAAAAGGCAGGATTGGTAGCAATCTCCATCATGTCCCGGCGGGAGCGATATCGCATGGCGGCACCGCTGGTCCAGCCGACCGCCCCTTCCATACCTTCAATATCCATCGCATCGGAGATTGCTGGCCCGAAGAGAAGCGGATGGGAGGCGCGCGCCAGAAGAGAAGGCCACATATAGTCCATGTACCTTGCCATCGCATCTTCGCCCGTCGCGCCCGCCGCAAGATCAGCACCCGCCGCTTCTGACTTCANATCGAGGAGATTGAGCATGACAAAATCGCCACCATCATCCTCCGCCATGAAGCGCTGCAATTGCGCCAACCGCACNGCATCGACATCGCGGGTTTCAAAATAGGCGAGATAGGTCTCAGCCTCCGCTGGCGAAATGGGCCCGCCAAGNTTCGTGTACCATGCCCAGAAGCCTGCATAGATCACCACAGGCAGACCCCAGATCAACAGCAATTTGCGCATCAGCTTTGCCCTTCCAGCTCTCTTCGGTCAAACCAAACGATCACGGGCAGTGCGTGAAAAAATCNGGCAAACAGCTTCTCACAACCCGTACCCGCCAGCACATNATCCACAAAACGACGGTCCGCATCATTGAGCCGCTCCCGTTCGTCGCGCAGCCATTTCAGACATTTTCCCTGATAGGGGAAAGGCTGCTGCACCCATCGCGCACCATCAATTTCCGTCTCGACGGTTTGAGCGCCCGACATNAGAGCGGCGGCATTGGCCAGCAAGGCAGGTACATAATAGGTGCCCACTTCCTTGAAGATCGCACGCAGAGTCTCCGGTACATCTGCCCGCGCANCCCAGTCGCTNNCCTGCGGGCGCAGGCCGGAAAGATCATCAACCAGATCCACAAAAGCATAAACCGCTGGCGCCTTGTCGAGCGTGAGCTGCATCGGTGTCGGNTCAAACGTCGCCAATTGGGTCAACTGGCCATAGACCCCGAAATCACCCCCNCCCGGGCGGGCGCCGAGCAAAAACGAAGAATTCTCAAGATGCGCCCGGAAGGCGCCCAGAAAGCGCTCATAACTCGCTTCAATGACCGGGGCCGTTTCGGGGTTGGACCCAACAACATAAAGACGCGAAATCTGTCGCTCGGCGAAAATCTTGCCAAGAGCGAGAGCATCTTCTTCTTTCTGTGGNTCAACAAGCCAGCGNGGGAGAATGGCCGCCGCTTTATCAATATCCGGCTGATAGTACCAGCGATAGTGGAACATCGCCTTGGTAAGCCACTCATCTGCATAATCTTCCAACAGATAATCCAGAAACGCGAGCGCAGGATCCGCCGGAATGACATTGCGTCCCTCAAACTCGGTTTCAAACCGACGGATGAGCGGCGTACTGTCCACATGCGCTTCCATTTTCCCGTTCGCATCCGGCAGGAAGAAGGTCGGCAGGAGCGCGACCTTTGGCACCGGATAATCTTTCGGGATCATGCCNCCACGTTGAAACATCAACCGGTAGGGAATGTGACGATACCGAAGAACAGCCAGCATTTTGCGCGTATAGGGTGAACCGGGGGCACCCATCAGTTCCAGGGGTTTGCGTTCGCTCATCATTTCCTCCCGCGTCGCCCACAAGACGACCTGCGTTCAATTTTTCTGAAGCCTAGAAAACGACACAAAGCATGTCAATTTATTTCAAAGATAAAGGGGCGAGGACCGGAACCGGCCACAATNCGCCCCTTGCCAGAATAGCTNGTCTGAATNTCTGGTCTGATTATCAGGCCCGCTCAANACCTCAAGCGGATTTCATTTTCTCAAGCATGGCCCCCATAGCGGCATGCACCAGATTGACCGCCTGAAGCGGGCGGATCATCACACGAAACTCAACGATCTTACCTTCGTCATTGCAGGTAATGATATCGACACCGTTCACATACTTGCCATCCATTTCCGTTTCAAATTCAAGAACAGCGTGATGCCCGGCAAGCACTTCCTTCGTATATTTNAACTTGCCGCTGTTTTCAGCGGGCTTGCCCTCGCCGGGCACGCCTTGTCCGCCGAGCGTACCACCCGCNGCCCGCAAATAAGCCATGGTCAGGGCTTTGCCCTTTTGCGGAGTGAACACGATAGGTGAAATGAAAACACAATCATCATCAATCAGGTTTTCAAGAGCGCCCGGCTTCTTGCCAAGAATATAGTCGTGCCATTGCTCAATACATTTTTCGATCATCTGCGTATCCTGTGCCAATTNTGTGTCCGCCCCGTCGGCGCCCGCTCTGTCAGCGGTCAACTATTGACCCCAAGCATAGTCCAAACCCGTCGCGGGAGGGGCGATAGATAAGCACAAATATGCACATGCAGCTGACCATCTCTGATCCACACAGGCANCGCCGGTNNCATTCAGGCTCACAGGGAATAATGCGACCGCAATTTCGCAAGCTGNTCGCGCAGGCTCACCCGCGCATTGGCCACGCCAAAGACATAGCGGTCCGGGCGNACGATAATGGCATCGTTTTCCGCCAGCAGTTCGTCCAACTCCGGTGACAGNCGTTGTGACGGCGCCAGTATAACGCGCCGGCACTCCAGATGAGCCAACAGNGCTTCATCCTCGGCGCACANCAGGTCCGACACGTCACGAGCGGAAATGAGGCAGAACTCTGCCGGCAAGGCATCATCAAGCAAGACGGGGCCATCCCCCATCTCTACTCTGGGTTGGGGGCATTGATACCCGGTCACAAAATCGGTCGGGTCGTCCTCCGTCAAAGCCAGAACCCCGGTATGAAGATGTGGGAACCCTCTNTCGCCCCCATAGGCAGCGGCATATGAGGTCGGCCAGGCACCGCCCTTCTGTGCCGCAGCGATCTGATCCATCAGCTTCCCCGTCGCCACAGCGTGATCCACGAGATCGAGCGCGTGCGGCCCCCGTTCCTGCTGGTATGTATCCAGCAACGCCTCTCCCGCAAGGCCGCGCTTCACATGGTCAAGCTTCCAGGCAAGGCTCGCCGCATCACGAAGCCCGGCACACATGCCTTCCCCCAGAAACGGGGGTGTCTGGTGAGCAGCATCCCCGGCGAGAAAAACACGGCCCTTGCGCCAACGATCTGCNATAGCCGCATGAAACTGATAGTCGGCGGCTCGTTCGATGACCGCCACGTCCGGCGTCACCCACGGCGCAAGCATGGCCCAGATCTTGTCCGGCGCGACCATCTCCTGACGCACCTCTCCCGGGTTCAGGCGAAACTCCCAACGGCGCCGCTCCCCCACCACAGGCACAAATGTCACAACCCGCGCCGGGTNGCAGATCTGCTGCACCAGAGGCGAAAGCGCCGGCACAGGCTTCGTCAGCAACACATCCACCACCACCCAGTCACAATCATATCCCAGCGACAGGAAGGACGCCCCGATGGCCTTGCGGGTCGGGCTCGCCGCTCCATCAGCTGCGATCAGATATGATCCGCGGAGCGTTTGCGACGGGCCGCCATCCACCGGCGTGACGTCAATTTCCACATAATCATCACCCTCCCGCGGGGGGCCTGCTTCATGAGANGTGAAGACCGTCACTCCATCAAAAGCTGCCACCCGGCGGCGCAAGGCTCTTTCAAGCGTTGGCTGATGAAACATGAAGCCGAGCGGCCATCCAAGCGGCGTCAGGAAACCGTCCGGCAGCTCCGCGCCTTCCAGACGATTGAAGTGCGCGTCAACAAACTCACCACCACGAATAGGGGTGGAGTCCCGCTCCATTTCCCCGGCAATGCCAAGCTCCTGAAACAGTCGCATCGCCTCACCATCAAAACGGACGGCACGGGGCAAGGGATACACATCCCCAAGACGGTCAACCACCGCCACCCGCCAGCCNCGATTGGCCAGCAAACCCGCCATCATCGCGCCAACAGGGCCATAGCCGACAATCAGTGCATCAAAAGCTGAAACAGGTTTCTCCATCNCGGCNTTCCCTTCCTTCNTCTGATGGAATTACAATATGATATATTCATCAGTTATGATGCAAGTTAAATATATNGANTNCCTCCCGACGCAAAAAGGCCCAACCTTACGGTCGGGCCTCCATGTCCAGNTCTCATGCGATAAAGACGATATTATCCGGGGATGCGTACCGGTAGATTATCAAAACCCTTGACGAAATTGGACAGCACCCGGCCAGGCGCGCCAACAACCTCAATTTTGCCAAACCGCTTGAGGATTTCCTCCCAAAGGACCCTCAGCTGCATTTCAGCCAGGCGATTACCGACACAACGATGAATACCGAACCCGAATGACAGGTGTTGCCGGGGTCGGGCACGGTCAATAATAAATTCATCGGGCCGGTCGATCACTTCTCCATCCCGATTNCCCGACACGTACCACATGACAACCTTGTCGCCTTTTTTGATCAGCTTGCCACCAAGCTCAACATCTTCAAGTGCNGTCCGTCGCATATGCGCAAGCGGNGTCTGCCAACGGATAATCTCCGGCACCATCGTCTCNACCAGTGATGGATCGGCGAGCAACTTGTCATATTGATCCGGGAACTCGTTCAAGGCCAAAAGACCGCCGGAAATCGAATTGCGGGTCGTATCATTCCCGCCAACGATCAGCAGGATAATATTCCCCAGATATTCGAGCGGGTCCATGTTGCGCGTGGCTTCACCGTGAGCCAGCATCGAAATCAGATCCCCTTTCGGCTCTTTCTCGTTCACCCGCTCATTCCAAAGACGGGTGAAATATTCCGCNCATTGCATGAGNATCNCCCGGCGCTCATCCATTGATGAAATAAGCCCGCCATTAATGTCGGCAGTCGCCACGTCGGACCAGTAGGTTAACTTGCGACGGTCCTCCCACGGGAAATCAAAAAGTGTCGCCAGCATCTGTGTTGTCAGCTCAATCGAAACCCGGTCAACCCAGTTAAACGTTTCATTGCGTGGCAACCCGTCCAGAATGGCCCCGGCCCGCTCCCGGATCAGCCCCTCAAGAGCTGCCAGATTGTTGGGTGCCACAATCGGGCTGACGACTTTGCGCTGTTCATCATGCTTGGGCTGATCCATGGCGATAAACATCGGCAACCGGAAATCGGCAATCGGGTCCCGGATTGTGATGCCCCCAAGACCGGACTCCGAAGAGAAGACTTTGTGGTTCGTGTCCACCGCCATGATGTCATTGTACTTCGTCACCGACCAATAGGGTCCAAACGGACTGGTCGCACAATAATGCACCGGGTCTTCCGCCCGCAGCCGTTCAAAAAACGGCCAGATGGCGTTTTCCTTGAAGAGGCGCGGCTGACTGACGTCGATCTGGTCAAGCGGGGTGGCATAGGCTTCCTCCACCGCGCTTTGAACAGCGAATGCTGCTTGGCTCATTTTTTCCTCCCGCCTCCGCCTGGACAGGCTTTGGACAAATCCCGGACAGAGGTTCCATTACAAGCTCGATAATGAATGTTATCAGCGCAAGCTGCCCTTGCAACACCCATTTGCGACACGTTGAACCATCCGTTTCGTCGCGCTGGATTATTGACATNAACAATGCCAATATATCCACAAACCAAACAGGGAGCCGCAACATGCTGGAACCNANCAAACAGGAAAATCCCAACCCGGCTGTGACCGTGGACCCACCGCGGCTGGCTCGCCTTGTCATCTCCTGGCTCCTCAACCGAATGGCAGATCCAAAACGGCTGGCAAAAGCACGCGACCGGGCGGAAAACGCACGCGTGAAAGCGGGCGCGCCGCACCGGGTGGATTATTTCCACCAGCCCGATGACCCCTATTCCCACCTCGCCGTACAAAAACTGCAGGCACTGGCGGATACATATGACATTGAGTTGGTGCCCCACCTCATCCGGGCAACGGGGGGCAAAGAACAGCCTTTCCCCGACAAGCTGGCAACGCTNGCCCGGCGCGACGCNGCAAGTGTCGCNCCCTATTACGCNCTTACCTTCCCCGGCAATGCTGGCATGATCCCCGCNCCCGCCGACACAAAACTTGCCGCGCGTATCCTCGCCCACGCATCAGCTAAAGANTTCACGGCGCGCGCATCGCAGGTCAGCGAAGCTCTCTGGTCCGGAGATCGCGCAACCCTCCAGTCCCTGGCAGAAAAATTCGGCACCACCTCGGAAGCGGAAACATACAAGAAACTGGATGCCGGTTCCAGAACACTGAAGGAGAAAGGTCACTATTCAGGCGCAACCTTCCTCTATGCCGGTGAGTGGTTCTGGGGCGTGGACCGCCTCTATCATCTGGAAAACCGGCTCCGCGCCAGAAAGGCTGTCCGCGATGGAACAAGCCCACTGATCGCGCCACGCCCGGCGATCGACCCCGGCCCCCGGCGCGATACAAAGGAAGCACTCACGCTGGAAGTCTATCCTTCACTTCGCAGCCCGTACACGGCAGTGATTTTTGATACCGCGTGTGCCCTTGCAGACAAGGCAGGCGTGCATCTGGTGCTGAAGCCTGTCCTGCCCATGGTCATGCGCGGCGTTCCCGCGACACGCACAAAGGGCATGTATATTTTCTCCGATGCCGCGCGGGAGGCTGCTGCGCTCCAGGTACCCTATGGCAAAACCTATGACCCGATCGGCGAACCTGTACGACGCGCCTACTCCCTCTATCCCTGGGCCGCATCGCAAGGCAAAGGAAGAAAATTATTGAGTACCTTTCTCAACATGGCCTTCGCTAAAGGAGAGCGAACAGACAATGACCGAGGTATGCGGACGCTCGTTGAGAGAACAGGCCTGAAGTGGAACGAAGCCAAACAATATCTGGACACGGAAGACTGGAAAGAGGAGATCGCCCAAAACCAGCGCGACATGGTAGAGGGCATGGGGCTTTGGGGCGTGCCAAGCTTTCGCCTGAGGGGCCCTGCATCAGAACCTGATCTCATGGTCTGGGGGCAGGACCGCCTCTGGTTGATCGCGAAGGAAATGGAAAGACGTATCGCCCTGTCACAATCCGACGAACCTCATGACCCGCCGACATGATGGCAGCGGTCAATCAACCTTCGCCACGTCGCGTCCCTCGGGAATGATGTAAACCACTTTCCCGCTCTCATCCCGCACCGGGGTTAAAGACAGATCAATCTGCACCGTACCGGACGGCTGGTGAATATCGACATTAAAGCGCTGCCCCTCTCCGGCGGCAGCCCGCGCGACAGCGTCCTGCAGACGTGTACGCCCTTCTTCATCCAAAGCGTCCGTGCGCCCGATCCAGGGCAGATCCCACAAGGGTTGCCCAATCAGGCCGCGCCCGTCCTCTGTGAGCGCACGCCCTGCCCGATTGATCTCGAGAACCACACCTGCCGGATCAAGCAGCCCGATCGCCTCAAAGGCGTGATCGAAAATGGCATGAAACCGACGCTCACTTTCGACAAGCGCTTTCTCCCGCGCTGTCCTTTCTGTCACGTCACGAATATGCGCAACGAAAGTCGGCAGCCCACCCATTGTCACCTTGGTGATCGTGGCCTCAACGGGAAACTCGCTGCCATCTTTACGGCGCCCTACAACCCGACCACGTTCATTCATATAACGTGACGCCTGCCTGGCATTTCCAAAGGCGGAAACCTCCAGATGATGCCGCTTGCGAAACCGGTCCGGCATCAGCATTTCAAGCGGCTGTCCGATCACTTCATCGTCCGCGTAACCAAACAGCTTTTCCGCGGTAAGATTTAAAAAGCTGATTTTCTGCGCGTGATCCACGGCAACAATTGCATCCGCCGCCACCGCCAGAATACGGGATGTGAGAAGTTGTGTTTCTTTTGCACGAACCAGATCGTCACGCGCCACCGTTCTGTCCCGGACCGAAATAAAGTAACGCCGGTCCCCGCCAATGCTACCTTCTCGCACCCGCACCCCGACAGCCATCTCACGCCCGTCCTTTGCACGGCCAATCAGATCCAGAAAACGTGACTGCTCGGCATCATCCTCGCCCGCCCAGCGGGTCAGCCATTTCATCGGCTCAAGACGGCGCCCGAGTTGTTGTGGGACGAGTTTCGATATGGGTTGTCCCAGCAACTCCTCTTCGCCATAGCCAAGCAGCCGCACAAGCGCGGCATTGACATACACCATACGCCCCTCAGGGGTTGCGACAATGATCGCTTCAGGCAAAGCCTCCACAATCGTTCGATAGAACTCACCGGTCATGTTGTCGGTCCGAAGCGTCATAAAACCCTCTGCTCGGTTGGATCGTGTGGCTGCGGCAACCCCAGGCCGCCGCAGCATTCTTTCACTCGGCTGCCGCTGAATCTTCGACCGGATGCCCGCCTTCCATCGCCTCAAGCACACGAAGGTCTTCCGAGATCGGGATACCTGCTTCCTCATACAGAGGGCGTGTGCGTTCGGTGATGAGCCCGACACGGGCAATGGCCGGCATCATCAGATCGTCTAGCGCATGGATCTGTCCGGGCGGCAGCGCCTGCGAGATACCATCCGCTTCGGCCTCTTCCATGCCTTTGAAGAAATCGTCCCGGTCGATCCCACTATTGTCCAGCACCATCAGAAAACCCGGGTCAGCGCGGGATGCGAGAGACCCGCCTTGCATCTGCGCAGAGGCCAGCACGTTGACCGCATCAAAAGCAAACTGCGCCATCTCTTCGCGGTCATCCTTGTGCATCTTGGCAAAGACAGGGCCGAGATAGATATGCCCGAAGGAAACATGACGGCTTTCATCCCGCATGACGTTGAAGGTCAGCTTCTTCAGCAACGGGCAGGTTGTCGTCCGGTACATATTGTTGAAAGCGCCGAGAGCGAGACTTTCCACAATCATATTCATGCCGATCATCACTTTCTCATGCCGGTCAGACTTGAGCGTCGCGTCAATCAGCGCTTTCAGCCATGGCGACATCGGATAGGTCATCGCGATTTTGTCGCAATATTTGGCATAGACCTCAACGTGGCGTGCTTCATCCATCGTCTGCGTGGCGGCATAAAGCTTCGCACCCGCATCCGGTACGGAATGGGTCACACAGGCCGCGGTCATCAACGCCCCCTACTCCCCGTGCAGGAATTGTGAAAGAAGCTGCGCCGTCGAATGCGCGGTGAAGGTTTCCTGCTGGGATTTATTCAGCTTACTGAAAAAAGGTATTTTGTGATAAATGCTGGAACGGTCAGCAATCAGGGGTTTCGACGGGTCAACCTCATGATCCCAAGGCAGATACTCGTCTGAGTCCCACTGGTTTTGTTTGGCGCGATTGTAAAGGTCCTGCACTTTGTCTTCGCCAAACTCATAGGCGAAGGTCCAGGCGATATCCATGGGGTTGCGGTAGATATCGTCCGGGTTCATCGTGACTTTCCAGTCGCCTTTTTTGACGACAGGGGCATTTGAAGGTTCAGCCATTCTTTCCTCCTATATGCATCTCTTGAAAAGGATGCTGTTGCGTAGGCGGCCGACCGGCGAATAATGACGCATGTGTCATTTTTTGAATTGACGTGAATCAAGCCGAATGAAATTCCCGCAACCCGTCTGCATATCGTCAGTATTGGCGCTTGGGCAGACGCACCACCATGCCCTCCAGATCCGGCGATACCTTGATCTGACAGCTCAGGCGGCTGCTCTCATCGACATCGAAAGCAAAATCAAGCATATCGCGTTCCAGTTCCTCGATCGGATCGCACTTTTCGGCCCATTCCTGCGGAATATAGACATGGCACGTCGCACAGGCGCATGCGCCGCCGCAATCGCCATCAAGCCCGGGAATCGTATACTTCACCGCCCCTTCAATGAGAGAGAGGCCATTGGCCACCTCCACCTCATGCTCTGTCCCGCCATACTCGATATAGGTGATTTTCGTCATACACTCGCTCTCCGCCCGTTGGCACCGGGCCCGCGCCCGCTTTCATCTCCACCGAACCTAACGTGACGCCTGCGTCATTTTCCTTGACAGAGGTCAATTTTGAATGTAGTCATTGACAACATACAAGGAACGGGACGATATGACCTACCACCATGGCAACCTGCGGCAGACCCTGCTCGACCACGCTGCCGAGATCATCGCGGAAGACGGCATTGAAGGTTTGAGCTTGCGCGCGCTCGCACGGGAAATTGGTGTCTCGCACTCAGCCCCCGCACGCCACTTCAAAGACAAACAGGCCTTGCTGGCAGCCCTCGCGACAGAAGCACATGAGAAGCTGACCCGCTTCATCAACAAGGCCGCCAATGACGCGGGTGACGACCCTGTCGCGCGGTACAACGCCATGGGTAAAGCCACCATCCGCTTCTCGCTGGATCAACCGGCCTACTTCAAGGCCGTGCAAAACCCGGAAGTCTATCAGCGCGCAAGTGAAGAGCTTAGAAGCGCTCATGAAGCCTATCTTGAAACGGTGAAGGAGGCCGCCGCCGCCGCACATGAAGCAGGCTGGAACAGCGATGAAGAAACCATGACCCTCTTTACGTTTTCGACCGCCGCCGCGCATGGAACCGCCATACTGTTCAGCCGCATGTTCCAGACCGGTACCTTTACAAACACAGACCTTCTCGCCCTCGGCGAGAAAGTGATCGATCTTGTCGTTCCACCTCACTCAAGCCTGTGCAAACCCAAAGGAGAGTGACCATGAATTTGTTGAAAATGCTCTATCCCTGGGGTCCGGTCTTTTTCGGTATCGGTTTCCTGGCACCGCTCTTCGCCGCACTGATGGAAGCAACGGGCATCACAGCACCCTTCGGCCTCTCAACTATTGAGACAGGTCTCATCATCGGCATCATTTGGGGCCTTATTGCAAAATTCGGAGGACGATGGATATGACCTCGCCGACCATCACCGAGACGGCAAATCCCGATCGCGAAACGGAGCGCCAACTGGCCCAGCAGGAAATGGCCATCGCCAAGAAATATATTGGCCCCTTCCCCGTCTTCATGGCCATCTGGTGCTTTGCAAACCTTGCCTGCTGGTTGTCGCTTTGGCCGCTGGTGCTGACGGGCACCTTGCCGCTTTGGGCAGGTTTCATCATCGCAACCTTCAATGTCGCGCTCTGCTACCTTCCCTCGCACGAGGCGCAGCATTCCAACTATGCCGCGGCTGGCAAACCCCTTCGCTGGCTGAACGAATTGATCGGTTACGTATCCACCATCCCCCTCGTCCTGCCGTTCAAGGTCGCGCGCTACACCCACATGCTGCACCATACCTATACAAATGACCCGGTGCGTGATCCTGATTATGAGGTCATCGCCCCAACATGGTGGCAGGCCATCTTGAAATCCTTTGAACGCATGCAGCCGCGTTTTCCGAACGCCTACGGACGTATTCTGGGAGAACATGCCGATGATCCTATGGCCAAAAGAGCCGCGATCGAGGGGGCCGTGCAGACATTGTCATACTGGGCCATTCTGACAATTCTCGCCTGGAGCGGCTATGCGCTTGAGGCCGCGGCACTCTGGTGGGCGCCACGCATTCTGGGTGTTGTCTATATTTCGCTGTTCCTCAGCTGGTGGCCCCACCACCCGATGCACGAGATGGGGCGGTACCGGAATACACGCTCGTTCAGTTTCAAGTTTGGCAATCTTCTCGCACTGGGTATGGAAGGTCATATTATCCACCACCTGCACCCCGGCATGCCGCTAAACCGCAATAAGGCAGCCTTTCTGGAAATGCGCCCGATCCTTGAGGCCCGCGG
>PAZY01000006.1 GCA_002715765.1 Rhodobiaceae bacterium | reverse complement strand
TGCGGGCCTGCGGGTCAACGGGCTTCATGTGGAAGAATTTGACGACTGGATGGCCGTCACAGGCACAGCCGGGCGTGTGCCCGGTGGCGGACATGTCGCCACACATATGGATCACCGGATCGCCATGTCCTTCATTGTGATGGGCTTTGGCGCGGAAAAGCCCGTCACAATCGACGAAGGTCATATGATCGCAACCAGCTTTCCCGACTTTGTGCCCCTGATGCGCCGTCTGGGGGCCAGCCTTGAGAGCGGGACCAATTCATGATTATCGCGGTCGATGGGCCTGCTGCCGCCGGAAAAGGCACGCTCGCTCGCGCACTGGCTGCACATTATGGCTTTGCCTACCTCGATACGGGGTCACTTTACCGAGGGGTCGCCCATGCCCTCCTGAAAGACGGATTGGCACCGGGCGACGCTGATGCCGCACTTAAAGCGGCAGAAAATCTCGATCCCGGCCTGATTGACCCTGTCGCCATCCGCACGGCTGAAGTGGGCGACGCGGCTTCCATTGTTGCCGTTATGCCGCCCGTTCGCGCTGCTATTCTTGCCTTCCAGCGCCATTTTGCCGCTTTTCCACCTGACGGGGCTAAAGGCGCCGTTCTTGATGGACGTGACATCGGGACAATTGTCTGTCCGGATGCAGATATAAAGCTCTACGTGACTGCGAGCCCGGAAGTCCGCGCAAAACGGCGCTTTTTGGAGCTCCAGGCGGCGGGCTCCCCCTTGAGCGAAGCGGAAGTGCTGGCTGATGTGATGGCCCGGGACAAAAGAGACACGGAGCGTGCCACCTCTCCCCTCAAGCCCGCAGAAGACGCGCACTTGCTCGATACGTCCAATTTGTCTATAGAAACGGCGTTCGGCAGTGCCGTAGATATTATTGAAACACACCGGGGGTAAGTGTTTTTCCGATTTTTTCGGGAAGATGCATGACGCCCCTTTCGTGCTTGGATAAGGCTTCGGTTTTTTCGGACATTATCATCGCTTCCAAAACAGGCGTGTGGGCGTGAAACAGACCCATAAGCTAGACCGTCGGAGCCAACCGTCGGCAGGAATAGACAAGTCATTTAGGAGAACCAATTTTGGTCGATAGTCTTAACCCAACGCGCGACGAATTCGCCGCGCTTCTAGAAGAAAGCTTCTCGTCTAATGAAGGCGCTGAAGGTTCCGTCGTCAAAGGTAAAGTTGTTGCTATTGAAAACGACCTGGCCATTGTCGATGTCGGTCTGAAAACAGAAGGCCGTATCCCACTTAAAGAATTTGCAACACCCGGCAAACCAGCCGCGCTCGTCGTGGGTGACGAAGTCGAAGTGTTCCTGGACCGCATCGAAAATGCGATGGGCGAAGCTGTTCTCAGCCGCGAAAAAGCGAAGCGTGAGGAAAGCTGGGTTCGCCTCGAAACCGCATTTGAAAATGGCGGTCGTGTTGACGGTCACATCTTCGGTCGCGTTAAAGGCGGCTTCACTGTTGACCTTGATGGCGCTGTTGCGTTCCTGCCTGGTAGCCAGGTCGATATTCGCCCTGTTCGCGATGTCACACCGCTTCTCAACCTCTCGCAGCCATTCCAGATTCTCAAAATGGACAAGCGTCGCGGCAACATCGTTGTGTCACGTCGTGCTGTTCTCGAAGAGACACGTGCTGAACAGCGCCTGGAACTGATCGAGACGCTCAAAGAAGGCGATGTACGCGATGGCGTGGTGAAGAACATCACCGACTACGGCGCGTTCGTCGATCTTGGCGGTGTCGATGGTCTGTTGCACGTTACCGACATTGCATGGCGCCGTGTCAACCACCCAAGCGAAGTGCTGACCATTGGCGAAACAGTCAAAGTCCAGGTGATCAAGGTCAACCCGGATACGCAGCGTATCTCACTTGGCATGAAGCAGCTTGAAGCTGATCCATGGGAAGGTGTCGATGCCAAGTATCCATTGCAGGCCCGTTTCCGTGGCCGCGTGACCAACATCACCGATTACGGCGCATTTGTTGAGCTGGAGCCAGGTGTTGAAGGTCTTGTCCACGTTTCCGAAATGAGCTGGACGAAGAAGAACGTACACCCAGGCAAGATCGTTTCTACCTCTCAGGAAGTCGAAGTGATGGTGCTGGAAGTGGATCCGGTGAAGCGTCGTATTTCGCTCGGCCTCAAGCAGTGCATGGACAATCCATGGGCAGCATTCGCTGATCGCTTCCCGCAGGGCACACGCGTTGAAGGCGAGATCAAGAACATCACCGAATTCGGTCTGTTTGTTGGCCTCGACGAAGACGTGGACGGCATGGTTCACCTTTCCGACCTCGACTGGAACCGTTCGGGCGAAGAAGCCCTTCAGGATTACCAGAAGGGTCAGGTTGTGGCCGCTGTGGTTCTCGACGTCGACACAGAGAAAGAGCGTATTTCGCTTGGCATCAAGCAGCTTGATGGCGATCCGTTTGAAAGCGTTGGCGGCCTGACGAAGGGTTCCACGATCACCTGTACGGTTACGGCCATTCAGGAATCGGGTATCGAAGTCAGCGTCGGTGATGAAGACTTCACAGCCTTCATCCGTCGCGCAGACCTCAGCCGTGATCGTTCAGAACAGCGCCCAGAGCGTTATGCTGTTGGCGACAAGGTTGATGCCCGCATCACCAATATCGACCGTGGCTCACGCCGCATTTCGCTCTCGATCAAATCGCTTGAGATTGCGGAAGAAAAAGAAGCCGTTGCACAGTTCGGTTCATCCGACAGTGGCGCTTCGCTTGGCGATATTCTGGGTGCAGCCCTCAACAAAGCCAGCAACGACGACAAGTAAGCAAACTGCGACACAGATGGAGCCGCTTGATCTTCTCACGAGTATCAGGCGGCTCCATTTCTTTTCCGGCCCTTGCATTTCGTCTGTTTCCCGCGACGCTTGATGCTTCAACGAACAGACTTATTGCTTTAGGATAGATGGATTGATTTTGATCCAGCCTGCCGGGAGCGCGTTCCATGTCACTCCACATCGAAACCATTATCGACAGGCGGCGTCTCAAGCGCCGCCTTTCTCTTTGGCGCGTTGCCGCGCTTATTGCCCTTGGGCTTGCTGTTCTTGCCCTTTTGCCCAATACCGGTTTTGGCCCAACGGGGGCTCATGTCGCACGGGTCACATTGAGCGGGCTCATTGTTGATGACCGGGCACAACAGGACCTCATCCGAGAAATTGGTGAAGATGCAAATGTAGAGGCGCTGATCCTCTATATTGATAGTCCGGGTGGCACGACAACCGGCTCTGAAGCTCTTTATGAAACGGTTCGCGAAGTTGCCAAGACGAAACCGGTTGTCGCCGTGCTTGGCACTGTTGCCGCGTCCGGCGGTTATATTGCCGCCCTGTCTGCCGATCATATTGTGGCACGCGGGAACACGATCACCGGCTCTATTGGCGTTCTTTTCCAACTGACGGAGGTCACAGGCCTGATGGAAAAGCTCGGGGTTGATGTCGGCTTTGTCCGTTCTGGCCCCCTAAAAGCGGAACCCAATATGTTTGGCACCCCTTCCGCGGAAGCGCTCCGCTCCACCCAGGCCATGGTAGATGCGTCTTTCGACTGGTTTGTCGGACTGGTGGTTGAGCGGCGCAAGCTGGAAGAAGCAAATGCCCGCATCCTGAGCGATGGCCGCGTTTATACCGGCTGGCAGGCTCTTGAAAACGGATTGATTGATGCGATCGGTGGCGAGGATGTTGCGCGCACCTGGCTCTTTGATGAACATGATATTGACACTGCCTTGCCGACCGAAGATTGGGCGGTTGAGGAAGACGCGGAGTTCGGTAGCCTGACCGGTGAAGCAGCCGCGCGGTTTATCGGCCTTGTTTTATCCGGTTTGAGCGAAAAAACGCTGTCTACAAAGGGACTTACGCTTGACGGGCTGGTCAGCGTTTGGCACCCTGAGCCCCAATAAAAACCAATCTCGTTAAGCCGTTGAGGCACGTTGAGCCATAAGGGGGCGTTTGGCCAATGATCAAATCTGAACTTGTTGCCAGACTTGCTCAGGCCAATCCGCATCTCTATCAGCGTGATGTTGAGCGGATTGTTGCGACCATTTTCGACGAAATCAGCGCCGCGCTCTCGCGTGGCGACCGGGTGGAGTTGCGTGGCTTTGGCGCTTTCTCTGTTAAAAGCCGCCCGGCGCGGGTGGGGCGCAACCCGCGGACAGGGCAGCCTGTTCATGTCGCGGAAAAGTTCGTCCCGTTTTTCAAGACTGGCAAAGAATTGCGTGACCGCCTGAACAATGGTGACGGTGGCACCGATGCAGACGGTGCGGAAAACGATCAGGACTGATCCTTTTCCAGGTTGACCGCCTCTTCACCATGTCGGCCGGACCGACCTACAGGAGCCCTCGCTTTTGCGACTTCTTTCGTGGATCACATTGCCTCCGCTTACTTTGGGCGCGCTTTACCTCGCGGTGGCCAATCGCCAGCGGGTCCTGTTCAATCTTGATCCGTTCAATCCGGCAGACCCGGCCCTGGCGCTGGATGTACCGCTCTTTGTGGTGGTGTTGTTCTGCCTGTTTCTGGGCATCGTGATCGGCGGGTTTTCTGCTTGGTTTGCCCAGGGTCACTGGCGCCAGGAAGCCAGAAAAACCCGTAAAGCGGTGCAGCAGATGGCCAAAGAAGAAGTAAAAACGGCGGAAAACAGCAATCTACCCGCTGTTTCAGACGTAAAAACACCTCGGTGATTTCATCTCCCTGACATCGTGATATAACCCGGCCCAAACGGACTTGGTTTCCCGGTTGCTGGTTGGCCGGTCACACTTTTTCTGAAAGCGCTCAGGATGACGCAAACGCATTTCAAAAATCCCATTTTCGCCGGGCTGGACACAAATGACCGCGCGGAAGCCGAACAGCTGGCCATCGCGCTGGCCCCTGAAATCGGGGGACTGAAGATCGGGCTGGAGTTTTTCTATGCCTTCGGCCGGGAAGGTTACCAGGCTGTCGCGGCGACGGGCGCACCCATCTTTCTGGATCTCAAACTCCACGACATTCCCAATACGGTCGCAGGCGGGATCCGCTCGGCCTGCACCCTGAACCCTGCCATCATCAATGTGCATGCGAGCGGGGGCGCGGCAATGATGAAAGCCGCCGCCGATGCCGCAGCGGAAGCAGACATGCCACCGATGGTCATCGCTGTGACAGTGCTTACCAGCCTTGATGATGCGGATCTTCACGCGCAAGGCATTTCGGGGAGTGCTGCAGACCAGGTCTTGCGCCTGGCCAACAGCGCTCAAAAAGCCGGGCTCCATGGTGTTGTGTGCAGCCCGAAGGAGATCTCGCTTCTGCGCCGCGAATGTGGCCCGGACTTCAAGCTCATTGTACCGGGTATTCGCCCTGCGGGTGCCGACATTGGAGACCAGAAACGGGTGATGACGCCAGAGCAAGCCCTGGGCGAAGGTGCCGACATTCTGGTGATCAGCCGTCCGATCATCCGTGCCGACAATCCAGCCCTTGCGGCCCGGGCCATCACGCAGACACTTGCGGCTCCGGTCTGATCCCATGGCAAAGCCGCTGGTTAAAATCTGTGGACTCTCCACTCCCGAAACGCTTCAGGCTGCCATCGAAGCGGGCGTTGACTATGTGGGCTTTGTGTTCTTTGAACGAAGCCCGCGTTATGTGTCGGTGGAGACGGCCGCGCACCTTCGGGCGCTGATGCCGCCCGCTGTCACCCCGGTTGCGCTGCTGGTCGATGCGCAGGACGCGTTCATCGATACCATGATCGAGAAAGTTCAACCCGGCCTTTTGCAGCTCCATGGCCACGAGACACCGGAGCGGGTAGCTGCCATCAAAACGCGGACGGGCCTGCCTGTCATGAAAGTGCTTTCCATCGCCACCGCAGATGACGTTGCGGCCACTGCGCTTTATGAAAACGTGGCGGATTTGTTGATGTTTGACGCCAAACCGCCTAAATCTATGCCTAATGCGCTTCCTGGTGGGAACGCGCTCTCGTTCGACTGGTCGCTCATCGCCGATATCAGCCTTTCTGTCCCCTGGATGCTTTCAGGCGGACTGAACCCTGACAATGTGGCTGAGGCCATTATCCGGACAGGCGCTTCCATGGTGGACGTATCATCGGGCGTGGAAAGCGCACCGGGCCAAAAAGACGTGGCGCGAATGCGCGCCTTTATCCAAGCCGCAAAGGGCTGAACGAGGTGACCGTGCCAGACGTGCCAGAGTTAAATTCCTATCGGACAGGGCCTGATGAGCAAGGTCATTTCGGTATTTTCGGTGGGCGCTATGTCGCCGAAACACTGATGCCGCTTATTCTCGATCTTGAAAAAGCCTATGAAGCAGCCAAAGCTGATCCTGCTTTCTATGCTGAGCTTGATGATCTCGCCAAACACTATACCGGTCGTCCAAGCCCGCTCTATTTTGCCGAGCGGCTGACCGAGCATTGCGGCGGCGCCAAGATTTATCTCAAGCGTGATGAGCTTAATCACACGGGCAGTCACAAGATCAATAATTGCCTTGGCCAGATCCAACTGGCGCGCCGCATGGGTAAAACGCGCATCATCGCCGAAACTGGTGCAGGCCAGCATGGTGTGGCCACCGCAACCGTTGCGGCCCGTTTCGGTCTGCCCTGCATCGTCTACATGGGCGCAAAGGATATCGAACGCCAGGCGCCCAACGTGTTTCGGATGAAACTTCTGGGTGCGGAAGTCCGCCCCGTAACATCGGGTGCCGGCACACTCAAAGATGCGATGAATGAAGCATTGCGCGATTGGGTCACCAATGTGGATGACACGTTCTACATTATCGGGACCGCCGCCGGCCCTCACCCTTATCCGCAGATTGTGCGCGATCTGCAATCGGTGATCGGGCGCGAAACCAAAGAACAGATGATGGAGCGGGAAGGCCGCCTGCCTGACACGCTGGTTGCATGTATTGGCGGCGGGTCCAACGCGATCGGCCTTTTCCACCCTTTCCTCGACGATAAGAGTGTCAACATTGTTGGCGTCGAGGCGGGCGGTCACGGGCTTGATACGGGTGAGCATTCCGCGTCGCTCGCTGGCGGGGCGCTGGGTGTCTTGCACGGCAACCGTACCTACCTTCTGCAAGATGATGATGGTCAGATTGAAGAAGGTCATTCCATCTCAGCAGGTCTCGACTATCCAGGCATCGGCCCGGAGCATGCCTGGCTGCGCGAAATGGGTCGTGTGCAATATGTCAACGTGACCGATCAGGAAGCGCTGGACGCTTTCCAGACCTGCACGAAGCTTGAAGGTATTATTCCGGCTCTTGAGCCGTCCCACGCGCTTGCGCATGTGCTGAAACTTGCGCCCACGTTGCCAAAAGACCACCTCCTCGTCATGAACATGTGTGGGCGTGGCGACAAGGATGTTTTTGCTGTTGCTGGTTATCTCGGGGTGAAACTGACATGAAGACGTTTTCAACCCGTATCGACAAGCGGTTCACCGCCTTGAAAGAGGAAGGTCGCGCCGCCTTTGTCGCCTTCGTGACGGCCGGTGATCCGGACCTTGAAACATCACTTGAAATCATCAAGGGCCTGCCCGGTGTCGGAACAGATCTGATTGAGATCGGCATGCCCTTTACCGACCCGATGGCAGAGGGCCCGCCCATTCAGGCGTCTTACCTTCGTTCGCTCAACGGTGGGCAGACCATGCGCAAAACACTCGATGTCGTGCGCCGTTTCCGTGAAGGCGACAATGATACGCCGATCATTCTGATGGGCTATTACAACCCGGTCTACCACTATGGCGTTGAGCGTTTTCTGGCGGATGCCAAAGCCGCTGGTGTTGACGGGCTTATTATTGTGGACCTGCCTGCTGAAGAAGACGAAGAATTGTGCCTTCCAGCCATTGAGGCCGAGATCAATTTCATCCGTCTTGCGACCCCGACCACAGACGAGAAACGGTTGCCAAAGGTACTGACCAATACGAGCGGCTTTGTTTACTATGTCGCCGTGAAGGGCATNACCGGAGCCGGCAGCGCCGATGCGAACGAAGTGGCCGCTGCTGTCAAGCGGATTAAAGCTGCNACAAGCCTGCCGGTTGCGGTCGGATTTGGGATTAAGACACCACAAAATGCTGCCGCAATTGCAGCGCATGCTGATGGCGCTGTCGTCGGCTCCGCCATTGTCGATTGCATTAAGGACAATCTAACCTCTGACGGNAAAGCTTCACCGACGCTGGTACCGACTGTGTTAGGCTTCGTAAAATCACTGGCGGACGGCGTTCGCAGCGTGCGCGGTTCACGTGCATAACAATCAGATCANCGTATCTGTTTTGAGTGTTGGGAGAATGAAATGAACTGGATTAGCAATGTCGTTCGGCCGAAAATCCAGAACGTATTCAAAAAGCGCGACACGCCGGACAATCTCTGGCGCAAATGCGGCAGCTGTGGAGAGATGGTTTTCCATCGTGACCTGGTCGCCGCTCTTAACGTCTGTCCCAATTGCGACCATCATATCAAGCTCGGTACAACAGAACGCCTGAAGATGCTGTTTGATCGTGGCGAGTATGAAGAAGTTTCTGTCCCGTCCGTGCCGCACGATCCGCTCAAGTTCAAAGATCAGAAGAAATATTCAGACCGGTTGAAAGACGCACGCGCGAAAAGCGGTCGTGAGGATGCTGTCACGGGTGGTTTTGGCCAGCTTGATGGTTGCGATGTTGTCATTGCCGTTCAGGATTTTGCCTTTATGGGTGGCTCTCTTGGCATGGGTGCTGGCGAAGCCATCGTCAANTCNGCTGAAATGGCCCTGACAAAGAAATGCCCCTTCATCATGGTTGCCGCATCCGNCGGGGCCCGCATGCAGGAAGGCATTCTCTCTCTNATGCAGATGTCTCGCGTTACGGTGGCNATCCAGATGCTGCGGGACGAGGGGCTGCCTTATATTGTTGTTCTGACCGACCCAACCACGGGAGGCGTTATGGCGTCCTACGCCATGATCGGNGATGTTCACATTGCCGAACCCAAGGCACTGCTTGGTTTCTCCGGCCCGCGCGTGATTGAGCAAACCATTCGTGAAAAGCTGCCCGACGGGTTCCAGCGCTCTGAATATCTTCTGGAGCATGGCATGGTTGATATGGTGGTGCACCGCCATGCCCTGAAGGAGACGCTGGCACGTGTGATCCGCCTGATGACACATCGGCCAAAGAGCAAAGGGTCATTTGCGCTGCCGGCGTTGCCCGCTGCGGAATGATGGCGCTGACTTGAACCCTCTGCCCGCTTCTGCACCGCCTGCCCGAGAGAGCGATCTTATTCTTGAGCGCCTGATGGGGCTGCATCCCAAGCTGATAGACCTCACGCTGGATCGCTGCGAACGGTTGCTGGCCAGGCTNGGCCACCCTGAACAGAAACTGCCTCCGGTTTTCCATGTCGCTGGTACGAATGGCAAAGGGTCTACCTGTGCCTTCCTGCAGGCGATGATGGAGGCGGGCGGTCTCACGGTTCACCGCTATTCCTCTCCCCACCTTGTGCGCTTTCACGAACGGATTGTGCTGCAAGGCAAGCCGATTGAGGAAGANGCTCNTGCGCAACTTCTTGAAGAGTGCGAGGCGGCAAACGGGGGTGAGAATATCACCTATTTTGAGATTACGACTGTCGCGGCNCTTCTCGCCTTTTCCCGCAGCCCAGCTGATGCCGTTATTCTGGAAGTCGGGCTGGGAGGGCGGTTTGATGCGACNAATGTTATNGCTGCNCCTGCCATCTCCGTCATTACNCAGATCGGNTTTGATCATCAGGGNTTTCTGGGCGACACGATTACCGAGATTGCCNGTGAGAAAGCCGGGATCATCAAACGTGATGTCCCCGCCATNATTGCCCCTCAGGAACATGAAGATGCGCTGGCGCGGTTTGAGAANGAAGCTGCCATCCAGCATGCCCCGCTCGTGGTCGGCGGGCAGGANTGGACNGCCTATGAAGAACATGGGCGGCTCGTCTATCAGGATATTGACGGGCTGCTTGACCTTCCNTTGCCGTCGCTTGTCGGCGCCCATCAGATCGAGAATGCGGGGCTTGCCATTGCTGCCCTCCGGCAATGGTCCGCGGCGCAGGGCGGGCACAATATTTCAGACGATGCGATTGCAGACGGCCTCTCCCACACGGTCTGGCCCGCCCGCATGCAGCGGCTGAAATCAGGGCCTCTGGTTGACATTGCGGGAGACGATGTGGAGCTGTGGCTTGACGGTTGCCACAACCCGGCAGGGGGGCGAGCCGCCGCCGCGGTTCTCGCGGATTTTGATGAGCGCACCACGCGCCCTCTTTACCTCATTACGGCTATGCTGNACACGAAGGACGCCNTCGGCTTCTTTGCCAATTTCAGAGATATAGCCCGCCAGGTCTACACTTTCACCGCGCCGGGCGCGGCGGCGGCAGTACCGGCAACGCGGCTNACCGAGATCGCGATTGAGGCAGGNCTTGACGCCTATCCCATGCATGATCTTGCTGCGGCTGTCGGCCGGGCCATTGGACATGCAGAAGGAGAGACGGGTGAACGGCCGCGCATCCTTATCTGCGGCACGCTTTATCTTGCCGGCCANGTTCTCTCGACCCACACATAGGGCNCGGGAACCACAAATAAAAAGGCCCCGCATCCTCAACGAGGCGGGGCCTTTTCAGACACATAAATCGGATCAAATTTCGCTTTCAATCCATTCCTTGATCTTGTTCTTCGGCAGTGCGCCCACTTTTGTGGCGGCNACCTGACCGTCCTTGAAAAGCATCAGGGTCGGAATACCGCGCACACCGTATTTTGTCGGCACGTTCGGGTTTTCATCGATGTTGATTTTCGCGATGGTCAGGCGGTCGCCAAGATCACCGGCCAGCTCTTCCAAAGCCGGACCGATCTGCTTGCACGGGCCACACCATTCCGCCCAGAAGTCGACCAGAACGGGCTTGCCCGCGTCGATCACATCAGCTTCGAAGCTCGAATCCGTCACTTTTGAAGTGGTCATAAAAACCGCCTTTCATTGTNTTCTTCACACAAGACAGCACGCCTCGCGCGAGCATTGTTGATGGGCTCACGGTCTTTCAACCGGCCCGAATAGCGCTTGGGTGGAATCTAGGGAGCCACCCCCCAAGCGTCAAGGTGCGAAGATCCAACCTTCACAGGCTTGTGCGACTACATAAATTTCGCAANCATTTCTGCCGGGATTTCCATCAACCGGGGACCGTCTGTCCACAGCAGTCCGGCGCGAATCGGCCGATCCGGGTAAAGGTTCGTCAGGAGAGCGTGGTAAGCGGCCATCTGTCCCAGGTAGGCATTGTTCACGTCCTCCACCCGGGATGGTGGCGGGCGGTTGGTTTTGAAGTCGACAATGATGANCTCATCCTGCGTGACAAGCAGCCTGTCAATCTGACCGCTCAGATAAAGCGGCGCTCCCGCGCGGCGCACCTCACCGACCAAAGGCACTTCGGNGCGACTGCCCGGCCCGAACAATCTCTCAAAGGCTGGTTCATTCAAGACCTTTTGGGNTGCCTGCCAAATTTCTTCCTGGGCTTCACTTGTCAGTGCCCATCCCTTTTCACCCAGAAAACGCCGCGCGGCGGCCTCGCGCCTGTCCAATGCCACATCGGGCAAGCTTTGCAGCAGACGGTGGATCAANCGGCCCCGCTTGAAACGATCCCGTCCGCCGGTTTGCAGCGGAGACAACATGGCAGGCTCGGCCTCATCCTCCACCAGCTTGGACGGAGAGAGCGGTTTGGGCGGGGTCGGCTCTGGCGCNGGCTGTCGGGTCGCCCAGTCCGGCAGGTCGAGCGTCGGCAACAGACCGCCAATNTCCTCNTCCCGCGCGGGCTTTCCTTTTTGTTCACCCTTAATCCGCCAAACACGGCTTCCATCTTCCAGCTCAATCTCTGTTGCGCCGGGCAACAGCGCGCGGGTGGCAAGATTATACCAACAGGTTTCGGGCGGATTGTTTTTGCCGCGGTACCCCGCGATATAAAGCCGGTCTTTTGCGCGCGTCATCGCCACATAAAGAAGCCTGCGATACTCCCTCATGCGCTCTTCTGACAGCACCTCACGTGCGGCCGCGGTGCGGGGATCGTCATATGCCTTTCGGCCCGGGAAAAGATGCAGTTTTTCACCGCCTGCCTCAACGGGCAGAATGCGCGGATCATGTTTGGCATCAGGAATGGTACAGGTGTCCGGCAGGAAAACGATTTCAGCCTCCAGCCCCTTGGAGCCATGCACCGTCATCACACGGACCTCATTCCGCCCTTCTGACATTTCACGCTTCACCTGCGATTCTCCGGCTGCAATCCAGTGCAAAAACCCTTGCAGGGCAGGNGTGTGAATTTGTTCGTAGCTCAGCGCCCGCGCGAGAAACTCATCCACCGGGTCATCCACATCTGCGCCAAGGCGCGCGCGCAGTTTTTCACGCCCACCATCCCCGACCAGCAGTTCAGCAAAAAACTCATACGGACGCAGACGATCCGCCCGCGATAAAATCTCTGTCAGCTGATGATAGGCNTCCGCAAANAGGCCACCCTTTGTTCGGGCNGCCGTACCGACAGCGTCCCACAGGCTGCCCTCGCGGGTNTAGGCNAGTNCGAACAATTCTTCCTCATTGATCCCNATGAGAGGGCTTTTCAACAGGCTTGCAAGGGTCAGGTCATCTTCGGGGAAGAGAGCAAACCCCGCCGCCGCCATGAGATCCATCACGGCAATCTGGTCGGTCAGGATCATGCGGTCAGTCCCGGCGACCGGCACCCCTTCTTTCTTTAAAGCACGAATAACCTCTTCTACAAACCGGTTCCGGCGCCGGACGAGGATCAGCACATCGCCTGCGCGGATGGGACGCCCCCGGCCTTCCAGCATCTCACCTTGGGCCAGCCAGCGTGCAATGGTGGCNGCAATCCTCGCGGCCAGTTGTGCGTCGGGGTTTTCCGCCTTGGGATAGTCGAGCGGCGCATCCCAGGGTAGGCTCTCTTCTTCCTCCCCCGGCTCACACAATGGCCAGATTTCCACAAGCCCGGCATCCGNCGCACGTCGCGCATAATGGGTGGGAGGCTCGCCATCNATATTGAGCCCATCTGCCACCGACGGATCCGCAAACACATCGTCCACGGCTTTCAAAACTTCTGGTGTTGAGCGGAACGACAGAAGCAACTCGACCGGGTTCCACTTCTTCCCTGCTTCCNTTACGCGACTGCCGAAAAAGTCACGCATGGCGGCAAAACGTGTCGGGTCGGCCCCCTGGAATGAGTAGATAGATTGTTTTTCATCACCCACTGCAAAGATGGTACGTGTCAACTCACGCACGCCTTGCCCTGAGAGAAACTCCTCCGCCAGCGCCTGCACAACTTCCCATTGATGCGGGCTCGTGTCCTGAGCTTCGTCCACCAGGATNTGATCAAGCCCTCCGTCCAGCTTGTAGAGTACCCAGGCCGCNGCGCCCGACCGNTTCAACAGGTCACGACTTTTCAGAATGAGATCTTCATAATCGAGCAACGCATGCAGCGTTTTTTGTGCGTCGAACCGCTTGATAAGCTCTTCTGCCAGAATCAACACAGCGAGTGTTGCCTCAACAATGCGCAAGGATTGGCGTCGCTCCTTCAGGGCGGCGACACGCATCTGCTCTTCCTCAAACAGGGACAGAATGAACGGGGCCTGTTTGGTCGCCCCCTGGGTTACGATGGAGCGNGCCACGCTTTTCAGCCCGCCATCCTGGCGATAGAAGAGATCTGAATAGGCATCGGCCTGTTCGTGGCGCGCGGTCGAGGCCAGAAAAGGCTCCANCACAGCTGCTGTTTTCTGATCGGTCGCNTTCCCCTGCAACAGAAATGGCAAAGCCTCGCGCAAAGCCTGGAGAGGTAGCCCTTCCTCGCACAATTCGTGAAGGATTGCCGTTTCGTCTTCATCCGGTTTCAGGCCCAGTGTCGCGCGAAGATCTGCTGCCAATGTCCCTTCATGCGCACGCAACATGTCGTCGAGTGCAGCACGCTTTCCAATAATTTCCTTGAACAGATCATCAAACCCGTATTCGCCGACAATCTCCTCCACACAATTAAAGGCCTGNACAAGCGGGTTCTGCCGGTCGTCACGCATGGCGACAATGTCGTCCAGCAAATCGTCGCGCGCGAGTGCCAGGTTCTCCAGTGCNGTTCTTTCATCCAGAATTTCAAAATGNGGCGGCACGCCGGCTTCCAGCGGGAAACGTCCGAGCAATCTTTCGCAAAAAGCGTGAATCGTCTGNATTTTCAGGCCACCGGGCGTTTCGATNGCGCGCGCAAAAAGCAGTCGCGCGCTGAGCAGCAAGGCCGCGTCCGGCTTTCGATGTTCCAGCTTTTCCACGCGTTCGCCAAGGGCCGCATCGTCCAGCACGGCCCATTCACCAAGCGTTCGATAGAGACGCGATGACATTTCGGCAGCNGCTGCCTTGGTGAAGGTAAGNCAGAGAATGCGCTCTGGCGGTGTGCCCGCGAGTAGCAGGCGAATGACCCGATTGATCAGCACATGCGTTTTGCCGGAGCCTGCATTGGCCGACACCCAGACCGAGGCTTGCGGATCGGCCGCTTCTGCCTGTCTGCGGTTTGTGTCGTCGAGAGTGGTGCTGACAGGTTCAAGGCTCATTCGCTCTCGCCTCCGTCAGCCGCCGACCATTCGCGGACACGGGCCAGATGATCATAATCGCTGATCGCACGGGCAAACTGCACCCGGGGGCGCGACAGGTAGGGGGTTGTCTCATCTTCAAATTTGGCAAGCAGCGCCATAAGTCCNTCCAGGGCTTCCACCGCGGCTTCATCCCNCATTGTCGAGACCTTGTTCTCGCTTGCGCCTTCATCCTTGCCGGACAGATGCAGATAGGAAAGACGCTCAACATGCGCAGGTGGCAGTGAGGTACCATCCTCACGGCGAAACCCGCCCGCGCGCGCTATGGCGGNTTCCAGTGGCAGCTGCGGTGCCAGNCCTGCCTCAACTTCCTTCCTGGAGGGTGGCTTTCCTGTCTTGTAGTCAAAGATGGCCACCTGACTGGCCCCGCGCTCGTCAATCCGGTCAGCTTTCGCTGTCAGTTTTGTCTCGCGATTTAGTCCTGTCAGGATCATTTCCCCGGCAATCTCGGCGTGGGTGCGCAAAAGACCCTCGCGAATTTTGGGCTCCCACCGGCTCATCCATTTGGCGACGCGCTCAAAACGCGGCCACCAGAAGGCCTCAACACCCGGTCGGTCCGGTCCGCTTGCAAAGGCCGCACGTCCTGCCTCCAACAAGGCTTTCTCGACCTCCGTCGGCAGCTTGTCCGGCCAGTCGCGACAAAATTTTTCCAGCGCCGCATGTAACAAGATGCCNCGTTCCAGCGCGCCTGCGTCCGCGTCCAGCGGNTCNAGNGCTCTCAGCCGCAAGATTTTTTTGGCGTAGANAGCGTAGGGATCCCGGATCAGNGTTTCGATTTCCGTCACAGAAAACTGGTTCGGCCGCGCGGCCAGGGCCGGGCGTGGTGATGGCGCATCCCAGGCCTTGACTGTTGCCGGGCGATCCAGTGCATCCGCCCAGGCGACGCGGGTTTCATCAGGCTTGAGCCCNTCCGGCTGCCCCAGCCCTTTCAACAGACTGTCCAGCCGCAGCAGCCAGCGTGATGACACTGTCGGTGTGCCATCAACTTTCAGCGCCCGCGTCAAAAGCACTTCGGGAGCACAAGCTGCCTGCAGAAAGTCGTGAGCAGACAGGCCGATCCGCCGTTCAGGTGGTTCCAGCCCCAGNTCGGCCCGCATGGGACGCGACAGCCAGGCATCAATCGGGGCTGCATCCGGCCAGGTTTCCTCGTTCAACCCGGCGAGAATAACCAGATCGGCGCTCAAAAGGCGCGCTTCCAATGGCCCGAGAATGGACAGGCGAGGATGCTGGCCAAACCGGGGNCGAACCATGCGCCCGGCGGCCAGCGTCTCAAACAATTTTCTGTAGGCGCGCGGATTTACCTCACTCAGATGGTCGCCCGCATTGCTCAGGAGGGTCTCCAGAAAAAGCCCNGTTGCCTCCCCCGCCTCACCGCGATAGAGGCGATCTGCACCCTGCAACTCATCCGTTGCTGCAAGACTTTCAGCCAGCTTTATATGTGCCTCAACAAGTGTTTGCAGCGGCACACGATAGGTCGCCATCAGGCGGCTGAACGGTCGCAACGCAGCCTCAAGCTTTTGCAGGAAGCCTGCAAGCTGCTCTCGGCGCGGNGCCTCCANTTTTGTTTTTTCCAGCGTACAGATCAGCCCGTCCAGCCCTGCTGCCGGACGCGGGCCGCGCAACAATGCGCGTTCCAGACGGCGGGCCATTTTTCGACATTCGTCGGGNGCGAGCCCCAATGCCGCCATTGGGTGTTTCAGGAGATCGAGCAACGCCACCGGCGCCAACTCTTCTTCCATTGCGACCAGTGCCAACCGCAAGAAACCAAAACTTGCGCATTGCGCAAGCGGTACGCCCGCGCTGTCGTCAATCGGCACCTGCCACCGGCTCATCTCCGCGGCTACGCGGCGGGCAAGCGTGCGGTCCGGCGTCACGAGAATTCCGGTACGCCCCGGTGTTTCCAGCACCTCCCGAAATGCTGTGGCGATGATGCTTGCCTCTTCCCGCGGCGTGGGTGCTTCCACGTAGGTCAGGCCTGTCATCGCAGCCGGCACATCAATCCTGTCCACGTCCAGATGTGCCCATGCATCCGTAGTCTCCGCCGGGCGAAGTGCTTCGTTGAGAAGNCGCGACCGGGCCACAGATACAGACGTCGGGAAGGGTGNGTGCGCTGCGGTGACCTCAAAACCNGGCCAGGTTTTTACATCATCGCGGGCCGCGCCCGTCGCGCTCAGGAGCTGTTTCATCCCGAACTGGGGATGCGCGGCGTCCACGGCCTCCCANCCACGCGCGTCAAGATCAAGGTCCAACCCCGGCAACAGAACAGCTCCCTTGGGGAGGCTTGCCACCACTTTCAGCAGNTCCGCCGTTGCGGGGATAGAGCCCGTCGAGCCCGCCACCAGTACCGGGTGTGGCGGCGGGTTTGCCGCCCAGGCTGCTGCCTGGGCCCGNACGCTCATGTTGCGTCGTTTGGCCGGATCAATCAGACCCCGTTCTTTCAGAATATGTGGCCAATGTTCGAGGGCTATTTGCAGAAAAGAAAGCGTCAGCTTCCAGTGNTCGGCAAACTCGTCGGGCACAAGAGTGTGCANGCGATCAAGGTCCACACCTTGTGTTTCCGCATTGTCGATCAATTGCGCCAGTTCGCCTGCAAGCANGNCGGCCTGCCCGGCATCTTTGGGCCCGGTAAGGAATTCCGGATCACTTCCCCATTTCANCACCAGTTCCGCCAAAAGGAGTTGGCGCTCCATTGTGTCGATGGTGGGGGGCAAGTCCAGCGCGGNGGTTGCATCAAANCCATCCTGGCCGGTGAGCAGCAGTTCTTCCTCATCCACATCACCCAGGGGACGGATATGTGGNAACAGAATNGCNCGTCCCCCGCTTGCNCGCAGGAAAGCTTCGCCCAATGCACGCACGGCCCGCCGTGTGGGCAGCAGGATTGTTATATCGCCAAGCGCCGACGGTTCTTGCGACAAGGATCCGTCCAGGCTGGTGTCTGCCACCAGGGCGCTTGCAAGCGCGTCCAGAAACGGCGTGCCTGCAGGCATGGTGAATATCGTGGGATCGGGTGCGCGTGACATGCGGTCAGTTTAACGGGTTCACGCTCACAAGTCGCGCAGGAAGGTCTCAGCGTCCGCCAGATCACCCGGCGTACCGACATGCATCCAGGTTGCATCCATGCGAAGGCCGAAAAGACGATCCCGCTCCTTGATCTGATCCCAGATCAGGTTGGTGGAAAACGGTCCGTCAGGCCCCTTGTCGAACAGGGGCGGCTTAATGATCTGGACACCTGCATACATGAACGGCGCCACTGTTGACGGCTCCCGTCTTGTCAGGCGCCCGTCCTGATCCATGGTAAAGTCGCCGCGACGCACCTCGCCGATCGTGTTGGTTGCGTTTGCAATCATCAGGAGCGCGTCCATCCGTACCGGGTCCCAGGCCTGCATCATGCGCGTCAGGATCGGCTCCCGCCCTTCAACCCAGACACTGTCCGCATTGAAGGGCATCACGGGATCATCGCCAAGCAGTGGACGGGCCTTTTTGACACCCCCACCCGTCTCCAGCAGCAGATCACGCTCATCGGAGAGAATGATCCGAACATCCTTGCGGGACTTCAGATGCGCTTCCAGCATGTCGGCCATGTAGTGAAGATTGACGACCACTTCCTCTATCCCCGCCGCCACCAGCCGGTCGAGCGCGTGATCAATCAATGGTCGCCCTGAAAAGGGAACAAGCGGTTTGGGCATGCGATCGGTCAGCGGCGCCATGCGCGTCCCCTTGCCCGCCCCCATGATGATGGCGCGTTTGATCCGGCTTACTTTTTTCTGGTTCATGGCCGCAGCACTTTCATATGGGCCTTCTTCATACGGGGCCTTTGGCGACCATGCCGGGTGGCGGGGCGTCTTTGAGAAAGTATTTTTCGACAAAGGTCGCGAGGTCACGCAACACAGGATGAGACAGGTTGCGTTTCAGGTAATCCTGCGTCCGGGCCATATGCTGCATGTAATGCGGTTTGTTATCGCGCCTGAGAAGGCGCGGCCAGAGGCCCATCAGGCGCAGGGCACGCTCCGCGCCAAAGAGCGCATATGACGCATGGAAGCGATCCACATCGAAATGCGCGTCTTCCGCTATCATCCGTTCAATATAATGGCGCTTCATAGCGCTCTCGCGTTCTGCACTCACGTCCTTGCGTGCGTCCTGCAGGAAAGACACAGGGTCATAGGCAATCGACCCCACGAGCGCGTCCTGATAGTCAATCAGCCCAACCCGGTCGAGCCCCTGCGCCCCTTCCTGCCAAAGGATGTTGGGGGAGTGAAAATCTCTGAGGAAAAGTGTCTGCGGGCCTGCCCCCATATCCGGCCAGAGTGCAGCCCAGATCGCTTCAAATTCCGCGCGCTGGTCTGGCGAAGGCTCCACACCCATGACGACCGGCATATACCAGTCCAGCGGCATGGCGGTCTCAATCCGGAAAATTCCGTCATCAAATGACGGGACCTGATGCGCGCGCCCGTCACCAACGGGCAGATCTGATGGCGCCCCCGCACGCTGCAGCGCGACCAGTGTTTCAACCCCGGCCTTGTAGAGCTCGTCCAGCGGTTGGCCGGTTGGTCCCTGTCCCTTGTCAATCAGATGACCAAACTCATGCGCGCCCAAATCTTCGAGCAATAAGAAACCATGCGTAAAGTCGGTTGCGTAAATTTCCGGGGCGCGAAGCCCCTGGGCACGCAGATAGGTGCCGACGGCAACGAAGGGGCGAATATCTTCCGCCAAATGCGCAAGCTTTGAATAGGCGGCATGGCCCTGAGCCACCGGCGCATCCGGGCCCGCCGGCCAATCCATCAGGATGGCAGAGCCGCTCTCGCGCTCCAGCCGTTCGTAGCGGCGGAGGGAGGCATCCCCCTGAACGAAGATCCGCGTGGCGTCAGCCCAACCGGCGTCTCGCAGGAACATGTCCAATTGTGCTGAACGTCCCGCCTGATCCCCTTCACTCACTGCTGTCCCCATCCGGACCGTACTCCCCCTGCTTCCTTCACACCTGACTGACAGTCCATTGGCGCAACACGCACCCCAGACGCTCTTCCCATAGACGGGCGGGACCCGTCAACTTTGCCACCCGGCCCTCACCCTGCTCTGTCAGTTCAATATCAAGCCGGGCCACGGGCAGATCAGCGCCCATGCGGTCTGGCCATTCAAGAACAAGAAGGCCCGTTTCCAGAGCCTCATCCAACCCCAGCTCTATCAGCTCATCCGGGTCTTTCAGACGGTAAAGGTCCGCATGCCATACGGGTAAATCCGCGGTCTCATAGGTCTGGACCAGTGTGAAGGTCGGGCTTGGCACATCCTCAACCTGGCCGGTTTTTGCCAGACATGTCTGAATAAGGGCCCGCGCGAGGCTCGTCTTACCCGCCCCGAGGTCGCCCCAGAGCGCCAGCACGTCTGTGGGGCGCATCAGCGGTGCCAAAAGCGCACCGGCTCTTGCCGTCGCCTCTGCGTTCGGCAGGGCCAGCACGATTTGTGCAATGTTCGGATCTACCAGTTTTCTGCTCATCCAGCCCTTTTACGCGGGATCACCGGTCAGTGCCAAAAGATTCCGGGGATTCGACGCCAAATAGCGCCGATTTCTGCGCAAATTTCGCACATACGTTCTCGCGTCAGGCCTTGCGCCACATCGCCACTTCACGCACATTGCCCCTTGATCTCGGTCTGGAGGGAGGCCAAATTGACAATAATGATGACGCATGCGTCACTTTCAATAAAAAGGATCCGGACACGATGTCGAATGGCGTGATTATTGTTGGGGCTGGCCATGCAGCAGGGCAGGCTGTCGCCTCTTTGCGCGCAGAAGGATATGAAGGCCCCATCACGGTCATAGGTGACGAACCCTATATCCCCTATCAACGGCCCCCTCTTTCCAAAAAATTCCTTGCCGGCGAGCTGGACCTTGAACGGGTCTATTTCAAGCCGCCTGAATTCTACGAAAAATCAAATGCCGAGATGGTTTTGGGCAAACGGGTTGTGGAAATTGAGCGACCCAAGAAACTTGTTCACCTGGACGATGGCACAACCCGCGCTTACGACAAGCTCATTCTCGCCACCGGCAGCCGTGTACGGGAACTGAATGTGCCCGGTGCCGATCTTGACGGTGTGTTTTACCTCCGCACCGTCGATGATGTGGATGCGATCCGCGCCAAGTTCAACGAAGGCGGCAAGATGGTCGTCGTTGGTGGCGGCTATATCGGACTGGAGGTTGCGGCCGTCGCCCGACAGCATGGCCTGGATGTCACAGTGCTTGAAATGGCCCCGATCGTTCTTGCCCGTGTGGTCGACCCGATTGTGTCTGCCTTCTACACCCGCGTACATACGGAAGCTGGTGTCAAAATTGAAAACGGTGTTGCCGTTCAAGGTTTTGAAGGCAGCAATGGCAAGATCGAGAAAGTGGACTGTGCCGACGGCAAGAAGTTCGACGCCAATTTTGTTGTCGTCGGCGTTGGCATTATTCCCAATATAGAGCTTGCCGAGGGTGCGGGCCTGAAAGTGGAAAACGGCATTTACGTCGATGAGTTCTGCCAGACGAGTGACCCCGACATTTACGCAATTGGTGATTGCAGCAACCATCCCAACGCTCTTCTGGGCAAACGGTTGCGGCTTGAGAGCGTTCACAACGCGCTGGAGCAGGGCAAAACTGCCGACGCCTCCATCTGCGGCAAAGCCAAGGCCTATGCGCAGGTTCCCTGGTTCTGGTCGGACCAGTATGATCTCAAGCTTCAGATTGTGGGCCTGTCGGCAGGCTATGATCAGGCCGTTGTGCGCGGCAACCCGGAAAAAGACCGCTCGTTCGCCGTCTTCTATTTACGCGATGGTGTGATGATTGCCTCTGACGCGGTCAACCGGGCCCCTGAACACATGATGTCGAGAAAGTTCATCGCCGAGAAAGCCAAGATCCCTGCGGAACGCCTCGCCGACGAAAGCATTTCGATGAAAGAAATGCTGGGCTGAGACCTGACTTCCTGTAACTGAAGGCAACAAAGAGGGCGGCTCACCGGATTGGCGAGCCGCCCTCTTTTTTTGTTTCAATGCTGTCTATCAGTCGGCAGCTGACGCAAGCTGTGGACCGGCTTTGAAATCATGGTTCATGAGCGGCAGTGTGCGTGCGCGGGTGCCCGTCAACGTGAAGAGCGCGTTTGCCACCGCCGGTGCAATACACGGTGTACCTGGTTCGCCCAGGCCACCAAAGGGGGCATCACTCTCCACAAAATGTACTTCGATCTTGGGCGTCTGTGCCAAGCGGACAGCGTCATAGTCCGGGAAGTTTTCCTGCACAACCGCGCCATCTTCGATCGTGATCTCACCAAAGAGAGCCGCGGTCAGGCCATAGATCACACCACTTTCCACCTGCGCGCGGGCGCCATCAGGATTAACGACCGTACCGCAATCAGCGGCACAGACGACACGGTGCACTTTCGGGGCGCCGGACGCGTCTAGCGACACTTCCACCACTTGCGCCACGATGGTCTGGAAACTTTCCTGAAATGCGATGCCGCGCACATGGCCCGCTGGAAGCGGTGTGCCCCATCCGGCTTCTTTTGCTGCACGCTCCAGCACGGCTTTGTGACGCGACCCATCCGGCAGCAGGTCACGACGGAACTGATACGGATCTTTACCGGCCGCATGCGCCATTTCGTCTATAAAGCTTTCGTTGAAGAAAGTGTGCTGCGTATGTGCCACCGACCGCCATGCGCCATACGGCACATGGACAGGGCTTTCAACATAACGGATGGCCTGATTTGCAATTCCGTAAGGAATATTGCTTGCCTCAACCGGCTCGTCTTTGCGGGTGTAGGTGTTTTTCCATGCCGTTGGATTTCCGGTTTCGTCGAAAGAGGCTGACAGATGTGCGGCCACAGCCGGACGATAATAATCGTGCTGCACGTCTTCTTCACGCGACCAGACAAGCTTGACCGGTCCTTCGACTGCCATCGCAATCCTGGTTGCCTGTTCCACAAAGTTTGGTGCGTTCGGCCCGCGTCGCCCAAAGCCGCCGCCCAGCATGAGCGGTGTCAATGTGACATCGTCCAGCGACAGGCCTGCGATCTCTGCAACTTTTGCTTTTGAGCCCAATGCATCCTGCACACCGACCCAGACATTGGCTTTACCGTCTTTGATCTCGACCGTGCAATTCATCGGTTCCATGCAGGTGTGCGCGAGGAACGGCACTTCGTAGCGTGCTTCCAGATGATGGCCACTTTCGGCAAAAGCATTGTCCGCATTGCCCAAAATCACATCGTCCTCGGCTGAACCGTTCTCGATATCATTGTGGAACTGGGCGAAAATACTTTCCGTGGAGACAGACCCGTTCCCACCGTCGTCAAACTCAACCTCCACTAGGTCAAGAGCTTGCGAGGCGCGCCAATAATTATCGGCAACAACAGCAACCCCGTCACCGGTCGAAATGACATGACTGACACCGCGCGCCTGCAGTGCCCGCGTCCCGTCGAAAGACTTGACCGACCCTCCAAATACCGGGGCCTGGCGAATGGCAGCCACCTTGAGACCCGGCAACTGAACGTCCACGCCATAGACAGCACTTCCATCCACTTTGGAGGGAATGTCATAGCGCGGTTTGGACGTTCCCATGATCGTGAAGTTTTCACGGGACTTCAAAACCGGATTGTTGGGCGGATCATACTCAGCCGCTTTCGCCGCCAGCTCTCCAAAGCTGGCCGACCGGCCCGTGGCTTCATGATGCACGTGGGAGAGACGTGCCACAAGTTCACCTTCCGGCACATTCCATGTATCGGCCGCGGCCCGGATCAGCATTTCCTTCGCCGCCGCGCCCGCCATGCGCATACCCCATTGACCGGTGAAGCGCACGGAGGTCGAGCCCCCTGTGATCTGCAGGTTCATGAGTTCAGCAATTTTGAAGAAAGACGCATCCACAATGCCGGTCAAGGCAGAGGGGATCGGTGCCTCCCCGGCGAGATAGCCACGGCCCAGCGGGCCGTTTGCCCATGTCGGGTCAGCCGGTGCCTGCACCATCTCCACCAGGTTCCAGTCCGCCTCCAGTTCCTCGGCGGCCATCATGGGAAGGGAGGTGTGCACGCCCTGCCCCATCTCCGCATGGGGAACATAAACCGTTACCCGGTTGTCGGGGTGGATGGTCAGCCAGGTGGTGAGAAAATGCTCTCCGTCCCTGGCCGCAAGATCCTGCGCGCGCTCAGGCCGGCTTGGCCCCATCGTGGCGTAACCCAAAAGCAGGCCACCGCCGATAACAGAACCACCGAGAAGTAATTGTCTGCGTGTCGGTTTCATGGTCGTCCCTCCCTTCAAGCAACGCTAAGCGAGCGGATCGCAGCGCGGATGCGCGGGTAGGTCCCGCAACGACAAATATTGGTAATCGCGGCATCAATCTCGTCATCACTTGGATTGGCGTTCGTGGCCAGAAGTGACGACACCGCCATCAGCATGCCGGACTGGCAATAGCCACATTGCGGGACCTGATGTTCAATCCAGGCCTGTTGCAAGGCTGTCAGATCCGCACCGCCCCCGTTCAAGGCTTCAATGGTGGTGATGTCTTTCCCCGCTACAGCTTCCACCGGTAATGTGCAGGTACGCATCGCTTCACCGTTCACATGTACGGTGCAGGCCCCGCAGGCCGCGACACCGCATCCAAATTTTGTCCCGGTCAGGCCCAGCTCGTCGCGCAAAACCCAGAGAAGCGGCATGTCCGGCTCAACATCAAGTTCGCGGTGCTCCCCATTTACAGTGATTGAAATGGTCATGAATTCGATCCCTCCAGGCGATGTCTGATCAAGTCTCTGGTCACATTTCCGATCTGACCTCTGGTCCCGGTTCTGGTCCAGCCAAAGGCCGCACGTCTGAAACGGGGGTGGTCGTCCCGTCGTCTCACAACACGCGTAAGATAATAAATATTATTCCACCCAAAATGGGGTTTGGCCAGTCGTAAACAAGATGAGTGTCAAAAAAAATCTGGCCGCCGATCAAGTTTCAGTGACAACCGGCGCTCTCATCTGCCTCAAACTCACCGCTTTCACGCATCAAATGCACGCTCAGGTGCCGCGCTCCCTTCGACCCCGGTCGTAGCCGCCTCACCGACCGGCTTCACATGCAGCGGCAAATGACAGGTGACTTTTGTGCCCACCGCAGGCTCGGATTCCAATGTCACCCAACCGCCATGCAGTTCCACAAAGCTTTTCACCAGAGACAGGCCCAGACCCGCGCCGCGTCGCCGGTCCGCACCGGCCCGTGCCTCAAAGCGGTCAAAGACGGTCGCCTGATGTTCAAACTTGATGCCGTCGCCGGTGTCCGACACAAACAGCTGCAATTCGTTTGCCCGTTTCTCCGCGCCGATGGTGATACTGTCGCCTGGTTGTGTAAAGGCAATTGCATTCGAGACGAGGTTCACCATGATCTGGCGAATGCGGGTTTCATCTGCCCGTATCATACCAATGTCAGGCGGGAAATCCGTGTAAATCGAAATGCGGTTCTTCTGCGCCGGCGCGCGCGCAAACCCTTCTGCCGACTGAATAATGCCGGGGATTGTCACGTTGGAAAGGTCGAGGGTCATCGCCCCGGCTTCGATCGTCGACAAATCAATAATGTCGTTCACTGTGTTCAACAGTTCCTCGGACGATGACAGAATGCCCTTTGTATATTCGTGCTGTTTGGCAGAGAGGTCTCCAAACATCTCCGCCTCCAGAATTTCACCAAAGCCGATAATGTTGGTGAGCGGGGTGCGCAATTGATAGGAGACATGGCCGATAAATTCCGACTTCAGCCGGTCCGCCGTCTCCAGCGCTTCGTTGCGCTCGCGCAGCGCACGCTCTATGCGGGACGCATCCGTCACATCCACAAATGTGATCAGGGTGGCACCATCGGGCAAGGGAACCGTTGCAAAATCAATAATCGTGCCGTCGATACGCTCCATCCGATGCGACAATTGCCGCCGGGCTTCGACGGAGGTCACACTCGCCTTCAGATCATCCCAGATTGAGCCCTGATCATATAATGCGCGACAATCGGCCACGATATCCGCGATATGCGGNTCACCGGACAGTTGGGTTTCGCTCAGTCGCCAGATCTCGGCATAAACCGGATTGTGGAGCTTGAGACGACCGTCAGANCCGAACACAGCAACCCCTTCGAAGAGATTGTCGAGCGTTTCGCCCTGAACACGCAAAGCCGTNTTNTATGAACTTTCCANGTTCAGCTGTTCAGTGACGTTTTCATAAATATAGATGACACCACCCATCGGGTGCGCCTGAGCGACCATGCGCAAGGTCTGACCGTCCGGCAGATACCAGAATTCCTCAACGGGGCTGGTCGCCTGATAGATTTTCATCATCTGCGATTTCCAGGCCTGGAAATTTGCCTGCTCCGGCAAACGACGGCCGCTGCGCAACGCGTCCAGCACTTCGCTGTCGAGCGGTTCTTCCCGCANCCAGGCTTCATCAAGACCCCAGAATTTCAGGTAGGCTTTGTTGAAGAAGCGCAGNCGTTTGTCTGAACCGAAAATCGCCACGGGTGTCGCCAGACGATCAAGCGTACCTGAATGCGCATCAATATGCCGTTTCAGCTCGCTTTCGGTATTGTCGAGCGCCGTCACATCAATCGCCACACCAACCGACCCGGTGCTCAGCAATGTATCAGTTACCTGNAGCGCCCGTCGTTCNCCGCCGACAATCGCGTAGAGACGCTGGTTGCTTGANGCACCCCCTGCGAGGGTATCGTGAATTTTCTTCAAAGCCTCGTCGTTCAGCAGTTCGATGTTTTGGGCCAACACATTGTCAAGCGTCTGACCATCCACCGCATCGACATAGGCCTTGTTCACCCATGTCAGCTTACCCTCGCGGTCCCGCCGCCAGGCCGGCATNGACAGTGTATTGAGATGCTCCATCAGCGCATCACGCGTCCGCTCCGCACTGGTGGCACGCTCNATGAAACGGCTGGTCTCTGCCCGTTCCCCCGACACATCACGGATCCAGACCACCGCCTGCGCCCCGGCGGGGCGACCNTCNGCTTCAAACGAGCGACCGTCCGGGGATTGCAGGGTGAGCGAGAAGCGCGCACCACGGGAGCGCAGACGATCCACCGCCGTGCGAAGCGCNTTCCCTGTTTCAGACGTCATGCGCCGGATAATCTGCTCATAATCCACATCGCCGGTTGCCGGATCTGCAAGCGCGGCCGTGCTGCCGACAATACGCGGGCGGGATTGCAANGTGCCCGGTTTCGCCACCAGTGTTTCCGGTGACCAGATCAGCAAGGCGTCAGGCTCTGAGGCCAGAATGGATTCAACCGTATCCACCCGCGCGCCCAGAACNTCGATTTCACTTCGGTAGGCATCCCGCAATTTGCGGAACCGGGCCGATGTGCGGGCCATCAAATAGGCGCAGGCTACGGCGAGAATGATTGCTGCCACCGCNACCACNAACCCCAACAGATAGGCCGGGTCATTTGCGAGGGCGGGCGCGACGCCCAGACTTTCCACCAGCGGGCCGAGCTTGCCGGTTGCCTGATCCAGAAATGAGACGGCCTCCTCTGCATGGGCAGGGCCGCTTGCCAGCCCGGCTGTGCCCGCCATCAGGGCCATGGCCGCNGCTGGCGCCCGGTATGTGAGCCTGTTCTTTTCCGGCTTGTGATCCCGCCGCATGCTCTGCCCCTTCACCCGGCCTGCCCGGCCGGATGCCCCCTTCATCATCTTACAAATTGACGACAGNAAAAACTGACGCTNGCTCAAGATGTTACACCTGTTTCTTCGTGTTTGCCCATAGCTCGGACAGNTAGAAATTAACGATAGTATAGGGGNGAGGCCCCTCATAGGGGATAAGGTGAGTCTCTGTGGCAACACATTATTGCAGAACCGAATCGAGAAGGCCTCTGTCCCACGCTCATAATAAAACCCGGCCCGTGATGCACACGGACCGGGCCAGTCGCTTCCCGAAGTGGAAACGCGAACTTGTTTTAGTAGCGGTAGTGATCCGGCTTGAANGGGCCTTCCTGCGGCACGCCAATGTAACCTGCCTGGTCGGTTGAAAGCGTTGTCAACTTCACGCCNAGCTTGGCCAGGTGGAGCCGCGCCACTTTCTCATCCAGATGTTTGGGCAGAACATAGACCTTCTTGTCGTAATTCTTGTGGTTTTCCCAAAGTTCCATCTGCNCCAGCACCTGGTTGGTGAAGGATGCACTCATCACAAAACTTGGGTGGCCTGTTGCACAGCCGAGGTTGAGAAGACGGCCTTCAGCCAGCAGGATGATCCGCTTACCATCTGCAAATTCGATTTCATCAACCTGCGGCTTCACATTGTGCCACGTGAAATTGCGCAGGCCTGCCACCTGAATTTCGCTGTCGAAGTGACCAATATTCCCGACGATCGCACGATCCTTCATGGCACGCATATGATCGACGGTAATGATGTCCTTGTTACCGGTACAGGTGATGAAAATGTCACCGACCGGGGCCATGTCTTCCATGGTAGAGACTTCATAGCCTTCCATTGCCGCCTGCAATGCACAGATCGGATCAATTTCCGTGACCACAACGCGCGCACCCTGGCTGCGCATGCTTTCAGCGGAACCCTTACCAACATCGCCATAACCGCAGATCACGGCAATCTTACCTGCGATCATCACATCGGTCGCNCGTTTGACACCATCAACAAGGCTTTCACGGCAGCCATAGAGATTGTCGAACTTCGACTTTGTCACGCTGTCATTGACGTTGATGGCCGGNACGCGGAGCGTGCCTGCTTTTGCCATTTCATAAAGACGCAGAACACCTGTCGTGGTTTCTTCTGAAATGCCGACAACATCGTCCAGAAGCTCAGGGTATTTTTCATGCATGATCTGGGTCAGGTCGCCGCCATCATCCAGAATGATATTCGGNGTCCAGCCATCAGGACCTTTGATGGTTTCTTCNATNCACCACCAGAATTCCTCTTCCGTTTCACCCTTCCAGGCGAAGGTGGGCAGGCCCGCGGCAGCCATGGCGGCGGCGGCATGATCCTGGGTTGAGAAAATATTGCAGGATGACCAGCGCAATGTCGCCCCCAGAGCCACCAGNGTTTCCATGAGAACGGCGGTCTGGATCGTCATATGCAAACAACCGGCAATCCGCGCGCCTTTCAGCGGCTGGCTGGCGCCAAATTCTTCGCGCAGTGCCATCAGNCCCGGCATTTCGGTTTCGGCGATAGCAATTTCCTTGCGGCCCCAGTCAGCGAGGGAAATGTCGGCGACTTTATAGTCGTTGCTCATGAAGCACTCCTGCATATGCATAGCAAAAAATGGCCCGGCACCTACACGTGCCCGACAGTCAGGGGCTTCTATAGCAAGGCTCACCCTGCACATCAAGCATCATATAAGGATTTCTTTATGTCTTGATAAAGAAGTTATNAATAGANCNATTGATCTATCTATTCGCCTTCGCCGAACTTGTCCTCCACCAATGCTTCCAGCGCCTTCAGCGCCGCATCGGCATCCACCCCNTCTGCGGTCACATCAATCGTTGAGCCCTTCCCCGCCGCGAGCATCATCAGNCCCATGATTGAGGTGCCACCCACTGCCTGCCCTTCCCGACAGACCGTTACCTGAACATCGAATGCCTCAACACATTGCACAAATTTAGCGGACGCGCGGGCATGAAGGCCCCGGGCGTTTTGAATGGTGAGGGTTTTGGCAATCTTGTCGGATGTGGCGGGTTGCTGTGTTGTCACAAGTCTTTTCTTCTAATCAGGAATTCTCACCGGCCAGCACTTTACTCGCGACCGAGATATATTTGCGGCCCGATTCCTGCGCCTGTTCCACCGCATCGGCCAACTTCATCGTGTCACGCACGCTGGCCAGTTTAATCAACATGGGCAGGTTGATCCCGGCAATCACTTCCACCTTGGCCTTATCCATAATGGAGATNGCCAGATTGGAAGGTGTNCCGCCGAACATGTCAGTCAGCAAAATGACCCCGTCGCCTTCTTCCACGGCATCGACAGCATCGAGAATATCTTTGCGACGCTGTTCCATATCATCATCCGGCCCAATGCAGATTGAGATAACCTGCGCTTGAGGTCCAACAACATGCTCCATCGCCGCGACAAACTGGTTGGCGAGCTGGCCGTGGGTCACGAGTACCAATCCGATCATTTTTACCTGTAACGCTCCTCAAACCCGGCTTGCGCAAACTGCCTATCAGTTCAGCAAAAAGGGGGTGCCGCTGCCGCATCAATTGGCAGTGGCGCATCGTGCCAACAATTGGGGGGCAATGACAAGGTCGAATTCGCTGCGCCGCACAATGAGTGCCCCGATGTCGCACCCTTGTGAGGCACCGATGNACNCGCATCGGATAAAACAAAACGATCAGTTAATTTGCCCGTCATCGCCCGGAAAGCCATTATCCGGCCAGGATCNGAGGGCAACGCGNAGTTTCGCCGGGCTGCTGATATCGAAGGCATGCAGCTGAAGGCGGGGAATGCGGCATCCCTCAAACAGATCGAAAGCAGGTTCCGGCAGGCGCGGCACTTTTTCGCGCGCAATCAGATTGACCACCAGGCAGAGCGGCGCCTGCTCCAGCGCGGGCAGCAAGACGATCCCCAGACCTCTCAATTCCAGCTTCCCGGCCCAGCCAGGCTTTGGGCTGACGATCAATTGCCCTGCCTGTACATCCAGATCCACATNATCATCGCCGACCAGAAGAGCCCCTTCCTGCGTAACCGACCTGAATGCAAGATCCGACTTTCCGCTGCCGGACGGTCCGCGCAGAAGTACCGCCCGCCCATCAATCGCAATGGCTGTGCCGGTNACATCTNTCAGCATCAGCCGGTTCCTTTTTGAAGCGGCCCGCTTGTGTCGGCGGGAATTTCCACAATGAAGCGAGCCCCTCCTTCGTCGCGGTTCTCCGCGTGAATAGCGCCGCGATGCGCAAGAACGATCTGCTTGGAAATAGAAAGGCCCAGACCAGAATGACGACCGAACTCCCCTTCCCGGTCTGTATGGAAACGTTCGAAAATCTTTTCCAGGCTTCCTTCCGGGATGCCGGGCCCCTCGTCTTCCACCGTCAGCCGGACAAGCCCGCCGACACGCGTCACGTTGAGTGTTACGGGCGCACCCGGTGGGCTGAAAGAGAGGGCATTGTCGATCAAATTGCGCAGGACCTGCCCCATGCGCTGGTCGGCGCCGCGTACATCAAACGCGGATTCTGTGGCNGTTTCTTCGATCTGAATCTGNACGGTTCGCCCTTCATCCGTCCCTGTTGTGTTGAACAGGTCCGCAATTGTTTCCGACAGAGAGGCCAAACTGAACACGGTCTGCTCATCACGCGACAGTTCCGCATCCAGNCGGGAGGCCTCCGATATATCACTGATCAGACGGTCAATGCGGCGAATATCGTGCTGGATCACCGCCATCAGCTTGGTGCGGGCCGCATCGTCTTTGACAATCTCCAACGTTTCTACNGCGGAGCGAACAGAGGNGAGCGGGTTTTTCAGCTCATGCGCCACGTCGGCTGCGAATGCCTCGATCGCGTCAATACGATCGTAAAGCGCCGTTGTCATGCCACGCAGCGCCCCTGACAGATCACCGATCTCATCACGCCTGCTGGTGAAGTCGGGAATTTCCACCCGTTCTGTTGTCCCTCTCGCCACACGCTCGGCTGTCTCCGCCAATCGGCGCACCGGCTCTGCAATCGTACCGGCGAGTACAACAGACAGAAGAATAGCCACGCCCAGCGCGATCATGAAAACTTCGACAATGGCCAGACGTTCGCCACGCACGATCTCGTCAATGTCCCCGCCTTCGGTAGAGAGAAAAAGAACACCCAGAACAGCCCTGAAACGCTGCACCGGCACAGCAACGGACACAATCACTTCGTTACGGTCATTGACCCGCTCCATGGTTGCGTGGAGACCGCCAAGGGCGAGGTTCACTTCCTGATAGATACGACCGTTCTGACTGCCGGCTTCCCGATAGCGTTGATAGTCCGGGCCCGGGATCAGAAAGCGCGACCAGTCGAGTGCACGGCGAAACCATCCACGATCATCGCTGCCGCCCGGCGGGGGCAGCTCAAAAGCAACAATCTGACCTGAAGCAGTGAGCTGGCGCGAGTCCAGGATCAGCCACCCATCCTTGTCATAAAGACGGGCCCGTGTCTGTGTCGGCAGGATGAGGCGGCGCAAGACAGGAGCTGCGGCAATGGGNGAGATCGGCACATCACGTTCTTCCAACAGTTTGTCGGGGTCGACCCAGCCCCGTTCCTTGCCCAGCCGGGCCAGCGGATCAATAATCTCTGCCTCAAGTGTCGCCGTAGCCGTTTCCGCGACGGCGCCCGCGATAATCTCCGCCTGCACCAACAGCGCTTCCTTGCGCGCATCGATGAGCCCCTGGCGAAACTGGTTGAGGTAGAGCACCNCCCCGACAAGAACGAGAAGAGCCGTCACCTGGAAGACAACAATGCGGCGGGTCAGGCTTGAGAAACGATTGCCGGCAATAAAATTGCCAAAGGCCCAGCGGATCGCCTGTACAATGATGTGCGTGCCATAGCGGATATTGCTCCCGCTCTGGGCCATCCAGCTTTTTGCGGCGCCAAAACCCGAGCCAAGCCCCGAGCCAAGACCGGATGACGCCGAGCCGGACGCGCGCGTGCCCAGCACCCGGTGCTCTGCCCTCAGGTTACTTTCCTTTCGCTCGGATTCGCTGTCACCGCTCATCATTCAAAACCCGGCACGGCTGGAGGTCAGGGACATAGAGACACTTGCAGGTCGCCGGTCATCCCCTNGACCCTTCCCGCNCGGCCTGTTCAGTCTTCCTTGTAGCGATAACCGACACCATAGAGTGTTTCGATCGCGTCAAAGTCATCATCCGCCTGCTTGAACTTTTTACGCAGACGCTTGATGTGACTGTCGATCGTCCGGTCGTCCACATAGACCTGATCATCATAGGCCGCGTCCATCAACTGATCGCGGCTTTTCACAAAGCCCGGTCGCTGTGCAAGTGCCTGAAGGATCAGGAATTCCGTAACGGTCAAGGTGACCGATTTATCNTCCCAGCGGCAGATATGGCGATCGGGGTCCATAACCAGCTTGCCCCGCTCAAGCATGTCTCCCTTCCGCTCCGGTGTAGCCGGTTCGGCGCGGGCCTGTGTCCNGCGCAGAACCGCCTTGACCCGCTCTACCAGCAAACGCTGAGAGAAGGGCTTCTTGATGTAATCATCGGCCCCCATTTTGAGGCCGAACATNTCGTCTATTTCTTCATCCTTGGAAGTGAGGAAAATGACCGGTATCTCTGATTTCTGACGCAAGCGACGCAGCAGTTCCAGTCCATCCATNCGCGGCATCTTGATATCAAAGACCGCAACATCCGGCGGATTGGNCGATAAGGCGGCCAAGGCGGCAGCACCGTCATTATAGGTCTGGACGTGGAAGCCCTCGGCNTCGAAAGCCATGGAGACAGATGTCAGGATATTGCGGTCATCATCGACCAGCGCGATTGTCGGCATACGGCCCCTCGAACTTGTGACGCGCGCTGGCGCNCGTTCATTTCAGCCAATTTCTGTTTGTCGGCTGGTATAGCTGATTTTGGTCCGAATTATGACCATGACGGCGGGNCTTGGCTATAGGCAGGGTGACGGATGCGGACTTGACACCCCGTTTGCCGCCCCGCCATTTGACAGAGAAGGTGCAAACAGGCTCAATCGCCCCAACGCGGCGCAGAAAGACCGCCTGTGAATTTGGGACGTTTGGGGACATTCATGAAACGGATTTTACTCGGCCTTCTGGGCCTTATCGGGCTCGTGCTCATTATCGCGATTGTCAGAACTTTTGCCGTCAGCCTGCCCGACGCCGGGACAGNTGGGGCTAGNGCCGACGAACGCGCCATCAACATTGATGCCCTGGCCGCCGCCGAAAGGTTGGGAGAGGCGATCCGCTTTGAGACCATCTCGACACAGTTCGGCCGGGAAGAACGCCGCGAACCGTTTGTGCAGTTTGCCGCCTGGNTGGAAAAGACCTATCCCGCGTTTCATCGCGTCGCCTCTCGTGAGACGGTCTCCAACTACACGCTCTTTTATACATGGGAAGGGTCGGACCCNTCCCTGGAGCCGATCCTGCTGATGTCGCACATGGATGTCGTACCGGTTGTTCCCGGCACAGAGGGGAACTGGGAAGAGCCGCCTTTTTCCGGCAAGGTTGCTGACGGTTTCATCTGGGGCCGTGGAACGATTGATACAAAGGGTTCGCTCGTGGCCATCCTGGAGGGCGCGGAATATCTCGCGGGACAGGGTTACCAGCCCCGCCGGACCGTTCACTTTGCTTTCGGNCATGATGAAGAGCTGGGTGGNCTTTTCGGCGATNAGAAACTTGCCGGCCTCTTGAAAGAACGTGGTGTCCGCCTGCATTGGGTCGCGGATGAAGGTGGCGTGCTCTCCGAAGGCCTGGTGCCCGGTGTTGACGTTCCGGTTGCGCTGGTTGGTGTCGCGGAGAAAGGGTATGTCACCTTGAACCTGACTGCCCGCGCCCAAGGTGGCCATTCATCCATGCCACCGGCCGAAACAGCCATTGGCCGGTTGGCCCGCGCCATTGACCGGCTGCAAAACAATCAGTTCCCCGGTGCGATTGAGGGAACAGTCGCGGGCATGCTGGATGCCATCGCACCAGCAACCCCCTTCGTGCAGCGGCTGGCCCTGACAAACCGCTGGCTCTTTGGTCCTCTTCTGGANTCCACCCTGACCGCCAACCCGACAACGGCGGCGATGATGCGCACCACNATTGCCCCCACCATGATTGATGGCGGGATCAAGGAAAATGTTCTGCCACCATCGGTCAGTGCGAAAGTCAATTTCCGCATCCATCCGCGTGACAATGTNGAAAGCATTGTCGCGCATGTGACCCGCANNATTGATGATGAGAATGTTGAGGTGAGCGTGTTCAATCCCGGACGGGAGGCAAGNCATGTCTCTTCAACAGAATCGGAAGGGTTTGAAATTCTGTCCCGTACCATTCGCGACACGTTCCCNGGTGCACTCGTCGCCCCCAATCTCGTGGTGGGNGGCACTGATGCCCGCTACTTTGAAGACGTGTCGGANAATGTATACCGCTTTATCCCCATTGTGCTTGGCAAAGCGGANACTGCCCGTTTCCATGGCACCAATGAACGGATCACCGTGGATAATATGGGCAAGGCTGTTCATTTTTATGTCCGGCTGATTGAGCGCGGGTCGCGCTGAACACGCTTTCAAGACTGAACAATGCAAAACGCCCGGCCATCTGGACCGGGCGTTTCTTTTTTGGATTTANCTCAAAAGAGCAATTANAGCTCGCTTGCCGGCACGTCTTTGATCTTTACCCAGTTGGCGTCTGCCACTTTGATCATGTCGTTAACCTCAGCCAGCCAGCGGTCCTGGATCTTGGTGTCGAGGTTGAGGAAAAGACGACCGTCGACAACGCGCCAGACTTCCGGATCACCNTAGAATTTTTTGCCAAGTGACGCGGCAAAGGCACAATGGCCGCCGTAAGCTGGCAGGTATTTNACCGGATCTGCCAGAAATGCTTCACGGTTTGCCGCTGTCGAGAAAAGGTAGGTCACCCCTTCGTGGTTGACGGCATGATGGCCGTTGCCGCGCAGTGGTTTTTCGTTGGTCTGATAGGAAACAAGGTCGTAGCCCGCGACACCTACAGTGAAGTTGGCATTGTCGTCAGCACGGGCGATCTGGGTGCCGAGCAGGACGAAGGCGGCGATAGCGACCGCGAAGATATTCTTAAATGATGTCATTGTGTGAACTCCTTGATAGGGCGATGCAGACCGGAACCCGTTGCCTAATGTCATAGGTCCGGCCCGAAACCTGCCACCGGAAAGGAAACCAATCTGTTTCCTTGCGAGCGAAGTATACAGACCTGTTTCTTTTTTCAAGACACGGGCTTGCCCTTCNCACCCCCCGCCCTTCGGCAAACTTCTTTANCTCATTGTTTTTACTTNTCTTTTCGATTTTCCCCCGCCTCTCACATCTATGTGATCGACAGCACCCGTCAGGATCCCTATCTTGGAAACAGATCTGTTTAGGAGAGAAAGATGGCGATCAGCCGCCGTGACCATCTGGTCCATGTCGCTCGAGATGAGTTTGCCGCGCACGGTTTTCACGGCACCGGTATTGACGGGCTGCTGGCAAAAGCGGGCGTGTCGAAGAAAACCCTGTATGCGCATTTCCGCTCAAAGGAGGAGCTGATTGTCGCTGTCCTGCGTGAACATGACACCTGTTTCCGGGATGATTTCAGGCGTGATGTCGAAGCGCTGGCAACCCATCCNCGTGAGCGGCTGCTGGCCGTCTTTGANGTTGCTGCGGACTGGTTCCACGAAAAATCATTCTATGGCTGCATCTTTATCAATGCGATTGCGGAATATGCGGAGGACGCATCGCCTATTCGCGACGCCTGCCGCNATTTCAAGCAGATGATGAAAGCCTATATCATCGATCTGGCGCGCGCGGCACAGCTCGCCGAGCCCGATNTTATCGGGGCACAACTGGCCCTGCTTCTGGAAGGNGCCACGGTGACGGCTCAGGTTTCCGGCGACAAGGGCGCGGCGCGCGTTGCCAAAGCGGCGGCACAATCTCTTATTGANTGCTCGCTCAGGCCCGCTTGATGGTGCGTCTGGAAACGATGGCGAAACGGAGTGTCTGCATGGTGACAGAGAGAAAGACCGCCACAGCAATCCCGTACTGAAGCCCCATCGCCCCTTGCCCGAAATGAAACGCGGCGAGCCATGCAGTCGGCACCCCGGCCAGCCAGAAGGCGATAATATGCATCACCATGGGCAGCCAGACATCACCCATACCGCGCAAGGCCCCCATCGCAACGTTCATCATTCCATCAGCTGCAACAAAAACCCCGGCTACGAACATGGTGCCGGTTGCGATATCCAACACCAGATCATCTTTCACATAAAGGGTCGCCACCCAGTGCGGGGCCGCCAGAATGATGACCGAGGGCACGAGCAGGATCATTCCCACCAGACCTAACCCGACCCAGCCTGCCATCCGCAGTCCGGCCTGATCCTGGCGACCGACCGCATTTCCCACTCGCACAGCGGTCGCGGCTGCCATCCCGATGGANGCCATAACGAGAAGNGCCACCATGTTTGAGGTGATCTGGTGTGCCGCAAGTGCCGCGGGCTCAATCAACCCGGCCATCAGGACGAGCGAGGCGAAAGCCGCCGATTCCAGCCCATAGGCCAACCCCGTCGCCGCGCCGAGCCCGCGCATTTTCCGCCCCAGCGCNCCCCCCANCCGGGCGGCTTCCCGCCAGAGATCCTGTCGTGAGGTTTTGACGCCAAAAGTGTCTTCGCCGATCCTTGTGTGCAGCGTCAGAATATAAATGATCATCGCAAAGGCCGCGATCCAGCGCACAATAGAGGTGGCGATGACCGCGCCGTCGGCGCCCAGNGCCAGACCGCTCCCTCCCCAGCCGAACAGAAACATGCCGTCCAGCCCCACATTCAGCACATTCACGCTCAGCATCACNATCATGCCCACCCTTGGGCGCTGAATGCTTTCCAGAAAATAGCTGGAAGCCACGTAGAGCAACATGGCGGGCATGCCCCAGCCGAAATGCACGGAGACGCTCCCGCCCCCTGCCGCGAGGGTGGCAGACTGCCCAAAAAAGAGCAGAACCTGTTCACCCGCGGCGCAGATGACCCCCAACAACANCCCCAGAAGGGTGGCGTGATAAATTCCCGTTCGCCACGCGCGACCGCAGGTCTGCCAATCGCCTGCTCCGTAAGCCTGGGACGACAGGATCATGGTCCCTTGCAGGAGACCAATACAGACCAGCATCAAGACCCCTTGCAGCGACATGCCGAGCCCCAGAAATGCCAGCTCCTCACCACCCAATTGGCCCACCATGATNGTATCGACGGTAAAGAGCACCAGAATGCCGGAACGGGCGACGATCACCGGTCCNGCCAGCTTCAGGGTCCGCAGAATATGTTCGCGCAGGCTGAGGTTTTCCAGGCGGGGTCCTGCGGCTGGCGCGGGCGGCGTGTCTTGTGACATGAGAGCTTGAGACCTTGGTTCTCTGGGGTTTTCTTGGGTTCTTTGGGGTTCTTTGGGATTTTCTGGGCACTGACACGGATGACCCGTGGTGGGGGGGGGCGTTAGCGCNCGCAGGCGCACATGTTCACGCTTATTGTTCCTTGTTCCGCCGGGTGTCCAGCATAAAGTGACCTGAGAGCCGGGACGCGAAAGATGGCCCCACCGACTGCACTGCGCCACGTCCCTGCACTCGCGCCATCAGGATCAGCAAAAAAACGCTGAAAAAGAGCCTTCCCGCCCTACTTGCCCTGCATCTTGGCCTTTTGAGGTGCTTCCGTTTCACCTTAGGCCAGACCGAAACTGGCCCCCTGGGCCCTGACGGTACTGGATCCACCATCGTGATACGGGCAGTGTCGCGGTTTGGACTTCGGGGCGCGCTGTCGTGGAGGCGGATTAACCATGCCTGTTCGCCCTGGTCATTTCTATGGTGGTTTTCAGGAACCCCGACTGCGACCAAAAGGTCCTTGAACAGGCCTGAATCCAGTTGCAGAAGGGGGACGGCGACACTATGGTGACGCCAAATTGAGAAGCCTTCGCATAGGGTGAGCCATACGCAGATATGACCGCCTTGCCTGACAGGTCGGCGTCTGACACAGGTTGGTGTCCGACACAGGTTGGCAACTGCGCAGGGCCTCTCGTCACTGGAATAGTTAGCAATGAAGAGGCGGGGTTCTGAACCCTGTCTCGTTCGGATTTTCCGGAAACTGTGCGGCCATCCTTTCTGCGCCGCCAAGCGATACGCGAAGGAGAGCGGGCGTGAAACAGACGGGTCGTCACATCAGCAAAAATGGTGTGGAAAAACAGGGCTTCAAAAATCTTGCAGCCGTCAATTGGAACTTAAAGCCTGCAGCACTCTATGAAATTGCGTTGAAGCGTGGCGAAGGTGAACTGGCTGCCGGGGGCGCACTTGTTGCCCGTACCGGTGAACACACAGGCCGGTCTGCAAAAGACAAGTTCATCGTGAAAGACGATGAAACCAAAGACACCGTTTGGTGGGACAACGCCAAGGCCATCACCCCGGAACAGTTTGATGTGCTTCATGCCGACATGCTGAAGCATGCCGAAGGTAAAGAGCTTTTTGTGCAGGATCTTTTTGGTGGGGCTGACCCGACCCATCGCCTGCCAACCCGTGTCTTTACAGAGCTTTGCTGGCACTCGCTGTTCATCCAGAACCTGTTGATCGAACCCAAGCCTGAAGAGCTTGAAGGCTTCGATCCGAAATTCACCATTATCAACCTGCCAAGCTTCCGGGCAGACCCGGCGCGCCACGGTTGCCGCACCGAAACGGTAATCGCCTGTAACTTTACCAAGCGGATCGTCCTTATTGGTGGCACATCCTATGCCGGTGAAACCAAGAAGTCCGTCTTCTCCATGCTGAATTATGAGCTACCCGGCAAAAAAGTGATGCCGATGCACTGCTCGATCAATGTGGGCCCTGACGGCGACTCCGCGATCTTCTTCGGCCTTTCAGGTACGGGCAAGACAACACTTTCTGCTGACGCATCGCGGACGCTGGTCGGCGATGACGAGCATGGCTGGTCGGAAAACGGCGTCTTCAATTTCGAAGGCGGTTGTTATGCCAAGATGATCAACCTGTCGGCTGATGCTGAACCGGAAATCTATGCAACGACACAGCGTTTCGGCACCGTGCTTGAAAATGTTGTTCTGGATCCCGAGACACGCGAGATCGACTTCAACGACAACTCGCTGACTGAAAATACACGCGGCGCTTACCCGCTTGCATTTATCCCGAACGCATCCGATACGGGTCGCGCAGGCCATCCTAAAAATATCATCATGCTGACGGCAGATGCTTTTGGTGTTCTGCCTCCCATCTCCAAGCTTACGCCTTCCCAGGCCATGTATCACTTCCTGTCGGGCTACACCGCCAAGGTTGCCGGCACTGAGAAGGGCGTGACAGAGCCAGAAGCCACATTCTCCACCTGCTTTGGTGGACCGTTCATGTCTCGCCATCCGAGCGAGTATGGCAACCTGCTTCGCGATCTGATTGCCGAGCACAAGGTTGATTGCTGGCTGGTCAATACCGGGTGGACCGGTGGGGCCTATGGGACCGGCAATCGCATGCCTATCAAGGAAACACGGGCCCTGCTCGCCGCAGCCCTTGACGGCAGCCTTGCAACAGTCGATTTCCGCAATGATGCGAACTTCGGCTTCCAGGTGCCGGTTTCTGTTCCGGGCGTTGACAATTCGATCCTCAATCCGCGCGACACATGGGCAGACAAAGCTGCCTATGACGCACAGGCCAAAAAGCTTGTCGGCATGTTCATCGACAACTTCAAGATCTATGAAGAGCATGTTGGTGCTGATGTTCGTGATGCGGCGCCAGGCGCTGCCGCCGCTGCTGAATAAGCACTGAAGCAAACCGTAAACAAAAGGCCGGGCTTTCGCCCGGCCTTTTTTGTTGTCTGTCTTTTCCGTTTTGTGTTTACGTAAAAAATGGCGGTTCCGGATGAGGGCCGGAACCGCCTGAAATCATTCCGATCTTTGATGACGGTCATATCTTGAGGGATGCTGACAGCCAGGGTTGGACCAAAATGATGTGCCGATCAGTTTTCAAAGGCCTGACTGGAAAGGGTGTGAAGGCCTTGTGAACTTTGATCGGCTCTCCGCGCCCCCGAAGGAGCGCGGAACCTTTCAACCTACTCAGAACGAGTAGCTGATGTTGACGGAGACAAAGTCTGTATCACCATCGTTGGAAAATTTTTCGTTGCCGAAATTGTTCACATAGCTGATGCCACCACGCCAGGAGCTCTGGTAGGTTCCGTTCAGCGCGAGGCTGAGGGACTTGGACCCTTCGCGATAGTTGGACAATGGTGCTGGTGAATTCCCTTTCACGTCATGGCTCCACGCAACCTGCGGGGTCAATGTGATCGGGGTTCCAAAAGCATTGTTGTACTGCAACTGACCGACCAGCACATATCCGTACGAGAATTTGGTCGGGCGACAGCCACTGCGTGCGTCCAGTGCCAACAATCCGCCCAATGGCAGATCAGAACCGGATGTACACACATTCCCCAACGGCTGCTTGCTGAAGTCACCCTCATCGCCTGCATCCGGCAGATAGAGCGCACCGACTTCTGTCAACAGGATCCCAAGGTCCGCCCCCAGGAAGCCCACCAACTCGTTCGAATTGGTGTAGGTTGCTGTTGTTCCCAGATCGAATGTCACGACCTCCTCGCGAACGAAGCCCGTAATTTCCTGTCCGACCAGCGCCCCTGTTCCACAAAAAATGTTGGAAGTGACAAGGGGTTCGAAGCTTCCGCCCGTCACGTCACCCCCGGCCGGGAATGCACAGTTTGCGGCCGCTGCAGCAATCGTTGTTGCATCGGTATCGAGCTGCAAAGGCTGGTCGCGGCGGAAGGCGACTTCACCCTGCACGCCCCAGTCACCCACAGTGGTGTTGAACGACACACCAAACAGCTGGATGTCTTCCGGATATTCCAGGAACACCGCAGAACGGTTGGCCAGTTGCAGGAACTCAGCGCCTGTTACCAGAAGCGGCACATCGTCGATGACACCGTTGGCGCCAGCACCTGTCGGGAATGCCCCTTCGAGGGTCGGCGAGAAGCCAAGGCTCGCAATCGCATCAGCGATATTGATTTCGCCATCCGGTGTGGTTGCCAGGCCAGGCTGGAAGGTTGTTCCACCCGTCAGCGGATTGGCCGTCCCGACATCGGTAGCAGAAATGGTGTTTGCCCCTGCTGCGGCCCCCAGAAGCACACAGTTTGCCTGTGCCAGTTCCAGAATTGTACCGGTTGGTGCGCTGAAACCCGCGCCACCGGTCGCGGCACGAATGCCGGCAACCAGACCGTTTGGATCCTGGATATCATCGAAACCGTTTCCGGCTGTCCCCAGAATACCAAAGCCGCCCGGCGCTGTTGGCCCACCCAAGCGAGGGTCGGCGAAGCTACCCGTTGCACCAAACGCGGCACAGCCTGCCGCCAATGTTGCCCGGGTCACGGCTGAGCTAGATGCACCGATCACACCAACGTTTACAACCGGGTTGAGCGTCCGCTGGCTCACCAGCGGGAGACGGCTGTGATAATTCATGAAGTAAAAACCAAACTCGGTCGAGTTCAGCTCTTCTGCATACCAGCGCAGGGCAAGACCATATTGACCTGTATCGTCTGCCTCGCGGTCCACACCCCGCTCCAAAGCTGTCAGGTCATTATTGGCCAGACGTACCTGCTCGTTGATCCCGATCGGAATGTCATCGCGGAAGTCGATGAAGGAACCATCGCCTTGCGCACAGCCGGGATTGAAGCCTGGGCCAAAAATCCCGTCCAGAGAAACGCCCGCTGTTGTCGTACAGTTGCGCTTGAAGGACCCTGACCGCTGGGATCCGGATGTGAACGACACCCCTCCGACATTGCCGCCAAACTCACTCCCGATTTTGGCAATATCTGACGAGGCAAAGGGTGTCCCTGCCCGGTCTAGCTGCACTTCCTGAAACTCGAACTGATAGAAGGCTTCAAGGGAGAGGTCGTAAGGCAGGCCGATGGAGGCATATGCACCCCATACCGGCAACAGGCCTTCCTTGATCTCGGCGCCAGGCCGACGGAATGCGTTCACGTCCACCGGGTTCCATGAGTTGATGCCGTTGAGGATGAAAGTTGATTCCCCCCAGCTCACAACCTGCTTACCCAAGCGCACATTGAGCGGCAGATTGCCGACATCAAAGTCACCTGACACGTACAAATCGAGAAGATCAATATCGCGCGCGGCATCTACCTTGGCGCCACTGTCGATGCTTGAGCGTTCATAGGCACTGTCTTGATCCAGAACAGCGTCATAGAATGAGCTTAACCGGGCAAAGGCTGTGAAGTTCTGCCAGTTTGCCTGAATATCGTTGGTGACTTTGACAACGCCGGACGTCAGATCGCCGCTGTCAAAGTTAAGACGCCCATCGTCGCCATTGACCGAGCCGCCAAAATTGTCGTTGTCGGACCCGGAATCAGACACAAACAGAGATCCAGGCGTATTTGCTGCCGCACTGGGGTTTGCCACTGTGCCGCCCGCACCCAGGCCCAAAAGGGCCCGCTGGTCGAGAGGCCCGCCATTGCCTTCCGGCAGGAAGAGCGGATTTGTGTCAGCCACACGGACGGAAACACCCGCGGAAACCGTCGTATCCAGGAACACCTGGACATCGCCAAAATTGTATTCCAGTGCCGACACTGGTTGCGCGATTAGCGCACTGGCCGCGGCAAAAGCCAAGACGGAGAAACTGGTCCTCCGGGAAGCCGTACTCATTAGGAATCCCCCCTCATTTAAAGCACTCTCTGCGCGTCAGGCCCTCCAATTACCTGGTCATCCTGTCGACGGCGCAGCTCTTCTGATGCTTCAACTAGACTCACCAGTCCGTGACGAGTCAATTTCTATTGTCTATTTCACTGACAATTGATCGTGACAATGGTGAGGTATGAGGCCAGCTTTTCTGCGGATCTTCTATGTAAATGCCCGCATTTTGCTGTTTTTCAAATTTCTGTGAAGAATATCTCGTCTATTCCGCTTTCCAGCACAGAATCCTGTTTCACCGAGGTAATGTCTTCATTTGTGACATTATATTTTCCCAACAAATTCCGGCCCGGCTGGTGCTTTTGGTCGATCCCCCCAGGCAAAGACGCTAGGATTGCTGCGGGTACAAGCACGTTGCGAACGATTGGGGATTTTATGCTCGCAACCCAGGAAGATGGTCGTCGCATTCGCAGCGAACGGACGCGACAGCGTATTCTCAATTCTCTCCTTGCGCTGATCGGGGAGGGGCAGTTGCGCCCGCGCCCTGAGGAGATTGCAGATCGGGCCGAGACAACATCGCGGACCGTTTTCCGGCATTTCACCGACCTTGAAACACTTTATGAAGAAGCGCGACAGGCGATTGATCGTCAGCTTGAGACAGCACCTGAGCTCCAGACAGATGTCTCGGGAGATTTTTCCACCCGCGCGGCGGCGCTCGCCCGGTTGCAGGGACAGCATTTCGAGCAGATGCGACCTTTTCTTCTTTTCAGCATATCGCATGCCAACACGGTTGATGAGGCGACACGCCCCCGTACCATCCAGGTTCAGGGCCAGCGGCTTCGGCTGTGGAGCACATTGCCTGAATGTGCCGCCGCCTGCCCCTCTGCGCGGCGAAGCGTGGAACAGCTTTTCTCATTCCAGTGCTGGGATCAGTTACGCCGGGAACAAAAGCTCTCCGTGGATGAAACCATCGAGACCATTACCCGCGGCGCACAGCTGTTCATTGAAGCTGGTAGCCCCAGGGCCGGACCAGCCAACAGCTGACAATAGCTGAGCTTTTGCCAGGCAAAAAAATGGCGGTTCCGGATGAGGGCCGGAACCGCCTGAAATCATTTTGACTTTTGAATGACTGTCATATCTTGAGGGATGCTGACGGCCAGGGAGGAGCCAAAATGACTTATCGATCCTTACTTCGCGCCTTGCAGCTTGAACGCAAGAGACCGGATGTCGCTGCACCCGCTTGATGCGGATGCAGCTTTTCTTGTGATCAGAACGAGTAGCTCAGATTGATGGCAACAAAATCCTTGTCGCCATTATTGTTGTACTTCTCGTTACCGAAAATGTTCGTGTAAGACACACCACCGCGCCAAGAACTCTGGAACGAACCGTTTACAGCAAGGCTTACCTGCTTGGTTCCTTCACGGTAGTTGGACAATGGTGCCGGTGAGTTACCTTTCACGTCGTGACGGAATGCAACCTGCGGTGTCAGTGTGATCGGCGTACCGAATGCGTTGTTGTACTGCAACTGACCTACAAGCACGTAGCCGTAGGAGAATTCAGTCGGGCGACAACCTGCACGAGAACTCAAGGCCAGGAAGCCCTTCATCGGCAGGTCTGTACCTGACGTACACACGTTTGCGTACTGCGCTGTACCGAAGTTACCCTCGGCCGGCACATCCGGCACCCACATACCACCAACTTCCGTCAGCAGAACGCCAAGGTCCGCACCCACAAGGCTAACGAACGGATTGGACTGAGCGTAGGTCGCTGTCGTACCAACGTCGAACGTCAGGACTTCTTCACGGACATAGCCTGTGAACTCACGGACGGACCCAACCGGCGTGCTGCCGCATGTTCCGCCAGCAACTGTCTGCAACTGGTCAACAGCGCCGGACATCACGATCGGGCTCAAAAGCGCATCGAAGATACAAGATGCACCGAGAGCTGCAATCGTCAGCTGGTCTGTGTCAAGCTGGAAAGGCTGATCGTCACGGTACGAGACTTCGCCCTGTACGCCCCAGTCACCGATTGTGGTGTTGAAAGATACGCCGAACAGCTTGATGTCTTCAGGATATTCGAGGAAGAGACCCAGTGATTCCGCACCACCGATCGGGTTACCCGGTGCGATGATTTCCGTGCCGTCCGTCAGGAGCGACGCGCCTGTGTCGACCTGAGCAAATGCCAGGCGACAGTTCAGGATAGCAAGCTCGAGCAAGCTATTGTCATTCACTGCACCCACCGAGCCGGCAAGCGCCGGGCTGGCAAGGGCTTTGGCATCACCACCGACAAGCCCTTCGGCCGCCGCAAACACACCATATGTGTCATTGATAATGGTGTTGTTCATGTAAGCCAGTTTGGCAGGGTCGATGACAGCAAGAGCCGCGCTCAACGTACCATTTTTGGCAACCTGCGTGTCACAACCAAGCGGGGTAGTCCGGCTGGACGTCCCTGCATTATCGCCCACCGCTGCATAGGTGCGGAAGGTTGCGTTGCCTGTGTTGGCAAACCGCTCTGACACAAGTGGCAAACGTGAGTGGTAGTTCATGAAGTAGAAGCCGAATTCCGTGGAGTTCAGCTCTTCCGCATACCAGCGCAACGCAACACCATACTGACCGCTGTCTTTTGCACGACGGTCCTGGTCGCGCGCGATGTCTGCTGTGCCACCGTTCAGATCAAGACGGAAGCGCTCGCTCTGCCCGATTGGCAGGTCGCGCGTGTAGTCAAGAAAGGCGTTTGTCCCACCGGCGCCACATACAAACTGGGAGAGGCCAGCGGTACGATAAGCATTGTCGAAGGCATTGGTGAGCGCGTCAGGTGTTGAACAGTTACGGTTCAGGAAACCGCCGCCATCCGTACCGGATGTTACGAAAGACTTGCCACCAAAGCTGCCGCCACGGGCGGAACCAACACGCGCCACGTCTGACGTGGCGAACGGTGTGCCTGGACGGTCCAGTTGTACTTCTTCAAACTCAAGCTGATAGAAAGCTTCCAGCGAAAGGTCGTAAGGCAGGCCCAGCGATGCATAAGCACCCCAGATCGGCAACAGACCTTCCTTCACTTCTGCACCTGGACGACGGAATGCGTTCACGTCGACCGGGCTCCATGAATTGATACCGTTCAGCATGAAGGTTGCTTCACCCCAGCTGACAACCTGCTTACCGAGGCGAACATTGAGCGGCAGATCGCCAATGTCAAAATTACCAGAGACATAGAAGTCGAGAAGGTCGATGTCGCGTGCAGCATCTACACGGGCACCATCGGTGATGCCTGAGCGCTCATAGGAGCTCGAATTGTCCAGCACGGCGTCATAGAAAGAGCTAACGCGGGCAAACAATGTGTAATTCTGCCAGTTTGCCTGGATGTCGTTGGTCATTTTGACCACACCCGACGTCAGATCGCCGCGGTCAAAGTTCAGACGGCTGTCGTCGGAATTGATTGAACCGGCATAAGCGTCGCTATCAAAACCACCCAGGGCGTTGATATTGGCATAGTCATAGGTGACAGCCTGGCTGCCTGCGACAGGCGAAAGGCCAGTTGCCCCTGTGGCCGCGCCCGGCGTGAATGCCAAATTGAGCGTACTGCCAACTGTTGTTGCATGAGAACGCACACCATCTGGCGTTTGAACAGCTCCCAGAGACTTGCTTGGGCCGCCGTTGCCACCGGCAACGAAATTCATATTCCGGTCAGCGACACGCATTGACACGCCAGCCGAGACTGTCGTGTCCAAAAATACCTGCACATCACCGAAATTATATTCGATAGCGGCCGCCGGCTGTATGCCGAGAGCTGCGACAGCACATGCTGCCATAACGGACGTTTTCGACGCCCGTGAGAATCTACGCATGGGTCCCCCCTTTAATCATGCACTCGTTGCACGTCACCCCCGCGCCTTGGAAAGGCGGCCGGACGCACTCCTTTTGGCGTCCTCAGCAAATCAAATTGTCGTCAAACGTGTCAACCTCGTTTCGTCACTTTTGATGTCATTCTATATGGTAAACATCAACTAAACGTGACACTTGTGCCATTTTTGCTACATTCTTGTAAATCTCTTCTTAATTTTTGCGACTTTTTGAGAAATGAAAAGTTTTTTGTAATTCTCATTAGTAGATCTCGAAATTGTGTTTTTTCAAATTTTCGTCATGCTCTCTGTCATGTCTTTTTACATGCCATATTCAATTCTTTCTCACGCATGTTTTACATCTGACCCTGCCCCAAAAAAGTCGCCAGCCTGCGTAATCTTCTGTACTGTTTCGGCAGGGGAGACGCTTCGCGCCAACAGGCTGCAGAGCGAACAGAGACTTGGGAGGGTCAATGGAAGCCGAACGTTCGGACGCGCCGGGGGGAAAAAGCGCGCGTACACGGGAGAGTATTGTCGTTGCACTATTTGAACTGGTGAAGGAAGGAAACCTGCATCCGCGCGGCGAAGAGATTGCCGCAAAAGCAGACGTTTCTGTTCGCACACTTTTCCGACATTTCGACGATATGGAGAGCCTGTTTGCCGTTGCGCAGGCCATCATGGCTGAACGCATGGACAGTAATCTGGTACTGCCCACCGTCAGCGGACCCTTTGTCGAGCGCTGCCACGCTTACGCTGTAGCGCAAGGCACACTCTACGACGACAGCCGCAATTACCTGCTCTTTTACGCATCACGCGCGAAGACAGTTGATGACGTAAACAAGATCGAAAAAATGGCCAGCCAGAAGCTTCGCCTCCGCCTGTGGAGTGCCCTGCCGGAATGTGCTGCGGTCCAACGGCCCATTCGCGAAGCTATCGAACAATTGTTTTCATTCCATGCGTGGCAACAATTACGCTATGAGCAGGATCTTTCCAAGGAAGAGGCTGTCAATGCGATATGCAAGTGCGCACAGGCCTTGCTGAAAGACGCCATGATCAAGATCGACATTTCCTGATCACGTCAGTTCGTTCAGGTCTTTCACACCTTCACGCTTAAGATAGGCGGCTAATGTCTTGTCGGCATCAGGGGGAATACGCTCCTCCAGCACTTCGAGATCCTGCATCCGGTCCGCCCGAAAAGCGCGAAAATCCTGCCGGAGTTCGCACCAGCCCGGCACTGTCCAGACAGCGCCGTAGAATGACAGGGTCAAAGGCCAGATCGTACGCTTGGATGTTGTTCCATTTGCATCCGCATAGGAGAAACGGATTTTCTTCTTTGCGCGCACCGCACGGCGCACCCGCGCCAGATCAATCACAACTGTCGCCTGATAATGGGCGGGCGGGGCCATGACGCCCAACGCATCAAACTGGGCTTTCAGGTTCCGGGGCAAGACAGCGCGAAGCTTCGCCAGAACCGCTTTCGCGGCATCCCCCAGCTCTCTATCTCCCCAGGTTGAGACAATTCGCGCAC
>PAZY01000005.1 GCA_002715765.1 Rhodobiaceae bacterium | reverse complement strand
CCCGTCAATGGGACGCGCGAGGCCCTCTTCAATCTGGCCCTGATCGCATGCCCGCGGGAGAAAGCAGGCGCGCAACCCGCCGTGCTGATGCCGAACCCGTTCTATCAATGCTACGCGGCTGCCGCGCTCGCAGCAGGTGCGGAAGCGATCTACGTGTCCGCCACCGCCGAGACCGGATTTCTGCCAGCCTTTGAGGCATTGCCCGAAGAACAATTGGCACGCACGGCGATGATCTATTTCTGCTCGCCAGCAAACCCTCAAGGCGCTGTTGCATCGCTCGATTACCTGAAAGCTCTCCTTACCCTCGCCCGGCGGCACGACATCACCCTTGTTGTCGATGAGTGCTATGCGGATATTTACGATGGGGAGGAACCCGCAGGCGCGCTGCAAGCCGCACTGGCACTTGAATGCCCCTCATCGGGCGACCCGCTGCAAAACCTGATGGTATTTCATTCCCTTTCCAAACGCTCCAGCCTGCCCGGCCTGCGGTCCGGCTTTTGCGCCGGTGACAGAGCGTTGATCAAACGCTTCACGGCCTTCCGCAATATCGCGGCCCCGCAAACACCCTTGCCTGCCCTGGCAGCAGCCACCGCCTGTTGGAACGACGACACCCATTCAGCGGAAAACCGGGCGCGCTATCAAAAGAAAATTGATATTGCCGAACGCATTATCGGCAATCGTCTGGGTTTCTATCGCCCGGCCGGTGGTTTCTTCCTCTGGCTGGATGTGGGCGACGGAGAAGCCGCGACAAAAAAACTCTGGCAGGAAGAAGGCATAAAAGTTCTCCCCGGTGCCTATCTGTCGCGTGATGATGCCAGTCTGAGCGATGGCAATCCGGGCAAACGCTATATTCGCATCGCCCTGGTACATGATGAGAAGACAACCGAAGATGCAATGACGCGCCTGGCACGCGCACTGTGCAGCTGAGCGATCAATAACGCACAGACCAAACGGTCTCATGCTGCATGAAAGGAGGAGATATATGGCACTGGTAAGGTCGATCCCCAATCCGATCCACTATCTCCCGATGGGCGTGCGCCTGTTCGTCCGCCATCGCATGGCTGAACTGACGGGGCTTGCCCTCATTGGTGGCGGCTTTCTTCTCACCCTTGCCTTTGCCAGCTGGTCCGCCACCGATCCGAGCCTCAATCTGGCAACCGGCAACCCGGTGACAAACTGGTTGGGGCCGAACGGCGCAATCACCGCCGATCTGTTTTATCAGATACTGGGTTTGGCAAGTTTTGCGCTGATCCCCTGGTCACTCATCTGGGGCTGGCGCTTCCTGACCCACACGCCAATCGACCATCCCCGTCGTCGGATCCTGTCAGGCTTTCTGGGACTGGCGGGATTGGCACTTCTGGCAAGCCTGTTTCCTTCCGAGGGCGTCTGGTCGCTTGCTGTCGGGTTCGGCGGTCTGGTGGGCGGCGCTCTGACTTCACTCACCGCAATCAACCTCGCACACCTGATCGGGTTGAGCCCTGCCTATCTTCTTGTCGGCGTGATCAGTTTCGCTGTCGCCCTTTTTGCACTCGGTTATGCATCCGACATCAGCATTGACCAGGTTTCCGAATTCCGCTGGCGGCTGATGGATCTCTATTACACCTGGGCGGAAGCACGCGCCGAAAAGCGCGAAGCCGTCTATGCGGACACGGACGACGAACCCGGTCGCCTGGCGCGTATCTGGTATGCGACAAGCGACGGGCTTTCCTATGCGTTTGGTGGAGTGATGGCCCGCTTTGCCCGGCAGGACGAAGAAGACGAGTGGGAGGAAGAGCCCCCTGTCCGCCGCATTGAGCCTTCTCTGTCAGCCCGCCGTCGCGCACCCGCCGCCCGCGAGCCTTATGAAGCCCCGGACGAAGAAGATGACGCAGAGGCAGAACCCCGCAACCGCAGGGTTATGGTGAAGCGCTCCAACAAAAAAGCCAGACCCGGCAAGCGCGCCGAGGCCGAACGGCAACCCATGCTTGATATTCTGCCAACGGAAGATTTTGATCTTCCCGCACTGAATATTCTGGCCGCCATAAAGAAGCAGGCGGCCGATGAAACCCTCTCCGATGAAGCCTTGCAGCAGAACGCCCGCATGCTGGAAGGCGTGCTGGATGATTTCGGCATTCGCGGCGAGATCATCAATGTCCGCCCCGGACCTGTTGTGACACTTTACGAACTGGAGCCCGCACCGGGGATCAAATCATCCCGCGTGATTGCGCTGGCGGACGATATCGCCCGCTCCATGAGCGCTGTGTCTGCCCGCGTCGCCGTCGTGCCCGGCCGCAACGCGATCGGCATTGAACTGCCCAACGCAAAACGCGAGATGGTCGGTCTGCGCGAAATCCTCTCATCCAGCGAATATGAAGACAACAGTTCATCATTGCCGCTGGCACTGGGCAAAAACATCGGCGGCGAGCCCATCATCGCCGATCTCGCCCGGATGCCGCATTTGTTGATCGCCGGGACGACGGGCTCGGGCAAGTCGGTCGGGATCAATACCATGATCCTCTCGCTCCTCTACCGGATGCGGCCTGACCAGTGCAAGATGATCATGGTCGATCCGAAAATGCTGGAACTGTCCATCTATGATGGCATCCCGCATCTGCTCGCCCCTGTGGTGACGGACCCGAAAAAGGCCGTGGTCGCATTGAAATGGGTCGTGAAGGAAATGGAAGACCGCTACCGCAAAATGTCCAAGGTCGGCGTCCGCAACATTGACGGCTTCAACCTGCGCATGGCAGAGGCGATCGAAAACGACGAAACCATTGTCCGCACCGTACAGACCGGGTTTGACCGCGAAACCGGCAAAGCCATCTATGAGGAAGAAGAACTCGCGCTTGAGCGCATGCCTTATATCGTGGTGATCGTCGACGAAATGGCCGACCTGATGATGGTGGCCGGTAAAGAAATTGAAGCTGCAATCCAGCGGCTCGCACAAATGGCGCGGGCGGCGGGNATTCACATGATCACCGCTACACAGCGCCCGTCGGTGGACGTGATTACCGGCACGATCAAGGCAAACTTTCCGACCCGTATTTCGTTCCAGGTCACCTCGAAAATCGACAGTCGCACCATTCTGGGCGAACAGGGTGCAGAGCAATTGCTGGGTCAGGGCGACATGCTCTATATGGCCGGTGGCGGTCGCATCAGTCGCGTACACGGGCCCTTTGTCTCGGATCAGGAAGTTGAAAAAGTAGTTCGTTTCCTCAAAAAACAGGGCGTGCCGGAATATCTGGACGCGGTAACAGAAGACACGGAAGAAGAAGCAGGCGACACCAACGGGTTTGGCGGCGGGTCCTCCGGCGACGACCTTTACGATCAGGCAGTCGCCATTGTCGGCCGCGACAAACGCGCCTCTACCTCCTACATCCAGCGCAAGCTCCAGATCGGCTACAATCGCGCCGCGCGGATTATCGAGCAGATGGAAGATGAAGGGGTCGTCTCAGCGCCAAACCACGCCGGAAAGCGTGAAGTCATGATCGGCGAACCGGGCGAAGGCGTGAGGTACTGATCATTTACCATGGGGTGAATTGAGGCAGTTTCGTTAAGAAAAGGTCAGGCGGGAGCCATTATCAATCCATTATTCCGCCACAAAGCCTTACTATCTTTATCCCATGATGAACCTAGAACATGACAGCGACCGCGCCGCCCAGTCCCGCTTCCGCGCCCTCATCGCCGCAGCAATAGCAGGCCTGGCGATCCTGGCACTTGCCTTCCTCGCACCACTGGCCGGGGCGCAGGCTGCATCTTCGTCTGCAACAGCCCTCTCAGCCGAAGACCGGGCTGCGGTGGATCGGGTTACCGGCTATCTGAACTCGATCGAACATCTGCAGGGTGGTTTTTTGCAGGTGGGGCCTGACGGCTCTATCACCGAAGGACAGTTCTACCTCCGCCGGCCAGGGCGCTTGCGCTTTGAATATGCACCACCAACCGACCTTCTGGTCGTGGCGGACGGTACATGGGTCATTGTGAAGGAAGAAAGCTACGCCGCCCAGCGTTACCCGATCGGGGCCACGCCNCTCAACCTCCTCCTTGCCTCCGATGTGGACTTGCGCCGATCAACCGATATTGAAGCCGTCAGCCGGGAACCGGGCCTGCTGCGCGTAACCCTGAAAGACCCGAGCGGCGAAGCACCGGGCGACATCACACTTGTGTTTGACGAACCCAATCTGCAATTGCGCCAATGGGTCGTGCGCGACGCACAGGGCCTGCAAACAACCGTGGCGCTGCGCAACATCGAAAACGGCATTAAGGCCGACAATGGTCTGTTCGTTGTCCGGGAAACCCAGACACCCGGTGGACGCAGATAAGCAAACCCCTGTTTCGAACCTGCCCCAACACCAATCCGAGCCGCCAATCCGGGAGCCCGCCGGGCGTTTGAGTTATTAAACAAAGCCAGCCAGGCGCGCGAACGCGCATGCGCAATCCCCTTGACGATCCCCCCGGGGTCCATGATAGCCAGATTACATGTCAAATTCTAAGCACTCCACGCGCCGCCCTCTTGTGGGCATTCCCTGCGACATCAAAATGATGGGGCAACACCCTTTCCACGCGGTGGGGGAAAAGTACATCAAGGCCGTTGCAGAAGGGGCGGACTGTCTGCCGGTTCTGCTGCCGGTTCTGCCCGACCCTTTGGATATGGATGAAGTGCTCGGCACGGTGGATGGCATCTTCCTCACCGGGTCCTGGTCAAACGTGCATCCAGCTCACTATGACGGTGAACCGTCGCGCGAGGGTACTCTCCATGACGAGCAACGCGACGCTCTGACACTGGAATTGATCCGCCAATGCGTCGCGCGCAGTGTGCCCCTGTTTGCTGTCTGCCGCGGCTTCCAGGAAATGAATGTCGCTTTTGGAGGGACGCTCCATCAACACATTCATGAAGTCCCGTCCGAAGCCGGTTTCGATCCGCGTTTCGACCACCGCGAAGACAAGGAAGATCCAATGGATGTGCAATACGGCCCCGCACATTCTGTAAACCTCACCACCGGCGGCAAGTTTGAGCAGCTTCTGGGCACTTCTGTCATCGAGGTCAACTCGCTTCATACCCAGGGCATTGCCAGACCCGGCGCATCGCTGACGATCGAAGGTCGGGCCCTGGATGGAACAATCGAGGCCCTGTCCCATCACAGCGCGACAAATTTTGCCCTCGCGGTACAATGGCATCCGGAGTGGCGGTTTTGGGAAAACCCGGTTTCGCAAAAGCTCTTCCGCGCCTTTGGAGATGCCGTCCGCGCGACAGNAAATCACAAATCAGCAAACCAGTAGACAACAGACGCAGAACAGAAGACGATTTGAAGGCGGATGTTCCCCGCGCAACGCTTGAAGCAAGACTTGATGCAGCACGCGGAACAGGACCGACAGGACCAAGANAACCGATCAGGTGATGCATGCCAGCCGCAAAAGGTGGGGTGAAAAAGACACCCGCCACTCAGACATCAGGCCAGAAGACGCCCAAAGCAAAGACCGTCAGAAAGTCCTCCCCGCGCAAGCCGGCAAAGAAGATTGCCGCCGTCAGAACAGAAGAGCCGGAGCTCAGCACCAAGGCACAGATCGCCAGATGGTTGCGAGACCGGCGCGTCACCGAGGTTGAATGCATGGTGCCGGACATGTCCGGCATCGCGCGCGGTAAAATTCTCCCGACGGGTAAATTTCTCTCAGCCGTCGATTCAGATACGCTGCGTATTCCAGAAAGCGTTTTCGGACAGACCGTGACGGGCGACTATATTGACGAGAGCGATTTCCTCTCTGATACAGAGCCGGATGTCATTCTGGAAGCAGATGGTGCCACGCTGCGCATGGTCCCCTGGTATGAGGAGCCGACGGCGCAGGTGATCTGCGATGCGGTCAACCGCGACGGTTCGCCGGTGAAGATCTCACCTCGCGCCGTCCTCCAGAACATTCTTAAACTCTATGAGGATAAAGGCTGGCAACCGGTCGTCGCGCCGGAACTTGAATTCTTCCTCGCCTCCAAGAACATCGACCCGGACTATCCGCTGGAGCCGCCGATTGGCCGCTCGGGACGCCGCGAGACGGGCCGGCAGTCATACGGCATTGATGCCGTAAATGAGTTCGATCCGATTTTCGAAGACATGTATGATTTCTGCGAAGTGCAGGATCTCGACGTTGATACACTGATCCACGAGGCCGGCGCCGCCCAGGTTGAAATCAATTTCAATCATGGCAACGCACTGGAACTTGCCGATCAGGTCTTCCTGTTCAAACGCACGGTGCGTCAGGCCGCCTTGCGTCACGGCGTTTATGCCACCTTCATGGCAAAGCCCTATCAGAACGAGCCGGGCTCCTCCATGCATATCCACCAGTCAATCGTGGACAAGGAAACCGGCAAAAACCTTTTTGCATCCCGCAATGGCCGCGACACCAAACTCTTCCACAACCACATTGGCGGTCTGCAGAAACACCTGCCCACCGCCATGGCGCTGATTGCCCCCAACGTGAATTCCTATCGCCGGATCGTGAAGTGGAACGCCGCACCCATCAACACCCATTGGGCCGTTGAAAACCGGACAGTGGGGCTGCGTGTCCCCATCTCCGAACCGTCCGCCCGCCGCATCGAAAACCGCGTCGCAGGCGCGGACACAAACCCCTATCTGGCGTTTGCAGCCTCGCTTGCCTGTGGCTATCTCGGCATGGTGAACGAGCTGAAGCCCTCCAAGCCGAAAGAAGGGGTCGCTTATGAGAGTAAATCTTATGCGCTGCCCAAACACCTGCTCGACGCGCTGAACAAGCTCAACGCCAACCGTGAGCTCCGCGAAACACTGGGCGAAGATTTCATCACCGTCTATACGGAAGTGAAAATGGTGGAGTATGACGCCTATCAGCAGGTGATCTCTGCCTGGGAACGGGAGCACCTGCTGCTGAACGTGTAAGAAATCGGACATTATCCGTCGCTTGGAGCCCGCTGCCGATCAAGGAACGCCCGATAAGCCTGGCTTGCCTTTTCCGGCTGGTCAAGCATGGGGACATGACCACATCCGGTCGCGGAGACAAGCTCAACATCAGGCAGCAGATTTGAAAGCACTTGTGCGCCCGTAAAATGGAAAACCCGGTCTTCCCGGCACCAGAAGATGAAACTGGGAAGCCTGAGCTCGGGGGCAAGTGCCTCAAGGCGTACCTGATTGGATCCACTGACCTCAGCCCATATCCTTTCATTCGCGTCGCCGCGCGCAGCCTCGGCTTTAGCCCAAACACGAACAACCGGACCTGGAATGTAAGGCGTATCCGGGAAGAGCCACTCCATGCGGGTCGAAAACTCTTCCTCTGTCGTTACCACAAGCGGCTTGTCGCCACGCACAAGGGCCCTCTCCATGTCACTGGGAACAGGCGACGTCACCCCGACAGGCGACCCGATCAATGCAAGCGACAAAAGACGGGCAGGATGCTGCCTTGCGTATAGACCACCGAGCTGCCCACTCATCGAGTTGCCCACAAGATGAAAGACGCCCGGCGCAAGCTCGTCCAACAGTGCAGCAAGGCGATCAAGCTGCGCCGCGTAGGTATAGGCCCCCTCACCCAGAACCTCATTGTCACCAAACCCGGGCAGATCGGGAACAATCACACGGTATGAGCCGGTGAGGGCGCGCGTGAAATCAACCCAATGTTCTTTTCGCGCGAAGATCCCGTGCAACAACACAATTGTCGGCGCCTCCGCGCTGTCGGACCCTCCTTCCAAATAGCGGACAGAGCCAAACGGCATCTCGATCACTTTTTCTTCAAGGCCGGCAGACGCCCTCACCCCGGCAAGCATCAGCTTCGCGAAGGGAGCCGGAAACAACACCATCAGGCCCCAAAGCAGGACGATCCCGCCCAAAAGCACCACGCTACCCTTGATCAAAATTCTCTTCCGTTTGGCCATCATTCTTCCCTACCTGGTTGTTCAAAAGGTATACCAAATAGTATACTATAAAGTCGGATATAGCGCACAAATATTGTGTATGCTAGAGAAAATATGGAAAATGAGCAGACGAAGGTGTCTATATGAAAGCGCCAAAACGCGCCGAACTTGTCAAAACAGCACAGGCCCTTTTCGCCAAAGAGGGCTTCAAAGGCGTATCCGTCGACCGCCTTGTTCAGACCGCCGGTGTCGCCAAAATGACCCTTTACAAGGGATTCCGAACTAAAGACGAGCTTATTCTGGAAACCCTGAGACAGCGCGACCGGACCCTGCGCAACTGGTTCATGCGGGAGGTGGAAACAGCCAGTACAGACCCCAAAGCACGCCTTCTTGCGTGCTTTGACGCCCTTCAGGTCTGGGCTTCAAAGCCTGACTTTAACGGCTGTTACTTTGTCAGCGCCTTGAGCGAATATGCCCAAGAGTCAGATCCTGCCCACAGGGCGGCCAAAGAGCACAAGCGCATGATGCTGGACTACCTGATCAAGCTCTGCACCGAGGCAAAGCTATCCGATCCGGAAGATGTCGCCCGCGATCTCCGCCTTCTGATGGAAGGCGCGAGCGCATCAAAACTAACCCTCAACCAGACTGACAGTTTCGAGCGCGCAAAACGCATGGCCGGTCTGTTGCTCGACGCCGCAGCGTCACATGCCTGAACTTGAGTGGCGGCAGCGAGACTGATAGATTCAAATCTATGAAACGGCACCAGAGACATTTTTGTCGCGAGACCGGCACCAAAAGCAAAGGCGAACTGCTTGTCCTGTGCGCGCGGATTGGTTTTAATCCCTAGAAGCCTCCAAGGCATGACAGATGCAGCGTAGGTGCCCTATGGCACGCGCGAAAGGCGATCGTTCATGCCCGCAAAACCCGCTTCCACTTTTTCATTCAATCACCGCACCAAAGCGTTTCCAGGAAAAGTGGGCACCGGTTTTCCGTTCGGAAACGCGTCAATGGAGCAAACAATGTCACCCGCACTTTCAAACCAGACCAAACGTTGGCAGGAGATGGATGCAGCCCATCATCTCCACCCCTTTACAACTCACAAAGAACTCGCCGCCAAAGGTGCGCGCGTCATCACCCACGCCGAGGGCGTCTATCTGTATGACAGCGAGGGCAAGCGCATGCTGGACGGCATGGCCGGCCTTTGGTGCGTCAATGTTGGTTATGGCCGAAAGGAACTGGCAGAAGCCGGCGCCAAGGCGCTGACCGAACTGCCCTACTACAATAATTTTTTCCAGACCACCAACCCCTACGCGGCTGAACTGAGCGAGAAGCTCAGCACCCTCACGCCCCAGGGCCTGGACCGCTTCTTCTTTGCCAATTCAGGCTCAGAGGCCAATGACAGTTTCGTCAAAATGGTTCGCTTCTTCTGGAACCTGCAAGGCCGGCCGGAAAAGAAAACCATCATCTCCCGCAAACAGGGCTATCACGGTGTGACAATGGCCGCCGCCTCGCTTTCAGGCATCCCATCCATGCACCCCCAGGCAGACCTTCCGCTGCCAGGCTTCGCGCATATCGACTACCCCTATTGGTACGGTCAGGGAGGGGACAGCGATCCCAGGGAATTCGGCCTTAAAATCGCAAAGTCACTCGAAGACAAAATCCTGGAGCTCGGCGCGGACAAAGTCGCCGCCTTTGTTGCAGAACCTGTTCAGGGAGCAGGCGGTCTCATTATTCCGCCGGAAACCTATTGGCCAGAGATCCAGCGCATCTGCAAAAAGCACGACGTGCTGCTGCATGCCGACGAGGTGATCTGTGGTTTCGGCCGGACAGGAAACTGGTTCGGCTCCCACACGTTCGACATCGCACCAGACAGCATGGCCATGGCAAAGGGCATGACGAGTGGCTATCAGGCGCTGTCAGCCGTCGCCGTCGGCCCGCGCATGGGTGAGGTGCTTTTTAACGCCAGCGAGGAATGGTCTCACGGCTTTACCTATTCAGGTCATCCGGTGGCCTGCGCGGTCGCTCTCGCCAATATCGAAGTGATGGAGACTGAAAAGCTGGTCGAAAAATGCGGCGGGGAAACCGGTGCATACTTCCAGAAAAAACTCGCCACCCTGCAAACTCACCCGCTTGTCGGTGAAACACGCGGCGTCGGCCTGCTCGGCGCTATTGAAATCGTGAAAGACAAAAAGACGCGGGAACGCTTTGACGGCGACGTGGGCACCATGTGCCGCAATCATTGCTTTGAAAGCGGGCTCGTGATGCGTGGGATCGGCAGCACCATGGTCCTGTCGCCACCCCTTACGATCAGTCACGCGGAGCTTGATGAACTGTTTGAGCTGGCTGTCAAGGCGCTCGACCTCACCGCAAGGGAACTGGGTGTCCTCTGAGCCATCCGGCATGGTAAAAGATCTGCTTTGACGCCCTTAAACTTTGCCCCAAAAGGCACATCACAAGAGCGCAAAGCAACTTGCACAAAACCGTGAGAATCCGCGATTTTGTGAAAACACCTTTTAAAAACAGAGGGTTAATACATATCCCTCTGTTTACGGATTCTTATCTATTTCCAGCGGATTCCATTGAAGTCGGACCCAGACCATCCTATCTATGTAGTCAGACAGGCGGCGAGCCTGAGGACTAACTGCCCCCCGGACGTCCTCAACAACCGGCAAACCGCCCGATCCAGGTGCCGATTATCCCCTCTCGGCACCAGCGCAGAGTAAGCGCTACGAACGCCCCGCCACCCCCCCCTTAGGCGGGGCGTTTTCGTTTCCCCCATCTGAAAGACTTTCAGGTCACGAGGCCCCGCGCTATAAGGTCTCCATGTCACACAATTCTCACGATGATTACGGTCAGGACTTTGACGCCTCTCTCTCCGATGTGGAGATGGAGGAACTGAGCCTTGAAATGCCAGCCCTCGCCCGCCTGCGCGACTTTGCTCGCCTGCTCGGCGATCTGCCCTGGTTCACAGCGCTCGGCACGCCCCTCGACCGCGAGAGCAAAGAGATTGCCGCAGCCTATCTGGACGGNCTCGGCTTCCCCGATGCCCANGTTGCCCGTATCAACAATTGGGAAGATGCAGCCATCGCNGCGGAGACAGGCGACTGGAACTCAGGCCCCTGGGAGGCAGAGGAAAGCCTGCGCGCCGCGCTGTCCACCGATCTTCTGGAAATCCTGACCGAGGAAGCCTTCGAAATCGGCTTTACCTACGTGGCTTCGGAAGCAGACCCCGCCGTGCGCGAAGCCGCCGACACCGCCATTGCTGTCTGGATGCTGGAGGATGAGGAAATCGCCATCGCCGCAGCNGGGGCCGCCATGCAGGCTGTGCATGGAGCCGCTATCGCCATCGCCGCCGGTGCAGATGAAAACCACCCCTTCCTTCTGCGCTTCAGACTTTTTGAGCGGGGGCGCTGGCCCATTGGCGTGTCAGGCCTTACCTTCAATATATTCTGAAACATCTCCCGTGAGGTCCTCTATCGTGCCCAGCTTGAAGACGCTGAAAGTCGCCACCTGGAACATTAACTCGGTGCGACTGCGCATCGGCCTGGTTGAAAAATTTCTGGCGGAACACAAACCTGACCTCCTCTGTCTGCAGGAGATCAAATGCCACAATGATGCGTTCCCCGAAAAAGCGTTCAAGAAAGTCGGGTACGGCAACATCGCCCTCAATGGCCAGAAAGCCTATCACGGCGTAGCCATTGTCAGCCGACTGCCCATTGCCGATGTCGAAATGCGTGAGTTCTGCAAAATGGGTGATGCGCGACATGTCGCCGTCACAGTGCCCGACGCAGGCGACATTCGTGTGCATAATTACTACGTGCCGGCAGGCGGCGACGAACCCAACCCGGACGTGAATGACAAATTCGCGCACAAGCTCGCCTTNCTCAAAGAGATGGAGAAATGGCACAAGAGCCATGCCAAACAGCCTGACAATAAAATGATCCTGGTGGGCGATCTGAATGTCGCGCCACTGGAGCATGATGTGTGGTCACACAAGCAATTGCTGAAAGTGGTGAGCCACACACCGATCGAAGTGGATCATCTCGACCGCGTGATGAAATCCCACGACTGGGTGGATGTCATGCGTAAATTCGTCCCCGANGATGAGAAGCTCTATTCATGGTGGAGCTACCGGGCAAAGGATTGGAAGGCGGNCAACAAGGGTCGGCGCCTGGATCATATCTGGGCAACACCGGCTTTGGCACATACACCCGTGTCGATGGAGGTTGTGGCCGACGCGCGCGGCTGGGAGAAATGTTCCGACCATGCTCCCGTCATCGCAACCTTTAAACTGTCCTGATCACGACGCGGGAAAACCAGAGCATGACATTCCAGACACGGACCGCCCTTTGTGGGCCTTTGCGCAAACCCCGGCAGATGTTGGCCGAGCAGGAATATGGAGGNCACACCTCCATTCACGACGACGCGATGGCGGAGAAGCTGGGCTTCCGTGCAGGCCCGATTGAAGGGCCAACACATTTCAGCCAGTTTGATCCGCTCATGGTGGAGATATGGGGACANGCCTGGTTTGAACGGGGCTGCATTTCCACCCACTTCAAAAACATGNTCGTCGAAGGCGAAGAAGTTCGCGCCTTTGTTGAACGTCCGGCAAATGGCGAAACCCGCTTGCGAGCCTGGGCGGAGAAAGCCGACGGAACGCCGGTGNTGGAGGCCAGTGTGAGCCTTGGCCCGGATCACGGCGAGACATTGCTGGAGGCCCGCCGCGCAAAGCTTACCCCACCCGGCCCGCTCGTCGTCCTGGGGAACCTGTCAGTGGGGATGAAAGGCGCAAAGGACGAACATGTCACCATGGCCGCCGACCAGCATATGGGCGCGCTCTATCCGTTCAGCCTCAACCAGAAGCTTGAAGTCATCACCGAACGGTCAAGCTGGTATTCGGATGCATCAGACACACCATCCCCTTGGGAGCGCGCGATCATACCGACAGAGATGGTAAGTGTGCTGGCGGAGTATTCAAATCGCGAGGCAGGCTTTCCCGTCAAGNGCCCCGCAGTCGGCCTGTTTGCCGACCTGGAAATCCGTATGATTGATGGCCCTCTTTTTGTGGGCGAAAACTATCTGCTCCGTCGCGAAGTTGCAGCACTCGCTGAAAGTAAACGCACGGAAAGCTATTGGGTCCGTACACAGATTTTCGACGCGACAGGCAAACGGCTGATTGCTGAAGTTATGCTGAACCACGCGATCGTGAAGGACTCNTTTGAAGGCTACGCTGAAAAACGCGCCGCCCTTGAAAAAGCCTGACAGCGGCCAGCCATTACGATAGCGGAAATTCAGTCTTTCTTTTTCAAGGTCACAAATGTCGCCGTTGAGGAAGATGTCGCGAGCAGACGCCCTTCGGCATCTTTCAATTCCCCCTCGATGAAACCAACAGACTTNCCGCGNTTGATGACACGCCCCGTTGCGTAAATCCGGCCGGGCCGCGCAGGGGCGAGCATCGACACTTTCAGCTCAAGCGTCGGCGAGATCTGCCCCCAGTCAAGATCAAGCCCGACGGCAAAGCTCATCACATCATCAAGCATGGCGGCCACCATNCCCCCCTGTATACCGCCCCACATATTACAAAGCTCTTCCGTCGCATTGAAGGCAACCTCGACGGTCAGCGATTTCATATCGACATCAAGAATCTCAAGACCCAGATAGCGGCTCGCAGGGGACATCCGCTTGAAAGCGGCNTGAATNTTCGGNGGCCAGCCCTTCTCTTTGGCAATNTCAAGCGTTAGGGCTTTCGGGGTCACGTCCGTGTCACTCATCGTCAAATACCTGATCTGGCAGTTACGGGGCGGAGGTGCTATCGCGGGGCACCGGTTCCTTGCGCCTTCGCTTTGTTCCGCATTTTGCGCTGTCGTGCAAGACCAAGCCGGCCTGCTTTCTGGGAGGCGAGCGATTGACGCAGCGTCTCTATGTCGTGGGCCAGGTGAGAAACCTGTGTCGTTGCCGCCCGAAGGCACCCGCGCGCAATTTCGGGGAATTCTTCGGTCAGCCGCAGAAACGTCTCTCGCTCCAACCGCAGAAACTCCACGTCACTTGCCGCGCGTATCGTGCCAAGCCATCGCGCAGGCTGCATCAGTGCTGTCTCGCCAACAAGATCGCCCGCGTCCAGACGCACCACATGGCCAACACCATCCGCGCCGCTACACATCATGACGGCATCCCCCGTCAGCAACAAGATAGCGCCTGTCGCCTCTTCATCTTCGGTAACCAGGACCGAGCCTGCTGCGACCGCATAGCGCTTCGCCGTAAATGCCAACACTTCCAGACGAACAGGATCCACCCCTTCAAAGAGCGGGGTTTCGGAAAGAAAGCGNATTTCACGGGCAAGGCTCATAAGACCAATACTAGGGGCCATATTGGCCCCCGTCGAGATCATAGATAAAGGTGAGACTGTAGCTGGTGTCAGGTCCAATAATGGAGGACGGGATCAACCACCAACACATGTCCGCCAAAACGGTCTTTTATCAGGCAACATCCTGTATGCTAGTTTGGTAAAAAAGGAGCGCTCATGTCCCCGGATCGTCAAACCAGCCCCGCATCATCTTCACCCGCCACAAACCGTACNCNCGAGACAAACGACGAGGGAAACATGAACTGGGATTACCCGTCTCCTTTCATCGTCAGGGTGACAGTNAAGCCAGACTATATTGACGAGTTTCAGCACACCAACAATGTNGTTTATCTCACCTGGATGGCCAANGCCGCGTGGGANCATTCAAAAGATCTGGGATTGGACTTTGCAGCCTATCAGGCGGTCGGCAAGGGCATGGTGGTGCGCGCACACNAGATGGAATATCTCGGCCCCTCCCACGAAGGAGANGAGATCGCTATTGCCACCTGGATCACCGGAAATGACGGCAAGCTCCGTCTGCGTCGCCGGTTTCAGATGGTGCATCTGCGGAGCNGCAAAACCCTGCTGCGGGGACGCTCTGATTTTGTCTGTATCGATATCAAATCCGGTCGGCCAACACGCATGCCCGAAGCCTTTGTCAGCGCCTATCGCCCAACCGCAANGGAACCCGCCGATCAGCGCTGAAGCCATGACCCANAAGGCCTGAAACCCATAAGGCCACAGCAGGCCGGAAGGTTTAACTGAGTGAACGCGGCGCTTTGCCACGTTGAGCAAACCTGTGTAAAAAGGCATAGAGCCTTGAACATCAAATGGTGCGCGAACCAGCGCCNCAGGAGAGAACATGTCGGCTGAGAATTCTACCGGACCACAGGACCCGGATCAGGAACTGGGTATGCGCATTCTGGCGGCCCTGGCGGTTGTCGCACTTCTTCTGATCCTGGGCACATACTTCTTTGGTGCAGGCACATTGCTNATTGCAGCCATTGTCGGCACCGCAATCATGATCGGCGTTCTGACCCTGTTGTCCGCACCCAACCGNCGTGCCTGACGCACGCCCGGGCCACATTCACGGGACGAGCTTGTAGCCACCCGTTTCCGTCACCAGAAGTTCAGCGTTGGATGGGTCACGCTCGATCTTCTGACGCAGACGATAAATATGCGTCTCAAGCGTGTGGGTGGTGACACCTGAATTGTAACCCCATACCTCGTGCAACAGCACATCGCGGCTGACAGTCTTCACACCGGTACGATAAAGAAACTTCAAGATAGCGGTTTCCTTCTCCGTCAACCGCACTTTCTTTTCCTGGTCATCAATCAGCATTTTGGCAGACGGCTTGAACGTGTAATGCCCGATTTTGAAAACCGCATCTTCACTTTGTTCATGCTGACGCAGATGCGCACGGATACGCGCAAGTAAAACACCAAACCGGAACGGTTTGGTAACGTAATCGTTCGCCCCCGCTTCAAGACCGAGGATCGTGTCACTGTCACTATCGGCACCCGTCAACATAATGACCGGCGCCTTCAAACCCGCCTTGCGCATCACACGACAGGCTTCCCGCCCGTCCATGTCCGGCAGCCCGACATCAAGTAGAACAATATCTGAATGATGATGGCGGATATGGTCAATCGCCTGNGCCGCACTGGCAACGGGTGAACAGGAAAACTCTTCATGAAGCGCTAATTGTTCCACCAGAGATTCACGAAGCGCATCGTCATCATCGACAATCAGAATTTTTTTGATATTGCTCACGATGCTCGATCTCCCCAATATGTCAGCCTTCATGGCCGCGAATTGTCTGTCCCAGTGATAATCCGTATCCCAACGATACAGAGCCCGGACTGTGAGCCCTTTCAGCGGATCACCATTCCGGTGGCTCTCATGTAGCGGCGCACCCCCTGATTGCCAAGCACCTCACGGGCATTCTCACGCGCATGTGACAGGCCCGTGATCNTGTTAATCATACCCCAATCGCGTCACAAAGGGCGCCAACCGGGGNAACACACCTTCCAGATAGGTTTCATAACGGCGCCAGCGATCTGCCGCCCGCTGATAAAGCGGTTCCGTNACTTGTGAATAAGAGGGTGTACGGATCGTCCCGCGNGCCTGCGCATGTGCAACATGGTCCGCCTGCGCNGGNTGCCAGCCAAGGCCCAGAAGAGCCATCACATCTGCCAGCGCGGCTTCCGGATCGTCAATAAGCTCTTCATAACGGACAGATGCTACGGACAATGGTAAAACGTCTTTGTANGTCAGCCAGAGCGACATCACCGCCTCGTAAAGGGCGGCNCTGTCTTTCAGTGTCAGGAAATGCGCCATGGACGCGTTCAACTGAAAATCCTGCATGAAGCAGGACAGAACGGCATCCGCAGGATGGCGAAGCGAGAGAATGATTTTGGCTTCCGGGAAAACCCGCTGGATAAGGCCGACATGAATAATATTCAAAGGCAGCTTGTTGACGACGACCTGACCGGCAGCACCACCCTTGCCCNCACCGAGCTTTTCAAGCGCCACCGCGTAAAGCCCCCGGAGCCGGTTCACCTCATCAACATCAAGNTCGGCAAGCCCCGCAGGATAGCCCCCTTTCAATCCATCCCGCACCGCGAGCAGGATCGGCTTTTCTTCAATCACCCGGACCGCATCATGCGCATCGAGAAACTGATCCAGCAAAGTCGTACCGGAACGGGGGAAGCCGACAAGAAAGACCGGCGTCACCGGAAGGGGTGTAAGAGCTGACGCATCGACCGGCGTCCAGCTGGCCACCCAGTCCGGGGTAAATGCATCGCGCAAGGTCGCAACCTGCGCCATGTAGCCGGCCTTGTCGATGGAGTCATGCTCCAANGTCTGCGCTGCGAGATCATTCTGCGCCTTGAAATGATCATAGGCATCCGAGGGCGCGTTCAAACGGTCATAGATCTGTGCAAGTTCTGCATGAAACGCCCGNGCAAGCGGCAATGGCATTTTACCCAGATCAAGCCTTTCCANGCGGTCCCGCGCTTCTTCAAGCGCGCCAAGCCGTCTTTTNGCCACGGCCCAGGTACGAAGCGCCGGATAGAGCTTCGGCGCCAGCTCAAGAGCTTTTTCGGCAGCCCGGACCGCAAGATCAAGATCGCCTGCCCGCTCTGCCGCATCNCCAAGCCCGGCCTGCAGCCCGGGAAGNTCAGCATTTTGCGCAANACCGCGCTCGAAAGTGGTCTTGGCATCGCCGAACCGCCCCAAACCAAGATAGTACTGGCCGAGACGGCCATACCCTTCAGGGCTTTGCGGCGCGAGAGAGATNAGGGTCTCGAAATCCTGGATGGCCGCAGCTTCTCGCCCTTCTTCNGCGTTCAACGTACCCCGGTTCGCATACGAGCCGGGAAACTGGGGATCAAGTGCCACCGCCTTGTCATAGGTGGCCCGCGCATCCTCCATCCGGCCCTGGTGGCGAAGCGCGTTACCCAAATTCACATGAAAGAACGCCTTNCCCGGCAAAACNGCAATAGCAAGCCGGATAAAGCGNTCCGCTTCATCCGGATCNCCCCCGCGCAAACACAAAAGNCCCATCAGATGCAAAACATCCGGATGATTGGGATGGTCCTTGCGCAGGGCTTCCGCCAGTTTGAGCGATTGTGAAAACTTCCCCTGTTCAAACAGCTGAAACGCGGAAATCAGCATATCCTGGGGGGCTCTCTGGGCTGTTTGGGTCATCACGAAAACTCGCTGGGGGCTGAGACGAGCCCATCGTCAGAAAGACCAATGGACCTGAAGAAGCGCTTGTTGCCGGTCACCCGGCAAACCTTGCCGGTATCCAGCGATACTTCTATCAGGTTCTCACCTTAAGCAGTTGAATTTGCGTGGAAATTTTACGGCACTCCGTTTGCATTGAAAAGCATAACCTGACCAACACCCCGCTCGCGACCACCCGAAGGATGCCAACCTGATGGCCCTGACCGCAACAGCCGACCTGCCCCTCTATCTGCAAATGAGCAGATACACGAAAGGCTCGAAGGCCGTACTTGAGCTGCGGACAAAGCAATATCTCGCTGAAAATGCAGGAAAACCGGGCGAAACAACAAACACCACCCAGACAAACAGCACCGGCCCCCTCCACGCAGACACCAGCGACGACGCGCTCACAACCGGGTCCATTGGAGACGAGGACGGTCTGTCTTTCGACGCCTTATTGGATGCTATCAATCCCCTGCAGCACATTCCCGGTGTCTCGACACTGTACCGTGAGGTAACGGGGGACGAACTGAACCCGGCCGCACGCATTGTCGGCGGCGGGTTGTTTGGCGGGCCCGTCGGAGCCGGGATCTCACTTCTCGAAACGCTGGTGGAAGAGGCATCCGGCCTTGATATCGGGGAGCATCTGGTCAGCTGGTTTGCAGGTGAGGAGGAAACACCCTCCCTCACACTACACGCGGCCGCGCCGGAGAACGGTGCACCCCCTGCCAGCACAGCATCCGGCAACTCTGTGTCCGGCAATTCCGCCCCGACACAGCAAAGTACTCCCCTGCCCACACTCAGCCCGGAAATGTTCAACGCCTTGTTGACGGAGCCGCAAACAACAACGCCCAGCCGCCCCGTAGAGACACCAGCAACAGCGCAGGTACAGACCCATATCGCACCTGAAACACCTGTCCCGCTCAACGAGTTTGCAGCGGCAATGGCCCTGGGCCTGGATCGGTACGAAGAAGATGACGAGTAAAGGGCCCGCTTGCACTTGCCCCGATGCCTTTCTAGTTTAAAGCCATCATGATTATCGTGCGTGCAAAACCGGAAGAGACAAATGGTATTCTGACCTTTCAAGGGAAGGAATATGTCTGCGCATTGGGTCGCGCGGGGATCGTCAGCGCGGCGCACAAATGCGAGGGCGACGGCGCCACACCTGAGGGCACCTGGCCCATGCGCAAGCTCCATTACCGGGCAGACAGACTGGCAGCGCCTGCAACCGGCCTGCCCAGCCGGAAGATCGAGATGGACGATGGCTGGTGCGATGCGCCAAATGACCCCGCTTACAACCGGCCCGTCAAACTGCCCTACCCGGCACGGACAGAAACCCTGATGCGGGACGACGCACTTTACAACATCATCATCGAGCTTGGTTACAATGACGCACCCCCTGTTGCCGGCAAAGGGTCAGCCATCTTCTTTCATGTCGCACGAGCAGAAGACGGAAAAGGCACACCCGCTTTCAAACCGACGGAAGGCTGCGTCGCGGTGGAGCAGGAAGATCTGTTGGCAATCGCAGCACAACTGACACGCGACATGGTCATGCAGATTGAACGGATGGTGCCTTAGGCGCGCGCACCAAATATCGCACTGCCCACACGCACATATGTGGCACCAAATTCAAGCGCCGTCTCAAAATCAGCACTCATTCCCATGCTGAGAACGGCAAGACCGTTTCGCCGGGCAAGCTTCTCCAGCAAGGCGAAGTGAAGAGCAGGCTCCTCCTGCACTGGCGGAATACACATGAGGCCCTCAACAGGCAACGCCAGTTCATCCCGGCACAGCGCAATAAAAGCATCCACCTCGTCCGGCAGAACACCGGCTTTTTGAGGTTCTGCCCCCGTGTTCACCTGCACGAGAAGACGCGGCAGGGAAGCCCCCTTCTCCCGGGCCTTCACAAACGCGTGCGCAAGCTTCTCCCGGTCAAGGGTTTCGATCACATCAAACAGGGAAAGAGCATCACCCACTTTGTTGGTCTGCAAAGGGCCGATCAGATGGAGTTCAACATCACGGTAGGCCGTGCGCAGGGAGGGCCATTTCTCCAGTGCCTCCTGTACGCGATTTTCGCCAAACACGCGATGACCTGCGGCAAGCACCGGGCGAATGGTATCTGCGGTCTGCGTCTTGGAAACCGCCACGAGAGCGGCGTCACTTGGCTGTCGGCCCGCCTCCGTCAAAGCCTTGTCAATTGAGGTTTTAACAGCGAAGAATGCGCCAGCGATCATTTCAGCTTCCTGTGTCATGGCTAGGAAAATATCCGGACTTGCCGGCGAACGAAAGAGGAGAGAGAACAGATTGCAGCGCAGCAGATTACATCCGCCCCTGCCGGGCCGTCTTATCATCACCGATCTCGCGCGCGGGCTGGACCCGCTGGCGCAGGCTGCAATATTGAGCGCCGGCGATGCGTTGATCTTCCGTCATTATGAGTGGGATCGAACACAAAGAGAGAGCACGGGTAAAATACTGAGGATCGTTTGCCGGGAAAAGAAAGCACTCTTCCTCGTAGCAGGCTGCCCCCGACTGGCAAGAGCGCTGAGGGCAGACGGCCTGCACCTTCCACGCTGGCAGCTCGCGCGGGGGTGGAACCGGCGCGGCACCATCCCACCGGGCTGGCTTGTGTCCGCTGCAGTCCACAACCGGGCAGAACTCCACGCCGCAGAGAACGCAGGCGCTGATATGGCTCTTCTGTCTCCCATTTTCCCCACAGCAAGCCATAAAGGAGAAAAAACACTCGGGTCGGTCCAGGCGGCTGGGCTCGTCTCGGTCAGCACGATCCCCGTCTATGGTCTGGGGGGGATCAATGCAATCACACAAAAGCGGGTAAGACACATCGGCTTTTGCGGTTTCGCAGGCTCCAGCCCGGATCAGTAACCATCCGGAATGTAGTTGAACCGCTCCATCTGGGTCCGATGATCGGAGATAATCTGCCGGATTTGTGTATCGGTCAGCTTTTCGCGCCACTGCTCTGTTTTCCCTTCGCGGAAAAACGAGTTGGAAAACTCGGAGCGTTCCTTGAAGCCCTTCTTTTCTTCCTGAGCCTTCAGCGCCTTGAATGATGAATTGCGAATGGCCCGGTCCAATCGTTCCTTCTTGACCTTCAGGCCGAGGAAGTTCGCAATTGCCTTGAAATGCTTTTGCGGTTTCGCGGTCAAGTCCTCGTACCGCACAACATGTAACTGGGGATTGGGGCGTCCGGTCCAGCTTTCCACATGTCGGGACCAGGAGGAATGAAACTCCGGGACATGATCCCGGCCAGCAGCCGTCAGCGCGCCATCATTTGCCAGTCGGCGAATAGCACCGTCAATGTCTTCCCCAAAATGATGGGTCATGGACAGCACGACATCGAGCGGGTTTCGAAGCACATAAATGCCACCGACCGTTACATCCATATTGTGCAGGGGTACGCCGTGCCACTCACCCAGAAAATTGTGGGTCTTAACAAAGACAGAATCGGGAAAGACACCGGTGAAATCGCGCTGTACACGGGGGCGGAGTTGCGCCAGCTTCGCATGCTCCGTCTCTTCAACCGGGTTTGTCAGATAACGCCCGTACCAGCTTGCTGCAGACTCCCCCAAACAGAAATGATCAAGTTCATTAATGTCAGCAGGTTCGTAATTATTGCGCAAGAGATTGTGGAGGAAAGAGCGCATCCACGTATTGCCCGACTTCGGATAGGACGCAAGCCAGATAATACCACCCATGAAAGCCTCACCTTGTCATTGATACGCTGAGCGAAGCCCGCACTCTAACGCAGCATAAGCAAGCGTCAGACAAAAAAAGAGAGCGGGCCGAAGCCCGCTCTCAAATCGATAATCGCAAATCTCTTAGAAAGAGATGGCGAGAACGATACCAGCTGATGTGCTTTCAACTTCGCGAGCAGCAGCGCCAGCCTGGTCTTCGATGAACTGAACATCAAGACCGAGGTCAACACCAGCGCCGAGCGAGTAACCGCCACCGACCTGGAGGAAGCTGTTCGAACCGATATCAGCACCGAGATTGTTCTCAGCTTCGGACTCGAGGTAAGCAACACCAACTGTCCATGGGCCTGTGCCGTAAGCGAGACCAACAGTCCATGTGTCAGTTTCGTTGCCGCGCGAAGCAACCGTAACAGTTGACTGCGTACCAGCAACAACGTTCTCAACAGATGTGTATGCACCACCGAGCGTGAAGCCAGCGAAGCCGAGGCTGAGGCCAGCACCAACTTCTTCTGGGTCATCAGCGCCAGCCAGAGCAGCTTCACCCGTTACGTAGAACACGTCTGCACCAACAGACACGCCACCGAGCTCGCCAGCATAGTTAGCTGCGATTTCGAATACGTCTTCTGTTGAGCTGTTTGTGCGGGTTACACCGAAGCCGTTTGCAACTGGGTCGTTAGCCGTATCTGGCGTGAACGATGCACCGAGCTGGAAACCAGCAAGGCGAGGCGTGAAGTACGAAATCTTGTTGTCGTCTTCAGCCAGCAGCGAGTAAGTCGCTGTACGCGACGAAATCGAGCCTGCAAGGTTCTGGATGTTGTAGATGTTCGGGCTGTCAACGCCGTTGCCAGGTACGAACCATGGTGAAGAATAGTGCATCTTGAAGGCTGCACCATCTGTTGCACCAAGTTCCATGCGACCGAAACCACCTTCAAGGTAAGCATAAGCTTCCGAGAAAGTTGCGTCATCGCCTGTGTTCAGTGCGTTGTTCTCGTCATCACCAATCTGGAGCTTCAGAGCGGCACCGGCAACCAGACCATTGTCGAGTGTGCCTTCAGCAACGATGTCGATGTTACGTGCGACAAGAGCGACTTTCGTGTCGTCATAGTCAACACCAGCAACAGGTGAATCATTGTCAACGAAGTAGAAGCCCGTGACAAGTGAACCACCAACCGTAACGGTGAGCGGATCGCTCGCAAGAGCCGGACCGGCTACAAGACCAGCCGAGACGAGAGCTGTCGTCCCAAGAAGTGTCTTTTTCATTTTGTTCCTCGCAGTTCAGCTATAGCTGTTCAAAATCAAGAAGCTTCCAGATCGGGAAAACAACTTTACGAAAATACTTTCTCGAAAGCCCCTTTGGATCACTTCACCGCCGGGCCGACAAATAGCCCCCCCGTGCGCGTACTTACGATTAACCCGGATCGGGGGGCTACCGTCAAGCAAGTGAGGGGGCGATTAAGCTCAAATATATGTAAATGTTGCGGAAACAGCACAATTGGTTCGCAAATGGTTAACAAAACCATAATCGGCTGTTTCGGGTGACTTTTTGACGGGTACGTCTCACGCTGGAACAGGCTTCACGCATCTTCGACCGATGACGATAAGGAGCGCTATAGACATTGTGGTATTCCTGCATCACACATCCGCACAGGGTTCTCGCCGCTGCGGACCGTTAATTCGGGGAAAGCAGCCCGGGAACGTGGTGATTTTTCCCACATAATTTTACTCATGTTTTGAAGAGGTTAGCCAGGCGAGACCGGAAAGACAGGGAACCCTCATCACGACTTTCGATAGACGGCTCCACCGGGAACCGCTATAAATGGCGGAAACGCGTAGAAAATACGATAGGTCTTGAAGAACCACGCCACCGCAAGGTCATCAAGAAACAGGTTTCAGCGCCCGGAAACGGCCGATATGGATCGGACCAGCCGGGTTCTATTTGCAAAGTTTAAGGCAGAGGTCAGATTGCCAATGATTTCCACAGAGTCGTTCAAATCAACAAAGCCGCTTCTTGCCGGAGCGCTCGCTCTGTTGGTCGCTGCCTGTTCCAGCGCTGAATACAATTATCCGACAACCCAGGGGCGCGGGCCGAACGACCCGAACCCAAGCGGTGAAAGAGAGACCATTTTCGGCGAAGACGGGCTCGTTCTTTTTGGCGGCGACAACAACAACAATAATGGTGGCGCAGGTGGCGGGATCGGCGTGAACAGCTTCCTGTGGCGCGCATCCCTCGATACACTTTCGTTCGTTCCGCTTGTATCGGCAGATCCCTTTGGCGGTGTCATCATCTCCGAATGGTATAATGATGCGGCAACGCCGGACGAACGGTTCAAACTGACCGTTTATATTCTGGACCGCCGCCTGCGCGCGGACGGCCTGAAAGTCGCCGTCTTCCGTCAGACACGAAGCGGTGCGGAATGGCAGGATGCCGGCGTGAACGCAGCAACAGCGACACAATTGGAGAATGCAATCCTGATCCGCGCCCGTGAACTGCGCGTCAATACGCTGGAAGCCGACAAGGACTGAGACGGGCATAGCAGCCCGACATCAGCAGAAGTGAAGCCGCAGCGACACAATTCTCGCTGCGGCTTTTTGTTTGGCATCGACAGCAAACCACAGCACGATCACAGCAACCCTTGCTCCTGAAACAAATACGGGGCAAAAGAGGCAGGAACCAGCGTCTTGCATCGGCGGGCACGTACGGTTTCAGAACGAGCCGAACCATTCGGCGCACTCCTCAGACGATCGAAGTAGGATGATCTCATGTCGGGCGACGACAGCCAAAACACATCTGGCCGCTATAATGCTAAGACTGCTGAAGAAAAATGGCAGCGCCAATGGGACGAGAATAAGACCTTTGTAGCCCCCGTCGAACCACGCGCCGACAGTGCCGGGAAATACTACGTCCTGGAAATGTTCCCCTACCCGTCCGGCCGCATCCACATGGGCCACGTGCGCAACTACACAATGGGCGACGTGATTGCCCGGTTCCGCAAAGCTCAAGGGTACGACGTATTGCACCCCATGGGCTGGGACGCATTTGGTATGCCGGCAGAGAATGCCGCCATGGAAAACAAAGTTCATCCCGGCGAATGGACGTACAAAAATATCGCGGCCATGCGCACCCAGTTGAAGGCCATGGGGCTCGCGATCGACTGGACCCGGGAATTTGCCACCTGTGATCCGGAATACTATGCCCAGGAGCAGGCTCTCTTCCTCGACATGCTGGACAAAGGGCTGGTAACACGCAAATCCGCACAGGTGAACTGGGATCCTGTCGATATGACAGTCCTTGCAAACGAACAGGTCATTGACGGCAAGGGATGGCGATCCGGGGCACCCGTTGAGCGCCGGGAATTGACCCAATGGTTTTTCAAGATCACCGACTGGGCCGATGATCTGCTGAGCGGTCTTGACGAGCTGGAACGCTGGCCCGACAAAGTCAGAACGATGCAGCGAAACTGGATTGGCCGCTCGGAGGGCGCACGCGTTTTCTTTAAACTGGAAGGACGGTCGGACCGGCTGGAGGTTTTTACAACGAGACCCGACACGTTGTTTGGTGCAAGCTTTTGTGCGCTGTCATCCGGGCACCCGCTCACCCGGGAACTGGCTGCAAGCAACACGGCAATCGCGGACTTTGTAAAAGAATGCGAGAGCCTGGGCACCAGCGAGGAGGCCATTGAAAAGGCTGAGAAGAAAGGGATCGACACCGGCCTGCGGGCAGAACACCCGTTCATCGAGGGGGCAACGGTCCCGGTCTACGTCGCAAACTTTGTCCTGATGGACTACGGCACAGGCGCCGTATTCGGCTGCCCCGCACATGACCAGCGTGACCTCGACTTTGCGCGGAAATACGGACTGCAGGTAACCCCGGTGATTGCCCCCAGGAAAATCACCGAAGCAGAACGGGCAGACTTTTTGACAGCGCTTGCCGCAAGCGACAAGGCTTTCGACGGGGACGGTATCGCGGTTAATTCCGGGTTCCTGAACGGCCTGGAAGTGGATGCCGCCAAACGGGCAGCAATCGAAAAACTGGAAAGTCTCAGCGCNGGCGAGGGAACGGTCAATTACCGCCTGCGCGACTGGGGCATTTCGCGGCANCGCTATTGGGGTTGCCCGATCCCGATCATTCACTGCGAGAAATGCGGCATCGTTCCTGTGCCACGGGACCAGTTGCCGGTNAAACTTCCGGACGATGTNNCCTTTGAAAAACCCGGTAATCCGCTGGAACACCATCCAAGCTGGAAACACGTNCCCTGCCCGACCTGCGGCAAGGCGGCNCGGCGCGAAACAGATACGTTCGACACATTNGTGGACTCTTCGTGGTATTTCGCCCGCTTCACCGATCCGAAAGCAGGCACACCCACCGTGCCCAACATAGCCAGCGCCTGGTTGCCGGTTGACCAGTATATTGGCGGTATCGAACACGCCGTGCTCCANCTTCTCTACTCGCGATTTTTTGCCCGTGCGATGAAGGAAANCGGACACCTTGCAGTACGTGAGCCTTTTGCCGGTCTCTTCACCCAGGGCATGGTGACCCACGAGACCTACAAGTCACCAGACGGCAAGTGGGTATCGCCGGANGANCTGGTCTGGATTGACAACAAGGCCATGGTCGAGCGCAACGGCAAACAGGAAGCCGTGACCGTGGGCGCCATTGAGAAAATGTCGAAGTCAAAGCGTAACACGGTCGATCCCACAGCCATTATTGATCAGTACGGCGCAGACACCGCCCGCTGGTTCATGCTGTCNGACAGCCCGCCGGAGCGTGACGTGCAATGGACCGAGGAAGGTGTCGAAGGTGCCTGGCGGTTCAGCCAGCGCTTCTGGCGTATCGTGCAAACAAGCCTGCCGCAATTGAGCGCCCCGATGGCCGACAAGCCGGTTCTCGATGCCAAATCGGAAGAGCTGCAACGCACCGTGCACAAAACACTGGCCGCNCTAACCGCAGATCTGAGCCAACTGGGTTTCAACCGGGCCGTCGCACGCATTTATGAGCTGGCAAACGCAATCTCGGCCTTTACCGAAACAGGCGAAGCCGCCAATTGGGTCCGGCGCCAGGCTGTGGAATACCTGGTCCAGATGGCAGCCCCCATGATGCCGCACCTGGCCGAGGAATGCTGGGCCAGTCTCGGCCACAAGACATTGGTGGCTGCAACGCCCTGGCCTGTTGCAGACGAGACCCTCCTCGTGGAACACTCTGTGACAATCGCTGTTCAGGTGAACGGGAAGCGGCGCGACGAGATTACGGTCGCGATCGACGCAGACAAGGAAACGGTCGAGCAGACAGCTCTGGCACAGGAGAAGGTTCAACATGCTATTGGCACNGCAAGCGTTCGCAAAGTCATCGTTGTTCCAGGCAAGATCGTCAACATTGTCGCAAAATAGCGTCAAACGGCTGATCGGAGGGGGGCTCATTGCCCTCTCGCTGGGGCTGGGCGGGTGTGGCTTCCAGCCTCTCTACGCAACCAAGACAATCAACGGACCTGTATCCGCCACAATGGCACAAGTGCAGATCAACCCGGGCGGGGATGAATATTCACGCCCGGTTGCCTTTGCGCTGGAAGATCGGATGATGAACCAGGGCGTGCGGGGCGCGCTTTATCGGTTGGACCTCTCGTCCAGCATCTCCATCGGTGATGTCGCAATTGAGCAGAACACCGACGTGACACGGAGAAATGTGACGCTATCGACAAGCTACACATTGTTCNAGAACGAGANCGGCGAGAAACTTTTTTCCAGACGGGCACGCTCCATCACAGCCTATAATCGCGTCGATTCCGAGTTCACCAATCTGATCACCGAGCGGGANGCCATTGACCGTGCCTCTCGCCANATCGCCACAACTATCGAGCAGGATCTGGCTGTCTATTTCAGCCGGCAGGGATTGTGANCCGGGTAGCGGCACCTTTGCACANAAGGCATGACGTACCATGAAACTGCGTGCCGGCGAGATCGACCGGTTTGTCAAAACACCCGACCCCAAAGCTCAGGTCATTCTGATTTTTGGTCCCGACCAGGGACTGGTCAGAGAGAGATCAAACCTGCTCGGTAAAACAGTCCTGGATGATCTGTCCGACCCGTTTCGCGTGGCAGACCTCAATGACACAGACCTTAAACAGGACCCGGCCCGGCTGGCCGACGAAGCCGCGGCGATCTCCATGCTTGGTGGNCGTCGNTTAGTCCGTATACGGAATGCAGGTGACAGCCTGACCAANACAATCGATGCCTTTCTCAAAAACCCGAGCGGCGACGCNCTCATCCTGTTGGAAGGNGCCGACCTCACCCCCAGATCATCATTGCGCAAACTGGCGGAGAGTGCGAAGAACGCGGCGGCCCTTCCCTGTTATGCCGATGATGCAAGAACGCTCGAACGTGTCATCGAAGAGAGATTAAAACAGGCTGGCCTGCGCGCCNAGCCCGATGCCTTTGCTTACCTGGCCAGTCACCTGGGAAGCGACCGGGGCATTACCNTGCAGGAACTGGACAAGCTGATCCTTTATGTCGGTCTCGACGCGNCAGACAGTCGNGTCACGCTGGATGACGTGAGCGCCTGTATTGGTGACACGGCTGCCACCCGGATTGATGATATTGTCGATGCAACCGCACTCGGTGATTTTCGCGGTCTGGATGTCGCACTCGCGAAAGCCGGAGAAGCCGACACGTCACCTGTCGCCGTCCTGAACGCGGTGATACGGCATTTTCAGCAACTGCATCTCGTGATTGGCCGTATCAACGCAGGCAGCGACCGCGACGCAGCCATCAAAGCCCTTCGTCCACCGATCCATTTCCGACGCGCCGCAACCATGTCCCGGCANGCGGGCCTGTGGGATCTGAGCCGGTTGAACCGCGCCCTGATCCTGCTCAGCGAAGCAGATCGGCAATGCAAGACAACCGGCTTTCCCGATCGCGCCATCTGCGCACAAGCCCTGATGCGCATCGCCCAGGGCGCCAGAACCACCCGCGCCAGAACCGCNTCCGGGCGTCGGTAGCGCGGATCGCTGAGACAGAAAAANCTAGTGCCGNGAGAGCCGACGGCAGATCTCGTCCAGTTGCTCAAGTGTCAAATAGGAAACCGACAAAACCCCACCCTTGTCGCCATGATGCTGGATAGACACGTTCAGACCGAGGGCATCTGAGATATTTTTCTCAAGTGCGGCTGTGTCGGCATCTTTTGACTTCGCCGGAGTGGAANGGCCGCCGGAAGAACGGCCTGCTTTTGCCTGCGGCTTCTTGGTCAGCGCCTCTGCTTCCCGAACCGAGAGACCTTTGGCGACAATTTCCCGGGCAAGCCCTTCTGCATCCGCATGGCCGATCAGGGGACGCGCATGGCCGGCACTCAATTCCCCATCCGAAATAAGTTTCTGAACAGCCCGTGGCAGGCTGAGAAGCCGGAGTGTGTTGGCAACATGGGACCGGCTCTTGCCGATCATTTTCGANAATTGCTCCTGCGTATAGGAAAACTGCTCTGCCAATCGCTGATAACCTGCTGCCTCTTCGATGGCGTTGAGATCAGCCCGCTGGACGTTTTCAATGATCGCAATTTCGAGCGATTCATTATCTGTCAGCTCTTTAACCAGGATCGGGACCCGGTGGAGCTGCGCCGCCTGCGCGGCCCGCCAGCGACGCTCACCGGCAACAATTTCAAAATCATTCTCGGCACCCCCNGGGACNGGACGAACCACGATCGGCTGCAAGATACCTTTAGAGCGCACAGATTCCGTCAGATCATCAAGATCACCCGGCCGGAATATCTGACGGGGCTGAAACGGATTGGCNCGCAGAAACTCAATAGGGACCTCGCGCAATCCTTTTGGNTGCGGCGCATCTTCCTCGCCCAGCGCCATGGCCACATCATCCCCGATCAGGGCAGCAAGCCCCCTGCCCAATCTGCTCTTGCCTTCTTCGACCATACCGGCCTCCTGGATCATGGGCCCAAAGNTTAATGGTACCCATTTCTTNACACTCGGCACCTAAACCGGGATCATCAGTCCATTCGCAGTATTCTGCCGATATTTGGACCAAAGTCTGACCAGGTAGTGCCAAATCCCTTAAGAGTCAAAGTGTTAAGAAACGTTCTTTAGACTCTTCATATCTGACTTTTAAAGTACGCCTCAACTCACTGAAAATTCGGTCAAGCAGCAGCTTGACGACGTAAAATCCGCTCACGCTGGATCAACTCGGAAGCAAGCTTCATGTAAGCCCGGCTCCCGGCACAGCGATGATCATAAACCAGCGCCGGCTTGCCATAGGACGGGGCCTCGGAAATACGAACATTCCGTGGAATGACGGTTTTATAAACCTTGTCTCCCAAGTGTGCACGCACGTCCTCCGCAACCTGACCCGACAGATTGTTCCGCTGGTCAAACATGGTCAGCACAATGCCTTGAATATCGAGCTTGGGATTAAGACTGGTGCGCACACGCTCCACCGTCCGCAAAAGCTGGCTCAACCCCTCCAGGGCAAAAAACTCGCATTGCAACGGAACCAGAATACTGTCNGCGGCAGTCATCGCATTGATTGTCAGCAAGTTAAGTGAGGGNGGGCAATCAATCAGAACATACGTATACGGACGAATGTTCATCGCTTCNGCCACNCCCTCCAACTCACGCCCATTGGCGGGCATCCGCGCCAACGCGTCCCGCAGACGATGAGAGCGCCGTGGCACGCTGGCAAGCTCCAGCTCCGCACCCAGAAGATCCATCGTAGACGGAACAATATCCAGCCCCGGNACTTTGGTCGGCACAATGGCATTTTCCACCAACGCCGCCCCAATCAAAACATCATAGGTGGAAAGCGTACGATCCGCCCTGTCCACACCAAGCCCTGTGCTTGCATTACCTTGAGGATCAAGATCGACAACCAACACGCGCTCACCCACAGCAGCAAGNGCCGTTCCCAGATTGATTGCNGTTGTNGTCTTGCCAACACCGCCCTTCTGGTTGGCCAACACGAGAACCCGTGGCTTCGCTGAATTCACAGCGGGACGGGAGNTNCCCTCATCACGCGCACCCGGGTTGCCAACANCGGTGCCAGGGGTCGACGAATGACCATTTTCCATATCAGTCATGCCAGATGCTCCACTTTCAGGATCGTCCCCTCTGCCTCTGCTTGGCTGGGAATGCGAGTAAANTNAAATTTCCACGATTTCTGTGCTTTGGTCAATTCATCTTCGACCTTGACACCCTTAAGAAAGAGCCCNAGCGTCTGAGGGCCAAAATAGGGCCGCGCCCACCCGAGTAAACGATCCAGCGGGGCACAGGCNCGCGCCGAAACCCCGTCACAGATACCAATCGCCGCAATAGTCTCCGNAGCTTCCATCCGCCCGGTATGAACAATNGCAGATGCTCCCGTCCGGCGAATAACCTCCCGNANNAAAATTGATTTTCGCTGGTCACTCTCCACCAGATGGACAGTAAAAGGCTGGCGCTCTGCAATCAGNAAGGCAAGAACAAGACCGGGAAACCCCGCACCACTCCCTAGATCAACCCATGACCGGGCCGTTCCCGGAACAAGTTCAGCCAGCTGGGCTGAATCCCAGAAGTGCCGATGCCACACGAACGGCAGGGTCGAGGCAGAAACCAGATTGATCTTTGATTGCCACTCAACAAGGCAGGACTCGTATTCCGAGAATCGCTCCATTGTTTCACGTGAAACATGCGACCACCGGAAAAAGGATTCCTTATCAATCACTTGCACCCTTTTGACCCCTTCCCNCAATCTCTACCTGGCCCTACCCNGCCCGTCGTAGATTGCCCTTTTTNACAAAAAGNAGAAGGCTGGTAAGNGCCGACGCCGTCATACCCTCAACGCGTGAGGCCTGGCCCAGGGTTACGGGCCGCGCCGCCTCCAGCTTCAACCTGACCTCTGTAGATAGCCCCGGTACGGTCTGATAATCCAGNGAAGCNGGCAAAACCAGTGCCTCNTCCTTCCGAAAACTCTTCACATCAGCCGCCTGNCGCTCCAGATATACCGCATAGGTTGCATCGATAACGATCTGCTCAGCGACAGCAGGCTCCAACGCACCCAGTTCCNGCCAGATNTCGCAAACTCTTTCAAAGCTGATATCNGGATAGGATAAGAGATCAAAGGCCGTTCGCCGAACGCCGTCCTGATTGATTGACAGTCCCGCCTTCTTAAGGTTGCTCGGGCTTGCGGACAGGCTCCTGGCGAGGGNCCGCGCACTCTCAAGTTTTGCCAGTTTCTCCTCAAAGACGGCAGCCCGCTCGCCGCTCACGCATCCCAAAGCGACACCAAGTCCCGTAAGCCGCTGGTCTGCATTGTCTGCCCTCAGGCTCAATCGATATTCCGCCCGCGAGGTAAACATACGATAGGGCTCACTCACGCCCTTCGTCACAAGGTCATCAATCATCACNCCGATATAGGCATCCGCGCGATCGAGAATAAATGCATCCTCACCTTTTACCACCAGCGCCGCATTCAGACCCGCCATCAGACCCTGTGCCGCCGCTTCCTCATATCCTGTCGTGCCGTTAATCTGTCCGGCAAGATAAAGCCCNGCCTGCTTCTTCACTTCCAACGTCGGAAGCAGCTCNCGCGGATCCACATAATCGTATTCAATAGCGTAGCCTGGCCGCAAAATCTCGACNTCCTCCAGACCCTCAATCGTCTTCAGCATGGCTGCCTGAATATCCGCCGGCAATGCTGTCGATATTCCATTGGGATACACNGTNTCATCGTCCAGCCCCTCAGGTTCCAGAAAGATCTGGTGGCCGTCCCGCTCACCAAAGCGCACAACCTTATCCTCTATCGAAGGACAATANCGCGGCCCCGTTCCCTCTATCCGTCCCCCGTAGACCGGGGACTCTTCCAAATTNTCCCGGATGATCTCATGCGTTCGCGCGTTCGTTCGNGTAACGAAACAAGCAACTTGAGGCTGCACTGCCCCCNTTCCCAGATAGGAAAAACAGGAGGCGANATCATCCGCCTCCTGGCGNTCCAGAATGCTCCAATTGATCGACGCNCCTCTNAGCCGGGGGGGAGTNCCAGTCTTCAACCGCCCAAGCTTTAACCCNAATCCATAAAGCCGCTCCGACAGACCCAGCGCTGGNGCNTCGCCCACCCGGCCNGCAGGTACNCTCTCTCGCCCGATATGGATCATTCCGTTGAGAAAAGTACCGGTCGTCAGGATTACNCGGCNGGCGTGAAACGTGCGCCCATCCTCCGTAACGACACCGGTGACTGATCCATCCTCCACGACAAGGTCATTCACTCCGCCCTCAACCACATCGAGAGACGCCTGCAACTGCAAACGCCGCTGCATCTCCTCCCGATAGAGTTTTCTATCACTCTGCGTCCGGGGGCCCTGAACGGCGGGTCCTTTCCTGCGATTCAGCAACCTGAATTGAATACCGGAGAAGTCAGCAACCTGCCCCATAAGACCATCAAGTGCATCAATCTCCCGCACAAGATGCCCTTTTCCCAGTCCGCCTATTGCGGGGTTGCAAGACATTTCCCCCACGCTCGCCCACTTGTGCGTGATCAGCAACGTCCGAACATTCATCCTCGCGGCAGCNGCTGCCGCCTCACAGCCCGCNTGCCCGCCACCAATCACNATGACNTCCCAGGTTCCGTGTTTCTCTTTCATAATTTCATCCGGCCAACGGCCTTCCCTAATCCCNGAGAATGGTCCTTCAGGNTCAAATTTCAGGCCAATCCATGTGGCCAAACAGACTCACTCAGTGCCGAAATGTTTCACGTGAAACATCATTTACCGATACAAAAATCTCTAAACACAACATCCAGTAGGTCTTCAACATCCACGGCCCCTGTAACACGGCCAATTGCCCGCGTGGCCAGACGAAACTCCTCCGCNACCAATGACAGGTCGGTATCCTGCGACAGCAGTTTCAGACCTCGTATCAGGCTCGCTACACAGGCTTCGATCTCCACCCGATGCCGGGCNCGTGAAATGACCGGCGCCTCCAGCCCACCGTAGAGGTCTTCAATCCGCCTTGATATCTCTTCCAACAACGTTTCGAGTCCGAATCCACTTTTTACGGAAATATCGAACCCTTCNGGACTGCTCCCGCAATTGGCCCGAGACACCGGCATCTCCATCAGATCAACTTTCGTCCGAACCAGAATATCTCCCCGGCTTCCCTCTGACGGGACCTCTCTATCTTCTCCATCTGNTGNAAGCCACAGCCGCAGGTCCGCATCTTCCCCCACAGCCCGCGCCCGCCTGATCCCCTCGGACTCGATCAGGTCATCTGTCTCCCTCAGACCCGCCGTATCGCAAATCGTGACCACATGTCCGCCAAGGCTCAACCGCACCTCAACGACGTCCCGCGTTGTCCCTGCAACCTCAGATACAATCACCGCCTCGCGACCCGCCAGCCAGTTCACCAGACTGGACTTGCCNACATTNGGCGCACCCAGAACCGCGATGAACAACCCGTCCCGGGTCTTCTCNCCCCGCCGATCCTCCAGCATCGCCTGCATCTCGCTCCGGACCCGNTCCGCCAAAGGTTCGACACTGCGTGCCAGATCCGACGGCAGGTCCTCGTCGGCAAAATCAATTTCNGCCTCTATATAAGCCAGAGCCTTAANNAGAGCCTGTCGCCAGCCTTCGCACANTTCTCCAAACATCCCGCGCATCTGCCGAAGTGCCTGTGCCTGCTGGGCTGCACTCTCCGCGTCCACCAGATCCGCGATCCCNTCGGCCACCGACAGATCAAACTTGCCGTTCTCCACCGCCCGCCGACTGAACTCTCCCGCCAGCGCCGGTCTCAGCCCCTCAACCTTACCGAGTCCATCCAGGACGGAGTCAATCACTGCGAGTCCACCATGGATATGCAATTCCACCACATCTTCGCCGGTAAAAGAGTGTGGTCCACGAAACCCGATTACGAGTGCCTCGTCCAGCATCACACCTGTCACCGGGCAGAACAGCTTTCGAACCTCCGCCAGCCGCGGGGACCCGATTGACCGCCCGGACAGCGCGCTAAGNGCCGCGTCCGCACGTGNNCCCGACACACGCACGATTGCAACCGCCCCACGGCCCCTTCCACTTGCCAATGCGTAAATTGTTTCCATACCGAATCTATTCCACAAGCCCATGGTCGGCCTTGCATCAGGCCGTTACGGTGTTANCTCTAGATGGACCACCCGCATCCAGAACCCCGGCAACCATCACGCCGCCAAAGGATATTCATGAACAGNCTCGCCGACGAAACCAGCCCCTATCTCCTCCAGCACAAGGACAATCCGGTTGACTGGTATCCTTGGGGGCCGGATGCTCTCGCCCGAGCCAGCGCCGAAAATAAACCTATTCTTCTCTCTGTCGGTTACGCCGCTTGTCACTGGTGCCATGTCATGGCCCATGAGAGTTTCGAAAACCCCGACATCGCCGCGCTGATGAACCGTCTTTTCATCAATATTAAAGTCGACCGCGAAGAACGACCCGACATTGACACGATTTACATGAGCGCTCTCCACGCTCTCGGCCAACAGGGCGGCTGGCCCCTTACCATGTTTCTNACCCCGCAGGGCGAGCCTTTCTGGGGTGGCACCTATTTTCCATCCACCCCCAAATTCGGCCAACCGGCCTTCCCCGATATTCTTCAGGAAATTTCGCGCCTTTATACACAAGAGCCCGAAAAAATCCACGCAAACCGAACCGCACTGACCGCGNATCTTCAAAAACCGGTAAATGCCGCCGGCTCACCCCCNCATGATCTCACATGCCANGTCGCCAGCCGCTTGGAAACCATCATGGACAAAGAGCGCGGCGGCGTACGCGGCGCGCCCAAGTTTCCCCAGACCGGNATCCTCGAAACACTCTGGCACGCCGCCATTGCCACCGACGCCGAGGCCCTTCTGGAAACGGTCACCACCACCCTCACTCAAATGTCGGAAGGCGGAATTTATGACCATCTGGGNGGCGGCTACGCCCGATACGCCGTCGATGCAGACTGGCTGGTACCCCATTTCGAAAAGATGCTCTACGACAATGCGCTNCTCCTGGATCGTCTACGCGAAGCCTGGGTCGAAACCCGAACGCCTCTCTTCAAAACCCGCATCGAAGAAACCATCAACTGGATAGCCCGCGAGATGCGCACCCCCGAAGGAGCCTTCGCCGCGAGCCTTGACGCCGACAGCGAGGGCGTCGAAGGCAAGTTCTATATCTGGTCAAAAGCCGAGACAGATACCCTTCTCGGGNCCGATGCGGANTGGTTCTGTCATCATTACGACATCACCCCGCAGGGAAACTTCGAAGGACATAACATNCTCAATCGAACAGCGCTGATCGGCCAGACCCTTACAGACGAGACCGAAGACCGGCTCCAGACNTGNCGAACCAAGCTCCTGGCAGCGCGCGCCCATCGCATCCNCCCCGGCTGGGATGACAAGGCCTTGCTCGACTGGAATGGCCTCACTATCGCGGCATTGGCGCGCTCGGCTCTCACCTTCGCCCGCCCCGATTGGCTGGATCTNGCCACCACTGCCTACCGCTTTATCCTTCAGTCCATGCGCGCAAACGGTCGCACCTACCACACCTATCGCGCGGGCAAACGACAACATCGTGCAATGTCCGATGGGCTTGCAAACATGATCGACGCGAGCCTCGCCCTGTTTGAAATCACGCAGAACTGGGCCTATGTCGANGATGCCCAGGCTTTTGNCACAGAGCTCGACGCACATTACTGGGACGACCAATCGGGCGGCTATTACTTCACCGCTGACGATGCCGAAGCCCTCATCACTCGCACCCGTACTGCAAACGATGACGCGACCCCGGCANCAAATGGCACACTTCCAGCTCTCCTCGTCAAACTTTATGCGCTCACCGGCGATCCCCATTACCGCGACCGGGCAGACGCGCTCATCAAAAGTTTTGCTGGCGCCGTCATGGAAAANCCNTTCCCCCATGGTCGCTGGCTGGCAAGCTTCGATACCGCTCAGAACCTTACCCAGATTGTTCTGGTCGGTGACCCCGCTTCTGCCGATCTCCAGCGTCTGCGAGAAATTATCCTCTCCCTCTCGCTACCAACCCGCCTTATCATCATTCACGACCCNAAAGAGCCCGGNAGTNTGCCAGACAACCACCCGGCATTTGGCAANACCATGATCGACGGTGCCGCGACCGCCTATATCTGCACGGGGCCGGTCTGTTCAGCGCCCGTCACCGATCCGGAGCTTCTTCTGGCGGGGTTAAAAGCGGCGCGACGCGCACCCGCATGAGCACTCGCACTCAGCTGCGCTTCCCGTTACTCTCCCATCAAAANCAAACGCCCACGCGGCAGAACACGTCCCTCAGGAGGCCCCANATGGCAAACGCTGAAAAAATCACAATCAATGGTCCGNACGGCGACTTTCAAGCCTATCTGTCAAAACCGGAAGGGTCCGGTTCCCACCCGGCAATNGTCGTCATCCAGGAAATTTTCGGGATTAACGAGGTCATGCGTGACATTTGCGATGATCTGGCAACGAAAGGATACATCGCCATTGCTCCCGACCTTTTCTGGCGTATTGAACCGGGTATCGAAATCACCGACAAAACAGACGCCGAATGGGCACGTGCCTTCGAACTNTTCGGGGCCTTCGACGTTGACAANGGCATGGTTGANATTCAGGCCACCATTGATACAGCCCGCAAACTTTCAAGCGGCAAGGTCGGNGCCGNNGNCTATTGTCTGGGCGGCCAGCTTGCCTATCTAACGGCAACCCGCACCAANGCNGACGCCGCCGTCGGCTTTTATGGCGTTAACATCCAGGCCAGAACTGACGAAGCCGCCCAAATCAAAAAACCTCTCATGCTCCACATTGCAGGCAAGGACGAATTTGTGCCAGCGGACGCACAAAAACAGATCCATGCGGCACTCGATGACAACACTCTCGTCACGCTTCATGATTATCCAGACCGTGACCATGCTTTTGCCCGTGTCGGTGGCGCGCATTACAACAAGGCAGACGCCAACCTGGCCAACACCCGTACCCTTGATTTTTTCAAAGACAATCTTTGAGCATTCAACTTTCTCCGTNTTCAAATTAAATATTTTCNTTACAAAGAAAGACAATCAGCATGGTCAAAGCCATTCGTATCCACGAAACCGGCGGCCCGGAAGTCCTGAAGCTCGAAACCGTTGAGCTTCCGGCACCCGGTCCCGGCCAGGCCCGCGTGCGTCACACCGCTATCGGTCTGAACTATATCGACACCTATCACCGCTCCGGCCTTTATCCTGTTCCCATGCCGTCNGGCATCGGCCTGGAAGCAGCCGGCATTGTAGAAGCCATCGGTGAGGGTGTGAGCGAAGTCAAAGTCGGCGACCGCGTCGCTTACGGCTCTGGTCCGCTGGGCGCCTATGCCGAAGCACAAAACTGCTTCGCAGCAGGTCTGATCAAATTACCTGACACGATCAAGGACGACGAAGCCGCGNCCCTCATGATGAAAGGCCTGACAACCCGCTATCTGTTCAANGAGACCTTCAAGGTCCAAAAGGGAGACACGGTTCTCTTCCATGCAGCCGCAGGCGGCGTTGGGCTCGTGGCCTGCCAATGGGCAAANCATCTTGGCGTCAATCTGATCGGCACTGCCGGATCAGACGAAAAATGNGCTCTGGCCAAATCCCACGGGGCGGCGCATGTGATCAATTACCGGACAGAGAACGTTGTCGAAAGAGTGATGGAAATCACNGACGGCAAGAAAGTACCCGTCGTCTATGACGGTGTCGGCAAAGACACGTTCATCATGTCTCTCGACTGCCTGCAACCACGCGGCCTGCTCGCNAGCTTCGGCAATGCGTCAGGTGCAGTAACAGGGGTTGATCTCGGCATTCTCGCCGCCAAGGGTTCGCTCTATGTCACTCGCCCCACCATGNTCCACTACATGATGACACCGGCGGAACGAACNGCTGCNACAACNGACCTGTTTGACGTTNTGGCCAGCGGCGCAGTGAAGGTCGACATCAATCAGCGCTATGCACTCGCCGACGCCGCCCAGGCCCACCGCGATATCGAAGCCCGCGCCACAACCGGCGCCACAATCATCGAGCCCTGATGATTATCTGCCGATAACCCTGACAAGCTGCAGATAAAAGGCAAGCTGCCNATANAAAACGGCCGGATTTACATCCGGCCGTTTCNATATCCAATCTCGGCCCTAAATCAGGCTGCCTTGATCCCCCGCACGAAGTCATCAACGAGCTTTTTCAAGACATTGCTCTGATCACCAAGTTCGCCCGAAACACTGAGCACNGCCGCGCCCACTTCCTCTGTTTCATGCGTAGCTGCTGCGACCTCTTCAATATTGGCGGCAATCCGGTTTGCCCCTTCAGAGGCGTGTTCCGCACCTTGGGAGATCTCACGATTGGCACCATCCTGCTCCTCAAGGGCGCTGGCAACGCTGGCATTGATCTCATCAAGGTCGCGGATCTTTTCACAAATCTCACCAATCGCCGTGACAGAGGCCTGCGAAACCGTCTGAATTGCCTGGATCTGCGTTGTGATTTCCTCCGTCGCTTTNGCTGTCTGGTTTGCCAATGCTTTCACCTCTGATGCCACAACCGCAAAGCCCTTGCCNGCTTCCCCCGCNCGCGCAGCCTCAATCGTGGCATTCAACGCCAGGAGATTNGTCTGCTCGGCAACATCGGAAATNAGCTTCACAACTTCGCCGATCTTGTTGGCAGCATCCGCCATGCTCGCAACGGTCTTGTTGGTCTGCTCNGCCTGGTCAACAGCTTGTCCNGACGCCTTCGCCGCATGAGAAACCTGACGGGAAATCTCTCCGACCGAGGCTGTAAGCTCAGCCGTTGCCGACGCAATAGACTGGCTGCTTGACTGCGACGATTTTGCTTCCGACGCAACCACACCAGCCTTTTCATTTGTCCGGCGTGAAACCTCGTTCATCCGGTTCGCTGTTTCAGTCANATCACCTGTCCGGCCAACCAGAACCGAAATCACGTTTGAAACGGATTTATCGAACTCCGCCATTAGCCGCTCAAGTGTGGCTGTCCGGCCNGCACGCTTTTCTTCTTCCGCCCGTTGCGCTTCTTCAAGACGCACCCGCGCGATCGCATTCTCTTTGAAAGTTGCAACAGCGCTGGCCATGGCTCCCATCTCGTCAGCACGACCTTCGCTTGGGATNGACAGATCAAGGTCACCACCTGCCAGCTTCCGCATGGCATCGGTCATTGCCGTAAGAGGNCGTACCACCGCCGACGCTGTCATAAAGTTCACAGCAACAGCAAAAATAAGCCCAAGCACCAGACCAACNATCATCGCCATCTGCGCAAGAGATGCAGCACTTTCACTCGCCGCATTCGCTGTGCTCAGACTTTCCTCAATCGTGACGGCAACCTCGTTCATCACCTCTTCCAGCCGCAGAAATTCCTGGGTGAAAGACGGCATCATCGTTTGAGCGGCACCNTAATTGGCACTGGCCAGTTCTACAATCCGGCGGGCCGTTGCAACATAGGCTTTCAGCGGCTCGTCTACATTTCCAAGTACAACCCGCACGTCTTCAGGCAGGTCTATTGCCTGNTTAGCCAGAACGGCTTCTTCAAAAATGCCGATATGACGGACNAGNTCCGCCTCGGCAGCATCCTGGTCAGTGGGAACACCCCATATGCCAGCCTGAATGGAGGCAAGGGCATCACCCTTCATGGCTTGCAACATGGCATTGGCNGTCAGATGGTTTTCCAACGCACCCGAAACATTTTCACTTTGCGTCAGCGCATTGCTCAAATGGTTGGACGACCACAGGCCAAGGCCCGCGAGCGAGACAACGAGAAAAACAGTCAGTGCCCCGTTCAGAACAAACCGACTGCCAAGTGAATTCCAGAAACCAATCCGAGCTTCGTCGTCAGACGATGCCCGGTCTGCATCCCCTTCATTGTTTCTTCCGATCATAGATGATCCCCTTACGNGTTTATAGAACCACCGCCAGATGCCCGCACAACCTGGCGCATTGTTGGTTTCATCATTGTCTGTTCGGGATAATTTTTGTTTAACGCAGAAAGGGAGAAATCGTCATCACGCGCACCCGAAGATCACAAATGCTCGAGCATCAAATCGCGANTAGATCGTCAGGTCTGGTTTGTACGAACCCGGTAAGCACACCGCCGCGCACCACGCAGAATATGCTCTTCCCGCTCCACCGAAACATCAGGCCCTAAAACCNGCTGAAAGGTCTGAAGCTCTGACCGGCAAAACCCCTGGCAGTGGGCGGCCGCAACACAGATCGGGCAATGGTTTTCAAGAAGCAGCCACTCATTCTTGCCTGTACGCTCCGCAACAGCCATATACCCTTCCTGATCNCGAAGTTTGGCAAGCCGCTTCACCCGGGCTCCCGGCGCAGAAAGTGTGGCCAGATCCNGTGCATACCGGCCACGCACTTTCTCNTCGCGAAGCCTGATCATCTGATCAAGCCCGGCATCCCCGAAAAGGGCACGTATTGATTCAATCATCTCCACCGTCAGCGCTTCATGCCCGTCGGGGAATTTTGATCNTGCTTCATCGGTCAGACGCCAGACTTTTCGAGGGCGTCCCACCTGGCCTGCAACATCATCAGCCGCCAGAAGCCCCTCGCCGACGAGCTGATTGAGATGCTGACGCGCACCCACNACACTCATCTTCAGCATCGAGGCAATTTTACCGGTTTCCTGAGGTCCCGTTGATTTAAGGAGATGAAGGATATGATCTCGTGTCTCACTCATAGGAGAATTTTATCACAAGGCACCAGGTTTAAAAAGTTATCTCTTTTCTTATTTAGTGTTTCCGGATANGAATAAAAAAACAATAAGCTTTCTATTTAAACACCGATCCTGAACCAGAACTAAACCCGAAGGGCCTTCCATGCCGGAAAGTTTTCCTCCCTCCCAAGAAACCGCACCATCCACCGAAGGTTGGAAAACACTNGTGACAGGTGAATCCGGTCTCTTTTTCGGTGTTATCGCGCTTATTGTTTTGTTGCATGCAATGAACGCACTCCTCATGTCCACGGTCCTGCCAAGCGCCGTTGCCGACATTGGCGGGGTTGCTTACATGGGCTGGGCAACCAGTATTTTCATGATTGCATCNGTCACCGCTGCTGCCGGTGCCGGTCGTCTCAAGCTCGATATTGGTGGCCGNAACGCACTGCTTGTCGGCGCGCTCATCTTCCTGATCGGGTGCCTGCTCTGTGCCTTCGCCCCTTCAATGTGGGTACTCATTCTCGGACGCTTCTTTCAGGGCTTCGGCGGCGGTCTGATGGCCGCTTTAAGCTATGCGCTGATCGGCAACCTTTTTCCTGAAACACTCTGGCCGCGCATCTTTGCCACACTCTCNGGCGTCTGGGGTGTTGCAGCCCTTGCNGGTCCGTTCATCGGCGGCATGACAACCGCGCTTGGTTCCTGGCGACTGGCTTTCTTCATCATCTCTTTCATGGCAAGCCTCATGCTCATCGCAATCTATTGGCGGTTTCCATCCCTAAAGGCAGATGAAAAGAAGACAGATACATCTGCAACACATGCCTACCCTCTTCTGCGTCTCTGTCTGATTGCACTTTCAATTCTTCTCGTCTCGATCGCCTCCACACAAGAAAAAACCTTCAGCATCGCCCTCTTCGGCCTGTCTGGCATTGCTGCCTTCATCATCATGAAAATAATAGACGCCCGCGCACCCAATCCGCTGCTGCCGACAAATGCTTTCACCACAAATTCAGTCGTCGGCCTGGGGCTTTGGGTCGCGCTGCTCTTGTCGATGGCCAACGATCCGTTTGCTCTGTTCGGCCCCTTGTTTCTGCAAACCATACACGGCCTCACCCCCCTTCAGGCGGGATACATGGTTGCCATTGAAGCCATGTCATGGACGCTTGTTGCCGTTCTGGTGGCCAGTCTGCCCGACCGTTATCAGCCAGGCCTGATTATCGCAGGCGCCCTGGTTATGACTGTTGGCCTGCTTGGCGCATCACGGTTTCTGCCCGACGGGCCTTTGTTCATGATTGTGCCCGTCGCCATTCTGCTCGGCGGCGGGATCGGCGGGTGCTGGGCCTTCCTCATCCAGCGGGTCATGAGTTTTGCCAAGCCGGGCGAAGAAGATATCGCTGCCTCCGCTGTCGCCACCACCCAGATGATCGGAATTGCGTTCGGTGCCGTGATCGCCGGCCTGGGGGCCAACATGGCCGGCCTTGCACAGGGAATAACGCTGGAAGCCACCAGAAACGCGGCGTTCTGGGTGCCGGTCATTTTCGTGCCTGCAACATTAGGCGCTGGCGTGGCCGCCTACAGACTCACCCAGCGAGAACGTGTAGAGACAGCCCGCATCTCAAAGGCCTCCCACAGTTCAAACATCTCCCATAATACAAACATCAAAGTCTGAAATGAAAGAAGGCCCGGGCGTTCAGTCCGGGCCTTCTTTCAATGCGCAAGTACACCAGCCTAGGTGTTCATACTGTCGAAAAACTCGCCATTGTTTTTCGTCTGCTTCAGCTTGTCGAGCAGGAATTCGATCGCATCCGTCGTCCCCATCGGATTGAGGATACGCCGCAACACATACATTTTCTGCAGCGCTGATTTGTCGACGAGCAATTCTTCCTTCCGGGTACCGGATTTCAAAATATCCATAGCCGGGAAAATGCGTTTGTCAGCAACCTTGCGATCAAGAACAAGCTCCGAATTGCCCGTACCCTTGAACTCTTCAAAGATCACCTCATCCATCCGGCTGCCGGNATCAATAAGCGCGGTGGAAATGATCGTAAGGGATCCACCTTCCTCGATATTCCGCGCCGCACCAAAAAACCGCTTGGGCCGCTGCAGCGCGTTCGCATCCACACCACCGGTCAATACCTTGCCAGAGCTTGGCACCACCGTATTGTAGGCGCGCCCCAGACGCGTGATCGAGTCNAGAAGGATAACCACGTCCCGACCATGCTCAACAAGCCTCTTGGCCTTCTCAATGACCATTTCAGCCACTTGTACGTGGCGCACGGCAGGTTCATCAAAAGTNGAGGACACAACCTCCCCCTTTACCGACCGTTTCATGTCCGTCACTTCTTCCGGCCGCTCGTCGATCAGAAGAACGATCAGATAGCATTCAGGATGATTGGCTGCGATTGAATGCGCAATGTTTTGAAGCAGAACCGTCTTACCCGTGCGCGGTGGGGCAACAATCAATCCGCGCTGGCCCTTGCCAAGCGGTGCCACAATATCGATCACCCGGCCCGAACTGTCTTTCCGGGTTGGATCATCAATTTCCATCTCCAGTTTTTCATCCGGATAGAGAGGCGTCAGATTGTCGAAATGAACTTTATGGCGTGCCTGATCCGGGTCGGTGAAATTGATTGAATTCACTTTGATCAGGGCAAAATAACGTTCGCCCTCTTTCGGGCTGCGGATATCACCTTCAACCGTATCCCCGGTACGAAGTGAAAACCGGCGGATCTGTGAAGGCGAAACATAAATGTCATCCGGTCCCGCCAGATAATTGGCTTGTGGAGAACGCAGGAAACCAAACCCGTCCTGCAGCACTTCCACCACACCCTCACCAATAATATCCGTGCCCCGCTCGGCAAACTGTTTGAGGATTGCAAACATCAGCTCCTGCGTACGCAGCGTGCTGGCATTCTCCACCTCCAGCTCTTCCGCAAGCTCCAGAAGCTCTGTCGGGGATTTGGCTTTTAGTTCCTGCAGTTTAATCTGCTGCATATAAATCTCTGTCTTTTGGGGAAAGGAAGGCCGGTTGGATTTTCTGATCACGCCACATCAAAGGGCTTTCGTGAACGATCAACGGGCAACAAGGAAGTTCGGTAATGACGAAAATTCAGATATAGAAAATTCAGATAACAAGTCTGGAAACAGTAGTTTGGTAACAAGGAAGTTTCTTGAAATTACCTGGCGCCAGATCAACCACCAAATGCTGAAAGTCTGGAGCCTTACGAGCTGCAAATTTGAGTCTCACGCGAACGCAGATCCAGAATTTCAAGCTCATACGCCGGAGGGGATCCGACAGGCGTTAACTGTCATATAACCAGAATAAGCCCATTTCACAAGCGGAAAAGAACAATCCCCGCNNCCCGGGCCTCGTCAGAACGGTTTTACAACCACCAGAATAACGATGAAAATCGTGAGAACCGGCGGGATCTCGTTCAGGATCCGCATCTGCCGGGAGGTAAANGGNCGCTCGTCACGCAAAAACAGTTTCCGCCAGCGCGACAATTCCCCGTGATAGGCCCCCATCAGGAAGACAAGGACAAGCTTGACGGTAAGCCAGCCCTCCCCNCCGTAAANATCCCAGAGCATCCAGACCAGNAGCCCGCCGAAAAGAAAGGCGGCAATCATCGCCGGATTGATAATCCGNCGAAGCAGCAGTTCTTCCATCTTCTTGTAGTTTTCAGACAGGGCAGAGCCCGGTTCCGTCTCGGTGTGATAAACGTAAAGCCGAGGTAGATAATACATCCCCGCCATCCAGAAAATCACCGAAATGATGTGCAGCGCCCTGATCCAGTCACGCCAGCTGAGAAGGAAATCTGTCATATCAGTCTCGAAACAATTCCTGCGGAAGCAACCCTTTGGAGCGCGTTAAACCGTCCCGTTATCCCGGTTACCAGGGCAGGTTCCCCCTGCCGCTTCCTCGGNGCAAATCATTGTCTCCGACTGTAACGCCTCACGTACCAGATCGCCCAGTGCGCGAATGAACGCAGGCACTGTTCCCACAGTCGGGACNCGCAGATAAACCGGCACACCCGCCTTTTGCGCCAGTTCCCGATACTCAATGTCCAGTTCAACCAGTGTTTCAGAATGCTCGGATACGAAAGCGATCGGCACCAGCACAATCTTTTTCCCATCCCGCCCGGCACGCTCTATCTCAGCATCTGTCGAAGGCCCAATCCATTCAAGCGGTCCCACACGGCTCTGATAACAGACCGTCCAGTCAAGCTGGCCTGCCTCGATCCCCGCNCGGNCCCCNAGCGTTTTCACCACTGCTGCNCAGCTTCGCTCCACCTGACGCTGATAAGGGTCTCCGCCATCCACAACTTTTTTCGGCAACCCGTGGGCTGAAAAAAGAAGCCGGACCTGGGANAGATCGCCGGCTTCCTGAAGCGCCTCCGCCACCAGACCCGCNTCCGCTTCCACAAAACCGTTCACCTCGGGGTAACAACAAATTTCGCGGATTTCCGGCATTTTCTCCAGGGTATGACCTGGCCCTACTACCTCACGCCACGCCCGGCGCCAGTCCTTAAGGGAAGANCCTGNCGTCGTTGTGGAATATTGCGGGTAGAGCGGCAACAGCACAATTTCGTCCGGCTGATAGGCTTTCACCGCTTGCGCNGTTTCCNNGGACATGGGGTGCCAATAGCGCATCGCGATAAAANCTTTTACCTCTCCCACATCCGAAAGCGCCNCTTCTAGGGCNCGNGCTTGTTGTTCCGTTTNCGGAACAATGGGCGAGCGACCACCCATCTGTGCATAAATTNCCCGTGCAACAGGTGCCCTGCGGGAGGAAACCAGTTTAGCCACCAGCCAGCGAAATGGTTGCGGCAACTGAATAATGGCCGGATCTGAAAACAGGTTGAAGAGAAACGGCTGAACAGCCTCAGGTCCGTCCGGGCCNCCCAGATTGAACAGAACCACAGCAACCCGCTTTGTTCCAGCCATCAGCCGCGTATCCTTTTGACCAACCGTTCCACATGCTCAGGCGGTGTCTGCGGCACAATTCCATGACCAAGATTAAACACAAAAGGCCCCCCAGACAGTGCAGANAGAATATCATCAACGCCCTTGTCCATTGGCGCACCACCCGCAACCAGAAGCAAGGGATCCAGGTTCCCCTGAACCGGCCCCAACGGCTGGAGGGTCGCCGCGGCCCATACCGGATCGACAGATGTATCAAGGCTGACAGCGTTTACACCCGTTTCACGGAAATAGCTCTCATAGGCCGCACCCGCCCCGCGTGGAAAGGCAATAACCGGGATATCGGGACAGGAAATTTTAAGCCGCGCCCGTAATTTCTGAACCGGCTCAAGACAGAAACTCCGGAAAAAGTCACTGGGAAGACTGCCGGCCCAGGTATCAAAAATCTGCAATACCTCAGCCCCGGCCTTTACCTGTGCCTCCAGATAATNGCCCGTGACCTCCGTCAGAAGATCAATCAGGGATTGAAAACCAACCCTGTCAGAATAAGCCCAGGCTTTTGCNGCTCCCTGATCCGGCGATCCCCGCCCGCCCACCATATAGGTGGCAACCGTCCATGGTGCCCCGGCAAACCCGATCAGCGCGGTCTCTGCCGGCAAGGCGGCACGAAGCCCTTTCACCGTTTCAAAAACCGGNGCCANATGAGAGAGAACCCGTGAGGTGTCGAGCTCCTTTAAGCCAGCAACCGTAGAAATAGGTTCAAGACGCGGTCCAACCCCTTCCTCAAACCAGACTTTCTGNCCCANGGCATCAGGCACAACCAGAATGTCNGAAAAAAGAATGGATGCATCAAACCCNTAACGGCGAATGGGNTGCAGCGTCACCTCNATCGCATGTTCCGGGGTATAGCACAGATCCAGAAAACTGCCCGCGACTTTGCGGGTCGCGCGATATTCAGGCAGATAACGACCCGCCTGACGCATCAACCAGATCGGCGGGGTTGAAAGTTTTTCGCCGTTNAGCGCGCGAATAAACTTTTTGTCAGCAGATTTCATGGAAACTCCAACCGTCTTGTCAGGCTTTTCTCAAAGGCTTCATGAGAGTGTCATGTCAGGAACNAAAACTTACGGAGCCTCCTTCGCATGGATCAATCTCTGAAGGAAATGATTTTCACGTAAACCTGAACCTAGATCGCTTTCTGAAAGAGAAAAGCCCNTCCTCCGCACTTATCCCACTTTGATCCCTCATATAAAGAATCTTAAATAAGGTTGTTGTAGTAGTGGATGCCTGTGGAGATCGGGGATTAAATCTTCCCCACAATTTCATCCCACTATTCACATTTANGCGGNACGCGAATGACTCCTATGGTTGTATCTACAACCTGTGACTCTCTTTGCGAGAATTTGGAAAATCACGTGAGTCCCCAACAACTTGGCCTGTGGGAATTAATCATGTGGATAAGTATTCCCATGTGGATAAAACAGNNNGCCCTACCCGGGTAAAACTTCTCCCCAATTTCCCCAACCCCTAAAACGGCCTCTNTTAACCACGAACAGAATGGTCGATGAAAAAAGAATGATGGGTATGGCCGGGTAGGTCTTGGTTAATTCAGTGGACTTCTCCCCTTTATCCACACTCATCCACAGGCTGGAACCAGGAAGCCGGAAAGCTATGTTTGGCGGTCATAACATCTGTTTGTCTCNAGCCACATTTCCGTTAGCTTGTCCGCCTGATCTTGATCCCGGTCTTTTCTTCACNCCTGCCTTCATCTTGACGCGTATCGTCCAAAGTTGATCAGGGTTGGCAGCTGGTCATGTGGCAAGATCTGCAAAGCATAATGCCGGAAGCAAAAAACAGATGACGAGTAACCGCCTTTTCCACCTTCATCTTGTGTCAGACGCNACAGGGGAAACCCTGAACGCTGTCGCCCGCGCGGCCTGCGCCCAATATGAAGATGTGAGTGCTGTAGAACATATCTATGCACTTGTTCGCGGCCCCAAACAGCTCGACCGGGCGATTGCCGAGATCGAACGCGAACCGGGCCTGGTTATGTTCACTATGGTCAATGACACATTGCGCGATCAGCTTGTGGCCCGGTGTGCAGAACTCGATGTGCCGTGCATCTCTGTTTTGGATCCTGTTATCAATGCNCTGGGGACTTATCTCGGACGCGAGATTTCTCACAAGCCAGGCGTTCAGCACGAAATGAACGCGGAATATTTTGANCGCATCGCGGCCCTGAACTTCACCATGGCTCATGATGACGGTCAGTCAAACGGAGATCTGGACGAAGCGGACATTATTCTTGTCGGGGTCAGCCGGACGTCAAAAACCCCGACCTGTATCTATCTCGCCAATCGCGGGATCAAGGCAGCCAATGTACCGCTCGTTCCCAGTGCACCCTTGCCGCCGGATTTGCTCACCGCGAAAAATCCGCTCATCGTAGGTCTCGTAACCAGCGCAGATCGGTTAATGCAAATACGAAAAAACCGTCTTCTGTCCCTCAATGAGCGTGAAGAGACGGATTATATCGACAAGGACCTCATCAGTGCTGAACTCGCAGACGCGCGTCGCCTCTGCAACAAGCACGGCTGGCCGGTTATCGATGTGACCCGCAAATCCATCGAGGAAACCTCCGCCGCTATTCTCAATCTCTATCATCGAAAGTCCTCTGCCCATGTCTGACATGCCCACCCTGATCCTCGCGTCGCGCAGTGGCGTCCGCGCAAGTTTGCTCGAAAACGCTGGCATACATTTCCGGGTGGAAGTTTCACCNGTCGATGAAGACGAGGCCAAAAAGGGCTTTGAGGGTGGCGNNAACGACCTCGCGAAAATGCTGGCGGAGATGAAAGCCCAGGCAGTCAGTGCCGAAGCTGGTGACCAATATGTCATCGGGGCAGATCAGGTCCTGTCCTGCGACGGTCGCATGTTCGACAAACCCAAAAATCTGGATCAGGTCCACGAGAACTTGAGTTTCTTTCGCGGCAAGACACANACACTCCATTCAGCAGTAACCGTGGCGCGCGGCGGCGAACGGCAATGGTCACATGTGGCGGAAGCCCACCTGACCATGCGTGACTATTCNGACGAATTTATCGCCCACTACATTCGCCGCGTGGGCGACAAGCTGTTAAAGAGTGTCGGCTGTTATCAGCTTGAAGGCCCGGGCGTTCAACTGTTTGAGCGCATAGAGGGTGACTATTTTACTATCCTCGGTCTGCCTCTCCTGCCCCTGTTCACCTATCTTCGCGCTGAAGGTGTGCTCGAAAAATGAACACGCGAAAAGTCTGGGTTCTGGGTTGGCCAATCGAGCATTCCAGATCACCGATCATTCACAATTACTGGATTGCCAAACTCGGCATCGAGAACGCGCTCTACGAAAAACATGCTGTCGAGCCTGAAAACCTGAAAGCCTGTCTGGACGGGTTTCGCGCTGCATCAATTGTGGGGGCAAACGTAACCGTACCGCACAAGGAAACGGCTTACGCATTACTCACCCATCACGATAAAGCGGCAAAGCGCCTGAAAGCGGTGAACACTATTGTGGATTGTGGCACCCACTTTGAGGGACGCANCACAGACGGCTATGGCTTCATGGCCAATCTGAAGGCAGGTCATCCCGGTTTCGATTTTACACAAGGCCCCGCACTTGTTCTTGGTGCGGGCGGGGCAGCACGGGCCGTGCTCGCCGCGCTGGCTGAAGCAGGTGTTCCTGAAATTCGCCTGACCAACCGCACAGCAGCNAAGGCGNAAGCACTCTGTCGGGACCTTGATCTGAAAGTAACCCTGATTGATTGGGACGAGCGTGCCGCTGCGCTGGAAGGTGTGCGACTTCTGGTCAACACCTCATCCCTCGGGATGAAAAACATGCCCCCTCTGGAACTGGATCTTACCGCGCTGCCCACCGATGCTCTAGTCACAGATATTGTTTATGCACCCCTTGAGACAGTTCTTTTGAAACAGGCGCGCGAACGAGGTAACAAGACCGTGGATGGGCTTGGTATGCTTTTGCATCAGGCGGTGCCGGGTTTTGAAGCCTGGTTCGGGGTACGGCCGGACGTGACAGANGAATTGCGAGCGCTTGTGCTGGCCGATATGAACTGAGAACCTGTGATCAAACGCCAGGCAAATGTCTGACCCAACGGACAGAGTGAGGGGAAAATAAATATGCTGCTGATTGGTCTCACCGGTTCCATCGGTATGGGAAAATCGGAAACCGCAAAAATGTTCGCGGCCGAAGGTATTCCCGTCTATGACGCGGACGCAGAAGTTCACAAGCTCTATCAGAAGGGTGGTGCAGCTGTTGCGCCCATCGCCGAAATATTTCCCGGTGCCGTAAAAGACGGTGCGGTCGACAGGGCACTTCTTTCCANGGAAGTNATCGGTAAACCGGAGCAGCTCAAAAAACTGGAAACTGTTGTTCACCCGCTTGTCGGCGAGGCCAACCGNGCTTTCCTTGAAAATGCGGCAAANGCAGGGGNAGAGATGGTGCTGCTGGATATACCGCTTCTGTTTGAAACAGGCGGGCGCGAACGTGTGGACGTGATTGTCGTGGTCAGTGCCCCTTTCGAGCTCCAGCGCGAACGTGTGCTCGCGCGACCGGACATGACAGAAGAAAAATTCATGGACATTTTTGCCAAGCAGGTACCCGACGCCGAAAAGCGTGCAGGGGCAGACTATATTATCGAGAGTGACAAGGGGCTTGATCATGCACGCGCACAGGTCAAGGCAGTCATCGAAGACCTGAAAGGTCGTGAAGGACATGTCCTCAAAAAACTGATGGGTGTTTGAGCGGATGCGCGAAATTGTCCTTGATACTGAAACCACGGGCATCAAGCCGGAAGAAGGGCACCGTCTGTGCGAGATCGGATGTGTCGAGCTTGAAAACCACATGCCGACCGGCAGAACATTTCATGTTTATATCAATCCCGAACGCGATATGCCCGAAGGTGCCTTTCGCGTACATGGCCTGTCTGAAGAATTCCTGAGCGACAAACCAAAGTTTGCNGAAGTGGCAGATGATTTTGTCGCCTTTATCGCAGATGCGCCGCTTGTCATTCACAACGCATCGTTTGATATGGCCTTTATCAATGCTGAATTGAAAGGGGCGAACCGAAATCCCGTTCCAATGGCACAGGCCGTTGATACNTTGGCGATCGCGCGCAAAAAATTCCCGGGNGCACAAAACAGCCTTGATGCCCTNTGTCGNCGTTTCAATGTCGACAACTCAAACCGGATCAAGCACGGCGCGCTTCTCGACAGTGAGTTGCTGGCGGAAGTTTATCTGGAATTAATTGGCGGACGCGANCCGGGCTTGATGTTGCGCGGTGATGTGGATGAAGGAACCAGCNANGATGGGGGCGTCCCCCATGTTGCGCGCAAACAGCGTCCGGCAAAATTGAAATCACGGATCACGGATGCCGAACGTGAGGCACACCGGAATTTTGTCAAGACCTTGGGTGACGACAGGCTGTGGCCCGAACAGGCAGACACGGCATAAACAAAAGGCCTGACANTGTCAGGCCTTTCCGTCTTGTTTCCAGATAATCAGGACCGGATGTTTTTGACATCCATGACACCCGTCTTTCATGACACCCGTCTTTTAGGCATCCGGGNGGGCTTTCTCGCCTGCCTCCTGCTGTGCCTGCATCTGCTGGCGGAAGAGAGCGGCAAAGTCGATCGGGTCCACCATCAAAGGNGGGAAGCCACCATCGCGGGTCACATCTGCAATGATGCGTCGAGCGAACGGGAAAATCAGCCGCGGACATTCGATCAGNAGAACGGCCTGCAGGCTTTCCTGTGGAATATTGGCAACGCGGAACACGCCGGCATATTCCAGCTCAACAAGGAAGAACTGCTTTCCCTCCACCTTGGCGTCAACGCCAACTTTGAGCACGACTTCAAAGTCGGTATCAGCCAGCGGATTAACCCGGACATCCACATTGACAGCAATCTGCGGTGCAGCGTCCTGCGCGGCAAGCGAATGGGGAACGTTCGGGCTCTCGAATGAAAGATCGCGCACATATTGCGTGATCACCCGCAATTGTGGTCCGGCACCCTGTTCGCCTTGATTGCCGCTCTGATTACCCTGACCGTTCTGGGCGCCATCCGTTTCAGCCATGCTGTTCCCCTGTTGTTTTTTGTACTGCGTTTCAGGAAACGCGGGTCTCGTGGCTACCATGGATGGAAAGGAGCGACAAGCAGTCCCCNCTTTTAAAGTAAAGCACTGTCAATGGAGCGTTCGGTTCTGAGGAACTTCAGGGTCAATTTCTTCCGCAACCCCGTCCACCGTGTCTCTTTNCTGGTGCGAAAAGCCCTGCGTGGNATGATCCCGACCGGGTTGTGCACCNGCCNGGTAAATATGCACGCTGCCATGTGCTGACAGCCATTTCAGGGCTTTACGGCCAAGAAAGAGCCGGATCTGCGGCACAAACAGCAAAAACCCGATCGTGTCGGTNAGAAAACCGGGNGTCAGCAACAGCGCCCCGGCAATAACCAGACAAAAGCCGTGCACCACTTCCTCAACCGGCAACCGGCCGTCGGCCATCTGGGCCTGCGCGCGGGAGAANGCNGCAAGTCCTTGCGCGCGAAGGAGGCCCGTACCCATAAAGGCTGTGAGAACCACGACAAAAAGGGTCGGCCAAAGGCCGATCAGGCCACCGACCTGAATAAACAGACCGATTTCTGCAAGCGGGATAAGGACAAAGGCGAGAAAAACAAACGGCATCAAAAAGCTTTCGGNTCAGTATTCATGGTCTATGTGGCAAAACGCGAACTTATGCCCTAGATTAGGAGCGAATGGAGTTTAGAGGCGATTGGCTTGTCTCTAACACATATGTCCTTTTATCAGCGCTGCAATCCCTCAAGAAGAGCGCGCGCAAGACGTTAGACAGGTTCAGTTTCTTTTATGAATAGCGGAAACGAAATTCTCAATCTGATCCTTTTGGTGATCTGCATCGTTGTATTCCTGAAACTGCGTTCCGTGCTTGGCCGCCGGACAGGGAGCGAGCGTCCGCCCTACGACCCTTATTCCGCATCGGAGCCGAAGGAAGAGACGCGCGAAAACGGCAACGTTATCCCCTTGCCGGGATCTCGTTCAAAGCCGGGCTTTGAAACCGAAAATCGGGAAACTGAAANCCAGCCTGAGCCTGCGGCGCGTCGGGTTGCGGGCGTCGAACCCGGTTCAGNAATGGCGCAGCAATTGACGGAGCTGACCCTNGCAGACCGTAATTTCGATGCGGCAAACTTTCTGGAAGGCGCAAAACTCGCCTACGAAATGATCGTGACCGCNTTCGCCGCCGGTGANACTGCCGCGCTCAAGCCGCTGCTGGCGAAAGATGTTTTTGCAAGCTTTGATGCCGTGATCGAGGCCCGTAAGGANCGGGGTGAGACCGTCGACATGACATTTGTCGGCCTCAAGAAAGCTGAATTCGTAAAGGCCCTGGCTGAAGACAGGCATGCACGGGTTACCGTGCGTTTCGTAAGCGAACAGACATCTTGCACCAAAAACACCGACGGCGTCGTGATTGAGGGTGATCCTGTTACCGTCCGNGATGTGACGGACGTATGGACTTTTGAGCGTGAAATATCNAACCGGGATCCAAACTGGCAATTGATCGCAACGAGTGGGGCCTGATCACACAGTCGCGAAGGTCGCCCAAAAGGGTCGTGTCTGAACATCATCATTGTCTTTAGCTATGCAGGAACCGGGTGATGCGGCGTGACAGCAAGTTTTCGATATCCGCACTTGCCCCTGCGGTTGTAGCCATCNTGCTGGGGCTCCTCATCGCCGCCTGCACCGCTATACTGGACACATCTGACAAGTCTGTTCCCCCGACTGAGGAGTCTGCCCTGGGCACAACCCGCTTTATACCCGTNACTTTTAATGACCTGGCCGGGTGGGCAACCGACAATCATGACGCNGCCCTGACCGCATTCCGCCGTTCTTGTGATCGGCTGCGNGCGCGGCCTGCNGGTGAGCCGCTGGACGTAAAGACCGGCAGNATCGGGCTTTACGGGACCGTAGGTGATTGGCAGGNGGCCTGCCGGTCAGNGCGTGATGCGCAAAATGCGCGCGCATTCTTTGAACAAACCTTTGTTCCATTGGCTGTCGAGGGCGCNGAAGGGCCGAACGGTCTTTTCACCGGTTATTTCGAACCNGAGATCGAGGCGAGCCTGACACGGGGAGGACCGTATCAGACACCACTTCTTTCGCGACCTGCCGACCTCCAGAAAATTGATCTCGGTGATTTTGATCCCGCACTGGCCGGTCAATCAATTCGGGGCCGGATNGAACAGGGTCGCTTCGTACCCTACCCGGACAGGGCGGCAATCAACCNGGGTGCCCTTTCATCGGATGCTTTGGCCATCGCCTGGGTCAAGGACCCGGTTGATGCATTTTTTACCCACATTCAGGGTTCCGCNCGCTTGATCTTGCCGGACGGGCGTGTCGANCGGGTGGGCTTTGCAGAGAAAAACGGCCGTCCCTATACAGCAATTGGCAAAATTCTGATCGATCAGGGTGCGCTGTCCCGCGACGAAGTGAGCATGCAGACCATTCGAAAATGGCTCGCAGCAAACCCTGAAAAGCGGGATGCCCTTCTGGAGGCGAATAAGTCTTTCATCTTCTTTAACAGAACCGGCGTGTCAGACCCCGGTCTGGGGCCGGTTGGGGCAGGTGGTGTCCCACTCACTGCACACCGCAGCCTGGCCGTGGATCGCGCGATCCACGCATTGGGTGCGCCTGTTTGGTTGCAAAGTGAGTTGCCGGAGGAAAACCGTCCCTCCGGCCGACTGATGGTGGCCCAGGATACAGGGTCAGCCATCAAGGGGGCTGTGCGGGGCGACTATTTTTGGGGCTCCGGCAGGAGCGCCGGTGAAAAAGCAGGCATCATGAAGTCGAGCGGTCGCCTGTTTGTGCTGGTACCCCCACATTTGGCCCGGAAAGCCGGGCTTTTGCCGTGAGTAGACGTAAGGGAGTAGTACCTCCAGGCCCAAAGTATGGCCATGGTCGCCACCGATCGTTAACGGACGAGGAAGAAGCCCTCTGGCAGGAAGTCATGATCGAGACTAAGCCCCGCCCGGGTCGTCGAAAGGCGCTGATGGAGAGCGGGGCAAAACTNCCGGCAAACATCCCNTCGGAGGCAAAACCATCACCCTTTTTACCCGCAAAACAGGCATTTAGGCCCNCGGGTCCCGTTCACCGCGCAGGCCCGCCACCGCTGAACCGTCTGGATGACAGGACAGCCAAACGTCTGGTGCGCGGACAGTTAAGACCCGAAGCACGGCTCGATCTGCATGGTGAAACCCGCCATACCGCCCCGCAGGCCCTGTTGCGCTTTGTGACGGACGCNAGAGCNGCCGGCAGACGTCTGGTCCTGGTGATCACGGGCAAAGGNTCCGCCGGCCATCTCCTCCACAGTCGGGATTTTCATGAAAGCAGCCATAGTGGGTCGGTTTTGCGCGACCTGGTACCGGGCTGGCTGAACGAACCCCAATTTCGTACACACGTGGCCGGATTTCAGCCCGCGCACCCCAGGCATGGTGGNGGCGGTGCGCTCTATCTCTGGTTGAGGCGACACAAGTGACCCCTTTTGGTGCCCGTTTGAGAGCTCTTCGTGANGAAAAGGGTGAAAGCCTGTCCGGCCTCGCCGCCGCTGTCGGCGTGAGTGCGGCCTATCTCTCGGCGNTGGAACATGGAAAGCGGGGCCGACCCNGTTTCCATCTCGTCCAGAAAATTATCGGTCATCTTGGCATCATCTGGGACGAGGCAGAAGAGCTTGTAGAGCTGGCACGATTATCCCACCCGCGCGTGACGGTCGACACGTCCGGTCTCGACCCGCGGGCAACCGAACTGGCAAACCGTTTGGCACGTGACATTGAGGGTCTTGAGGGCGATATGCTGGATGAATTGCTTGCGATTTTGAAGAAACAGCGCAAAAAGTNGCCACCCCTCCATGAGTCCGTAGCGAAGAAAGACNGAGCCCNCTGACTCGCNCAGGGCGAACCAAAGATGAAGATCCATTATCTGTCGAGCACATGCTGTCTGCACGCGTCCCGGCCGAAAAAANGGCTTCTTGTCNCAAATAACAACAAGGNCTTAATTTTTCCGCAACAGAAATGAGTCANAAGCGAAGCAANACGAGCCGCAGGAATCGCTCCTCGCGAAATTTCGTTCTGAGAGCGAAACAAGAGGNTNAAAAATTGACCTTTGCTTAAGCGGTTCCGTATCGGATNGGGGGCGGCAAAGGATGANCAAGCCTTGGAAACATCACAGGATGAATTTGGAAAGATCGGTATTCTTCGCCAGGTCGCCCANGGCTTCATGAACATAAGCTGCGTCAATTTTTACGGTCTCGCCAGCCCGATCTGTTGCAGCAAAACTGATCTCGTCCAGCACCCGTTCCATGATGGTGTGGAGACGCCGTGCNCCGATNTTTTCAACAGANGCATTNACCTCCGCCGCAATATCCGCGAGNGCATCAATCCCGTCCTCGGCAAATTCGAGGGTCACATCTTCGGTCTTGAGCAGGGCAATATATTGNTTGATCAGACTGGCTTCCGGCTCGGTCAGNATACGCCGGAAATCATCACGCGTAAGAGCNTGAAGCTCTACCCGGATCGGCAGACGCCCCTGTAGCTCGGGCAGCAAGTCTGACGGCTTGGACAGGTGGAAGGCCCCGGAGGCGATAAACAGGATATGATCGGTTTTCACCGGCCCATGCTTGGTGGCAACCGTTGTGCCTTCAATCAGCGGCAGCAGGTCCCGCTGAACCCCTTCCCGGCTGACATCNCCACCCTGGCGCTCCGATTTGGCGCAGATCTTGTCGATCTCGTCCAAAAACACGATCCCGTTATTCTCTACAGAATATATCGCATCCGAAATAACCTGGTCCTGATCGAGGAGCTTGTCGCTTTCCTCCGCAATCAGCAATTCATAACTGTCTTTCACAATGACACGGCGTGCTTTGGTGCGCTCGCCGAATGCTTTGCCCAGCATATCGTTGAGGTTGATCATGCCCATCTGCGCTCCGGGCATACCTGGAATTTCGAAGCTGGAAGCCGCACCGCCCGTGTCGGCAACTTGAATTTCGATCTCTTTGTCGTCAAGCTCACCAGAGCGCAATTTCTTGCGNAAACTCTCCCGGGTGGCAGCACCCGCTTCCGGGCCGACCAGCGCNTCCAGTACCCGTTCTTCGGCTGCCGAATGAGCTTTCGCCTCAACATCTTTTCGTTTCGCTTCTTTAACGAGTCCAATCGCTGCCTCAATCAAGTCGCGAATGATCTGTTCCACGTCCCGGCCGACATAACCGACTTCGGTAAACTTGGTTGCTTCCACTTTGATAAAGGGGGCNTGCGCCAGCTTTGCCAAACGGCGGGATATCTCGGTTTTTCCGACCCCGGTCGGCCCGATCATCAGAATATTCTTGGGCAGAACTTCTTCGCGCAGATCGTCGGANAGCTGCTGACGNCGCCACCGGTTGCGCAGCGCGATCGCGACAGCGCGTTTTGCATCGGCCTGACCAACAATAAATCGATCCAGTTCCGAAACGATTTCGCGGGGAGAAAATCCAGTCATATTAAAGTCTAATGCTCAAGTAGGATGGAAAGAAAACAGCTCAATAAGGAGGTAAAACTCACGCCTCNGCGTCAAGCCCTTCCACAGTGAGCGAATTATTTGTGTAAACGCAAATATCAGCGGCAATGCCCATGGCCCGCCGGGCGACGTNCTCTGCGTCGAACTCGGTATCCATAAGNGCCCGCGCGGCGGCGAGAGCGTAGTTTCCGCCGGAACCGATGCCGGCAACCCCGCCTTCCGGCTCCAGAACGTCGCCAGTACCGGTCAAGACCAGTGTCGTCTGCTTGTCGGCGACGATCATCATCGCTTCAAGCTTGCGCAAATAGCGATCCTGCCGCCAGTCCTTGGCAAGTTCGACGCAANCCCGCATCAATTGCTGGGGATATTGCTCCAGTTTGGCCTCAAGCCGCTCAAAAAGCGTGAACGCATCTGCCGTTGCCCCGGCAAAACCGCCAATCACCTGGCCACCAGCCAAGGGGCGCACCTTTCGGGCACTGCTTTTGATCACGGTATCGCCCATTGAGACCTGCCCGTCGCCTGCCACGATCACGCGCCCCTTCTTGCGAACGGTAAGAATGGTGGTGCCGTGCCATTGAGGGGCGTTTGTCATGCGGGACCTTCGGAATGCTTGAAACAGAACGGGTTTTCGAGGCTACATGTGGACGCTGNGTCCCGATCCGTCAACCCGAACCCGCTTNCTTAATACGCGCCTTCTTAACCCACATGATCAAAAGNACCGGGATCGCCCCCGAGGGAACGGACCTGTTCCTCAAGTGTTTTGATCCGCCGTTCCAGCCGGTCAAAAGCGGGTTCCAGGACATCCGGTGTATAGCGCGGCAGAATATGGGCATTGCAGTTCACATCCCAGGCCTGAACCTTGAAGAGGATGGCCCGCTCCAGTCTTGCCCGATAGCCGGGAATGGCCAGAGACCGTGTCAGATCGGGGTCATTCTCCACAGCATAAGCTTCACCCCAGATCTTGATGCGTCGTCGCTCGACATAATCGATGAGGAACAGAAAACTCTTTGGATTCTCNGATATATTGCCCAGCGACACATATTGCTGGTTACCGCCAAAATCGGCAAAACCAAGCTCTGTCTCGCCAAGNACCTTCAAAAACCCTTTCGGGCCACCGCGATGTTGAATATAGGGCGCCCCTTGTGCCGACGCGGTCGCCATATAGAAATGGTCTCGTTGGGCGATGAATGCCGCCAGATCCTGGGTGATCTTGGTGGTGCCTCGTGGCTGCATATCAAACCCTTCGTAAAACGTGCGGCTGCCATTCCTAACCTGCATCCGCTTGACAGCGTCCGTAAAGGCCGCGTCCACGACATCGCCGTCCATTTGGCACTCTCCTGATGAATGGGTTCTACCCGGACAAAGGTNCTGCCTTCAAGGCTCGAAAGAAGGTTTNTCAGCGAACAAACTCCATCAACAGGAATCTGCTCCCAGCAAATAACCCGCCCTGAAAGCCGCCAGACCTTAACCGATTTNCCCTGGCAGGCAGACNAGGAAGCCACTTTCACACGGAGTTTTGATGCCGCCAAACAGAGTTAGCCAAACCTTAACAAGGCTGGGTGAGAAAGATGCGCCAAATACATGAGTCCATAGCGAAAATTCTTTCACAACGAAGATTCGTTCATAGTTAACATCAAGGACATCCNGCTTCGCGCTGAGCTTCTACTTGAACCAGAAAGAGACAGGATAGGCATGTTCTTTACCACTCATTAAGCATGATCTTTCACTCTNGCGGCAAAACAGGTACGCACAGTGCGTCCGTCAACAGGATCAGGCTGGCGAGCACCCTGCGAACCTGATAACAAGTGAACCTGATAACGCGAGGCCCATGGTTTTGCGCATACGCTTCGGGAAAGTATCAGAGCATGTCCAGAGACAGTCAGGGCCGTGTTGCCACGATTGAGCGAAAAACCAAAGAGACGGATGTCTTCGTCTCCCTCGACCTGGATGGTGAGGGTGAATATGACGTGGATACCGGCATTGGCTTCCTCGATCATATGCTTGAGCAATTGTCCCGCCATTCTCTGATGGATCTCAAAGTCCGGGTCGATGGCGATCTNCATATTGATATGCACCACACGACCGAGGATTGCGGGATTGTGGTTGGCGCGGCGGTGAAACAGGCGCTCGGCAATTTCAAAGGCATTAAACGTTATGCGAGTGCGCTCATTCCCATGGATGAAACGCTCACACGCTGCGCGATTGATGTGTCTGGTCGGCCTTACCTTATCTGGAAAGTGGACTTTTCTCGTCCCAAACTGGGTGAAATGGACACAGAACTCTTCAAGGAATGGTTTCAGGCTTTTGCCCAGGCGGCAGGCATTACCCTCCATATGGAAAACCTCTATGGGGAGAATAACCACCATATTGTGGAAAGTTGCTTCAAGGCCCTGGCCCGCGCGCTTCGTCAGGCGATTGAAATTGACCCGCGGACAGCAGATCAGGTGCCTTCAACCAAAGGCATGATAGGGTCAAAATAGGCAAGCTCAAGCCGGCTGCCCTTTTGTCCGCACGCCCAAAAGATCAGGACGTCACCACGCATGCGTACCTTCTCTGTATTTTATAACCCGAGCCTGACCGATGAGACAGATCAGGTTCGTTTTGTAAAAGAAGGGATCGCCTGGTGGGCACTGCTTGCCCCGCTTGTCTGGTTCCTTTATCACCGCCTCTGGTGGGAGGCCGCTGTCTTGTTCGCTGTGTCCCTCATCATTGCCATGGGCGCGGAGCAGTGGGCTGTGTCCGACACTCTTCTTCTGGTGGGAAACAGTCTTCTACAGGTGCTGATTGCCTGTGAAGCCAATGATCTGCGCGCGCTATCGCTGCGCCGCAAGGGTTTCCACCAGATCGCGGTCGCCCATGGTATGGATGAGGCGGAAGCCGAGGTCCGTTTTTTTGCCAGTTGGGATGGAACAAGCAAGGGCGGGACACCGGCTTCTAGCTCTGTCTTCGACCGGGCGGGCGACAAGGATGTGGCTAAACCGGCATCCGGTGCGCCCGTCTGGCCCAAGAAAGTCTGGCCCAAGAAAGTCTCGGACAAGCGCGTATGGCCTGATCCGGCAAGCCCGAGCCCGAAGGCACGGCCCGATGATGTTTTGGGCGTCTTTCCAACACCTCCCACCAAGCTTGGCTGATATCCTTCTGGTGACCAGTTGACCAAATGACTATGGATCAGGTGACGTTGGATCAGGTGACGCTGGATCTGGCGGGCGGGTCGAAACGCGTAATCGCGATCTTCTGATTTCAGACGCTGAACACCAAAGCCGCAATCCCTGATCCTCGCGCCTGAACCTGTGATGTGTTTTGTCGGTGCCAGCAATCTCCCAAGAAAGAAGATTGATAGTGCGCCATTTTTGCGTATGGTGCGCGCCAAAGCAGCCCGTCCCGCAAGGGATCTCATTTCATCTGGAAATAGAACCTCCCACATGAAAACCGTCATCATCGACTATGGCTCCGGAAATCTGCGTTCGGCGGAAAAAGCCTTCGAGCGTTCCATCCGGGAACTGGGGGTCAGGGGCGAGGTGAAAGTAACCTCTAACGCCGATGAAGTCGCAAATGCCGACCGTGTCGTATTGCCCGGCGTGGGTGCGTTTGGCGACTGCCGTCAGGGGCTCGACGCCGTGCCCGGCATGGTTGAGGCGCTGGAAGTGACTGTCGGGCAGAAGGCCCGCCCCTTTCTGGGTATTTGCGTGGGCATGCAATTGATGGCAACGCGTGGTCTGGAGCATGGGGAGCATGCGGGGCTGAACTGGATCGAGGGCGATGTTGTCGCGCTGACGCCCGATGATCCTTCACTCAAAATTCCGCATATGGGTTGGAACGAGCTGCAGGTCCTGCACGACCATCCGGTGCTGGCAGACCTGCCCGTTTCGCACGCCTATTTTGTGCACTCGTTTCACCTCGCCGCAAAAAGCCCGTCACAGGTAGCAGCCATCACCCAGTATGGCGGGCCCGTCACAGCTGCCGTCGCCCGGGACAATATGATCGGCACCCAGTTTCACCCGGAAAAGAGCCAGGCTCTCGGCCTCGCCCTGATCCGCAACTTTCTGCAATGGAAACCGTAAGGCAGCCCATGATCCTTTTTCCGGCAATCGATCTCAAAGATGGTCAGTGCGTTCGCCTGGTAAGGGGCCTGATGGATCAGGCAACTGTCTTCAATGACAATCCGGCAGCGCAAGCCCGCGCTTTTCAGGACGCAGGCTTTGAATATATCCATCTGGTGGACCTGAACGGCGCTTTTGAGGGTAAGCCGGTAAACGCAAGCGCGGTAGAGGAGATCCTGAAAGAGATCAACATTCCCTCGCAGCTCGGCGGTGGCATTCGCGATCTCGCAACCATTGAAGCCTGGCTCGAAAAAGGTATCACCCGCGTGATCATCGGCACCGCCGCCGTAAAAAACCCGGACCTCGTGCGTGAAGCCTGCAAGCGTTTTCCAGGTCGCGTTGCCGTCGGCCTTGACGCCAAAGACGGCAAGGTGGCTGTAGAGGGTTGGGCCGAAGTGTCCGACCTTGATGTGCTCGATATGGCCAGACGTTTCGAAGATGCAGGTGTTGCTGCCATCATCTTTACAGATATCGCCCGCGACGGGGTATTGGCGGGGTTGAACCTGACAGCCACAACAGATCTCGCCAACGCCATCTCCACACCGGTTATCGCAAGCGGCGGTCTCTCTTCCATGGACGATATACGTGCCATGATTGCGGCTGACTGCAAAGGCCTGGAAGGCGCAATCTCCGGTCGCGCACTTTACGACGGGCGGCTCGATCCGGCGGAAGCCATCGCTCTTCTGAAAGGTGCCCGCTGATGCTGAAAGCCCGGATTATTCCCTGCCTTGATGTCAAGGACGGTCGCGTCGTCAAGGGCGTGAACTTTGTCGATCTGGTGGACGCCGGCGACCCGGTCGAGGCCGCACGCGCCTATGACGCAGCGGGTGCGGATGAGCTCTGTTTTCTCGACATCACCGCCTCGTATGAGGACCGTTCCATTCTGTTTGACGTCGTTCGTCAGACTGCGGAGGAATGTTTTATGCCACTGACCGTGGGCGGTGGTGTGCGCACCCTGGAAGACGTGCGCCAGCTTCTGCTTGCTGGCGCCGACAAAGTTTCCATCATGACGGCTGCCGTTCACAATCCTGATTTCGTACGCGAAGCAGCGGAAAAATTTGGTAGCCAATGCATCGTCGTCGCCGTGGACGCGAAGGCTGTTGCACCCGGAAAATGGGAAGTCTTCACCCATGGTGGCCGCAAGGAAACCGGTATTGACGCGATCGAATATGCCAAAAAAGTTGTGGCACTGGGGGCAGGCGAAATTCTTCTGACCTCGATGGACCGTGACGGCACCAAGGAAGGGTTCGATCTTGAACTCACGCGCGCTATTGCCGATGCCGTCAGTGTGCCGGTCATCGCAAGCGGTGGCGTGGGCAATCTCGATCACCTTGTAGACGGGGTGAAAGAAGGGCACGCAAGCGCGGTGCTTGCGGCCTCTATCTTCCATTTCGGTACCTACACAATCGGCGAGGCCAAAGCGTTTATGGCGAAGAAAGACATTCCGGTTCGTCTCTAGAGACGGCCTCGAAGGGTCAGTGAAGCTTCATCCGGAACCCGCCGGAATACACGCTGGCTGTTTGTATAAAAATTAAACCAAACCTGTCGAAAAACGACCTCTTTTCATTTGTTCATTCCTCACAAATCTCTGTTTCATTATGCGCGTGGCGTGACGCGTGAAAACGGAAAGAACCGATGGAGACAAGTGTTCGTTTGCCGGAAAGACGGCTGGTCGGCTTAAAGTCTCAAGTTGCAGAAATCATCGGCCGCAGGCTTTCAGCTTGCGCGGTGGAGCGGCTGGCTGATTTTCACGGCCGCTATCTGAGAGGTATGAAGGGTGGCCGTCGGGTCGTGCTTCGCGCCTGCAATCTCTCGGGCCTCGATCTGTCTGGTTACAATTTTTCCGATGCGGAACTGCCGGCGTGTGATTTCTCCGAAGCCAATCTCACGAGCGCAAAATTCGTGCGTGCCAATTTGTTTGGTGCCCATTTCAATGGCGCAGACCTGTCCAACACGAGTTTTGAAAGGGCNGATCTTCGTGGTGCGAAATTTGACGGTGCAAAACTTTACTACACGCATTTCAAAGGAGCCGATCTGCGGCGGGGCGAGGTGCTGGGCAACGAAGGGAAAATTCTCTTTGATCCCTCCTGCTCCTTCAAAGACGCAGCATTGACCAAAAGCGATATGGCAACCTGCAAGATGATGGGTGTTGATTTCAACGGGGCGTCGCTGTCNGATGTGAANCTCACGGGGGCGGATTTGCGGGACGCGAGTTTTGATGGGGCAAAGCTTGCTAAAGTGGATATGCAAGGCGCCAACCTGCTGGATGCGGACATGACCCGTACNGCGATTGATGAAGACACGGAAGGGTCCGCCAATCTGATGCGATCCCGAAGGGCTTTGCGCCCACCCACCGGGGAGCGCCTGGCGGAAATATTGCTGGAGCATTCCAGATGGGTGCGCTCNAACAAGGAAGAAGGCGAGCGGGCAAACTTCTCCGANACGGATCTTACGCGATTTGATCTCTCGGGNCATTTTCTGCCGGGNGCCAATTTCACCCGTGCGGTGCTCGTGCACACGAACCTGACCAACGCATTTCTCGCAGGCGCGGATATGCGGCATGCGATCCTGATCGATACCCTGTTGGATGGGGCAGACCTTCGCGGGACTGATCTCAGAGGAGCATTGACCGAAGGCACNGNGTTGGAAACGACCAAACAGGGTGNGCTCGACGATCAGCGGATCAAGACACGCCTTTAAGCGGAAAAAACCGTTTCACCTTGAAGNTTGCATGGGATACCTGNCGGCNGGCGTCTGTCCGCTCCTTGCTGGTGTTCATCCCCCAAATCTGATACGAAAACGCGCCGCTGTCCCCTTTTGCAGAATAGCGGCTTGTCCGGTTCTGTAAGGAGGCCCCCCATGTCCGACCCGTCTGAGGACAAGGCCACCCGGGCCGGTCAGCTGGATGTGCTGCTTGAGACAATCAGGTCGCGCAGGTCAGATGACCCGGCCAGTTCGTATACCGCCTCGCTTTTGGCTCGAGGACCGCTGAAATGCGCCCAGAAACTGGGGGAGGAGGCGGTGGAAACCATTATTGCCGCAGCGTCTGCTGATCGCGGTGAAATGGTGAAGGAAAGCGCAGATCTTCTNTACCATTGGCTGGTATTGCTGACCTCTCTCGACATCGATCCTTCCGAGGTTTATGCAGAACTCGCCCGGCGCGAAGGNGTGTCAGGCCATACAGAAAAGGCCGGCCGCAAAAGCGACGCGCAGAGTTAAGGTTTCGGTTAAATGACAGCAAAAAGCCCCCCCGCACCCGAGGCCCGGCCTGAAAGCCCTGAACCGAAGCTGGGCTCGCCCACGTCCCGCTCCATGTCCCCGTTCCGGCATTTCACGGCGGAGGAATGGGGAAAATTGAGAGCCGATACACCGCTGACCCTTTCGGAAGCCGACCTCGATGATTTGCGGGGTTGGGGTGAAAATGTTTCGCTGGAAGAGGTGCGCGAGATTTACCTGCCCCTGTCGCGCCTGCTGAACCTCTATGTCGCGGCAACACAGGAATTATTTGGGGCAACATCNAAGTTTTTGGGCACAAAACACGCCAAAACCCCCTTTATTATCGGGGTTGCGGGCTCGGTTGCGGTGGGCAAAAGCACAACAGCCCGCATCATCAGCGAACTTCTGGCCCGCTGGCCAAACCATCCGAAAGTGGATCTCGTCACAACCGACGGGTTTCTGTATCCCAATGCAGTGCTCGAAGAGCGTGAGTTGATGGGTCGGAAAGGTTTTCCCGAGAGCTTCGACGTGAAGCGTCTCATCTCCTTTCTGACCGACATCAAGGCCGGGGCCCGCAATGTGGAAGCNCCCGTCTATTCCCATTTTCACTATGACATTATCGGTGAAACCATCACGGTCGATCAGCCTGATGTGCTGGTGGTGGAGGGCTTGAATGTCCTTCAAAGCTGGAAGCCCGCCGAGGGAGAGGACCCACAGCCATTCGTCTCGGATTTCTTCGACTTTTCCATCTATCTCGATGCAGATGAAGACATGATCCGTGAATGGTATGTGAACCGGTTCCTGGGCCTGCGGAAAACCTCGTTTAAAAACCCCGACGCTTATTTCCACCGCTATGCCAGCTTGGGGGATAATGAGGCGGTTGAGGTCGCGACATCCATCTGGACGTCGATCAACCTCGCAAACCTCAACAAGAACATTCTGCCCACGCGCGAGCGCGCGGATCTTGTGCTCCGCAAAGGCCCCGACCACGCTATTCGCGACGTTTTCCTGCGCAAACTCTAAAATGATGGCACCGCATTAGAGTATTGCTCTAGATGCTGATGCCTTTCTGCTTTACCAGNGCACTAAGGTCTGCCTGAGGCCGGGCCCCAAAATGCCCGATACATTCCGCCGCGGCGATTGACCCAAGCCGCCCGCAGGTTGCCGCGTCCGCCCCGCGGGACAATCCGTGCAGAAAACCGGCCGCATAAAGGTCCCCCGCGCCGGTCGTATCAACCAGCTGGCTCACCTTCTCCGCATCNACCACGTGAACTTCACCATCGCCGACAATGACCGACCCCGCGCCCGAACGGGTCAGNGCNGCAAACTTGCAATCCTTGCGAACCCGCTGCAGGGCCTCGTCAAAGGTTTCAACCTCGTAGAGCGACATGATCTCAGCTTCATTGGCAAAGAGAATATCCACCTCTTCTTTGGCCAGATGNCGGAATTCGTCACGGAAACGATCGACACAGAAACTGTCGGATAATGTAAGGGAGACGAGACGTCCNGCACTGTGGGCAATGCCTGCTGCTTTAAGAAAGGCTTCCTTCGCCGCAGGCGGATCCCAAAGATAGCCTTCCATATAGGTAATGGCGGATGCTTTGATCAGATCTTCCGGCACATCATCCGGGCCAAGGCCTGCGCACGCGCCGAGATACGTGCTCATGCTGCGTTCTGCATCCGGCGTCACCACAATCAGACAACGGGCTGTTGCAGGACCGATTTTTGCTGCCGGTGTCTCAAAGTGAACGCCAAGCGCCCGAATGTCGTGAGTAAAAACGGCGCCCAATTGATCGTCGCGGACCTTGCCGATATAGGCGCCGCGCCCGCCAAGAGCCGCCAGGCCCGCAATCGTGTTACCACATGACCCGCCTGAAACCTCAATGGCTGAGCCCATTGCGTCGTAAAGCGAGGCCGCTCCTTCTTCATCGATCAGGCGCATGCCGCCCTTGTCAATGCCCTGGGCAATCAGAAACGCGTCTGTCCCTTCAGAAATAACATCGACAATCGCATTGCCGATTCCGGCAACATCAAACTTGGGCTCTGACATGAAAACTCGTTTCGTTGGAAGAATAGAAACGCCGGACAGGCCCGGCATTGTGAATTAACCAGACCTGAGTATAGGCGCTCCTATCGGTTGGAGAAAGAGCACAGACCGGTTAGTCTGACAGGAATTGTCAGGCTTTGAGCCGGAATAAGGATGGATTTATGTTCAAAAGCCTGTCGCTGGGATTGAGCGATACATTCTCCAAACCCTTGCGCGCCGTCATGCTCCGATCGCTCGGCCTCTCTCTCATGCTGTTGGCACTCAGNGGTGTCGGCGCCTTCTACGGGTTGGAATATATTCCCCCGATCGGGGCCAACTGGGGTGCGCCATTTATCGATACGGTTATCGACTGGCTTTCCGGGGCGATTGTTGTGGTGGTATTGGTTCTTTTGCTGATGCCGGTATCCGCCCTCTTTGCCGGGCTCTTTCTGGAAGAAGTGGCCGGCGCGGTCGAAGCGCGTCATTACCCGGAAGATACAGCCGGTCGTGACCAGCCTTTCGTCCAGGGCTTGTGGATCGCCCTCAAATTTACCGGCCTCCTCATTCTGTTGAACATTCTGGCCTTGCCGCTCTATTTCATTCCGATTGTGAACGTCGTGACCTATTGGGGGCTGAACGGGTATCTGCTGGGGCGTGAATATTTTGAGCTTGTCGCACTTCGCCATCGCACGCCCGACGATGCGCGCACGCTTCGCCGTCAGAANAAGGCCTCCGTCTTTTTTGCAGGNGTGGGTGCGGCGGCNCTGGCTTCCATCCCTCTTGTCAATCTCCTGACGCCTTTCTTTGCGACCGCTATGATGGTGCANCTGCATAAGCGGTTCAGCGAGGGNCCGCGTTCTCAAAAACTGGGTTAGTTTCATGAAAAAACCAATCATTCTNATGGCTGCCCTCGCCGCGACAATGACATTGGGCGCGTGCGCGCAAGGCGGCATGTCGCTTGATGGCGGCAACCTCTTTGGCAGCACGCTGACACCACCGGCATCGCAGGAGCGCANCACCTATAATGAGCAGGCAGCCTACCCGTCGGCACCCGCGCCCGTGCTCAAACCATTTCCACGCGCTGAAAACCTGATCGGTCTGGATGAAGCNGCCATGATCAAGACCCTGGGCACACCGGTGTTTCAGCGCGAAGAGCCGGGTGCAGAAATCTGGCGTTATGCCGGTGATGCCTGCACGCTCTTTGTTTATTTCTACGAGGACGAAATGGATATATTGCGCGCCGCCTATATTGATGCACGGGCGGCAACCGGCGGCGATACACAGGCAGATGGCTGTATTGCGACTGTCTCAAAAGCCTATCAGCTCAGNGCCCAAAGGTACTGACANAGAGATTACAGACAGGCAGGTTCTTCGGCAGAACCGGNATCANGCCGGCACGGTCTTGGCATTATACCCGCAATATTCAATCACCTTGCATTGGGCGCAATCGGGNTTCCGGGCTTTGCAGATATAGCGCCCATGCAGCAACAACCAGTGATGGGCNTGTTGCAGATAGGCCTTGGGGACTTTCTTCAGGAGCTTCATTTCCACTTCGACCACATTCTTGCCGGGCGCAAGCCCCGTCCGGTTCGCGACGCGGAAAATNTGGGTATCAACGGCAATGGTTGCTTCACCAAACGCCTCGTTGAGCACCACGTTGGCCGTCTTCCGTCCGACCCCCGGCAAGGCCTCAAGTGCGGCGCGGTCATGGGGAACCTGACTGTCATGATGTTCGATCAGCATCCGCGAGAGCGCGATGACATTTTTCGCCTTGTTGCGATAGAGCCCGATTGTCTTGATGTGGTCGCGAAGTCCGGCTTCGCCAAGCGCGACCATTTTCTCGGGCGTATCAACCTTCCTGAACAGTTCTTTCGTTGCCTTGTTTACCCCCACGTCTGTTGCCTGCGCCGACAGGGCGACGGCGACAAGGAGTGTGTAGGGGTTTACATAGGCAAGCTCCGTCTTGGGCTCCGGCAGGTCGGCCGAGAGAATTTCAAAAAACGGTTCAATATTTTTGGTTTTCATCAGCATGGGTGCAAACTTAATGGCTTTGCGGCACAAGCGCTATGGTCGCCCTATTGCCGGGCCCTGACCTCTCTTCTATTTTATCATTCATGGAACGGGAAACAGATCATCACTTGCTGGAAGCTTCACCGGCTCACCCCCTGCATTTTGATGCCTGGCTGGAACCGCACCGGTCATTGTCTCCGCGCGGGTTTCTCTATGTCATGATCTTTATCGCAGGCGTGAGCTTTGCCGCCGGGTTTGCGTTCCTGCTCATGGGCGCCTGGCCTGTCTTCGGGTTTTTCGGGCTGGATGTCGCGCTGATCTATTACGCCTTCCGGCGAAATTTTGGGGACGCGCGCGCCCACGAAACGGTGCAGCTTTCCGACGATCTGCTCAAAATCCGTAAAGTGGACGCCAGAGGTGGGGTCGTCGCCTGGGGTCTCAAACCCTATTGGTCCCGTGTCGAGATCGAGGACGCGGGCACGGATCGCGACGACGAGGACGATGTGACGGTTCGGATCCGCTCCCACGGGCGAAACCTGACCGTGGCGCATTTTCTCTCACCGGCCGAGAAACGGGAGTTTGGCACCGCCCTGGCCGCCGCCCTGCAGACGCATCGCCAGCTTCGCTACCGGAGCGGTATCCAACAGGTCTGATTAGAGTATTACTCTAAAAAAACCGGTTTAGTGCGCTTCCCGCTCAATCAGCATCTTCTTTGAGAGCACTTTGCCCTCATCATCCAGTTCATAGGCAATCGGGGCACCTGTTGCGATGTTGAGCGCCAGTACCTCGTCTCTGGTCAGGCCTTCAAGGTCCATCACCAGCGCCCGGAGTGAATTGCCGTGGGCAGCAATCAGCACCCGCTCGCCGTTCAGAACGCGGGGTTTGATCACGTCGTGATAATAGGGAAGCACCCGCTCGGCTGTATCTTTCAGACTTTCTCCGCCCGGTGGGGGGATATCGTAAGACCGGCGCCAGATATGCACCTGTTCCTCACCCCATTTCTCCCGTGCATCATCCTTGTTGAGCCCGGCCAGATCGCCGTAATCGCGCTCGTTGAGTGCCTGGTTGCGAACAATCTCAAGCGTTGTCTGGCCAAGCTCGGCCAGCATGAGGTCATTGGTTTTTTGTGCACGGGTCAGGTTGGAGGTGAAAGACACATCAAACTCATATCCGCCCGCTTTTAGGGCTTCGCCGGCCTCTTTGGCCTCTGCCCGGCCCTGATCTGTCAGATCGGGGTCTTTCCATCCGGTGAAAAGGTTTTTCTTGTTCCATTCACTCTGTCCATGTCGGACCAGTACCAGAAGATTGGCCAATGTCTTGTTCCTGAATGTTGGCGTTAAAAGTCAGCAAGCCCGAGCACGTCGAGCATGGAAAAGAGGCCGGGACCCTTGCCCTGCCCCCATTTGGTGGCGCTTAGCGCGCCGCGGGCAAAAATACCGCGATCTTCCGCAATATGGGAGAGAACAATCCGCTCTTTTTCGGCTGCGAAATAAACCGAATGATCCCCGACCACACTGCCACCGCGCAAGACCGCGTAGCCTATGTCGCCGGCTTTACGCTCTCCCGTAATCCCGTCGCGCCCGCGCTGGGCGACGGNATCATGGTCGACNCCCCTNCCTTCTGCNGCGGCCTTGCCAAGCATCAGGGCTGTCCCGGAGGGCGCATCTACCTTGTGACGGTGNTGCATTTCCAGGACTTCCACATCCCACACATCGTCAAGCGCCTTGGCGACGCGACGCGTAAGCGCGGTCAGAAGATTGACGCCCANGCTCATATTGCCCGCGCGCACGATGGTGGCATGCCGGGCCGCGGCCTCGATTTTCGCTTCTTCCTCGTCGGAAAACCCGGTTGTCGCCACCACATGGACAATCCGGGCCTGGGCAGCGAGTGCTGCATATTCGACAGTGGCCCNGGGAACTGTGAAGTCGATGATCGCATCCGCCTTGGCGATAAGCGGAAGGGGATCGGTGGTGACGGTGAGGCCCATCGGTGCCGTCAGGCCACCCAGNACCCCAAGATCCACCCCGACATGCGGGGATCCTTCCGGCTCAATACCGCCAATAAGTTCAAANCCCGGCGTCCGGGCNATGGCCCCGATCAACACCCGGCCCATCCGGCCCGCAGCGCCTGGCAACACAATCTTGATGGTCTGGCCGCTCATCTCAAGCTCTCCGATCAAACAGATGCCCGATATATCAGTCAGTGCCTCTTGACGAAACCCCTCTNACCCACTACCTACTATCAGTAAGTTACGAAACGTAGGTTANTCGNATGCACACAACCCGAACCAGGCTTTCCCGCGAGGACCGCAGGCGACAAATGTTGACGGCGGCAAATCNCATCATCGCGGCGGAGGGAGCGGACAATCTGACGCTTGCCGTGCTGGCNGAGCGTGCGGGCGTCAGCAANCCCGTTGCCTATGATCATTTTGAAACCCGCACCGGCCTGTTGCTCGCACTNCTGGCGGCGAGCGATAGCCATTATGAAGGTGTCGCGCGGGAAAAACTGGCGGCTGCCGAAAAGAATTTAGAGCAATACTCTANAATTGTCGCGGAAGCCTATGTCGCTTGCGCAATTTCAGCCGGGCCGGCGGCGGCGGCTCTCGCCGCGGCGGTTGAGGCAAGCGGCGATGCGCACGACGCCTGGCGCGCATCGCGAGATCGCCATGTNGCGCAGTTTGAAGAAGCNTTTCGGCCAGTCTTGCAGCCAGCCCCGCCGAAGGATCCTGNATTGCATCTGGTTTTTGTCGGCCTCGTCGCTGCAGCCAATGCATTGTGCAACGAGCTGACANCCCGCCGAATTTCGCAAACAGATGCTGAANCGACACTCGCTCATCTTTTCACTTCATCGCTCGCCCGTTTTCAGGGGCCGGTGACCTCCAACCTTGAGGATGCTTGAGAATGACCCCAAAAATTCTGATAACCGGTGCAACGGGTAACGTNGGCAGCGAGATTGCGCGCCAACTTATTCAGAAGGAAATTCCCTTCCGGGCGTTTGCACGCGACCCGGCAAAGCTTGCATCGATGATTGGTGATAAAGGTTACGACTTGGCGGTCGGTGACTTTTCCGACACCGTGTCTTTCAAAGCGGCGCTGCCCGGCATCGATAAGCTCTTTCTCGTCACCAATCAGTCAGACGCCTTTCTGGCGGATCTTGATCGGATGCTTGCCGAGATCAAAGCCGCCGGTATAACGCAACTTGTCCTGATCTCCGCCGAATGTGACACCGATAGTGAGATCTTCTTCGTCCGCCGCACCGGTGAGATCGAAGACCGTGTCCGTGCATCANGTGTTGCCTTTACCATCCTGCGTCCCGACTGGTTCATGCAGAACTTTATCGGCTTTGCCGCCATGGGTGCGATCGNCTTTGTCGACGGGCCCGGCAAAACAAGCTTCATCGACGTACGCGATGTCGCGGAGATTGCGGTAAAAGCGCTGACTGAAAATGGTCATGAAGGACGCACTTATCGCCTCACCGGCCCCGATCCGATGACATTCAGACGCGCCGCGGAACGTNTCAGCGCTACACTCGGCCGAAACATTCCTTTCATGGCGCTGACACCGGAGCAATTGCGGGANGCGCTGATTGAAAGCGGTGCAGAACGCTGGTACGCAGAGATGAACGCGGAGATGACATTTGCGGTNCGCGNTGGCTTNACNTTCAACCCCGCCAATGANTTCGAGTTTCTGACAGGGCGNAAGACCCGGTCGCTCGAAACCTTTGTCTCCGACCATAAANCCGCCTTCGGCAGTTGATGTGCAGTCATGAAAGCGCTCAGCTTTAACCTGGTGCCGGGCAAGGGCGCGCGGCCCAGGCTCNCCCTTGTGGATGTGCCTCAGCCCCGGCCGGCAAAAGGCGAAGTCCTCGTCCGCGTCACTCATGCCGGCCTCAATAATGGTGATCTGGAAATCTGGACAGGCCGCGCAAACGGGGCCATTGCAAAGCGGAAAAAGAAAAATCCGGTTGTCAGCGGGATTGAGATGGCGGGTATCGCTCTCACAGACGGGAAGCGTATCAAAGCGGGCGAACTCGTTTTCGGCTACACAAATATTTTCAAAGGGCCGTGGTTTCACGCCGAGGAAGTGGCCATTTCAGAAACCCGTTTGGCCCGCATTCCGNACGGGTGGGACGCACCGGGTGCAGCCTCTATTGTAGGTGGTGCCCTGACGGCGATCGCCGCGTTGGAACGTATTNCAAAGCTCGACGCCGGACATGACCTTCTTGTTACNGGTGCAAGCGGGAGCGTGGGGTTGACCGCACTCCACTTCGCCAACCATCTGGGTGCACGGGTAACGGGCATCTGTCATTCGTCCCAGACAGACTTTGTGATGCGCGAAGGCGCGGTCCATGCCCTGGCCTATGACCGCGATGAGACAATCCCTGAGACAGCGCGTTTCGATATCGTCTTCGACACCGCGCCAGCGCTTTCCTTTGCTGCGGCAAAAAGTCACCTCAAGGCGCGCGGAACCTACATCACCACCATGCCGCACCTGGACATGACCGGCTGGTTGCGCTCTCGGCTTTCAGCCCATAAATGGGGCTTCCTGCTCGAAGGCGACACGGACGAAAAACGTATGTGCCGCCTTGTATATTTGATGGAGACCGGCGCTTTCAAACCTGTCATCGACAGCGTCTTTCCCTACAAAGACGCGGCCGCGGCCTTCCTTCATCAGGAGCAGGGGCGTGGTAAGCGCGGCAAGGTCCTTATCGCCTTCAACCAGCCGACATCCGTCGGAAAACAAAGACTTTAGTATGAAGTTAAGTATTTCAGTAATCTTTTAGGTCTATAGGTGTGTCTGGTGCTTCAGCACCGGGGATTTCTAATTAGGCGGGATGACGGGAATGGTGACGAATGTCGCAAAGGCTTCTTTTTATGGTAATGCGCTAGGCTTTCTGGAGAGAATGAAAGTCTCAACACGTATTGCCGTGCTGGCGCTGCTCGGGGTTGTTGGGGTTGCCCTTCTCGCGACGACCTTCATCGTTGGCGATGCGATCATGGGAGCGGCCCTCGACGATAAAAGACAACATGAGCGGCTCGCCCAATTGGGCCAGGAAGTGGAAATTGGTGCGCTCCAGATGCGCCGAAACGAGAAAGACTTTCTCCTTCGCCGGGACACCAAATACCTGGAACGCTATGAAACCGCTGTCACAAATGTGCAGGCCGCGCTGGATGAAATCCGTTCGCTCGCCATCATCGAAGAGATCAAGCCGTCAATTGCCAACTTGATTGAAGGTGTTGCCGATCACGCGACACAGTTCCGCCTGGTCGTTGGGGATTACCAAAGAATGGGCCTCGACGAGACCCAGGGGCTGGAAGGAGCGCTGCGTACCGCTGTACAGGCGGTGGAAGCAGAAGTGGCCGAGGCAAACCTCGACGCACTGACCATAAAACTCCTGATGATGCGCCGACATGAAAAAGACTTCATGCTCCGTGGCGCTGACAAATACGTGGGCAATTTCGACGACAGGATTTCTGAATTCAAAACGCTGCTTGCTGATACACTGTTGCCGGCGGCGACGAAGAGCGGCATTTCTTCGCGCATGTCGGAATACCAGACAAGGTTTCACGCCTGGACTGATCTGCATCGTGAAACGGCACTCGACACAAGCGAGCTGAGTGACATTTTCGGCGCCATGACGGGTGATTTTGACCGTACATTTGCGCATGCAACCGAAGGTCTTAAGGCCTCTGAAGCAAGTCTGGACCAGATCCGTAATCTGATGCAGATCATCGTCTGGACATCGGCAGCGGCAGTCCTGATCGTCGTCTCCATCATGGGGCTGGCAATGGGGCAAAGCATTTCCCGTCCACTCCGCAAAATTACGCTTAACATGTCAGCTCTTGCAGAAGGTGATACGCGATCAGACGTGCCATATGCAGGTCTCCGCAACGAGATCGGCAGCATCGCGCGTGCGGTAGAGGTCTTCAGGGAAAATGCGATTGCCCGTACCAAGCTCGAAGCCGAACAGCAGGAGCAGCAGAAAGCTGAACAGGCCCGGACGCGAAAGATCGATACGTTGATCGGCAAATTCTCAAGCACGGTCAGCTCATTGCTGAGTGCGGTCACAGCGTCATCCAGCGGTCTTCATGAAACAGCGGAAACCATGACCGGCGCTGCACGCAAAACGACGGAACTTTCAGGCGCAGCCGCAGGGGCGGCCCAGACTGCCTCCTCCAATGTGCAAACGGTGGCAGCCGCCGCCGAAGAACTTCACTCCGCCATTTCAGAGATCGGTCGTCAGGTTTCCCAGTCCAATGACGTATCACGTCAAACCCGCGACGAGGCACAACAGGCCGCCGTCGTTATGGGCGATCTGGAAAAGGCGGCTGACCAGATCGGTGCCGTGATCAATCTCATTCAGGATATCGCGGAGCAGACAAACCTTCTGGCGCTGAATGCGACGATTGAAGCCGCGAGAGCGGGCGAAGCCGGTAAAGGGTTTGCGGTCGTGGCCAGTGAAGTGAAGTCTTTGGCCAATCAGACCGCAAAGGCGACGGAGGAAATCAGTTTGCAGATCTCCACCATGCAAAGCTCAACCGGAATGGCCGTAACGGCAATTGAGCGCGTTACCGCCACCATCAATCAGATGACCGAGATTGCCGCAAGCATCTCCAGTGCCGTGGAAGAACAAGGTGCCGCGACACAGGAGATTGCAAGCTCAGTGCAGGAAGCAGCCTCCGGCACAGATACGGTGAGCCAGAATATTGCAGAGGTAGATGTGGTAACGGGTGAGACCTCGAAAGCCGCTGATCAGTTAACCTCGCTTGCCGAAAGCCTCTCCAATCAGGCGGATGGTCTCAAAACGGAGATCGAGGACTTCCTCTCCGATGTCCGCGCAGCCTAGAAGAGACAAAGACATACACCAAATAAAAAGCCGCCCGACCGGGAGGTTGGTCGGACGGCTTTGCTGACGCGAGGAACGTGTGTCAGCTTTTAGCTTGTCTTAGAAGTCGATCTGTAGGCGTGTACCGACAAAATCAACTTCCGTATCAGCCGTACCGGCTGCTGTTGTGAAGTCATAGTCAGCTGAGCCGTAGTTCAACATCGTGCGGACATATGGGTTTGTGTAGTAGTTCACACCCAGCGTCCAGGCGGTGTTGTCAGATGCACCGGCACCAAAGCCTGCATCTTCCATGTCGATCTGCTCGTAACGGGCTGCAAGCTCGACGGCGCCATCGCTTTTCACACGGGAGAACTCGCCCTTCTCAGCTTTGTAAGGACGGCTCTCGCCGGTTACAAAATAGCTTGCCTGGACGTACCAGCCATCATAGTCCGTGTCGCGCGATGCGGCGCCATTGCCTTCGATGGTTGAGTTGTAATACTCACCCTGAACGCTGAACGGGCCGAAAACGGCGGCAGCTTCTGCACCAATGGTGAACTGACCTTCCGCAGCAAACACGCCGGAATCCACATAGCGCGTGCCATTGTGGAAGTTACGCAGACGAATGCGTGGGCCTGAATTGTCGTCGAAGCCGCGATAGGACGCAGACAGACCAAGATGAACGGCTTCAGTCTTTTCTGCGATCGGTGCGAAGGTGACACGACCTGTGGTCGCCCAGTCGGTGGTCGCTGCGTCGCTACCATTGTCGATACCGCTGGTGAAGAAACCGGCAGCAGCAGAATAGTTGCTTCCACCTGTCGAAAGGCTTGCACCCAGATTACGGCCCGGTGCGAAAGCTTCGTTCACAAGCGAGCGCTCCATGAACGTGATGTATTTGGAAGATGTGTTCTCTTCCAGACCCATTGGCTCTTTCTGGTTACCGAACTTCGCGGTCAGACCAGCCACTTTGGTTGAAATCCAGGCATCTTTGACGGATACAGCGTCACCGGCGAAGTCGACCTGCAACTTGTAGTTAAAGTCACCAGCCACTTTACCTTCAGCAAAGAAGCGTGCGCGACGGATCTCGGCACCGGCGCCACTTGTCTCTACACCACCTGTACGCTCTGCGTCGGCGATGAAAGCGTCAAGCATAACGCGGCCACCAAAGCGGATTGACCAATTGCCGTCGCGGCTTGAGACCATCAGTTTCTTGCTGTCAAAGATCGGCAGATCATCAAGACCTGTCGTCGCTTCTTCGAGTTCAGCCAGCTTGGAGTCACGCAACTGCATCTGGGCGCGAAGCTCACGCAGTTCGTTCTCCAGGGAATCAATGCGCGAGTTCACGTCATACCCCGCGAATGCCGACCCTGCCAGGCTGAGGGTCAATGCAGCCGTTGCCGCGCTACCCATCAGTACTTGCTTTATCATGTTTATCTCCTCGTATACGCGGGAACAGCCCCCGGTCGAGGAGAGGAATAGGTGGGCCTTATGACCTCAAAGCTACAGTTCTGTTACAGAAACATGACAGGGCCCCACTGTAGCATGAGGGACACAGTGCACCGCTAGCCGTGATTGAAGACGGGTTTTCGCTTCTCGAGGAAAGCCATAATGCCTTCCCGCGCATCCGGCGTGCCGGACGTCGCGTGAACCGCCGCGCGCTCATCGGCAAGCGATTGGTCGAGCGTCTTGCCCTCCACACTCATCAACGCATCCAGCATATGTTTCACGGCCAGTCGCGGTTGGGCAGCCAGCTCTTCGGCGAGTTTGATGGCGCGGTCTTTCAGCTCCGCCAGCGGCCACACTTCATTGGCAAGGCCAATGCGAAAAGCCTCTGGCCCGGAAATTTTCTTGGCCCGCAAGATCAAATCGATGGCATGGGTGCGACCCACGACGCGGGGCAGTCTTGCACTGCCGCCCCAAGCTGGCACCGTACCGAGATCCATTTCCGGCAGGCCGATGGCACAGCCCTCTTCCGCCGCGAGACGGAACTGGCATCCAAGCGGCAGCTCTAGCCCGCCGCCAAGGCAATTCCCGAAAAACGTGGCAATCCACGGCTTGCCCATGGTTTCAATGGCGCGAATAACCCGCCAGCGTTGATCGAAAAACCCGTCCGTACCGCTCTTGGCGGCAACGGCACTGCCAATTTCTTTCAGGTTCATGCCGACGGAAAAATTTTGGTCCCCCGCGCCGGTGAGCACCACCGCGCGGATCGTCTCATCCACCGCAATCTCGTCAACCAGAACCTCAAGCTGATCCATAAAGGCAGCAGACATGCGGTTCCACGGCGCATCATTGATGCTGATGATAAGGACCGCACCGCGCTGTTCGGTCACCAAGGGGGCTTCGCTCATGGGACAATCTCCTCAACTGATTTATTGACACGAAGTATGCCAAAATAAGTGGAGATGTCACGGTGCAGCTATGCACAAGCACCTATCAAAAAAGGCACCCATCAATAGGCCCAAACAAAAAGCCGGGCGTGCAGCCCGGCTTTTAGAGTCACGCTCCAAAGGCGCGCTTACTCAGGCGCGTCGTTGAAGAAGTCTTTGACCTTGGCAAAGAAGCCAGCACTCTCCGGACTATTGTCCGACGAAGATGCTTCCTGGAACTGCTTGAGCAGGTCTTTCTGCTTCTTGGTGAGGCCGACCGGCGTTTCCACCTGGATCTGGATATAGAGATCGCCATGGCGGCGCGCGTGAAGTCCGGGCATCCCCTTCCCGCGCAGGCGGAACTGTTTGCCGGTCTGCGTGCCTTCGGGGATTTTCACCTTCACTTTGCCACCGCCCAGTGTCGGCACTTCGATCTCGCCTCCCAGGGCTGCTGTGGTAAGCGATACCGGGACCGAACAGAAAAGTTCTGTCCCGTCGCGCTCAAACAGCTTGTGCGGGCTGACTGAGAGAAAAATATAAAGATCACCCGCCGGGCCGCCCCGCATGCCGGCTTCACCCTCACCCGACAGTCTGATGCGCGTACCCTCTTCCACCCCTTGTGGAATGGTGACGGACAATGTGCGTTCCTTCTGGACGCGGCCCTGCCCGTGACAGGACTTGCAGGGATCTTCAATGACCTGACCCCGGCCATGACAGGACGGGCACGTCCGCTCAATCGAGAAGAAACCTTGCGCTGCGCGGACACGGCCTGAGCCGCCGCACGTATTACAATTGATCGGCTTGGAGCCGGGTGTCGCACCGGAACCCGCGCAGGTATCGCAGGAAACCGATGAAGGCACGCGGATCTGCGCCTTCTTGCCTTCATAGGCTTCTTCAAGCGTGATCGACATGTTGTAGCGAAGGTCAGCACCGCGTGCCCGCCCGCCATTGGAGCGCTGGCCGCGTCGACCGCCGGTAAACTCACCAAACAGGTCGTCAAAAATGTCAGACATGGAGGACGAGAAATCGCCATTGAAGCCGCCGCCCGGGCGTCCGCCCATCGAGCCGTCAAAGGCGGCGTGACCATATTGGTCATAGGCCGCGCGCGACTGTTCATCCTTCAGCACGTCGTAGGCTTCGGAAATTTCTTTGAACTTCTTCTCAGCGTCCGCGTCGCCCGGGTTTTTGTCCGGGTGCCATTTCATGGCGAGCTTGCGGTAAGCTTTTTTCAGCTCGTCGGCAGTGGCGGAGCGATCAACGCCAAGAAGGGAATAAAAATCTGGTTTGGACAAGGCGAAAGGTCCTTTCGGAGAACCTTGAGCAAGGCCGGGCCCGCTACTCTAAGTAAGGGACCGGCCTGTGCTCGGAAGGTGTTAGGACGCGTCTTTTTTGTTTTCGTCGACTTCTTCAAAGTCGGCGTCAACCACGTCATCCCCGTCGGCTTTTGCTGAGGTCTCGTCGCCTTCGCCTTCAGCTTCTTCCGTGCCGACACCTGCTTTGTAAAGCTCTTCACCAAGCTTCAGGGACACTTCGGTGAGCGCCTGCATCTTGGCGTTGATGTCTTCTGCATCATCGCCTTCAAGTGCGGTCTTGAGTTCAGCCAATGCGGCTTCAACCGGCGCTTTCACGTCGTCCGAAACTTTATCGCCTGCTTCCGAAAGTGTTTTCTCGGTCGCGTGTACCATGGCTTCCGCATGGTTCTTGGCCTCAACAGCTTCGCGGCGTGCCTTGTCTGCTTCCGCGTTCGCTTCAGCATCCTTCACCATCTGATCAATGTCAGCATCTGAAAGGCCACCTGACGCCTGAATGCGGATCGACTGCTCTTTGCCGGTCGCCTTGTCCTTGGCGGACACGGAGACAATACCGTTCGCATCGATATCGAACGCGACTTCAATCTGCGGAATACCGCGCGGTGCAGCCGGTAGACCAACCAGATCAAACTGACCCAGTGCCTTGTTGTCTGCTGCCATTTCGCGCTCACCCTGGAACACGCGGATCGTCACCGCCGACTGATTGTCTTCAGCCGTCGAGAAGGTCTGCGCCTTCTTGGTCGGGATTGTCGTGTTGCGCTCGATCAGGCGGGTAAACACACCGCCCAGTGTTTCGATGCCGAGCGACAAAGGTGTCACGTCGAGCAGCAGAACGTCTTTCACGTCACCCTGCAGCACGCCAGCCTGAATGGCCGCACCCATAGCAACCACTTCGTCCGGGTTCACACCCTTGTGGGGTTCCTTGCCGAAGAATTTCTTCACGGCTTCCTGAACCTTCGGCATGCGGGTCATGCCGCCAACGAGGACGACTTCATCAATGTCAGAGGCGTTGAGGCCGGCATCTTTGAGCGCCTTTTTGCAAGGCTCGATCGTGCGCTGCACGAGATCATCAACCAGCGCTTCAAGTTTGGAGCGGGTGAGTTTCAGCGTCAGGTGCTTGGGACCAGAAGCGTCCGCCGTGATGAAGGGCAGGTTCACTTCCGTCTGTGCGCCGGAAGAAAGTTCGATCTTGGCTTTTTCAGCGGCTTCTTTCAGACGCTGCAGCGCAAGCTTGTCGCCGCGCAGGTCGATGCCCTGCTCTTTTTTGAACTCGTCGGCCAGATACTCAATGATGCGGCCGTCAAAGTCTTCACCACCAAGGAACGTGTCGCCATTGGTCGATTTCACTTCAAATACGCCGTCGCCAATTTCAAGCACGGACACGTCAAACGTACCGCCACCCAGGTCATAAACAGCGATCGTCTTGCCGTCATTCTTGTCGAGACCGTAAGCAAGGGCTGCGGCCGTCGGCTCGTTGATAATGCGGAGCACTTCAAGACCGGCAATCTTGCCCGCGTCCTTTGTTGCCTGGCGCTGCGCGTCGTTAAAGTAAGCGGGCACTGTGATCACGGCCTGTGTCACAGTCTCGCCGGTAAACGTCTCAGCGGTCTCTTTCATCTTCTGCAGAATGAAAGCGGAAACCTGCTGCGGGGAATATTTCTCGCCATGGGCTTCAACCCAGGCATCGCCATTGTCTGCCTTGACGATCGAGTAAGGCACCATGTCCATATCTTTTTTGGTCATGGGATCGTCGAAGGCGCGGCCGATCAGGCGCTTGATCGCAAACAGCGTGTTGGTGGGGTTTGTCACCGCCTGGCGCTTTGCCGGCTGGCCGACAAGCTTTTCACCATCCGGGGTGAAGCCCACCATGGAAGGTGTTGTGCGCACACCTTCGGAATTCTCAATAACTTTAGGCTGGGAGCCTTCCATAACCGCGACACACGAATTCGTCGTGCCCAGGTCAATGCCGATAACTTTGCCCATTGTCTTCCTCTTTTGACTGCGGCAGGCCAGACGGGCCTGAAAACTCAGCACCCACGGATGGCAGGAACCAATC
>PAZY01000004.1 GCA_002715765.1 Rhodobiaceae bacterium | reverse complement strand
GCCGGAACGGGATGCTGCGCTGGCTGCCTTTCATGACAAATGGAAGACCGATCATATCGTGAACGACAAATGGTTCTCGATACAGGCCATGTCGAGCCTGACAGATGCGCTCACACATATTAAGCGCCTCACCCAACACCCTACATTCTCCATGTCGAACCCGAACAAGGTACGTGCGCTTATCGGCAGTTTCGCAAATTCAAACCAGGTTCGCTTCCATGCCAAGGACGGTGCGGGCTACACATTTGTTGCGGAACGGGTGCTCGAACTTGACCGGATCAACCCCCAGGTCGCAGCCCGCCTGTTGGGGGCCTTCAAGTCGTGGCGACAGTTTGAGGCCTCCGCGCAGAGCATGATGCAGGATGCACTCGAAACCATTGTCAACACACCAGGCATTTCGCAGGACGTGTACGAGATTGCGAGTAAAAGTCTCGCCTGAGATAGATTGCTGTGCCGTGCGTGCCGCCAATCGGCGACACGCAAAAAGTGAGTCATAAATGCATCGCTACCGAAAAAGTTAACAAAGTGTTAACGCCATCAGTAGACAGGCAGCCCGGCCCCGAACAATCATCAACCAAGCGATTCGCAATGGAAACAGCCTCAAAATCGGCGCGTTTCTGTTCATAATGCGGGTGCCAGAAGGCGGGACGGGATAGCATGAACGTATTGGTTGCTTTGCGAGATAAAATGCCTGGGTTGGAAGAGCCATCCGTTGGAGAGCGGGACATGAAAGGTGAGACGGTCAAACACCGTGAACCATCCATCTGGGCGCAACGTCTGACCCTCGGCGTGTCCGCGATTGCCCTGACGGCTGCGAATGGTGCCCTGCTCTGGCAGGATGGTTTTTCCCGTTCACTCGCACTTGCGGTTCTGGCCGGCACAGCCTGTCTGGGACTGGGCTATGCCCTGATCCGTTCCAATGAGCGGAAAGCAGAAGCACAAGCACAAGCGGCGGACAATCAGCAGCGTTTCGACATGGCCTTTGCTGGTGCCCGTTGTGGCATCTGGGATTATGATGTGAGCGAAAATCGCTTCTTCTGGTCCAAGGCCATGTTTGACATGCTGGGTCGCAAACCCCTTTCCAAACGCCTTACCCCCACTGAAATTAAAGCGCTGACCCACCCGGAAGACGTGACGGCCATTGACGAGATCATGACCGCCACCAGGCGGCCAACACGTTCATATGATACGAGTTTCCGTCTTTCGCACGAGGATGGCAGCTGGATCTGGTTGCACGCCAAAGGCCAGGTCTGGAGTGCCGCACGCAATGCTTCTGACCGGGTTATCGGGATTGCCATTGATATTTCTGAACAGCGCAATGCCGAAGCCTCAGCCCAGATTGCAACGGACCGGTTGCGCGATGCGATTGGCAGCATTGGCGAAGCTTTCGTTCTGTTTGACGCTGATGACAGGTTACAGGCCTGCAACGACAAGTTTCTGGAGTTTCTTGAAATCGCGCCGGAACTTGCCGATGTCGGCACACTGAGAAGCGACCTGTTTACAAATGGTGTCGGCGAATTGTGGCCGACAGATATGGGTGACGGCAGCCGTGAGGTGCACCTGCCCAGCGGGCGTTGGCTCCAGATCAGCGTACAGCCCACAGCCGATGGCGGGCATGTGAGTGTTGGTACCGATATTACGCCCATCAAGGAACAGGAAGGTGCGCTCACCAGCAACCAGCTTGCCCTTCAGGAGACAGTGAAAGACCTGGAGACTTCGCGCTCGAAACTTCAGGAGCAAGCCCGGCAGCTTGTAGAGCTTGCCGAAAAATACGCGACTGAGAAAGCCCGTGCTGAATCTGCCAACAGATCCAAGTCGGAATTTCTGGCCAATATGAGCCATGAGCTCCGCACGCCGCTCAATGCCATTATCGGCTTTTCGGAGATGATGGAAACCCGTCTCTTCGGACCGCTTGGTGCGCCTAAATATGATGAATATGCCAGCGACATCAAAGCCAGTGGCGAACACCTGCTTGACGTGATCAATGATATTCTCGATATGTCAAAGATCGAAGCCGGGCGCATGACCCTTGAGCTGGAAACGCTCGACATTTCCAACGCGGTTCATGATGCCTTTCGCCTGGTCGGCGGACGCGCCGACATCGCTGAGGTCAAGCTGATCAACCAGATTGGTGTACTGCCTCCGGTGCATGCCGACAAACGCGCCATCAAACAGGTTTTGCTCAACCTTTTGTCCAACGCTGTCAAGTTTACCGAGAAAGGGGGCAGCGTGACGGTGTCAGCCCGCTCTCACCAAGGCAATCTGGTGGTTTCTGTCCGCGATACGGGGATCGGCATCCCTGCCGACCATCTGTCGAAAATCGGCAAACCTTTTGAGCAGGTGGAAAGCCAGCATAGTAAAAAGCATAAAGGGACCGGCCTTGGCCTTGCCTTGTCGAGATCATTTGTTGAAATGCATGGTGGCCGGATGACGATCGAGAGCGAAGAANGTGTCGGAACGACCGTGTCCTTTACCNTGCCTCTCGCCGCGACGCACTAACACGCCCNGGTCGGGGTCAGAGGTACCACTCATACTCTCGGGTTGAAATGATACGCAGGAACTTCTCATATTCCAGCCGTCGTGTTTCGGCGTACATATTGACGAACGTATCNCCCAGATAATCCCGCATGATTTCCGATTCCGAGAAGACCTCCAGTGCGCGCCGCATGGTGAGCGGCAATTCCGGGTCCACAAAACCACTTGCATTATCCGTCGTTGGCTCGCCCGGATCGATCTGGTTTTCGATACCGTAATGAATACCCGCCAACACAACAGCAAGCGCAAGATAAGGGTTCACGTCTGCGCCTGCGATACGATGCTCCACGCGCCGTGCGTCNGTTGATCCCATTGGCACCCGAAATGCGACTGAACGATTGTTATACCCCCAGGCGCCATTGACGGGCACAAACATGTTGGGGCCAAAACGNCGATACGAATTGACGTTGGGCGCGAGTATCGCCATGGATGCCGGCAGGAGGGCCCGNAAGCCGCCGATCGCGTAGCGCAACAGATCCGTNCCGTCTTCGTCACCATTGTCAAAAATGTTGACGCCCTTATCGTCGAGCATGCTCGCGTGAATGTGGCAACCGCTCCCTGTCTCGTCAAGGTAAGGCTTGGCCATGAAGCTTGCGTAAAACGAATGCTGTCGNGCCGCCGCAGAAATGAGGTAGCGCAAGAGAATACCGTGGTCGCCGGCTTTCATTACATCATCAACATGGTTGAGATTGATCTCGTACTGACCAGGCGCGAATTCGGCAACAGCGGCNGAGGCCGGTACGTTCAGGCAGGTCGAGAATTCATCAATATCCCGCAACAGGTCTGAAAAGCCTTCCAGTGCATCCAGCCCGAAAACCTGATTTGCCGTTTCGCGCTCCCCCGTTTTGGGATTGATAGGCGGCTGCGGCAAACCTTCTTCATCGGCCTCATTGTCAAAGAGATAGAATTCAAACTCTACCGCCGTAACCGCGTTGATCCCGCTCGCCGCCAAGCGGGACTTCACCCGCTTCAACACGTTGCGCGGCTCGATGTCACATTCCCCNCCTTGCGGCATTTCCATNGTCATCAAGACCTGTGCCTGGTCTTCTGCCCAGGGAACGCGCGCCAGNGTATCAGCNAGGGGAAACATGGTTCCATCCGGGTCCCCATCCGAAAAGCCGCGCCCCAGCACATCTTCATTTACGCCCGTTGCATCCAGAAAATAGACGGAGACAGGCACCTGAAGACCTTGAGTGAAAATCTTGTCAGCTTCCGCGACAGGCAAACGCTTCCCTCTCACCGTCCCCATCTGATCGGAGAAAACCGCATCCAGATACGCGATATCGGGGTTTGCGGCACAAAATGCCTCCCAATCCGCCAATGTCGCACGACCTGTATTCACTGGTTTCTGCCTCTTGCTCATTTCCATAAGACTCACATCTGTCTCTTGCACGATAATAAGCGAGAGCGATAGAGGGATACCAGCNACGGCGCGNGGGAAACAGGAAGATCGGCGCTTTGTTCCCATGCTCAGCCGGTGCGAAACCGTGTGTTCCCGCCCACCNTGCACACGACCTGCNCCGCTCTGCCCGGGTGGAAAGCTCCTGCGGGNGCCCCGTGAGCATACAGACCCGGCCATCGGGCCGTATGGCCAGAGCCAGCGGTGTGTTTCAAGCACGATGGTGAGAGCTGCCCCAGACAGGTATCTGACAAAATTCAATAAATTCAATAACTTGCTCGCCACAAAATGTTTGAGCGGCGCGCCTTACCTATCATCTGAAAACTTATGCATTTCCGTAAGAGCCCTCTTNGCGCGCCCAGATTGTCGGAGCNCAAACACAGGGTCGCAATNCNACAGAGCAAGGTCNATCGCGGGGCGCGGCAAGCGTTACCTGCCTGTCTGCCCCACCTAANTGTGNTGTGTTCGGGCGGCAGGCANCTGCTGAATATATTCAACAAAAAGCCCCCCGGGAGATCTCATGCNATTGGGCAACTATTGGATGCGGACCCGNGGTAAGTACGNCCTGGCTGCCGGGGGATGAAGATTTGAAGAGCAGCGACTACCGGGTCTCGCCCNACACGTCGTCCTGTTCACCCCGGCCTTCTCTACGCATACCGCCACGACCCTTTGCAAGGTTTTCCGCAATTCTCGCCCTTGTTTCNGCTGGCAGGCTGGCGAAGCTTTCCACCATGGCGCTTTGCGCCTTGCTTTCAACGATATCCATGGCCTGGCGCAGATCGGCAAACGCNGCCTTGACGGCAACAGGATCATACGGCTCCGCTCCAANGGTCCGGCTCAGCGCCAANCGCGCCTCTCGCACCTGCCGGAAATCCGCCCGGAGTGTGTGAAANCTTTCCCGCATCATTTGGCGGAAGGCAGCACGNTCCTCTTCATTCAGNGACTTTGCGATCAGCATATNGTGTGGCGGGATGCCGATGTGATCTCCGGCACGACCATGATGGCCAAGACGATGAAACATTCCCGTTGCAAACAGTGCACCAAGAAACAGGTTCAGCACCAAAGAGAGCAACAGGATCGGACCNATCCATTTTCGTTTTCCTGACGGACCTGCTTCTTTCGGCATCGTCTTGCCTTCTTCCAGATCGTTCATTGCCACTCCTCCACCAGTGTCGTGTCTCCCACTGCATAAGCAACCATTTCATAGGCGCTATCATCCACGCCGGTGGTCTGCGCATTCACGCTCAACACACCCACACCAACGCCCAGGATTACAGACGCTGCCAAAGCACCGGCAGGAATGGTTGGTGACCCGTAAGGCCAGAGAAGCTCAAGCATCTGTTGCCACACTGACGACCGCCCCGGCACGCGCAGCCCACCCGGCTGCATCTCTGCCTGTATATCGGCAGCGTCTGCCAGAATGGCCATCATCAGTTTTTCAGATGGTTCCACAGAAGCTGACTGCTGCAATACGCGNTCAAGCGCAATCATCTCTTCCCAGAGCGCTTTGAGTTCCTGGTCGCGATCCATGAGTGCCAGAAGCGCTGAGCGTTCGCGCGCAGGCCAAGCCGCGTGGCTTGCCCCGAATACGTCCAGAATTTCCGTCGCCCGCTCAAATGTCATGACCGGTTGATGCTGCCTGCTCATTTACCGATCCTTTCTTTTACATTGTGGTTGTCGCCCATATCCCCCACCAATCCCAGCCAATCCTGCCTCAATCTGTCTTTCAATGTCCGTCGNGCCCGCGCCAACAGGGATTCCACCGCTTCTACGCTCNCCGCCAGTGTTTCTGCAATTTCCGGATTGGACAATTGACCATGTAGAGAGAGGCTGATTGCAGCCCTCTGACGCTCCGGCAGTGCTTGAATAGCGGTGTTGACCCTTGTACCCAACTCGCCGTTCAGCAGATCGGCTTCGGGATCCAGCGCTGAGGACGCCACATCCATTCCCTCNGGCATTGGCTCGGGCTTTTTCTTTCGCAAACGGTCCAGGCATTTGTTCATCGCCACTTTGTGCAGCCAGGTTGTAAACTGAGCCCTCTCCGGCTCCCATGCCGACGCCATTTTCCAGGCGGCCAGAAAGGTTTCCTGCGCCACGTCCTCCGCTTCGCCCCGGTCTTTCAGCATCCGGTTGGCCAAAGCCAGAACAGAACCAATATGGCGCGCCAAAAGCTTCCGGGCAGCCGCAGGCTCGCCCCGTGAAAACGCCTCCAAAAGCGCATCATCTGTTTGCGTTGACGCTGTCAGTCTTGTTTCCCCCAAGGTCGCATGCGCTGACTTTCCCGATGGGTGGGGAGAGGGTCATTCCTCCCGCCCACCCTGGTTTCTAGACCAGTTTACTCATTATCGCCATGACGGCCATGGCGTTCGCGCATACGCTCCCGNGCGGCATCTGCTTCGGCACGCGTGATTTTCCCGTCTTCATTCGNNTCCAGGTGCTTGAACATCCGCTCGTGATGATCGCCTTTGCGACCACCGGCCATCTCCTCAGGGCTCAAGCGACCGTCTTTGTCCTTGTCTTTACGCTCAAACATCGCCTGTTGACGTTCCGCAATGCGCGCGGCCATCTGTGCCTGCATTTCNTCAGCTGAGATATACCCGTCCTGATCTGTATCGCTTGCCGAAAAACGCTGCGCCTGCGCGTTCTCCACTTCTTCCTTCGTAATTTCACCGTCCTTGTTGAGATCGAGCCTCTCAAACATTTTCTCCGGTCCATGGGCTCCACGATGACCAGGCCCATGACGCCCCTCGCCCATACCGGCCAGTGCAACACCTGCCGTTGTCGCTAAAAGAATGCCGCCAACACTGGATAGAATAATTGCTTTTTTCATCTTCAACTCCGCTTGCATATCGCCCCCTGTGCGGGGACGTGAAAAAGGAAGCGACGNACATGATAAAAGGGGGCCATATCCGCCGCGAACGAGTTTTCGAAGCATCAGCAACATTCTCGCACAATGTTGCTTTNCCCGTCGGCACTGGAGATTGCCGCTCGTTCTACCTAGTTAAACGAAGCTGGANTGCTATTCCGTCGCAGGATTTTCTTTTTGGGCCNGATTTCTTCAATCGGCAGGAAATGCCGCACTATTGTGCAGAAAAGGCCGCTTCACGAATTGTGCAACGCGCTTTTGTGCCTGTCCGTTCCCTGTCATCACATCCAGTGTGTAAACNCCGGATGTACCCAGCCCCTGTATATCCATAAGGCCGATTGCNACATGCATCTGCAACGAGGGAGACCAGGTATNGGAGGTGACACGGCCGACATGATGACCGTTTGCATATACCGCTCCCGGACGATCACCTTCTTNTCCCATCAGGGTGAAGGCGGCAGGCACCCGCCCCGAGCCGGACGCAACCAGTTTGCGCAGGGCGGCTTGTCCGTTGAAGGTTGGCCGATCCAGCGCCACATGGGTACCCTGCCCNAGNTCATACGGCGTTGCCGGGGAGAGCGCCTCGCAGGAGGCGAATGCGCTGGCATAGTCATANCCTTCCAGAAGCACACCCTGCTCCANCCGCACCATGTTCCGCGNCGCCTCTCCCACNGGCTTCAATGCGTGCCGACGTCCNGCTGNCAACAAGAGGTTCCAGAGAAGTGGTGCATCCTCCGGATCGACCCACAGCTCGAACTGGCTTTCCCCCAGCAGACCTGTGCGGGACACATAAGTCGGCATTCTCGCCGGCTCTTCCCAACAGGCTTTTCCACGCCGCAGATCCGCCGCCATGTTCAGCCCTGCATCTGCCAGGATCAGTGGNGCACGCGGCCCGCAAAGCGACAGGCCCGCAAGTGTCCCGCTCACATCATCAATGATTACCTCGAAGCCGATCCCGGCATCCAAAAACCAATCGAGATGTTTGGACCGCGCGACAAGACGGAACTCNGTTTCTGCCAGACGGAACAAGACCCCTTCCGTCACCAGATGCCCCGTGCCCGCGCAGACAAAGACCCGTTTTGTATCATGTGTCTTCATCCGTCCGACCGGAGCTGTCAGCAGATGATCGAGATAGGCCACAACTTCCTTCCCNGATATGCGTATTTTCACCAATGGCGAAATATCAGACAGGCCCGCGTTGACCCGCAATGCATCATATTCAGNGNCAATGTGTGTGTAGGTATTTGCAACCGTGTAACCATTCCAGACTGTCCAGTCATTGGTCCNGCTTTCCGTCGAAGCGACGAGGTGGAGTGGTGTCGTGTGGACATGCCGGGCAAAAGGCGGCTCGCTCGCCGGTTGTTCGAACCACGCCTGATCCGGCTCCACTGCGGGGCCGTCAAGCGGGTTTTTCCGGTCGGGCTCTTGCTTGTTCTTTTTGATAAAGTCGATTTCTGTCATCGGCTTTTCCTCTGTGCAAGAACCGTCTCAGCCGCCAGTTTTCCAGGCAAACCGGACAGACCACCCCCGGGATGGCNCCCGGCACCGCAAAAATAGAGCCCTTCAACAGAGCTCGCATAATTCGCCATGCCCGGCACCGGACGAAAGGCCAGAAGCTGGTCAAAGCNCATATCCGCCTGATGCCAATGCCCGCCGACAAGACCAAATTTGCTTTCGATCTCAGGCGGGGTCAACACCTCGCCGGAGATGATCTTGCTGGTGAGATCAGGCGCGTATTGCTCGATCGTATCAATCACCTTTTTAACCAGTTCGTCCCGGCGGGCATCCCATCCACCGGCCACCTCGTAAGGCACATTGGGGACGATAATCGAGAGAACGTGATGTCCCATCGGGGCGAGACGCGGATCATGGTATGAGGGGATCAACATCTCCAGCACAGGGTCCAACGGAAGCTCGTTGCGTTTGGCTGCTATGAAGGAGCGTTCGACCGTTTTGACATCGGGCGCAATGAGAAGCCGCGCACCATATTCCTTATCCGTAAAATTTTCGAAAGTTGGCAAGCCTTCCAGCGCCAGATTAATCTTCGCCGTTGCGCCTTTTGCACGTATCCGCGNAAGATGTCTGACTGTGTCTGTCTCAAAATGACGGGCGCCAACCATATCCAGACAGGTCGCCCGAGGCGCTACGCTAGAAAGGATTGTCGGTGCACGAAACTGCGTTCCATCTGCCAGACGCACACCAACGGCTTTGCCCTCTTCGATCAGGATCTGCTCCACATGGCTGTCTACGCGGATGCGTGCACCCATGGTTTCAGCGGCTTCTCCCAATGCTTCGGCAAAGGCGCCTGTGCCCCCAACGGGGTAAGACAATCCCTGCCCCCGTGTCGCGAGAGCCTTTTTGTAAATAAAGTTGAATGCCGTCCCCGGCGAGAACGGCCCGGCATGGTGACCTATAACAGCATCAAGTGCGAGCGCCCCTTTGAGGACATTTCCCTCAAAATGCCGATCAAGAAGCGCTGCCATGGATGAAGGTACAACACGCAGAAATGCCCTCAGGTCCGCACTGCCCATACGNTCAAGCCGAAGCGCCGCCAGCGGTGCTTCATATGCCGATACGNCATTCCCGATATCCGGCAAAGCCTCGTCCAGAACCCTGCCAAGCAGNCGTGCATATTTTGATATTTGGCGATCAAACTCACTCCATGTGTCCCCGTCACGCGGTTCATGTGTGGACATCACGCGTGTATCTTGCTTTCCCTGGCTGGTGAGCGTGATGTGCCGCCCCTGCAGGTCCAGCGCAACCGTNGCCATGTCCCTTACAGCCCAAANGAGGCCGTGCTTTGCCAGTTTGAGATCTTTCTCGATCTTGCGGGGAAAGGCNCTGATCAGATGCGCAGCGGTCGAGACCAGATAGTCGGGAGAGATTTCCGCCGTCCGCGCCGCCCCGCCGATGTACGACGAGCTATCGAGCACGACAACTTTCTGCCCGGCTTTCGCGAGGTAAGCCGCCGCAACCANACCATTGTGGCCTGCACCAANGATAATGGCNTCATNCTGGAGCGCTTCGTCGATCATGATCGTTTGCTCCTGAGACCGGATAGAATTTCCGCTGCCGCATTGGCCCCGCTTGCCCCAAGCGCCAGCCCCGCCGGATGCGTNCTTGCGGAACAGAGATAAAAATTCTTCACGGGGCTCTGNTAGGCNGATGCACCGGGNACCGGGCGATTGAAATACATCTGATCGAGAGACATTTGCCCCAACGAAAGATCACCGCGCGTGTACCCCATCTCGTCTTCCATATCAGACGGTACGCGCAGTTTCTCTGCAATCACGCANTCACCGAAGTCCGGTGCATGCTGCTCGATCATTTTCCTGACCGTCTCCATCAACGCCTTGCGTCGCGACGGTGACCAGACACCATCGTGCAGTTCATGCGGAACAAACTGTATAGCCACGGAGAAAATGTGCCCACCCGCCGGCGCGAGAGACGGATCCTCCAGAGTGGGAATTGTCACCTCAAGCATGGGACGTGTGGGCGGACAATGATCCAGCCAGTCTTCGTGCGCCCGGGCCATGTTCGCCACGTGCCCGCCTATCATCAGGCCACCGGCGAGAGCCGGAATGTCATTCGGCAATTGCGAGAATGTCGGCATTTTCTTCAAGGCGAAGTTCGCCCGCGCGACGGCTCCCTCCATCCGGACGTGTGCAATGTCTTCCACAAACCCTTTCGGCAGGCTCGACCATTGAAACAGGTTGAGAAAGCTCCGCTTCGCATCAAGGTCCGAGAGAATAAAGGCCGCTTCAATCTCCTCGCCATCCGCGAGAACGAGCGACCGCGCCCGGGACTTGACCAACCNGATGTCCGTTACCTCCGCATCGCAGCGAATATCCACGCCACGATCACGCGCGATATCCGCCATCTGATCAACCAGAGCCTGCATACCCCCGGCCGGGGCCGTGCGCCATGGCATGCCACCCTCNTCGCCATCAAACCANCGCGGTGCCAGCAATGCTGCCCCGGTTGGATCGTCCGGCCCCAACGTGTGGCCAATCAGCGCCCCGGCGGCCAGATGGCTGATCAGNGCCTCNCTCTCAAAATACTGGGCTAGAAGATCATTCACGGACAAGGACCAGAAACGTGTGAGATCGTAGAGTTCTTCCGGGCTTTTGNTGAAAACCTCGTTTGCGCGTCCGATCATCTTTCGGATGGCGCTCAAACTGACCTGCGACGGGTCAACCGGGGTTGTGAGAAGCAGAGTTTTGATATGCGCAGCCTGTTTGCGCATATCTTTGGTGAAACGGGGCCAGGCATCCGCATCCCGTCTGGAATGACGGGCAATCTCCCGACGCATAACCTGCTCATCCGCATATCCCGCGAGATAGGTACCGTCGCCAAAGAGCGAGATACNTCCTTCGCGACGGAGCATCCGCAAGCCGCGCTGTGCCAGACCAAATTCGCGAATGAGTTCAGCTGGAAAATATGTGTTGGACAGAGCAATTGTCGGAGCCTTGAACCCCGGCGCCAGCTCAGCNCTTGCGTGTGCTCCCCCNACGCGCCCGCTGCGCTCCAGCACAAGCACATTGACGCCCGCTTCGGCCAGACGCGCAGCGGCCACAAGGCCATTCAGCCCCGCCCCGATAATCACTGCGTCCGTGCGCTTCATACGCTTCTCTACCCTTCGCTATCCCAGCCCAATTATGTCCCATTTTGGGGACATAGCTGCGTTGGAACTCGCGTTACGCATNACTACACCAGAAGACATGCCCCATCCTGGGACGGACACATCTCACCCTCCGGCGCGTTAACCATGAAAATCGCGGAAATCTGCTGTTACAACGCACATGAAGATCTTCCACGAACACAATGGTGGCCCGAGGCTCTTTCGAAGTTGCAATTTATCTGCCAGCAATCAGGCGTCTGTGTGACCCAGAAGCTCTTTAAAGGCCTTGAGAACAGCTGCCTGTGATTCCCTTAACCCCGCCTCCAGCACATCCATATTGGGGGCCTGGCCACTTTCCGCAAGACGGCGCTTNAAACCTTCGGTCGCGGTTTCCGGNTTCAAGACGCCCGTCACACATATGCGGATCACCTGTGTCAGGTCATGCTGAAGATCAAATGCCTGCAAGAGAGTTTCACCAGTATTTTCGTCAATCAGCTGAAGAGANATTGCCTTTTCCAGCACCGNTCTCGTTTCTGGTGAGAGGAGGTCTTCATGTTCATGCCCGTGGGTAAGCTGCAAATANTGCGCAATGAATTCCAGATCCACCAGCCCCCCGCGTACGTGCTTCANNTCCCAGGGATCGGACGATCTGAATTCCTTTGCGATCCGGTCTCGCATCTCCACCACATCTGCACGGGTCTTGTCCTTGTCGCGCGGACGCAGAAGCGTCTTCCGGATAGCCAGCTCAACTTTCTTCCGCAATTCTTCCGGACCNGCAATCACTCGCGCGCGCGTGAGCGCCATATGTTCCCATGTCCAGGCNGCTTCTGTCTGATAGCTNATGAATGATGAAAGCTGTGTTGCGACCGGACCTGCATTTCCCGACGGGCGNAGACGCAAATCAACCTCGTAAAGTTTGCCCTCCGCTGTTGGTGCTGTCAGGGCGTTCACCAATTGCTGCGTAAGGCGTGCATAGTATTGTGAGGCCGTGAGCGACTTCTTGCCATCTGACTCCGCATCATCGCCGTCCACTTCATAAATGGAAATAATATCCAGATCAGATGCTGCACTCATCTCCCGGCTGCCCAGCTTACCCATTGCCACGACAACCATTTCGCCGCTCTCAATCCGGCCATGNCGGGAAACGATCTCTTTCTCCACGTGCGGCAGAAGATCCCGCACCAGAACGGAGGCGACATCGCTGTAGGCCGGGCCTGCCTCTCTGGCATTTGCGCTGGCGGTCAGGACACGCACACCCAGGCGGAAGCGTTGTTCNCGCGCCCAGATCCGCACAAAATCCAGTACATCCTGATAATCGCGTGCCCCAGACAGCATATGTGCCAGCCCCTCTTCCATCTCGGCCGCATCCGGCAAACGTTGAAAGAAGTCAGGCGCAAGCACAGCATCAAGGACGGCGGCATTCTGACTCANGTAGGAGGCCAGCCTGGGNGCCGTACCGCAAATTCCCGCAATCANNTCAAGCAGGCTGGGGTTTGCATAAAGCAGCGAGAAGAGCTGCACCCCGGCGGGAAGTCCGTTCATAAACTGGTCGAACCGCAGGAAGGCGATATCGGGATCTGCGGTGCGGGAGAGTGCGCGCAGCAGTGCCGGCATCAGCGCAGTCAAACGTTCGCGCGATCTGGGACTTCGGGTTGCGGCCATTCGGCCGGAGTGCCATCCGCGGATCGTGCCTGCGACTTCACTCGTGTTCTGAAACCCCAGGCTGCGCAAAGTCGCCGTTGTTTCCGGGTCATCCTCCGTTCCGGTAAAGACGAGACTGCCTCCCTCTTCTCCCAGTGGCGGGGCGCTTTCGAACAGGGCGGCATAATGGGTNTGTACCCGGGTGAGGTGTTTCAGCAGATCTGTTTCAAAACTCGCGCGCCCGTCATACCCCATGAAAATAGCGACATGCTCAAGCCCTTCATCCGTTCCGGGAAGCGAATGTGTTTGTTCGTCATCAATCATCTGTATGCGGTGTTCGAGCGTGCGCAGAAATCTGTAGGCAGACTTCAGGTCCCGAGCCACATCAGCCTCAATCCATTCTTTCTCTGTCAGTCTGTCCAGCATGGTGCATGTTTGCATGCCCCGAAGTTCNGGGTCACGACCGCCGGCGATCAATTGCTGGGTCTGGACGAAGAATTCGATCTCGCGAATACCGCCCCGGCCCAACTTGATATTGTGACCGGCCACTGCNATACGGCCATGCCCCCCCACTGCGTGGATTTGCCGCTTCATCGAGTGGATATCCTCGATCGCGGCATAGTCCAGATATTTGCGCCAGATGAACGGTGCGAGGGTTTTCAGAAATCTGGCCCCGGCTTCCATGTCNCCCGCCGCCANGCGCGCCTTGATGAAGGCCGCTCGCTCCCAGTTCTGCCCCCGGCTTTCGTAATACTGCTCTGCCGCAGGCAATGAGACCGCGATCGGCGTTGCGCCGGGGTCCGGGCGCAGTCGCAAATCTGTCCGGAAGACATNCCCGTCCGCCGTTCGATCTTGCATGAGTTTCACCAGATCCTTCGTCAACCGGACCATGAAGGTCGCCTCGTCGAGATTTTCGCGAATGCGAAGCTCGCCNGGTTCATAGAAAAAGACGAAATCAATATCGCTGGAGTAGTTGAGTTCGCCGGAACCATATTTTCCCATTGCAAGGATAACGATGCCGGATTTTTCAGTTGCGCAACTNTCCTCAAGCAGGTCTCCCTTGGCATGAGCTTTGGTGAGCAACCAATGCANCCCCTCCTGCAATACNGTGTCTGCGAACGTGGTGAGATTGCCGGTGACTGTTTCCAGTGGCCACAGGCCTGCCATATCCGCAAGCGCCACGCGGACGGCTGCCTCTGCCTTGGCCNGCCGGGCCGCCGNCATCAGCTCTTCAAGCTTGTCTGCCTGCTGCGCGCGCTGGCGGAAGGTAGAGAGTGTTTCCNCAAACCCNGCNTCCAGTGGGCCTGACACAATACGCGGGAGGAGCTTGGGATCACGCAAGCAGGTTCTGGCCAGAAAGCCGGAATTTCCCCCCACGGCATCTGCCACACGCAAAAAGNCTGGCCGAGCAACCAGTGCNTCCCATTCCGTACCTTGAAGCGCTCGCTCCAGGTCGGCCTTGAAATCCTGCCCGCGGGCCGGGTCTGCGGCTGCTGGCAGATTGCCCACATGNTCGAGAAATGAAAGATCAGACACGCTCACACCTAACTCCATCGCTCTGCTCCGCTTCTACCAGCGCAAGACAGAAAAAAAGCCCATCGGAAACCGATGGGCTTATTCCTACAGCATTACTGATAAGAGATCAGCAGCCGGCTGCAGCTTTCAGCTGAGAAGACGGGCGGAAGCGCAGCGTCTTCGAAGCTTTGATCTTGATTTCTTCACCCGTACGCGGATTGCGGCCTTTGCGTGCCTTACGCTTGGACACAGCGAATGTGCCGAACGTACCAATCGTGTACTTGCCTTCTTTTTTGGATGCTGCCAGACCGGCTTCAATTTCGCCGAATACCAGTTCCACAGCGCGTTTCGCTTCGGCTTTGCTCAGATCCCCAGCAACGGCGACGCGTTCAATAAAGTCTGCTTTGCTCATTTGTCCACTCTCCTTGTTGGCCTCCGGGTGCCCCCGTGCAATCAGGATTAACAAATGAAAAAATGCCCGGCTACGAAATTCCGTGCGAAATACACGTCCATATGCATTTTTCAGGGGATAAGCGGTATTAAAGCCGCCATTTGTTCCCTTTTGGTCGGTTTTTCCACACCCTGATCATCAGAAATCGGCTTGTGGAAGCGGAATCATAGGACATCCCGAATCAATTCGGGTTCCCGTCAGGCAGCGATTCGCCGCCCCGCTTCATCGAGCACGTGTGGGCAAACGCATCACCGCNCGCAGGCCGGGATTGGCATCCTCCAGCACGAGTTGACCGCCATGCAGCTTTGCCGCTGCTGCCGCCAGAGAGAGGCCCAGACCGGAACCTGGCGTGTTGCGACTTGCTTCCAGCCGAACGAANCGATCGAGTACACGCTGCCGATCAGCGGCTTCTATGCCTGGTCCATTGTCCGCCACCGAAATTTCCAGCATGCCGTCCGCCCCCGTCGCACGGATGGCCAATCGTGATACGGGTTCTGTGGTTGCCCGCCCGTGCTTGAGTGCATTGTCCAGAAGGTTGACCATGGCCTGGGCCAGCATGTCTCTGTGACCGAACAATTCCAGCCCATCGGCCACGTCAATCGCACACTCAATCCCCGCATCCTCCGCCACGGGCTGATAAAGTTCTGCCGTGTCTTGCACCAGTGTGCTCACATCAATGCGGGCCATATTGTCCCTGTGCGACCCGGCCTCCGCGCGTGCGATGGCAAGCAATGCGTTGAACGTACCCAACAATTGATCTGCATCGCTGATCGAGCGTTCCAACTCCTGTTTNAAGTGAGAGGAAGAAATCTCGCCCGTCATTGCCATTTCGAGCCTGGTTCGCAAGCGATTGAGCGGGCTGCGCAGATCGTGGGCAATGTTGTCCGTTACCTCCCGCATGCCGGTCATCAGTTTCTCAATCTGGTCCAGCATCGCATTCAGGTTTTCAGCCAATTGATCCAGTTCGTCGCCCGAACCTGTAACAGGGATACGCTGTGTAAAATCACCGCGCATAATGTTGCGGCCTGTTTTGTTAATCTCATCCACACGCGCCAGCATGTTGCGGCTGACAATAATGCCACCGACCAGNCCCAGNGCTATCGTGAAGACCAGCGCCCATATCAGTGACGAAGTGATGAGATATTCAATGCCGCGCAATGCCTGCACGTCGCGCCCTACGATCAGATACGTCCCGTCGATCAGATCAATGCCACGGGCACGGGCTGTGTGCACCTCCGCCCCTTCCAGGGTGCGCCGGTGAAACTCGAAATCGAGCCATCCGTTCTGGTCGGGTTTGGCAGACGGGCGTCGGTCCAAATTCCCCCCCAGGACGCTACCTTTCGCGTCAACAATCAGATAAAGCGCCTCGCGCGGGTCACGGCTTCGCTGTATCACGAGGTGGACAAGTTGTGCCTGTCCTCCTTGCGCGTATTGCTCTGCCAGATATTCAATCTCTGCCTGAACGGCTTCATCCGTCTGCCGTGCCAGAAACCCGGCCGTATTCCAATAGACGTACCCCAGCGATGCGATCGCGGATGCGGAAAAGAGCGCCAGATAAATCAGCGCCAGGCGGAACGTTGTCGTATTGAAAAGGTTAGTCTGCCGCACGAAGTGAGTATCCTGCGCCCCGAATGGTGTGCAGCAAGGGCACATCAAAATTCTTGTCGATNTTGGCCCGCAAACGGGAGATATGCACGTCGATCACATTGGTCTGTGGATCAAAATGATATTCCCACACATGTTCCAGCAACATGGTACGGGTTACCACGCGCCCCGCGTTCTTCATCAGATATTCCAGCAANCGGAACTCCCGGGGCTGCAGATCAATCTCTGTTGTGCCACGCACCACTTTACGGGCGAGAAGGTCTACTTCCAGGTCCGCCACCTGCAATTTCGTTTTTACCTGATCCGGGTTGGAGCGGCGAACCAGCACCTCGATACGGGCAAGAAGCTCCGCAAAGGCATAGGGTTTGGTGAGGTAGTCATCTCCGCCCGCCTTAAGCCCCTTGATACGGTCATCCACTTCACCCAGCGCACTGAGAAAAAGAACCGGGGTCGCCTGGCCCTCCGCCCGCAGGGTCGAGACGAGATTGAGCCCATCCCTTTTGGGTAGCATACGATCGACAACCATCACGTCGTAGGGTGCCGTTGTGGCAAAGGTGAGGCCNGCCTCCCCATCGGCAGCATGATCGACGGTATGGCCGCTTTCGCGCAGGCCTTTCACCAGATAGGTGGCGGCCTCNACATCATCCTCCACGACAAGCACGCGCATCGCCTCTATTCCCNCGTTTTTCGGCCCTGTCGCCGTTGCGACCGGGCCCNCCCCCATTTTCTCTTCTTCTTGAGGTTCGGGACAGTTTAGGCGAAAGTCACTGCCGCTGGCGAGTGCATCCGTCTGGTTTGGTGAACTTTCGGACATTCCACCCTCCTGTTTATCGTGTTTTCCCTGTTTCTACTCCCTCACGTCGCTTGCAGTTTGACCGCCACGAACCGCTGCCCCTGGGCTGAACGCACGAGAAGCAGAAGCGACTTNCGGTGCGCCTCAGAGGCTGCACCAATATCTGCAATCAAATCGGCAACGTGCTCAACTTTCTGCCCACCGGCCTCAAGAATAACGTCACCNGGACGCAATCCTTTCAAGGCCGCATCGCTGGCGGGATCAACGGCACGGATCACGACGCCACCGTCCGCCTCCTCGACCGTCACGCCCAGGCTCGCGACGGCTTGGCTCGCCGACATTGCGGGGNTTGTATGCGCTGCTACCTGTTCCTCCGGATAGGCCCCGATTTCAACACGAACCGGTTCTGCCTCTCCGTCNCGCCATATTTCAAAGTCAACGCTTTGTCCGGCCACAAAGCCTGCGACGGTTTTGCTCACATCTTTGGGCGCGTCCATGGCATGGCCGTCGATGCTNCGGATGACATCACCGCGTTTCAGACCGGCGATCATGGCGGGGCTCCCTTCCATAACTTCCGCAATCAGTGCCCCATCCTCGTTNTCGAGGCCCAGGCTCTCAGCCATATCCGGCCCGACGGGTTGAATAGCGACCCCTAGCCAGCCCCGTTCAACACGGCCCTTGTCCTTCAGGTCGGCAACAATTTTCGAGGCGACGGACGCAGGTATGGCAAAACCAATCCCGACATTGCCGCCGGAGGGTGAGAAAATNGCTGTGTTTACACCCACAACGTTTCCTGCAAGGTCAAACGTCGGGCCTCCTGAATTTCCGCTGTTGATGGAGGCATCAATCTGAATGAAATCATCATAGGGACCGGCTCCAATATCGCGGCCCCGCGCAGAGACAATNCCGCTGGTCACCGTTCCACCCAGGCCGAACGGATTGCCGACTGCNACCACCCAGTCCCCGACNCGCAGATCGTCTTTTTCCTCAAATGCAACGTAGGGCAGNCTTTCACCGCTCTCCACTTTGAGCAGCGCAAGGTCTGTCTTTTCATCNGTCCCGACGATTTCGGCCTTNAATTCCCGNCCATCTGTCAGACTGACCATCACATCCACCCCGTTTTCCACAACGTGNTGGTTAGTCACAATGTAACCGTCGCTGGAAATAACAAACCCCGACCCTTGTGAACGGGGTGCAGGCANAGCCTGGCCCCGCCCTTGGCTCTCCCCCTGGCCGGGCATACCCGGGCGACCANGAAAGAACGGCGCAAGGGGATGATTGTCCGGCAATTGAGGGCGGGCACTGACGGGGGAGGCTCTTCCGGTCACTGTGACGCTGACAACGGCAGGTGCCACTTTCTCCACCATGTCCGCGAAACCGGCGACCGGTACCGCACTTTCCAGTGCAAGGGGGCTCGTGCTTGCGGACAATTGATGCTCAAGCGATGCGACACCGAAACCAATAATGGCCGCCGTTCCGAGTGCGGCGAAATAAGTTCCCTTGTTGTGAAAGAAACTCTTTTTGTGAAAACAGTTTTTCTGGCCAGAAGGTTTTGATGGTGTGGTTTCGGCAGATGCAGACATTGTTCATGTGCTCCCAAGCGTGCAGAAATNATTGANCCCNTTAATGTGGGGTTTGTTTTCTTACNCGCACCTGAACAGCGAATTAATTCTCTTTCAGGTTAGGAACACGTTGCTGCCGCAATCCTGCCTCGTTCCCGGCATGATCTCACTTCAGACGGGTCAAAACCTCGATGTCTCCTTCCAACGTCCGATGGACGGGACACTTGTCCGCAATTTCCAGAAGCTTTTGCCGCTCCGCGTCGGTCAAATTACCTTCGATTTCAATCGTGCGTTCAATAACGTCGATTTTTTNCTNCCCTTCGGCGGCACAGGCTTCGCAGTCATCTGCGTGCATTTTCTGATGCGATAATGTGACCCGGAAATGCGATGCCTCCAGCTTCTTCANGCTTGCATACATGCGCATGGTCATGGATGTACATGCACCCAGCCCNGCGAGAACCAGTTCATACGGATTGGGACCAGTGTCATCCCCGCCAACACTCTTTGGTTCGTCAGCAAAGAAATGTGCGGACCCGGTATGCACCCATTGCTGNAANTTACCTTCGCCGGTTTCTTCAACAATGACCTGGCCCTTGTCGGGCACCGTGAGATCCGCCTCGCCCGGCAAGTATCGTGCAGCCCAGCCGGACAGAATGTCCGCCACATAGATTGCATCCTCGCGGCGGCTCAACAGATGGTCCGCACCATCAAGCGAAACAAAACTTTTTGGGTGCCTGGCTGCCTGAAAAATTTCTCCTGCNTTTTCTATACCCACCTGAGCATCCAGCGGNGCNTGAAAGACGATCAGGGCTTTTTTCAGACGGGCGATCTGACCGTTCAGCGTGTGACCTTCAATGTCGTCGAGGAACTGCTTCCTTATCTTGAAGGGGCGACCNGCGAGTGTCACTTCCGCCTCGCCGTCCTTTTCTATNCGCTCCAGATCGTGCGCAAAACTTGCCGCAACATGATGTGCGTTCGAGGGCGCCCCGACNGTTGCGACAGCCACCGCTTCCGGTACATTTTCAGCCGCTGCCAACACAGCCGCCCCTCCCAGAGAATGACCAATCAGGATACGCGGNGCTTCATATTCAGTGCGCAGGAAATGAGCAGCNGCCACAAGATCGGCCACATTGGACGAGAAGTTTGTATTGGCGAAATCACCTTCACTCATCCCCAGTCCGGTAAAGTCAAAACGCAGGACGGCAATNCCGCGCGCGGCAAGAGCACCCGCAATACGGGAGGCTGCAAAAATGTCTTTTGAGCATGTGAAACAGTGTGCGAAGAGCGCATAGGCACGAGTGGGGCCAATGGGTCGATCCAGCCGGGCGGCAAGCATGCCCCCCTGACTGCCTTCAAACGTCACCTTTTCCGAGCGAATTGGTTCTGAAACCGCCTTTGCCATCATCATCTCTCCACCTTGCAATCAAGTGCTCAGTCTGCCTCATATTGCCTTACACTTGGAGAGTATGATCTCTCATTCAACGCTCACGGTCGTTCACGATTTCCGCAAGTCGCTCTTTTTCAGCCTCAGTCAGGGCTTCAGGCACGCTGGTTGCTTTTGCTTTNCGGATATTGAGGAGAACAATCAGTCCCCCCNCGATCAACACCAACGCCGGTANGGCCCANAGAAGATATGTCCGGGCATTGAAGCGGGGTTTGAGAAGCACAAATTCACCATAGCGCGCAACGACAAAATCGAGCACATCGCTGTCACTGTCTCCGGCGGCAATCCGTTCACGCACCAGGAGACGCAGATCACGTGCGAGCGGCGCATCGCTGTCATCGATAGACTGGTTTTGGCAGACAAGACACCTGAGCCCTTGCGAGAGCCCCCGTGCCCGTTCCTCCAGTACCGGGTCTGTCAGCGCTTCGCCCGGCTCTACCGCCCTGGCTATGGAGGTCATAGACAGCGACAATGCCAACACAGACAAAAGAACAACGATAGCGCGGGTCATGCCGTCGCACCTGCCGACGCTTTCGCCCGTACCGGTGCACCAACGCGATATCTGCGGTCACTGAGTGAAATAGCACCGCCCAACACCATGATGACCGAGCCGATCCATATCCATGGCGCGAACGGATTTACATAAGCGCGGAAGGTCCAGGTGCCGCTCCCCGTGGCATCACCCAGAACGATGTACAGATCCTCCAGACCCGTTGTGTAGATCGCAGCTTCCGTTGTCGGCATGGAGGAGACTTTGTAGACTCGTTTCTCGGGACGCATGATGCCGATCTCGCGCCCCTCACGTTCCACACGCACTTCACCCCGTTCGGCAGTGAAATTGGGCCCGGTATAGTTCCCGACGTTAAGAAATGTCAGCGTGTAATCCTCGATCGTCAGAACGTCACCNGGGCCGATAGCCTCGATCCGCTCCNCCCGCCACGCGGAAATCCCGACGATGCCGATCACCATAATGCCGATGCCGGCATGCGCGACTGTCATNCCCCAGGTTGAGCGTGGCAAAAACCGGGCCTTGTGCAGGGCATTCTTGATNCTCGCCCCTCTGAAAAGGCGGATACGGTAGGCAACGTCTGCAAANCCGCCGACAAGAAGCCAAACCCCCAGCGCGATCCCGAAAGGNGCNCCCCAGGGACCGTCNGCACGCCACNCAGCGAAAGCCGCNCCCGCCAGCAATGCCGCGACTGCGGCTGCAAACAGCCGTTGCGAGGCACCCAGCATGTCTGCGCGTTTCCACCCGAGCAGAGGACCAAATGGCACCAGGAGCAGAAGCGGCAAAACGATGGGGATGAACGTCAGGTTGTAAAACGGCGCCCCGACAGAAATTTTGCTGTCGTTCAGTGCGTCGAGCGCCAACGGATAGAGTGTCCCGACAAAGACTGTCACAGTCGCCGCCGTTAGCAGGAGATTGTTGACGATCAGCGATGTTTCCCGACTGATCGGCGCAAAAATACCTTCCACGCGCAAACCGGGCGCACGCAGCGCATAGAGGAACAAGGCACCGGCGACAAAGAACGTGAGGATCAACAGGATCGCAATGCCACGTTCAGGGTCAACCGCAAATGCGTGCACCGATGTCAGCACGCCGGAGCGCACCAGAAACGTGCCGATCAGCGAAAGGCCGAACGTAAAAATGGACAGAAGCAAGGTCCAGCGTTTCAATGCGCCGCGCTTCTCCACCACAATGGCGGAATGCAGAAGTGCGGTCCCCAGAAGCCAGGGCATAAGGGAGGCGTTTTCGACCGGGTCCCAGAACCACCAGCCGCCCCAACCCAGTTCGTAATAGGCCCACCATGAGCCCATCGCAATCCCCAGGGTTAGCGAGCACCAGGCCGCCAGTGTCCACGGGCGCACCCACCGTGCCCAGGCTGCATCCACCTTGCCTTCCAGCAAGGCTGCGACGGCAAACGAAAAGGCGATAGAGAAGCCAACATAGCCGCCATAAAGAAAGGGTGGATGAAACGCCAGAGCCGGGTCCTGCAAGATCGGGTTCAGCCCGTTCCCATCAAACGGGGCCGGATCGAGACGCAGAAACGGATTGGAGGTCAGTAAAAGAAAGAGGATGAAGGCCACGCCGATCAGGCCCTGCACCCCAAGCACACGGGCACGCAAGCTGTCCGGCAGGTTTTGACCGAAAAACGCCACCGCGCCGCCAAAGAAGGCAAGGATCAAGGTCCAGAGCAACATGGAGCCTTCGTGGTTTCCCCACGCGCCGGTAATCTTGTAGAGCAGCGGTTTTGCGCTGTGCGAATTAGCCACGACCAGAGACAAGGTAAAGTCTGAAACAGCGAACCCATAGGTCAAAGCGAGAAAAGACAGGGTCAGAAGACCCAGTTGAAGTCTGGCCGCGGGCACGGCAAGGCGCATCAGGGATGGATTGACCACTCCTCCGGCAAGGGGCGCAGCCGCTTGTATCAATGCCACCACCAGTGCGAGAACGAGCGCAAAATGTCCCAGTTCCGCGATCATGGATACGCTCCCTGACCATAGGTTTCGCTGTGAGGGACTTCGCCGTCGCCCTGCCAGTTGCCGGTGCGCTTCAGTGCATCAGCCACTTCTGACGGCATGTAATTCTCGTCATGCTTGGCCAGCACCGTGTCTGCGGAGAATACGCCTTCAGGCAGCAAGACACCCTCAGCCACAACGCCCTGCCCTTCGCGGAAAAGGTCTGGCAGAATACCGACATAGGTTACAGGGATCGTCGCCGCAAAATCGGTCACATCAAAACGGATTTCGGTTCCCTGCCCGCGCACGATGCTGCCTTCAACAACCAGCCCGCCAAGGCGCATGCGCGTACCGGTTTCCAAGCCGCGCTCACTGACCTCACTGGGGCTGTAAAAAAAGACAATACTGTCTTCCAGCGCGAAAAGAACCAGACCGACAGCTACTGCCAGAATGGCCAAACTCGCGCCGATCAGAGTGGCGCGGCGCTGTTTGCGCGTCATGTGTTTTCTCCTGCCGCCTGTGAATAGTTGCTGATTGCCGGGTGGTCGAACCCAAGTGAAGAGTACCATACTGGTGAACGCCAACCATCGGAACCGGCAAATCGCCGCGGGGGCTCCTCACTTTTTGCGGAGCCTCCCTCTTACAGACCAAATGCCGCCCGACTGATCGGGCCGATGATACCATCCACGTCGAGCCCCAGTTCTGCCTGTCTCTCCCGCACGATCCGATCGAGATTCCGGTCAAAAACCCCATCAATATTGATGGCATACCCGACCTCAACCAAAGCTGTCTCCAGAGCACGCACATCATTGCCAGTCATCGGGGGATCTGTCAGCTTCAACGTGCGCAGCCCCGCATCTTCGGCTGTGACCCTCACAGGCGCGGCAGCGCGTAAAGTCTCGGCATCCACCCGGACACCACGAATGGTCATTGGCAATTTCAGTTGCCAATTGTCCGCCTCGATCAAGGTGAGGAAGACATCCATCCGATAGATCGTTTTCTGGAGCAGAGAATTGCGATGCGCTTTCAGCCAGTTCCTGCGCTCGGTAACATAGGCCTTACACCATTTTCTCTCACCCAGACCGTTGACCCGACCGTGCCGATCGATGGTGCGGTCCCGCATGAAGCTCCATGAGCCGTGAATGTGACTATCATAGACAATGGCAAATGAGAGAGGTTCCCGGAGCCCCAGGCTCGCCGCTGCTTTGCTTGCCGGCTCCCAATAGGCATCGTCGAAGAACGTATCCTGTACGGTCTGCATGACCGGGTCATCACCGGCAGACTCAAGGAAGGTGCGAAACAGCATGTCGAAATCGAGTGAGACGTCGATATCCGCCAGCCGCGGCAGAAATGGTTCCAGATGGCGGGCAAAAGCCGCCCCTTGTGCGCCCACATAGCGCTTGAGCAGCAAATAGAGGTTGCCGGACGCCAATGTCGTCTGCGCCCGGCCATAGGTCAGATGCCCCGTATCCCCCGGCAACAGGGTGACACGGCCATAGTCGCCCGTGACCTTTCCCGTCTCGAAAATGTTGACGATTGCCTGCGCGGCATTCTTTTGCTCACCCGATACGCTCATATCCTCTCCTCGCTTTCTCTCGTCACGGGTTCTCCCCGAGGCTCATTCCCTGGAATTCCTAGCGGGAACAGACCAAAGTTCTGCGTTCGTTTCGATCAATCGCCTGCCCCCCTTATGCACTTGGCACCCCTGATGCTGCCGGCACTCTTGGGGGGCTGTGTTGACCAAAATGAACTGACCGTATTGACCCCGTTTATCGGTCTGTGACTTTATGAAACCAATATCGCATGCCTGATCAGGATAGGGGATAAGATGAATTTGTCACGGCCAGCTGGCTACATAGCTGAAATTTCCGGTGGGCTTTTGTGCCGTTTTCTGCCCCGGTCGAGCCTGTTACTTCTCTTGATCGGGCTTTCCGCCTGCCTGCCAACGTCGGAACACCCTATCGATACGGCAAGTGATGTGCTGCCATCTCTTTTTTCAGGGATNTGGGAGGGTGAGTTGACAGACGGCCCGGCGACACTTGCTTTTCTCGCGTCGGGTGAAGGAACCTCACAAGCCAGTGTTCAAGGATTACTGATCCGCCATCGCGCAGACCGCCCCTCTATCAATGAGGGCTGGCTGGCATTTGAAGCGGACATTGCCAGTTTCCGCGGTGAGATTTTCGCCTCCCTCAAGCTGCGGCAGATGGACGGCAGAACTGTCAGTGACGGCGAGGACGGCTATTACCTGTTCCGTATTGTCGGGAGCGAAACATCGTTCAAAGCGGTTGGGATGAACGACCTTGTATTGACCGAACTCATCAATCGGGGGGCGCTTGAGGGCCATATTGACAAATCAGCGACCGTCCCCCGCATTCGCCTGACGGAGACGGCACGTGCGCTTCGGGCGTTTCTGGTTACAGCGGATCTGGATGAACTTTTTAGCGATCCGTTTGCTCATTTCGCACGGCGCTAAAGCTGTTTCTCATTTGCCTCCAGCTGGCGACTGCCCGGCCAGCCTCTCCGTGGCGGCAGCGACGTGACTTTCCACAACGGCACGCCAAGGCGCATCTGCGGGCGTGTCTTCCAGCAGCGCTTTCCAGTCTTGTGTTGCCGCCACAAGATCACCCGTCTGCGCTTTTGCCAATGCCAGATAAAACCGCGACCTGGGGTGTTGCTCGTCCATTTCGAGCGCCGCCTCAAATGCCCTGATGGCGGGCGGCGGTACGATACCGTCGCCAGACAATGTCAACGCTTCGCCCAACCCGGCGAGTGCATCGGCTTCACGCCCCTCAATCTGCATGATCCGCCCGAAAGCGTTGATTGCTTCTCCGTAGCGACCCAGTTGCAGATAGATGGGCGCAATCAGACGCCAACCCCGCACATCATCAGGTTCCTGCTCCAGACGCAGCTCAAGCCGCGCAACGAGTCCTTCGACCGGAAGTTGTTCAAGCGGTGCATTAAGCCGTTCAGCATAAGGTTGCCCGGGCAGCCCCGGTGACCCCAACGTCAGATATGTGGCCAGCGCCGCCAATGGCATGATCACAACCAGGGCCATTGTGACAGGTTTAAGCGATGCGCGTTGCGCCGTTACGGGCGTATCCTCGATATCTGCCGCTGCCAGCAATCTTCTGGAAATCTCCAGACGGGCGCTTTCCGCGTCTGCTTCGGC
>PAZY01000003.1 GCA_002715765.1 Rhodobiaceae bacterium | reverse complement strand
TCGATCCCGTCAGGTCCCGCCTTGTCGAGAGCGACTTGTGTTACCTGCGTATGGAAAGTCGCCTTCTCAAGTTTCAACGGTTTAAGCTCCGTCGCNACAGACTTATCCAGCCGCATGGCCGCTTTCAACCTGGCATCAGAAAGAGCCCCGGCAGACGCCGCGTAGTTTGCTTCNGCCGNCTGCAGATCTTTCTCTAGCGCTTTTGTCCGCCCTTCCCCGGCCTCAATACCATCAAGTTCACTGCGCATCCGTTCACGCAGTTCCGGCAGGCGATCAACAGGCACATCAAATTTGCGAGCCNCCGCCCGCAACGCAAACAAGCGTGTCTCCGCCTCTTCCAGCGCTGANGGGTCGAACTCCAGCGCCCGGACAGCCTGCGCCAACTGATCGCGCGCATCCGCTGCTTCATTGAGCGTGCGGTCCAGCGCATCTATCACCCCGTCCAGATGGCCTGCAGCCTGTTCCTTCGCCCGTTCCAACCGGCGCAGNGCAAGATTAACCCGTGCCTCCAGCCCCTGGTCTCCGGAAAGCGCATTCTCGGCTTCTTCAATCTCTACAGCAATTTTCTCAGCATGCATCATCAGGGCACGCCGTTCGGCCAGCTGATCTTCCTCACCCGCCTGCGGGTCCAGATCATCAAGTTCAGCAACTGAATGGGTCAGATANTCCCGCTCCGCTGCCGCCTTTAANAGCGCGGATTTGTGAGCGGCAAGTGCCGCCCGCGCATCTGCCAGCACCTGCCAGTTCCGACGTACACTATCGGCCGGGCGGGCAAGACCGCCAAAAGCATCCAGAAGGTCACGGTGCCCTGCTTCATCCAGCAAACCGCGCTCGTCATGCTGGNCATGCACCTCAACCAGCAAATCTCCCACAGACCGCAACAGGCTGACACTGACTGGCTGATCATTGATAAAGGCGCGGGTCTTCCCATCCTTGGATTGAACCCGGCGCAAAATCACACCTTCTTCAATATCGATTTCATTCTCGGCCAGGAGTTGAAAAGCAGCATGANCNGGCGCCAGTTCAAAAACNGCCGTCACACTCCCCTTGGTCGCACCTTGCGCGACCAGCCCTCCGTCTGCACGACCACCAATCGCAAGCCCCAGCGCATCAAGAAGAATAGATTTTCCNGCCCCGGTNTCGCCCGTCAGGGTGCACAGGCCTTTCCCAAGGTTCAAATCCAATTTGTCGATAAGGACAATGTCTCGGATCGACAGCGCTGCCAGCATTGAGGCACCTAAACGTTGATAAAAACGGTAAGACCCGATTGATCAGAAAACAGATTTCCAGGCTTTGCTGATCCAGGAGTCCTGNTTTTCNCGGGGCTCAAGATCATTGTCCGCCAGCAGAGCGTAACTGTCTTCATACCAGCCGCTCCCTGGAAAATTGTGCCCAAGAACGGCGGCAGCCGTCTGCGCTTCGGGCACGATACCAAGAGACACATANGCCTCCGTCAGCCGGTGAAGAGCCTCNGGAACATGCGTAGTCGTCTGGTAATTGGTGACAACAGCGCGAAACCGGTTGATCGCTGCAACATAGGCATGCTGGTTCAGATAGTAACGCCCGATCTCCATTTCCTTGCCAGCCAGATGGTCAACCGTCAGGTCGATTTTCAGCCGCGCGTCCCGCGCATACTCAGTGTCAGGAAAACGACGCACAACTTCAGAAAGCGTCGCCAGAGCATTCTGTGTCATGCCCTGATCGCGGCCNACATCTGAAATCTGTTCATAAAAACTGATCCCGACCAGATAATAGGCATAAGCAGCATCCTCGTTACCCGGGTGCAATGCGATAAACCGCTGCGCTGCNAGAATGGCAGAGTCATAATCATTGGTCTCGTAATAGCAAAACGCAGACATCAGCATCGCCCGGCGTGCCCATTGCGAGTAAGGATGCTGGCGCTCCACCTCATCAAACTCGGCCGCAGCCTGGCGATATTTGTTGTCGTTCAGATAGTCGACAGCGCGATTGTAAATCTGCTCTACCGGACGTTCATCGTAATTGAGCTCTGGATCGTCAGACGAACAGGCGCCAAGAAAGACAGCCGGCACCAGAACTGCCAACGCCATCCATTGCCGGAACCCCCGCTTGCCCGATGCAAATCCAACAACCGAACCGTTCATACCCATACGTTTACCATCCCGTTTTCGCGCTGCAGCCTTGTGAGCCTGTCTNAACCGCCTGCGGCTCCAATATACCGATGCGAGCGCCATTATAGCAATCACCCGCCCGCCCCCAAAGCGTTCCATTGGGGCGTTTCAGGCCGAAAATCGAAAGAAATGTCCCGCAGAAGGTACACGTCGGGCAAGTACCCGCGGCGGGAACAACNGCCCACCCGCTGAGATATCAGGGACAATAGGAAAAAAACCGGAGATGAGAGTGGTTCAGTCTGCGGACACAGCCAATTGCGGCATCATCTGCCCNGCCAGTTCACGTCCCGATTCTGCGCCCTGGCCCGGCACACGAGACAAGGTCACATATTCCCAGGCCTGCCGATTGGCAAACAGCTTGACCAGCATCTGATTATTGAACGCATGGCCNACCTTGTCCCCCTTGTAACAGCCCAAAATAGGGGCCCCTGCAAGGGANAGATCACCAACAGCATCCAAAATCTTGTGCCGAACAAATTCGTCCGGTCCGCGCAGACCGTCCTCGTTCATCACCGTTTCACCGTCGAGAACAACCGCATTGTCAAGCGACGCTCCTTTGGCAAGGCCAAGAGAACGAAGCAGCTCAACATCCTTGTAAAAGCCGAATGTTCTCGCGTTCGNAATTTCATCACGGAACGTATCCGGCGTGATGTCCACACCCAGAAACTGCTTGCCGATCACCCTGTTTTCAAAGTCGATCCCAAGCTCAATCCGAAAACCATCTTCATAAGGTTCAAGCGCACCCTTTTTGTCGCCTTCTTCCAGCGAAATCGGCTCCAGAATCCGGATATAGCGGCGTGGTTCTTCAAGCTCCACAGTCCCGGCCAGGTCCAACGCATCCATAAAGGCATCTGAACTGCCATCCATAACCGGCACTTCATGTGCGTCAATTTCCACGATCAGATTGTCAACGCCCGCAGCACCAACNGCAGCCATCAAATGCTCAATCGTGGCGACACTTGCACCGGTCTTGTTGCCGATTGCGGTACACATGGATGTGTCACAAACGGTATCATACCGNGCAAAAATATCTCCCGACCCCGCAAGGTCAGTCCGGCGGAAAACAATCCCGGTATCCGCAGATGCAGGCTTCAACACCAGATTGACCAGCGTCCCTTTGTGAAGGCCAATACCATCCAGCGCCACTTCCGAAGCAAGCGTCGTCTGCATGATCAAACGGGTTGAGGAATNTTGAGTCGTTTTTGGTGAACAGGCTCGCGCGCCNAGAACCGACAATGATCCTTTCAGAGTCGATCCTTTTAGAGTCTCNTGGGACGCACTACCACCAGCATCGAGCGGGTTGGCCGTCACCGAATTGAGATCTGTAATACGCACTGTCTGTCCCCTAAAGGCTTACTCTGATAACCCTGCCCGCGCACCATGCCGGACCAGGCTGCTCGTCAAGCCAAATACTTCCGTTCTTTGAACCCGGGATTTAGCTGTATTCATCTCTAAAGAAGGTCCCCCCAGACCACTCCGCGAGACCAATCCGCGTCCCATTTGGGCACAGTCTTTCTAGCGCGAAGTGCAAACAGNTCTCAAATAACTCTTTCTTACACTTTGTTACGCCCGACGAAACATCATAACCAATTGATATCAAACAAAAAAAGAAGGCTCGCCCCTTTTCGCGGCAAGCCTTCTTGTTACATATGTAACAGGGCATCAGCCCTGTTTTGTCAATTTGCCTGTCGGCGAAGGAACGTCGGGATTTCCAGTTGGTCTTCCTCATAGCTTGACGAAACCAGCCCNTCATCCGANCGGGGCGCCGCNTTTTGCGTCACGGCGGGCTCGTGTCGCTGAGGTTCCTGCCGTTGAGNTTCCGGGCGATGTNCCTCCTGCCGTGGCAACTCACCNCGCTGCGTCATGGCGGAAGACCGGTCTGCCTGTGGCCGAACGTCNGGCCGTGCTTGCGGTTGTGCTGCCTNAACCGCNTCCCGCGGAACAACAGAACCTGGCCGCTGCGGCATATCCGGTTTGCTGCGCCCGGTCAGGCGTTCAAACAGAGACGGGCCTCGTTTCGGCGGCATCGACCGGGAAACGGATTCAGGTCGCGAATTCAGGAAGCTGTTTCCCTCCTGCGNGCGGGGTGCTTCTACACGATCAAGCCCTGCCGGAATAAACGGGCGATGTTCACGGGCCGGGCGCTCTGTCTCNGGCTCNGCCTTATGGATGATGACCTCGGCCTCGTANTCTGCCGGATCAAAATCTTCAGGTAGCGGTGCATCCANCTGGAGCTCCGCCTCTTCCTTCACCGCAACGGGTTCAGGCGCCGCAACAGGCGTCGATGCCCCCCCGCTCCGGGACGTCACGGTAGAAGACGCGACAGCTGCGATTTCCGGCTCAGATGCAACTTCAACCGGTGCATTGACAGGTGCAGCGGCTTTCTGGGCCGACCGCTGCTCAGCCGGGCGAAAACCCTCAGGATTGCTCTCAAGACCGGCCTCAACATCAATACCTGTCGCAACAACAGAAACACGCATGCTGCCATCAAGCGAGGAGTCGAAAGTTGAACCGACAATGATATTTGCATCCGGATCGACTTCAGAACGGATCCGGTTGGCAGCTTCATCAACTTCATAAAGCGTCATGTCCATGCCGCCAGTGATATTGATCAGCACGCCGCGCGCGCCCTTCATGGTCACTTCATCAAGAAGCGGGTTGGAAATTGCAGCTTCAGCTGCCTCAATTGCCCGCTTCTCGCCAGAGGCTTCCCCCGTGCCCATCATCGCTTTGCCCATTTCGTTCATCACAGTGCGAACGTCGGCAAAGTCAAGATTGATAAGACCCGGTTTCACCATCAGGTCCGTAATGCCGGCAACACCGGAATGCAGCACCTGATCCGCCATCGAGAAAGCTTCAGCAAAGGTTGTGCGCTCATTCGCAATCCGGAACAGGTTCTGGTTCGGAATGATGATCAGCGTATCAACAAACTGGGAAAGTTCCTTGATCCCCTCTTCCGCGATGCGCGCCCGCCGCGCGCCCTCAAACTGGAATGGCTTCGTCACAACGCCAACAGTCAGGATACCCTTCTCACGTGCAGTACGCGCGATCACCGGCGCCCCGCCGGTACCTGTGCCGCCGCCCATACCAGCGGTAATGAAGACCATATGTACGTCTTCGAGGTTTTCATTGATTTCAGCCAACGCTTCTTCCGCGGCAGCACAACCAACCTCTGGTCGCGACCCCGCGCCCAGCCCTTGGGTAATCGCCTCGCCAAGCTGGATACGTCGTTCCGCCGATGACATTTCCAGCGCTTGTGCGTCAGTATTCGCAACCACGAACTCGACCCCTTCAAGGCCGGATTCGATCATATTGCTAACCGCATTGCCGCCTGCGCCACCAACGCCAAACACAGTAATGCGGGGTTTCAGTTCGGTCTGTTGAGGAACCGTCAGATTAATGCCCATGTAAGCCTCCTAGGAGCAAATCGTTCGTCTGTTACCGAGGTCGGAAAGCAAGCTAACTCCTGGCCTGCTTCCTTGGAGCGCCGCGCTCCATGGGAACTGAAACCTGATTGCCACATCTTGTTTCGTCCCCGATGATCGACCCCGTGCCGCATACCCGGCTTTTGCAAATGGCGAAACACAGCCATTGTTAAGCCCGATCATCAAAAATTTTCCTTCAACCACCGACCAATGCGCCGCCATTGACCAATCGTTTCAGGACCGTCTGTTGCCGGCTCCGCGCTATACGCGAGCGGAGCAAGCTGTGAATATGAACCCAGGCCAGCCGCTGCGGAAAAAGCAGGGCCACCCGTCGCATCGGCAAGACCAAGATAACGAACCGGCTGCCCAATCCGCACCTGCTTGCCGAGAATCCTCGCGACATGTTCGCGCGCACCTGTGAGCTGCGCCGCGCCACCTGTCAAGACCACTCTTTGCCCCGCCACCCGGTCAAAACCGCTTTTGGCAAGCCGGTCCCGGATCAGCTCCAGCGTTTCTTCAAGCCGGGGCTGAATAATTCCCGTCAGGATCGAACGGGGAATATGGTTGGAAGCATTTCTGTCAGCCTCCCCAACCTGGGGCACATCAATCATCTCGCGCTCATCTGACGGGCTGGCCAGGGCGGACCCGTAAAGTGTCTTCATCCGCTCAGCATGGGCGATCGGCGTGGAAAGTCCGCGCGCAATATCGTTGGTAATGTGCTGGCCACCCACCGGCAACGCATCACAAAACACCATCTGTCCCTCAAAGAAGACCGCAAGCGATGTCGTACCACCACCCATATCAATGACCGTAACGCCAAGGTCCATCTCGTCTTCAACAAGCGCTGCAAGACCGCTCGCATAAGGGGCGGCAACCATGCCGGCAACCCCCAGATGACAACGCTGGATACACAGCTCCAGATTGCGGATAGGCCCGTGCTGGACGGAAACCATATGCAGCTCAACGCCTACTTTCTCGCCGAACATACCGCGCGGATCACGAATACCGCGATTACCGTCGACCGAATAATTGATCGGGATCGCGTGCAGGACGTCACGCCCCTCAGGCATAAACTTGCCCTGCCCAAACGCGACCAGCCGCGACAGATCCTCATCCAGCACCTCACGGGAAGAAAGTGGTGCCTGAACACCAATTGTCTGGCTCTTCGGCTCGCCGCAACCAACCGTCACGAGGACATCGCGCACAGTGACTCCGGCCATCCGTTCCGCCGCATCCACAGCGACGCGAATGGATTCCTCTGCCGCGTCCATGTCTACAATGGCACCACCGCGCACCCCGCGCGATACCTGATGACCGATCCCGATCACCCGCATCGGCTGAAGCCCGTTGGTCAGCTTGCCTGGTTCAATTTTGGCAATAAAACAAGCAACCTTGCTCGAGCCGACATCCAGCGTCGCCACAACACCGGGACGGCCTGCATAAACGGCCTTGCCTTGAATTCCTTTTGCACCAAGCCCCATGTTCATGTGTCGTCCCCGCGAGCTCTGTTCTCCCAGTCTTCGACTACCGCGTTGCGGCGTGCCGCTGCATCAGGAGAAAGACGAACACTGAACCGGTCCCCCAGTCTCATATCAATCGCTTCAATATCACGCGCCAACAGGCGATGGCTCTGATCCAGCGTCACCAGTTCAGACAAGGCGACATCAACATCCGTCTCCGGCAACAGAACATCAACGCCATTTTCAAGGCGAAGGTTCCAGCGACGATCACCAACCCGCACATAAGCCCGGACCCGCGCCTGCAATTCCGGCCATTGAGCGACCATGGTCGTAAACGCGGCCGCTTTGCGCGCAGCACCATGCCCTACAACAAAAGGCAGATGACCATAAGCATCCACACCATCTTCCGTAATCGGGTTGCCGTCTGCATCAATCACAGAAAGCGCCCCGCCGCGCTGCCAGACCGCATAAGGCTTGCGCTCAACAATCTCGACATGCACCCGGCCCGGCAGAATACGGGTTACCGTTGCATCTGAAATCCAGTCAAGCCGCATCAGTTCATCACGGGCGGCAACCAGATCCACATCAAAGATTGACTGCCCGCGCTCCACCCGCAGGGCCCGCAAGACATCCTGGCGTGTCGTGCGGTCACGTCCCTCAACCGTTACCTCAGAGACTTCAAACCCGGCCTGCGCAACGGCGCCATCCACTTTCGCCACGACAAAAGCACCAGCCGCGGCAAAGTGCCCCCCGACAGCCAGTCCATAAACGATCGCAGCACTCATAAAGGCAACACTGGAAAAGAAGATCAGCTTGCCTGGCAAACGACCGTCCCGAATATTCTCGAAAAAAGCCACAATCCGGCTGGGCGGCCGCGTGCCGCGCTTCCCAAACTGCTTGGCTGATTTAGCACGACGGTTTCCCGGTGCAACAGACGTGGCCCGACGCGTTGGCTGCCCGCCACGGGTCGCCGCTGCCCGACCCTTTTGGGTACCGGACCGGCTGGCCACTTTCCCAGCGGGCTTCCGTTTCTGCGTTACCGGCCGCATGATGCGTCCTCCACCATCCATCGAACAAGCGCGCCGTATGACATACCAGCATGCGCTGCAAGTTCAGGAACAAGTGACGTGGGTGTCATGCCCGGCTGCGTATTGACCTCCAACAGAACGAGTTCCCCCTTCTCTTCATCGAAGCGGAAATCCGATCTGGTTACCCCCCGGCAACCGAGCGAATCATGTGCCGCACGCGTCGCGTCCTGAACACGTTTATATATAACTGAAGTGAGTCGCGCGGGCACTACATGAACCGACCCACCTTGCGAATATTTCGCCTCATAATCGTAGAAATTCGTATTTGCCGTGATCTCTGTGACTTCAGAGACTCGTTCTCCGATCATTGCGCATGTGAGTTCGCGTCCTGGTATATACCGCTCGACCATAACGGTCTCACCCAGATCCCATTTCGCAGATGACAATTCAACCGGAGGACGGTTTTCACCTTGCCTCACAATGAAGACACCAACACTCGAACCCTGATTATGTGGCTTGATGACATAAGGCGTCTCCATAACATGGCCCCGCGCCGCCTCTTCCCGTGAAACCAGCAGGCTCTCCGCGACAGGCAGACCTGCCGCCAGAAAAACCGCTTTTGACTGCTGCTTGTCCATCGCCAGCGCGGATGCAAGCACACCGGAATGGGTGTAGGGCAGGCCCATCACTTCAAAAATCCCCTGCACACACCCGTCTTCACCCCACGGCCCGTGTAATGCATTGAAAACCACATCCGGCTTGACCGATGCCAACTGCTCGGCCAGATGTCGACCGGCGTCAATCTCCGTCACATTGTAGCCTTCTGCGCGCAGGGCATCCGCGCAACCGCGACCCGAGCTGAGACTGACTTCGCGCTCCGGCGACCAGCCCCCCATGACGACAGCTACATGTGTCACGGCACTCATGATGGTTCTCCTGCTTCGCGCACACCAATACGACGAATTTCCCACTCCAGCGTGACACCGCTGGTTTCCTTCACACGCCGGCGAACACCCTCGCCCAGATCCTCAATATCAGCCGCCGTGGCATCGCTGACATTGATCAGAAAATTGCAATGCTTCTCACTCACCTGCGCACCACCGCGCTTCAGACCTCGACACCCCGCCGCGTCGATCAACTGCCAGCTCTTGTGACCATCCGGATTTTTGAACGTAGAACCGCCCGTGCGCGTGCGGATCGGCTGACTGGTTTCCCGACGCTCGGTAATCTCATTCATCCGCTTTTCAATGTCACTTCGCTCGCCCGGTTTCCCCTGAAACAAGGCAGCGGTAAAAAATATGTCGGACGAAACCGATGAATGGCGATAGGAATACCCCATCTCTGCACGAGAGAGCGTGACCTGCTCCCCCGCACGCGTCACCCCATAGGCCTCAATCAACACATCTTTCGTCTCTTTTTCATATGCACCACCATTCATCCGGAGCGCACCGCCAATCGATCCGGGGATACCACGGAAAAACTCAAGCCCGGCCACACCGGCTTCCATAGCCGTACGGGCAACCGCCATATCAAGTGCTGCCGTACCCGCTTTCACACGGGCCCCGTCCAACACCTCAACATCGCTAAAGCCCTTGCCGAGCCGGATCACAACACCACGAACCCCGCCATCACGCACCAGAAGGTTAGACCCGACACCCACAATCGTTACCGGCACGTCGGCCGGACAATTGCGGAAAAAATCGGCCAGATCATCCGCATCCGCCGGGCGAAACAATATCTCAGCCGGTCCCCCCACGCGGAACCAGGTAAGCGGTGCCATCGGCGCATCCGGTATCAATTGCCCTCGCACCTCAGGCAGACGGTCAAGAAGATGTGTTGTTGCAACAACCATCAGCCCCGCCCCAGTTTCTGAAGGTTCTCAGGCAAAGCATTGGCCCAGTAAGTAATGCTGCCCGCCCCCAGACAAACAACCATGTCACCCGGATTGACAATGTCAGCAATCATCCCCGGCAGGTCATCAGGGCCATCCAATGCCATCACATGACGGTGCCCCCGCTCCCGCAGACCTTGGATCATCGTGTCACGATCAAACCCCTCGATCGGCGTCTCTCCGGCTTCATAGACCGGCGTCACAATCACCGTGTCCGCATCATTAAAGCAGGCGCAAAATTCTCCGAACAGATCACGAAGCCGCGTGTACCGGTGCGGTTGAACCACAGCAACAATACGGCCCCTGGCTGCAGAACGTGCAGCCTGAAGAACCGCCGCAATCTCAACCGGGTGATGCCCGTAATCATCATAAACAGGCACATCATTCCACGTACCCGTCAGTGTAAAGCGACGCTTCACGCCACCAAACTCCGCCAGGCCCTTGGCAATAGCTGTTCCGGGCAGCCCCATACGATAGGCAACAGCAATCGCTGCCAGCGCATTGAGCATATTGTGATGGCCCGGCATCGCCAGGCGAAGCCCCGGCATCTCTGTCACGGTACCGCCCTTGCGATCATGGATCGTCACGTCAAACACCGCAACAGCACCATCCATACGCGGGTTCGTTGCCCGCACATCCGCCTGAGGACTTGTGCCATAGGTCAACAACGTTCTGTCGCTGACCCGCCCCATCAGGGCTTGAACTTCCGGATGATCGATACACAACACACCAAACCCGTAGAAAGGCACATTTTCAATAAACCGGGCGAACGCATCCCGGATCGCATCGAAACTGCCGTAATGGTCCAGATGCTCCGGGTCGATATTGGTGATAACCGCGATCGTGGCAGGCAGCTTGACGAACGTCCCATCGCTTTCATCGGCTTCCACCACCATCCAGTCTCCCGCACCCAGCCGCGCATTGGTGCCATAGGCGTTGATGATCCCGCCATTGATCACAGTCGGGTCGATACCAGCCGCATCCAGAAGCGCTGCTACCATGGATGTTGTCGTCGTTTTCCCGTGCGTGCCGCCGATCGCGACACAGGATTTGAGCCGCATCAGCTCTGCCAGCATTTCCGCCCGCCGCACGACAGGCAACAGCCGCGCGCGTGCCTCCTTGAGCTCCGGGTTTTCCGCCTTGATGGCAGAGGACACGACAACGACTTCCGCCTCGCCCAGATTATCGGCGGACTGCCCCACCATCACTTTAATTCCAAGATCACGCAGACGTTTGACGTTCGCGCTTTCTGCCGCATCAGAGCCCTGCACCTTGTAACCGAGATTGTGCATAACCTCGGCAATGCCACTCATACCTATGCCGCCAATGCCGACAAAATGAATAATGCCCATATCCAGGGGTGCGGGTCTCATACGTCCTGTCCTTTTCCATTCACGGAACTTTCTGTCCCGCGATACGCGTCGTCATCTGTACCGGACGCAATCAGTTTCATGTCTTCGCCACGGGAGACCCGCTCTACCAGATCCGCCAGCCGTTTCACAGCATCAGGTTTCCCCTCTGCCTTTGCTTTGGCCGCCGCCACGCTCAAAAGACCGGGTGCACCAAAAAGCTCATCCAGCAACTGACGCAGGGCCGTCGGTGTAAAATCACCCTGCTCAATCATCCAGGCCGCCCCCGCCCGGGACAACATTTCAGCATTGGCTTTCTGGTCTTGGTCCAGCGAGTGCGGCAATGGCACCAGGACCGAAGGTCGGCCAATCACCGCAAGTTCGGAAATAGTGGACGCACCCGCCCGTCCGATGACCAGATGCGCCTTGGCGATCTCCGCAGGCATATTGTCAAAGAAGGCAGAAAGTTCCGCCTTTATCCCGACATGCAGGTACGCGTCACGAACGCGTTCCATATCTTCTTCCCGACACTGCTGTACGACGACAAGCCGCGCGCGCACGGCATCCGGCAAGGCCGCAACCGCAGCCGGGACAATATCGCTCATCACCCGTGCGCCCTGCGAACCACCAAAAACGCAAAGCCGTATCTCCCCCGTCTGCGTCACAGGCTCATAAGGCTGGTCTGCCACAGCAAGCACCATATCCCGCACGGGGTTGCCCGTAAGGACGAGCTTGTGCCTATCCCTGTCTTTCAGGTATTTCGGGCTCGCAAAGGTGGAGGCAATCGCTTTCACAAACGGTGCGACAAACTTGTTCACGCGCCCCAACACGGCATTCTGTTCGTGCACAATCGTCGGCACCCGTTTGGCAATCGCGGCAAGCATCGGCGGCATTGTCGGATAGCCCCCGAACCCGATCACTACAGATGGCTTCGCCCGTGACAGGACATCAAGTGACTGCGTGGTCCCGCTCACGATCTTGATAATCGAACGGAAAAAACCGACAAGCCCGCCACCGCCAAAAGTTGCCGCCGGCACCGCAAACACATCCGCGCCCGGAAACAGACGGTCAAACCGCTGAACCCGTTCATCCGTCACAAGGACGATAGAATGGCCACGACGCTGCAACTCTTCTGCAAGCGCCTGCCCGGGAAAAAGATGTCCCCCGGTACCTCCTGCCGCAATCATCACAGGCCCTGAGAGTTTTCTGTGCTCACCTGTCACGCAAACGCCCTCCATTCCGAGGGACGGGCACTCGCATGCACGCGGCGCCGGTTCAACCCGAGCAACATGCCGGTGGCCAGTGCAAGCGCCAGCAAGGACGATCCGCCATAAGAAATAAACGGAAGCGTCATCCCCTTGGCCGGCATCAGGTTCAGATTGACCGAAAGGTTGATCAACGCCTGCGCGCCGATCAGCAGCGTCAGCCCCGATACCGCCAGCTGAACAAACAGATCCGTCTCTTCCATTGCGCGCATCAGGCTACGGATCACAATAAAGGAGAACAGACCAATAATCAGAATGCCCGCCAGCACACCAAACTCTTCTGCCGCGACGGCAAAAATGAAATCCGTATGCGCATCCGGCAAAATGCGCTTCACGACACCTTCGCCAAGCCCCTGCCCGAAAAACCCGCCAGCCCGTACGGCTTCCATCGCCCGGTCAATCTGATACGTATCTCCAGAAGCCGGGTCCATAAACCGGTCCACCCGGCTCGCAACGTGAGGCATCAATTGATAGGCCGCAACAGCGCCCCCAATACCCAACGCACCCAGGCCGATAATCCAGAACCAGGAAATCCCGACCATGAACAGAAGACCGCCAAACACAAGCGTCACCAGCGTGGCCTGTCCAAAATCCGGCTGCAACAGAAGCAGGCCGACAAAAATCCCATACAGAAGAAAGGCAAGGCTTTTCCCCGGCAGTGATTTTTGTCGCGCGCCTTCAGCAAACATCCAGGCAGCCAGAACAATAAAGGCCGGCTTCACAAACTCGGATGGTTGAATAGACAATCGCCCAAACTGCAACCAACGCGTCGCTCCCTTGATTTCCGGCCCGACAATCAGCGTCCCCAGCATCAGAAGCATTCCGCCGCCAAAAACGAGTGCCGCCAACCGCCGGATCTGACGTGTCGTGAGAAGAGATACGCCAAACATCACGGCAATCGCGGGAACCAGAAACACAGCCTGCCGATAAACAAAGTGAAACCCGTCAAGCGACAGTCGATTGGCAACAGCCGGGCTCGCAGCAAGCGACATGACAATACCCAGCAGAATGAGCATCAAAATGGCCAGAACCGTCAACCGGTCAATGGTCCACCACCATTCCGAAAACGAAGAACGATTGGCACGTGAGACGCGGATCATGCGGCAGCCCCTCCCCTTGGAAGGGCTTTAACAGCCGCCTGCACCATGGTTCGGAATGCGTCGCCCCGGGCTTCAAAATTCTTGAACTGATCAAACGACGCACACGCCGGTGACAACAAAACAACGGGCTTTCGTCCCGCTCTCGCTGCCGCAACCGCGTGGGTTGTCGCCTCCGCAATCGCTGCATCCAGCGTATCGGATTTTGAAAAGGGCAAATGGTTGGTCAACGTCTCTGCAAACGCCTCAGCCGCCTCCCCAATCAGATAGGCGTGCGCCACATGCCCAAACCAGGGCTCAAGCGAACGAATGCCACCGGCCTTGGCAACACCACCCGCAATCCAGAAAACATCCTCGTAAGCATCCAGTGCCTTTGCCGCTGCCTCGGCATTCGTTGCCTTGCTGTCATTCACAAAGAGAATGTCTGCCGCTTCCGCAACAATTTCCATCCGGTGAGCAAGTCCCGGGAAAGTTTTGAACGCCGCCAGAATTTTCTCCGCCGGGAAGCCAAGCCCCCGCCCCACAGAATAGGCAGCAGCCGCATTCTGCCAATTATGTGCTCCCGCCAGACGTTTCAGTTCCCGAAGCTCTCCCACCCGGTCCGTTTTGCCGGACCGGCTGTCATAGAGAACACCATCAATGACATAGGTTCCCCGCCCCAGCGTCTTTTGCACAGAGACAGGCACAAGCTTGGCTTCACGCCGCCCGCAGACCGACGTACAAATATCGGCGGACAATTGGTCATCAACACCAATCACCGCCGTGTCATCCTTACCCTGATGCCGGAACAGACGGCCTTTGATGGCCGCATAATTCTCAAGCGTGCCATGACGGTCAATATGATCCGGCGTCACATTGAGCAGCACCCCGATATTCGGGCGCAGCGTCGGCGCAAGATCAATCTGATAGGAAGAAACCTCAACCACATAAATCGTATCGCGTCGCGGCGGATCAAGATCAAACACCGGCTTCCCGATATTGCCGCCCATTTCAGCATGACGACCAACCGCATTCACCATATGCGCGATCAAGGCTGTCGTTGTTGATTTTCCGTTTGTACCCGTGATGGCCACAATCTGTGCGTCGGGCATAATGGATCGCACTTCATGCTGGAACAGTTCAACATCGCCCAGTACAGGCACACCGGCCGCCGCTGCCTTTTTGACAATCGCATGAGGCTCGGGATGCGTAAGCGGCACACCCGGCGCCAGAACGAGCGCGGCACACCCGTCAAGAGAGGTTTCCAGAAGATCAACAACAGGCACCCCTGCCGCCCGCGCGAGCTGCCTTTGGGTTTCACTGTCATCCCATGCCATGACGTGGGCTTCACCGGCTACCAGAGCGCGCGCCGTCGAAAGGCCGGAACCTCCCAAACCGAATACAGCGACCTTCCGGTCTTTATAAGCACGCGCCGCAATCACGATAACTTACCTCAACTTCAACGTCGCAAGCCCGGCCAGAGCAAGCACAACAGAGATAATCCAGAAACGAATAACAATGGTGGCTTCCGCCCACCCTTTCTTCTCGAAATGGTGATGCAAGGGAGCCATACGGAACACGCGCTTGCCCGTCAGTTTGAAACTGGCAACCTGCACAATCACCGACACAGCCTCCAAAACGAAAAGCCCACCGATAATCACCAACACCAGCTCGTGCTTGGCGACAACGGCGACAGCGCCCAGTGCCCCCCCAAGGGCGAGCGATCCCGTATCTCCCATGAAGACAGAGGCAGGCGGTGCGTTGTACCAGAGGAATCCAAGCCCCGCGCCAAGCAATGCCCCGCAGAAAACTGCCAGCTCGCCGGAGCCCGGCACATAATGGATCTGCAAATAGTCGGAAAAGACAGCATTCCCGACCAGATAAGAAATAAAGCCGAAACTCGCCGCGGCAATCATGACCGGTACAATAGCCAGGCCATCAAGACCGTCGGTCAGGTTCACCGCGTTGGAAGCCCCGACAATCACAAACACACCAAAGACCAGAAAGAACCCGCCAAGCGGGATCAGTACATTTTTGAGAAAAGGAATGGCAACCGACGTGGAAAGCGTCTCTGGTGCAATCTGTAAAAGCGCATAAACCGCGACCGCGGAAATAATCCCCTCGCAGACGAGCTTCAACCGTCCCGGCACACCATCCGGTGTCACCTTGGACACTTTCAGATAATCGTCCGCAAATCCGATTGCACCAAAACCGAGCGTCACCAGCAGCACAATCCAGACATAGCCATTGGAAAGGTCTGCCCAAAGCAGAACTGAGGGCACGAGCCCCAGAAGGATCAGAAACCCGCCCATCGTGGGCGTGCCTTTCTTTGTCAGCAAATGGCCTTCCGGCCCGTCAGTGCGAATGGGTTGTCCTTGTTTCTGACGTGCCCGCAATAAACGGATCACCGCGGGGCCGAACAGGAAACTGATCAACAGCGCCGTTACCGTCGCACCGCCTGTTCGGAACGTGATATAGCGAAACACATTCAGCCCCGGCACCTGATCCGACAATTGCACCAAGAGATCGTACAACATCCCTATTTCCCCTTACTTTCGAGCGATCTCACTTTGGACAAAGCCAGCAGCCCCTCAACCACCAGGCCCATCCGAGACCCAAAAGAACCTTTGATCATCACGGCATCACCCTGCCCCAGTTTACGGGCGAGCAATGGCAGCAACATTTCAGAATTTTCCGCATACCCACCTTGATGGTTTGCAGGCAACACCTCATAAAGCGCGCGCATCAAGGGGCCACAGGCATAGACCCGGTCAATCTCCGCAGCTTCAATTGCCCCGGCAAGATCGCGATGCATCTGGATCTCATCGGCGCCCAGCTCCAGCATGTCACCCAGAACCGCAATCCGGTGCGCACCTTTCTCCACATGCGCCTGAGCAAGCGTCGCAAAAGCAGCCTTCATGGATGCAGGGTTTGCATTGTAGCTTTCGTCAATCACCAGAAACTGGCGGTCGCCGGCGCGTACCACATGGCGGGCACCACGACCTTTGGGCGCTTGTATACTGGCAAGCGCCATGCCCGCCATCGCCAGATCACCGCCAACGGCCTGCACCAGCCCCAGAATGCCAAGCGAATTCATAACGACATGCTGTCCGGGTGTGGCGAGCTTGTAGGTCATCCCCTGCCCGCATATCTCCGCCGAAATGCAAGAACAGGTCGGATGCAGCGCTGAGCGCGCCAAATGAACATCTGCACCATCCGACACGCCAAAGGAAACAATGCGCTGCACACCGGCCGCCACGGCCCGCGCCTTCAGCCGCGCAAAGTGCGGATTGTCAAAATTGAGGACAGCCGCCCCCCCCGGCAAAAGCCCGTCAAAAATTTCTGCCTTCGCGTCTGCAATCTGTTCAACACTGTCAAACTGCGCCAGATGGACAGGTTCAACATTCGTAATCATAACAGCATGCGGCTCAACCATTTTCACAAGCGGTGAAATTTCGCCCGGATGGTTCATGCCAATTTCATAAATCGCCCATTCCGTATCCGCCGGCATCCGCGCAAGCGTCAGGGGCACACCCCAGTGATTATTGTAGGACGCAACCGATGCATGGGTCCGCCCCTGCATCTTGAATATATCGAGCAACGCTTCCTTCGTGCTGGTCTTGCCAACACTGCCGGTAACCGCCATGACCTTTGCCTGCGTGCGCGCCCGCGCCGCCCGGCCAAGCGCCACCAGTCCCGCCAGAGTATCATCCACATGAAGAAGTTTCTCGCCTGCGACACCGGCCACTTCTTGCGAGACAAGCGCCGCAACCGCCCCTTTGGCCAGAGCGGCTTCGACGTGAGCATGCCCGTCGGAATGATCGCCTTTGAGCGCAACAAACAGATCACCAGGCTGCAATGTCCGTGTGTCAATCGACACTCCATTTGCAATCCAGTCACCACCGACCTTGCCGTTTGTGGCCAAGGCAGCCTCTTTTGCTGTCCAGAGCGCGGTACTCAAGCGCTTGCTCCCTTCTCACCTGTTACATGTGCGGCCACCGCCGCCGCAACAGCTTCATGATCGGAGAAAGGCAGAACCTTTCCATCAACATACTGGCCCGTCTCATGCCCCTTGCCAGCCACAATCAGACAGTCCCCCGCCTGCAGCAACCTGACGGCAGTCTGAATAGCCGCAGCCCGGTCTCCAATTTCTCGCAGGCCTTCACCACCATCCAGCACCTGCTGGCGGATCGCCGCTGCATTCTCGGTACGGGGATTGTCATCCGTGACAAAGGCAATATCAGCTGATTGCGACGCAATTTTGCCCATTTGAGGACGTTTTCCGGGATCACGATCCCCACCGCAGCCAAACACGACGATCAACCGCCCCTTTGTGTGAGGACGCAGGGCATGAAGAGCGGTCTCCAGCGCATCAGGTGTGTGTGCGTAATCCACATAGACACTTGCACCATTGGGCAGATGTGACACTTCTTCCAACCGCCCCTTGGCACCGGTCAATCCTTCCAGGGCACGAAACGTCATCGCGGGATCCCCGCCACATCCGATCACAAGCCCGGCAGCCACCAGCGCATTGGACGCCTGAAAGCCGCCGACAAGCGGCAACATCACCTCATAGTGCGCACCTGCATGGACAATCTGAAGCCTTTGGCCGCGCGGTTCTGCCGAGACCCCTTCCAGGCAGATATCCCGGCCTTTACGCCCGACGCCAATAATCTTGTGACCGCGCGCCCACGAAACCGCCTCAAATTCGGCAGCATAGTCCGCATCAACATTAATGACCGCAACACCGCCCGGTCCCATCACTTCCCCAAACAGGCGCAGCTTTGCATAAAGATAATCATCAAACGTCGCGTGATAATCCAGATGGTCACGGGTCAGATTGGTGAAGCCAGCCGCCGCAATGCGCAACCCGTCCAGACGATACTGCGCAAGACCGTGGCTCGATGCCTCAAGCGCCAGATGGCTGACCTTTTCGTCCGCCAGCAAGGCAATTTCCTGATGCAACCTGACAGGGTCAGGTGTCGTATGTTCAAGCGGGCGCACGCCCCCTGGCCCCCAGACGCCAACAGTCCCCAGGCTGGCCGCCGCCAAACCGAACCGGCCCCATATTTCCCGGACGAAAGTCGCAACAGATGTCTTCCCGTTTGTCCCCGTTACAGCAGCGACAATGTCGGGCTGAGCGCCATAAAAGCGCGCCGCAATTTTAGCCAGACGCAGACGCGGGTTTCGGTCACGAAGAACCGCAACATCCTCCGCAACCTGTACATCCGCCCCGCAAAGCACGGCCCTCGCCCCCGCTGCAACCGCGTTGGCGATAAACCGTGCGCCATCTGCCTTCACGCCCGGCAAGGCCGCAAACAGAAATCCCGGCTTCACCTCACGGCTGTCGGCGGTCACCCCCACAATATCAAGCGCACCGACACTCTCTGTCAGCGTATCAGCAGGGCCAGCGAGTGCGTGAAGCTTGACCATCTCCCCTCACTCAGAAACCAGAAGAGACGCAGCCTGAATTGGCGCATCCCATGTATCAACCGGACGAAGTCCCAGGATCGGCGCAATCCGCCGCACCACCCTGGACGTGACAGGAGCCGCGTTCCAACCGGCCGTCGCATATCCATACGTCTCCGGTGTCGCCTGTGGTTCGTCGAAAACCACCAGCATCGAATAGCGTGGATCGTTCGCCGGAAACGCACTCAGGAATGAGGTCAGCAAGGCGCGCTTGGCATAACCGCCATTCACGGCTTTTTCCGCTGTCCCGGTTTTACCCATCACCGGATAACCCATCACATCGGCGTTGCGACCGGTTCCCTGTTCAACAACAAGACGAAGCAGTGCCCGCATGGCATCACTCGTCGTCTGGGACATCACGCGCTCGCCCGCAGCGTCTTCCCGCAGCCCGCGCCGCCGCAAAAAAGTTGGACGCACAGACAGGCCGCCATTCACAAGCGTCGCATTCGCAGCCACCACATTCAGCGGGGAAACAGACAGCCCATGTCCATAAGAAATAGTCATCGCCGATACATCGGTCCACCGGTCAGGCAACAAGGGGCGTCCCGCCTCCGGCAACTCGATCTCCGCTCTCGTCAAAAGCCCGAGACGACCAAGGAATCCCCGATGCTCCTCACGGCCGAGATCAAGCACCATTTTTGCCGTACCAATATTGGACGAATGCATAAAAAGTTCCGGCACAGACAGATAGCGCTTCTGTGCGTGATAGTCGGAAATTGTAAACCGCGAAACACGGATAGGTTCGCGCGCATCATAACTGGTTGAGAGGTTGATCCGACCGGAATCAAGCGCGGCGGCAACAGAGAATGCCTTGAACGTGGATCCCATTTCATAAACGCCGAGTGTGGCGGCATTAAACCGGGACCGCGTCGGCGACCCCATCGGGTCATTGGGATCGAAATCAGGCAACGAGACAGAAGCGACAACCTCCCCCGTCGTCACATCCATCACAACTCCAATCGCAGCCTTCGCGGAAAACTCCTCCATCGCTGCGGCAAGTTCGGTACGCACCGCGTGCTGCACACGCAGATCAATCGACAGCTCAAGAGCCCCGTCGGCCAGATCATCGCTATTGTCGATGTAATATTCCATCCCGGCGGTGCCGCGATTATCGACATCGACGCTTCCCAGCACGTGTGAGGCCGTATTGCCGTTTGGATAAACACGTTTCTGCTCGCGACGGAAACCAAGACCCGGCTGCCCCAGATTATGGACAGCCTGCTGCTCACGAGGTGTGACATCACGCTTGAGCCAGACAAAAGCACGTCCGCTGGCAAGCCGCTCTTCAAGCATCGTAAGCTCAAGGTCCGGCAACACACTGAAAATCTGTCGCGCCGTTTCGCGCGGATCAAGAACTTTACGGGCATCAGCATAAAGCGAAGCGGTGATAATATCCGTCGCCATCACTTCGCCGTTCCGGTCCACAATATCGCGACGTTGAACAGGCTCGCGAACTTCCGCCGCCGCAACATGGCGCACATCCCCACCGGCAAAAAGCCCAAGCGTCATGAGACGACCGGTGACAATGGAAAAAGCAGCCGCAAAACAAAGCACCGTCAGCATGATACGCCGGCGGCGGCTATCGCTTCGCTTCACTTCGGGCGTTTTCTCCCGCGTGTTGGAGGCAAGCTGTGGCCGGGCAATAAGATCATGCCCAAGCCGCGGCATCGAACCGGGTGATGGTGTTTGGCGTCCCCCGATTTTCATCAACGAACCTCCGTACCAGGAACAGAGCCACCGGCATACCCGCCCAACGGCTGTCGCCCATGAGGACCGAAAAGATCATTGTCTCGCGGCGGCATAGGCAACTCATCGAAAGTCGCAATCTGCGATGCTTTCAGCGCTTCCAGCTCCAGATGCCGGTCCGCCAGCGCCTGTAAACGCTCCGGTTGTGTGAGATAACTCCATTCCGCCCGCAAGACACGGATCGCATCACGCTCGTTCAATATCTCCTGACGCAGGGCGGAACGTTCACGTTCCTGCGCTTCCACCTTGTACTTCAGATTGTAGAGACCCACAGAGACTGCAACCACCAGCAGCAGAGAAATCACATTGAGAAAGCGGATCATGAAAGCCCCCTTTGCAGATCGTGAAAACGCTGTAAGCCGAGAGCCTTGAGGTCCAGCACCTGCACAGGTGCATCTGTTCGCTCCGCGCCGCGTAGCTTGGCGGATCGTGATCGTGCATTCACATCGACCTCGGACTTGGACGCTTTACCCGCACCACGCGTCACCTCCGCAAAAGACGCAGCAGGGCCGACCGCCGCAATCGGCATATGACGGGACGGACGAGCGGTCTTGCCCGTACGCTCAACCAGAAAACGCTTTACCATACGGTCTTCCAGCGAATGGAAGGATACCACCGCCAAACGCCCCCCCGGCGCAAGCAAAGCCTCCGCAGCAGAAAGCCCACGCGCCAGTTCCCCCAGTTCATCATTGACAAAAATTCGGAGCGCCTGAAAAGTACGCGTCGCCGGGTGCACTTTCTCCGCCCGGGCTCTGGCACCCATAACCTGCGCAACAAGCTGGGCCAGATCGCCGGTTCGGGTAAATGGCTCCTCCTCACGGCGCGCAACAATCGCCCTGGCAACGGCCCGGGAACGCTTCTCTTCCCCATAAGTCCAGAAGATGGATGCAAGGTCATCCGCGTCGAAACGGTTCACAACATCTGCCGCACTAAGTCCCGCACCGCTCATGCGCATATCCAGCGGCCCGTCAGACTGAAACGAAAAGCCTCGCTCCGCCTGGTCGATCTGCATGGACGAAACGCCAATATCCAGCGCGATACCGTCCACATCCGATCGCTCGTGCTGCTCAAGCACCGGCGGCATAAGCGTACCCATATCGCCAAAACACCCTTCAACCAGGGTGAGCCGACCGTTAAACTCTGCTTGCATCTCTCGACCCCGCGCAATTGCCGTCGGATCACGATCCACCGCGATCACCCGACAGTCTGCGGCATCAAGCAATGCCCGGGAGTAACCTCCCGCCCCAAAAGTGCCGTCGATATAAAGAGCCCCGTCCTTCGGAGCGAGAACATCCAGCACTTCAGCCAACATGACCGAAAAATGAGGGGATGTGGCTGCTTGCTGGGTCATCAACGTCTCCCGCTATCGGGAGTAACTTGCCCCGCCCTGCCATCTGCCCCTGCACCGGGCGTGGCATAAGGACTTCTCAAAAGCCCGCCATGTCCTGCAGCTTCCGCCATCGCCGCAGCCAGATAGGCCTCATATGCCGCAGGCTCCCAGATCTGGAATTTATTACCCAGCCCCACAAAAGAAACCTGGTCAGTGATACCCGCCTTCGCCGTCAACATGTCAGGCAGACTAACGCGACCATCCGCATCGAACATCAACTCTGCCGATTGCGCCTTCAGCATGTTGGCGAGAACATTCCGCTCCCGCGAGAACGGATCGAGACGGCTCAACATCAGATCGATTTCGGCATCAAGGTCCGGACCACCACCTTCAATGCACGGGTCCGTCAAAGAGGGAAAACAGATAATACCGCCAAATTCCTGGGCTGCCGTGACCGCGCGGAATTTCGCCGGGACAGATACCCGCCCCTTCGCGTCGATCTTGTTCGTGAATGTGCCACGAAACGACAGCATAGCCCCCAAATTCCCCAATCAAACCCCTGACCAAACACGCCAGAACACACATCTGAAGCCGCATCTTCCGGTTGAGGGGTCCAGACCCTCCCACAATGGGCCGCATCTGGGCCTGGCCGCCTCAATCCCGGGATCATTTGGGATATCATGGGATTATATGGGGGTCAATGGGATTAGGTAGTAAAGCCTTGGGTTTGCGCGCCTCGGAGAGATTTTTCATTTCCCAATTCACACATCTAATCTTGAGAACATAAATAGAACATCATCAATACTAGGGTCAGCGCTTACGACATCTAGAGGTCAAACGGCTTCCACCCACCAGCAATGGATGTGAACACGACAGACAACTTCCCCCAAACACTGCCCCTGCACTTTCCGCTGGGAAGAAACCGGAAGTGGAATGATGGATCGTGAAAAATGTCAGATGGCCTGTAAGCCGGGTTCTGTATCCCGGAGCCAAAGCCCCGGTCGATGACCATTCATCTGGGACGCCTGTTACCAAACGCCTCGTGCAACCAACCCGGATGACGGTCCGGAAACAGACCCGGGGCGCAAAGCCCCTGCCATCCCTATTCGGTTTTGCTCCTGGTGGGGTTTACCATGCCCGCCCTGTTACCAGTGCGGCGGTGCGCTCTTACCGCACCCTTTCACCCTTACCCTTGCCGAAACAAAGGCGGTTTCCTTTCTGTGGCACTTTCCCTGGGGTCACCCCCGCCGGGCGTTACCCGGCACCGCGCTTCCGTGGAGCCCGGACTTTCCTCTGCCCTTCGCAAGAAGAACAGCGGCCATCCAGCCATCTGACCCCGCAGGAATACGCTTCTGGACGGCGCTGTCAAGAAACGAAAGCCGCCTACAAAGCCGGCGCCCCGCGACGCTCCACAAGTACAATCACAATCAGAAGCGTCAGCACACCCAACCCGCCAGCCAGCGCAAACAGGTTCGCATAACCAACAGCCTCAGCAATAAACCCGCTGACCATGGATCCGCCCATATAGAGAAACAATTGAGCCGATGTCAGCACAGAGAAATCCGTCGCTGATTGCGATCCCGCACTCCACCGCATGAAGAATGCAAACAACACAACAATTTCCATGTAACGCACAACCGTATCCGCCATCGCAGCCGCCATTGCCAGCTCCGCCGGCAACCCCACATCGGCCGCCACCAGTGCAAAAGCGCCATAGCAAAGGACACGCGCAATCGACAACCCGATCAGACAGGTGCGAATGCCATACCGTTTGATAGCGAATGCCGACAAAAACGATCCGGCAACACCAATAGTGGCCCCGGAGGCACCACTAAGGAGCCCAACCGTCGACATGGAGAACCCCAGATCCACCAGAAAAGGAATTTCCATCGCCTTGAACAAGCCCTCGCTCAACCGAAAGACAAAGGCGAGTGCCAGCACCGACCAGATACCCGGCTTTCTGAAAAACCGCCAGAGAGATGGATATTTCTTGGCAGCAGGCAAGGCAGCCTCGCGTTCGCGCAACAACCAGACCGGCAACGCCACAAGGCTTGTCAGCCCGGCCATAACCATCAGCGCAGCAGACCAGCCGACAAGATCATAAAGCAACAATGTGCCGGTCCCGCCGATCAGCACCCCGGCCCCAACGCTGGCACCCTGAATGGCACTGCCAAGCGGTCGGTCAGCCTCCGCCAGATGATCCACCGCAAATCCGTCTGCGGCAGCATCCTGCGTGGCACTCCCCAGCGCCACAACAAGACCGATCCAGAACACCCACCAGTAATCCACCGCCAGATCAAGCTGCGACAAAAGAAGCAACCCGCCGATGAGAACAAGTTGAGCGGGCAACAGCCAGCTCCGCCGACGCCCCAATCGGGAAAACCAGAAACGGTCAATCAACGGTGCCCAGAGAAANTTCAACACCCAGGGCAACAGCAGAAANCCCAGAAACCCCAGAAAAGACAGAGGCACATCGTGTTTGCGCAGGATCGCCGGCACCGCCAGCGAAAAGGCATACATCGGGATTGACTGCGCCAGGTAAAGCCCGCCAATGACCGCGATCAGGCGATACCGTGCNGCACCAGCCCCCCGCNCGGCAGATAATGATCTCATGCCGAGGCTTTCAACATCGCNGCAGCGCAGGCACGCCCTTCCTCCCGGGTCATCACAGAAACGACAGGCCACCCAAAGCCTTTGCTCATCGTCGCATCATCCGCCTGACTTCCCTGCGCGCGTACACGCACCATGCCCAGACACAAGGACTGGAGATGAGACTTNATCGACTTGAAAATCAGCGCCTGCTCCCGCCGCTGCTCGGCAGCCATCGCACCAATGTCATTCTCAATCACCGTCGCAATAACAAAAGGCGTCGTCACATCTTTCAGCGCACGCAGCGCCGCCAGATAGGCTTCACCGTCAGCCTCACTCCACGGAGTGTCAAACGATGACCAGTGGACAGCACCTTCCCGCCAGGACTTGAACATGCCTATCTCCTCAACAAGTGCAGGGGCAGCAATCAGAACCGGGTTGCAAAGCGCAGCGAAACCTGACGCCCGAACCCGCTGACCTGGAAGTTCCGGTTTGCGGATGCCGCAGGGTTCAGATAATCGCGATCNAAGACATTGCGCACCCCAAGCGTAACGGAATTANNCGCATCAATTGCNTAATCCGCCCCGAGGTTGACGAGAAACGCGCTCGCAATCTTCACCCGTGTTGTACCNTCATGCTCATCACGCTCGCCCAGATAGACCGCTTCAACATTGGTGGACAAAGCATCGGTTACTTTCCAGTCCGCATACCCTGTCAGACGGACAGGCGGGGCGATACGATTGTTGGGCAGATAAGCATCCAGTGAGCCATCCCCATTCGTGTCCCGTTTCCCTTCCGTCCAGCGCGCCAGCGCNCCAAGGGTCAGCTCATCCGTCGCATCCCACTCACCCGTAAATTCAACGCCGTAAACGCGTTCTTTCTGCTGCTGCACACGATTAAGTGTTACGTCGAAATTCGTGCCGAGGTCTGAGGTGCTGACAAAACCACTCACGTTACCCCGCACATTCATCCATTCGCCTCGCAGGCCAAGCTCATAATTGTCAACAACAGACGCCTCAATCCCAAGGCTGGAAAAATCGATGGCCGCAGGCACTGCCGGAAACGTGTTNGCACCGGCACGGCGGGTAAAAGCACCGACATCTGGAATCGAGAAACCTTGAGAGAAGCCGCCATAGAGCTCAACCTCGTCCGTAAGGAAGGCAACAGCACCCAGGTTGAACACAGCTTCCGAGTATGAAAAATCACCCCCGCGCACCTGGGTTGGCGCAACAACCGCCAGCCCGCGGAACGAATAGGAAGGCCGTGTAAAGTCACTGATATCCAGCTCAAAGCGTTCGTAACGCACACCACCGCGTACCAANAGCCAATCTGTGAGGCGCTGATCCGCCTGCAGGAAAACCGCATAGGAATCCTGCGACATCGGAGCAATGGCAGCCACACCATCCTGNAAATGCTGCTCTGTCTCATCGCGGGAAACATCCGCACCCCATGTTAAACTCAGCCCGGGCACCACATCCTTAAGATCACTGTCCACAGCAACCTTGAGACCGATCTGCTCCGCCGTCAGGCTGGTCTGCCCATCGCTCGACTGGGGAGACAACGGATTGCCGGAGTAATAAACGAGCGGNTTTTCAACCGACAGCAACGCATCCGCAAAACGCTTCTCTGTGTCGCTATAAAATGCCTGCACATCCAGATGACCCAGTGCAAACTTCCGGTTCAGGTAACGAGCCTGAAAATAGTAAGACTCGTCTTCAACAGGCCGCCCCGTATAGGGCTGCGCAAAATTCACACTCACCGGTGTCGTCGGGAGCGTATAAAATTCGGGTTCCTGTTCGAANCGAATAAACTCGCCGCTCAGCTCAACCCGCTCATCACCGAACGAATAGCCAACGGTCCCGTTCAGGTTGAGCTTGTCAGAATCAGAGAAAGCCCCCTGCCCCAGAAGCGGGTCATCCGGCAGGCGGCGCCCCTGACCNTCGAACGTATCGCGGGTCTGCTCTCCCGTGGCGGAAACGAAATAGTCAACCGCCCCGACCATCCCGCTTGTATTGACCGAAAGCTCCGGTGCGAGCGACGAACCAATATCAGCGGTGAACGCACGAAACCCGACAGCGACATTCGTCTGCGTCCCGCCACCTTCACCGCGCTTGGTGATAAAATTGATAACCCCGCCCGTCGCACCATTGCCATAGATGCCGCTCGCACCGTTGACGACNTCAATGCGCTCCACCTGGTTNAGGTCAATCANCGAGATCAGCCGCGAAACATCGCGCAAAGGCGTGTTGCGAGAGACACCATCAACCAGCACTTGCAGNGATCGCCCGCGGAAGGTTTCTCCCGCACCCGAAACAGNCTGATTGCTGGCGCTGAACCCGGGAACGTAGCGCTGCAGCATATCGGCCGGGTCTTTGGAGAGCTGGAGCTGCCGGACAATGTCCTCACGCTCAATAATCACCACCCCGCCGGGTGTAGAGGAAACAGGTCGCTCCGAGCGTGTAGCCGTGACAACGATCGGTCCCAGTTTTGTCGGCGCGTCCTCTGCATGAGCCCCACCGGNCCCCATCAAAACAGCAAGTGCCGTCATCCCCAACAAACGCGCCATNAAATCACCCCAACAAAACCAATACACAGAAAAAGTGAGGGTTTTACGCGGTTCCCAGCTCCTCACCACAATGAAGGCGCAAAATATTAATAGTGATTATCATAGTCAATCTCAAACATTTGAAAGAACTCTATCGAAATGTTTGAATATGTTTGTCCCCTTTCATCAAAGACCGACATACAAAAGGCAGCCGTCAGGGACCAGTGGAAATCAGGCACGCACCGACGGAAACAACCATAAACACACAGATATTGGCAGGCTCAGCGGGCGTCCCGCAGCAAACGCAATGTTCCCACTGTCGAAAAATCGGCAGCCCCACTGACCAGCCCCGGTCGAAAATGACGCTGAAAAGCAGTTACAAAGGCAGCTGTCACCTCGCCATACTGACCATCCACAACAATGCCATACCCATAGTCGGCAAGCTGAAACTGCAGCTCGGCGACGCCATCCCCCCGGTCGCCCATTTTGAGGACCGGACCATCAAGGGCTTCCACAGGCGCCACCCAATGCCCGACTCCCGCAGCAGCAAGCGCATCCCATGGGAATTTCTCACCCGGGTCCGCTTTTCTGAGTGGCGCCACATCTGAATGAGCCAACACGCGAACTGGTTTGATATGATGACGCGCAACAATGTCGCGCGACAGATCAATCACGCTCGCGATCTGTGCATCAGGAAATGCCGGATATCCCAGATCATGACCGGGATTGACAATCTCGATCCCGATGGACCGGCTGTTAATGTCTGTCTCACCCGCCCAATGCGCAACCCCCGCATGCCAGGCACGCTTGGCCTCCTCAACCATCGCCACAACCCGGCCATCTTCGAACACCAGATAATGCGCACTCACCTGCGCGCTCACGTCACACAGCCGGTCGAGCGCGGCTTCCCCGCTCGACATGCCGGTGTAATGGAGCAACAGCATGTCCGCTGCACCATCTTTACGATCATTGAAATTGGGCGAAGGACGCCAGTCCGTCTTAACTTGGGTCGACTTTGACAAAGCTCTTCCCCTTCTTCGCCGAGCGCACATTCACAATCAGCACACCGGTGAGCGCGACAGCGCCACCCAATGCCATACGCCAGGTCAGCGTATCATCCAGCAATGTTACACCAAAGACCACGGTGAAGAGCGGAGCCATCAATGTCAGGGGCGCCGTTTGTGAGACCTCATAACGCTGCAGCAGGTAGTAAATGCCGGCATGTCCCACGAGGCTCGACGCAAAGGCCACATAGAAAATACCGGACCAGGCAAGCAGGCTCGCGCTCTGCATCAGCTCCCACTGATTGCTTTCAAACGCCAGTGATGCGCCCAGCATGAATGGTGCGGCAATGGCAGCCACCCAGGCCTGCATTTCAAACACACCCACATTTTTGATACGGCGTTGAAAAATTGTCCCGATGGAACCCACAAAAGCAGAGGCAACAATAAACAGAATGCCCGTAATGAAGGTGAAGACCGCCGGGTCAAAACTGATAATCATGATCCCGCCAAACGACAGAACAATACCCAGCCAGCGCCGCCAGTGAATTTCCTCTTTAAGAAAAATCACTGACATGATGGCGGAAATGGGAACACCCAACTGACCGACCACCGCCACAACAGAAGCATCGGCATTGGCAAGCCCAAGAAAGAACAAACCAAACCCGATCGGCCCTGCGCACAAGGCAATGATGATGACTTCTTTCATGCGCCCCCTCAAAACCTTGAGGAAGGGAAAGAGCACCATCACAATGAGGGCAAATCGAAGCCCGGCGAAAAGAAAGGGAGGAAAATGTTCCAGACTCACCTTCCCCGCAACCAGAGCAAAGCCCCAGATCAGGTTAATGAGCACCATAAAAGCAGTATGTTCGCGTGACATGAGCGGTCGCAGTTCAGGTTTTAGAGAGAAGCCGAAAATGACGGGAAGAAGAAGGACCAGCTTTGTTTTTGTTTTTTCATTCTGAAGTCCCGTCTTTCACATAATCACTTACAAGCTTCGATCTTTCACAATCCGCTCATAGGCCGTGTTGATGGCCTTGAGTTTTTCTTCCGCAAGATGAAGAAATTCTTCCGGCACACCCCGCGACATCAACCTATCGGGATGGTTCTCGCGAACCAAGCGACGATAAGCTGTTTTCAGATCTTCATCTGTAATATCTGCCGTCACCCCCAGAATAAGATAAGGATCTTCCTTATCCGGTCCCAGATGGCTCGCCTTGATGCGGTTATATTCCAGCGGTGAAAAACCGAATATATCGGCCACCCGCTCAATAAATTCTATCTCGGCCGGGTGAACCTCATTGTCCGCCTTGGCAATGTGAAAGAGTGCATCCAGCACATCCTCCAGAACACCCGGTTTTTCTTTGTAGATACCCGCAACTTGCGCCGCATAGGCCTCAAATCCTGCCACATCCTGCTGCGCGATTGCGTAGAGACGGGTCACATTCTTGCGCTCGGCGTCCGGNACCTGCAGAATTTCTTCAAAAGCTCTGATTTCAGCCGGATCAACGACCCCNTCGGCTTTTGCCATTTTGGCCGACAGCGCAATCAGCGCCACGGTAAAAACCACCTGTTCATCACGGGAAGAGCGGTCCACGGCGAAATGGCCCGCAAGAGCCCCGACGGCGGCACCCAATGGCCCCCCGACAACGCCGCCCACCGCGGCACCTGCTAATTTTCCCCAGATCGACATGCGCCGCACCTTAATGTGATTTGTCGGGCAGCGCGACATCAGTTTCTCCCATTCAGACGGTTTTCTACATTCAAAGCTTGTGGCACTGTCCGCGCCATGAATGAGACAAGAAAATGGGATTTCTGGATTGATCGCGGGGGCACGTTCACCGACATCGTGGCACGCCGTCCTGATGGCTCGCTCACCACGCACAAGCTCTTGTCCGAAAACCCGGATCAATATGAAGACGCAGCCCTTCAGGGCATTCGCGAGCTCTTGAACATACCTGCCGATGCCCCNNTGCCCGCGCACCGGATTGGTGCCGTCAAGATGGGTACTACGGTGGCGACAAACGCGCTGCTGGAACGCAAGGGTGACCGCACACTCTTTCTCACAACCAAAGGTTTNGCCGACGCTCTGCGGATCGGNTATCAAAATCGCCCTCACCTTTTCAAATTGAAGATTGAGAAGCCGGAAATGCTGTTCGAGGCAACGNCAGAAGTGTCAGAGCGTCTCACGGCCGACGGTANGGTCCTCACACCACTGGACGAGGCAGAAGCCCGCAAGGCCCTGGCACAGGCTTATGAAAGCGGCATTCGCGCAGTCGCAATCTGCTTCATGCATGGATACCGCTTCCATACACACGAAGCGCGCGCCGCCGAGATTGCAAAAGANCTTGGCTTCACCCAGATCTCCGTCAGCCACAAGACAAGCCCGCTGATGAAATTTGTAAGCCGCGGCGATACAACCGTCGTCGATGCCTATCTCTCTCCTATTTTGCGGNGCTATGTCTCCCGCGTGGCAAATGCACTCCAAACCGCACANACCGCATCCGGNCCGCGCCTCTTCTTCATGCAAAGCTCAGGCGGACTGACGGACGCAAGCCTGTTTGAGGGAAAAGATGCAATCCTCTCCGGCCCGGCCGGCGGTGTGGTCGGCGCTGTTGCAACAGCGGCCATGGCAGGCTTCGACAAAATCATCGGCTTCGACATGGGGGGCACCTCGACGGANGTCTGCCACTATGANGGAACCCTTGAACGCACGTTTGAAACNGAAGTGGCNGGNGTGCGCATGCGCGNGCCCATGATGCANATCCACACCGTCGCGGCCGGTGGCGGCTCTATCCTGTCNTTCGACGGGGCACGTCTGCGCGCCGGNCCGGAAAGTGCCGGTGCAAACCCGGGACCGGCCAGTTACCGCAAAGGCGGACCATTGACCGTTACCGACGCCAATGTCGCACTGGGTAAACTCATACCGGATTTCTTTCCGAACGTTTTTGGCCCCACNGCCAACCAGCCGCTTGATGCAGAAGCCGCCCGCNCAGGCTTTGCCCAAATGGCAACNCANGTCGAAGGCCGNAGCGCGGCGGAAATTGCGAACGGCTTCATNACCATCGCCGTCGAGAACATGGCGCAAGCCATCAAGAAAATCTCCGTGCAACGCGGCTATGATGTGTCTTCATACGCGCTGGCGTGTTTTGGTGGCGCGGGGGGGCAACATGCCTGCCTTGTTGCCGACGCGCTCGGCATGACGAAAATCCACTTTCACCCCTTCTCCGGCATCCTCTCCGCCTATGGGATGGGGCTCGCCGACATCCGCACAACACGGGAACAAGCCGTCGAGCGCGAACTGACAGCACAAAGCCTGGAAAGCCTCAAAGACCAGATCCAGTCATTGAGCCNCAAAAACGAGCAAGACCTGACAGCCCAGGGGGTAGCGCGCNCGGCCATCACCCACGTGCCGCGACTGCATCTTCGTTACAAAGGCACAGACACCGCCCTCATTCTCGACCTCACACAGCGCGATATGCGGCCCCTGTTTGAAGAAGCTCACCGCCAGCGCTTTGGTTTCTTCGACGAAGGTCGCGATATCATTATTGAAGCCTTGTCGGTAGAAGCGATCGGAAAAGACGCGAGCGTCACCGAAAANCTGGGAGACCTCCCCTCCCGCGAGGGCGCGGCCATCAGCACCCGGACAACACGCTTCTATTCAGATGGCAAGTGGGTTACCGCGCCCGTCTATCATCGCCATGGATTGCGCCCCGGTGACGTTTTGAAAGGCCCTGCCCTGATCATAGAACCGCATGCAACCATTGTCGTGGAACCGGGCTGGTCGGCGGACGTGACGCCTGAAAATCATATTACCCTCACACGCACAACCGCGCGCGCCGTCNCCCATGCGATCGGCACAGAGGTAGACCCGGTCATGCTGGAGATTTTCAACAATCTCTTCATGTCAATCGCAGAGCAAATGGGTTTCACCCTNGAAAAGACGGCCCACTCCGTCAACATCAAAGAGCGACTTGATTTTTCCTGCGCGGTTTTCGACCGCCATGGTGGCCTGGTCGCAAACGCGCCTCACATGCCTGTGCATCTGGGGTCGATGGGTGCAAGCGTCGAAACCATCATCAANAGCAATCCCGACATGGNACCGGGTGATGTCTTCGTTCTGAACGCNCCTTACAATGGCGGCACGCNCCTGCCGGACATTACAGTCGTTGCTCCGGTCTATGACACGGAAAAACAAAACCGCCTCTTCTTTGTCGCCGCCCGCGGCCACCATGCCGATATCGGTGGTATCGCCCCCGGGTCCATGCCCGCGAGCTCCACCAACGTGAATGAAGAAGGTGTGCTCATTGACAATTTCAGGCTCGTGGCCAACGGGCGCTTTCAGGAAGCTGAACTTCGCACCCTTCTGACCCGCGCAGCTTATCCTGCCCGCAACCCCGACCAGAATATTGCAGACCTGAAAGCCAAAGTCGCCGCCTGCGAAAAAGGCGCGCAGGAACTGCGCAAGATGGTTGCACAATATGGCCTGGCGACCGTCAACGCCTATATGGGCCACGTCCAGGACAATGCGGAAGAAAGCGTTCGCCGCGTGATCGACGTGCTGAAAGACGCGGACTTCACACAGGAAATGGACGATGGCGCCGTCATCAAACTCGCCGTTCATGTCGACCACGCAACGCGCAGCGCCACGATTGACTTCACCGGTACAAGCCCCGCCCGCAACAACAATCTGAATGCACCGTCCGCCGTCTGCCGCGCGGCGGTGTTGTATGTTTTCCGGTGCATGGTGGACGATGATATCCCGCTCAACGAAGGCTGTCTGAAACCACTCACCCTTATCGTGCCAGAAGGCTCCATGCTCAACCCGGCCTACCCCGCAGCCGTGGTCGGGGGCAATGTCGAAACCAGCCAGGCCGTCACCGATGCTCTCTTCGGCGCTCTGGGGGCCATGGCGGCCGCACAGGGCACAATGAACAATCTCACTTTTGGTAACGACACCTACCAATATTACGAGACCATATGCGGCGGGGCTGGCGCTGGTCCTGGCTTCGACGGGGCCGACNCCGTCCACACCCATATGACCAATTCACGNCTCACTGANCCGGAAATACTGGAATGGCGCTTCCCTGTCCTTCTCGAAGACTTTTCGGTCCGCAAAAATTCCGGCGGCAAAGGCAAACACAAGGGGGGNGACGGCGTTCACCGCGCCATCCGCTTCCGCGAACCGATGCACATGTCGATCCTCGCCACCCACCGGCGGATTGCGCCCTTCGGCTTACAAGGTGGCGCCGACGCACAAGTNGGACGCACCAGTATCCGCCGCGCGAACGGCAGCGTCGAAGAGTTGGAAAGCCTGGCCGAGCGAGACCTCGACACAGGCGACACAATCATTATCGAAACCCCCGGCGGCGGCGGCTTCGGCAACGCTTAGAACGCACCCGTCTTTGGCAAGGGTGCGCCATAGGTCTCAAGCGGCAAATCAAGCCCGTTCGAGAGATAAGCAACCGTGTGATAGAAGCCCGCCAGCATCAAAAGTTCAAGGATCTGCATCTCCTCAAACTCCGTTCGCAATGCCCCCCAAAGCGCATCATCAATGGTCGCTTTGTCGTGAAGCGCATCCATCAGTTGCAGAACAAGCCGTTCACGTTCATTCCATGGCCCTTCCTCGGGTGTCTTGGTCGCCAACGCGTCAACTTCCTGTGCGCTCAAAGAGACTTTGTCCTTGAACAAAGTGATATGCACCCCCCATTCATACGCACACCCCGTGCGGGCACAGGTCCGGTCGATTGCAAGCTCCCGGTCGCGGAGCGACAAATGTCCCTTGTCAAGCAAACCGGCATTCATGAACCGGGAAAACAAACGCGCATCGCGCGCCAGTGTGCGGAACAGAACCAGAGGCTCAACACCCGGCGGCATGAGCCGGGCAAACTGTTTTTCAACATCATCGCTATACGGCGCGGATGCCGGGGCAATGCGGGCTGGATTTGCCATTTGGAAACTCCTCTAATATGCTTCTTTTTCAGTAGCAAAATAGATAATGCTACTTTTTTAGAAGCACAAGAGGCAATGCGATTGACCCGTAAAAAAAAGACAGCCCCACATCCCGGAAAGCCGGTTCGCGGTTCCAGATCCGGTCGGCCCATCATGGCGTTGCTCGATCTTCTCGGGCAGCGTTGGGTTCTACGAATTCTGTGGGAACTGAGGGAAGAAGCGCTGACATTTCGCCGCCTCCAGGAAGCGTGCGATCAAGTGAGCCCCAGCGTGCTCAACGCCCGCCTGAAAGCGCTGCGCGAGGCGGATCTTCTGTACACAGGCGAAGACGGCTACGCCCTGACGAGGCAAGGCCAGGAGCTTCTCAGCAACTTCCTGCCACTCGTATCCTGGGCTGACAATTGGGCGCAGAACTTGAAGCCACTGTCTGAGAGAGCGGGCGAAAAATGACAAGCTCACCTCCGGACACCGGCGACACCTCCACCGGGCATGGAAGCCCCGCCGCCGAGACCGAGATCACAGATCAGCTCGTCAGGGATCTGCTGACCGGGCAACATCCGGATCTCGCACAGTATCCCGTGCAGCAGTTTGAAAGCGGTTTTGACAATGTCATTTACCGACTGGGGGACGCATATGCGATCCGCCTGCCACGTCGCGCCGCAGCACTCCCCTTCATACTGAACGAGCAAAAATGGCTGAAGTATCTCCGCCCCCATCTTCCGCTTCCCATCCCGTCCCCCATCCGGACAGGCAACCCGACATCGTACTATCCATGGCCTTGGTCAATCTTGCCCTGGTTCGACGGTACCCCGGTCGATGAAGCACCACTCTCACCCTCACAGGCCGCACCGCTCGCGCGCTTTCTGAAGGCACTGCATATCCCGGCCCCGGCGAACGCACCATTGAACGGCGCACGCGGCGTACCCATTGCTGTCAGACAAGCCATCAATGAAGAACGGATGAACAGGATCAATCAACAAATCGACGTCATCACACCAGAAATACGACATTTGTGGAATGTCGCACTTGCGGCGACACCGGACACCAGCCCCACCTGGCTCCATGGTGACCTGCATGCACGCAATGTCCTTTCAACGAACGGAAGGATCACCGCCATCATCGACTGGGGCGACATGTGCGTCGGCGACCGTGCAACAGACCTTGCCTGCCTGTGGTCCCTGCTGGATTGCCGCATAGCGCGCCGGGAAGCAATGAAGCTTTATGGCAACAACGACCCTGCGCTATGGGCACGGTCCAGAGGGTGGGCCATCATGTTCGGGGCAGCTCTTCTGGACACCGGTCTCGTAGATCATCCCCGTCACACGACAATGGGGAAAAAGATTTTCCAGCGCCTGCACGAAGACGCACTGACGCAAGAAACCTGAGCCCGCACGCCGCGTCACCAGAGCAGAACAACAAAAGCCCCCTCAAGACAGCGTCCCGGAGGGTTCTTGTCGGCACACAATAGAAACCGGGAAAAGACCACCCCGTCAGCCGGCCTCCCGCACCTCGATCAGGAAAGCATTCACCCTGTCTGAAAGAATGGATGATTGTGCGGCAAGCTCACTTGTCGCTTGGCGGGTCTCGGACGCTGCCCGGCCTGTTTCACTCGAAGCATCGGAAATCCCGTTTACATTCGTTGAAACATCCTCCATCGCGGCTTCCTGCTCACCCATGGAGTTGGAAATCTCTGACGACATCTCGTTAACGGATTTGATTGTGTCCGACACATCGTGAATAGACCCGGTCGTCGCCTTGACCTCACGCTGGATCGTCTCCAGCCGGGCCGCAATTTCCTCTGTCGCTTTCGCCGTCTGCTGGGCGAGCGCTTTCACTTCACTCGCAACAACCGCAAAGCCGCGCCCCGCCTCGCCGGCGCGGGCCGCTTCGATCGTTGCATTCAGGGCGAGCAGGTTCGTTTGCCCTGCAATATCGCTGATCGTTTTGGAAAAACCACTGATGGCATCAGCCGACTGATTGAGCCCATCAATTGAGCCTTCTGCCATCGCGACCAGATCAACCGCCTTTTGCGTCATTTGAGACGATGTGGAGATGCGCGACCGGATATCGCGAATCGCAAGCTGACACCCTTCCGCGGCACGCGCCACGCTCGCCGACTGCGCGGCCGATGCCTCCGCCGCCGCAGCAACCGTTTCAGAAGTCGCTTCAAGCTCAACCGCCGCATGAGAAACCGATGTCACCACTTCCTTGACGTTAATCTCAAAGAGATCCGCCTGCTCATTCAACACACGATGAGCCAGCTTCTTTGCTTCATCGATATAGACGGAAATTGCAAAATCCATGTCCAGAAAAACAGCTTTGTTGACCGCCACAATGGTCTGCTGCATGCGCGGCAAATCCTGCGCATATGTCTGGCAGATCAACTGCTGAAGATGACTGGTGACAAAACTGTAACCGCCAATGTACCAGCGAGGGTCCAGCCCGATACGGGCATGCGCCTCACCAATGGCGACAACACTTCTAACGTAATCCTCATCGAAGCGGCCGGAGAAAACACGGTCCAGCCAATGTGTTCGTTGCGCTTCACGCGCATGGCGCACATGCGCTTCGTTGCGAAACAGCTCAGCTAGATTGGGTAAAGACGTCAAATGTGCGTAAAACGCATCCAGAAAGCGATCAATATTCTCTTCAAGTACCGGCGCAAAAACTTTCAGCGCCTGAGAATCTTCCTGGCCGATAGCGGAGAAACCCAATCGCCCTGCCAGATCCGCTTCCTTACTCTCTTCACTTCGTTTCACGCTCACCTGCACCTTGACCACCTCTTTGTTGGCTTTTACGGGGCATCCGGCGCGCAACACACAACCCACCCCTGAACGGTAGAGGTAGGTGAGAAAGGTAAATCATCCCTAAAAGCAACCAACTCATTTCAGGCGTAGAAACAAGGGTCTATCGGCGCATACCATCGGAGGAATTGCCACCTCCGTGAATATCAAAAGCCCTCGGAACAAGGTCCCGAGGGCTTCCAATGTGTTGCAGGTGGTAAGTGCAACACGGGGATAGGTGCGGAAGATCAGCCGGCGCTGCGCACTTCTTCCAGGAAAGCGTTGACACGATCCGTCAGAATGGACGACTGGGTTGCAAGCTCACTCGTCGCCTGCACCGTTTCAGAGGTTGCACGCCCCGTCTCGCTCGACGCCTGGGAAATGCCACTGACATTGGACGCCACCTCTTCCATTGCAGCCTCCTGATCGCCCATCGCATTCGAGATATCGGACGACATCTCGTTGACCGACTTGATTGTGTCGGAAACATCATTGATCGACCCGGTGGTGGTCTTCACCTCCCGCTGAATGGTCTCCAGACGTGCGGCAATTTCTTCCGTCGCCTTGGCTGTCTGTTGTGCAAGGGCTTTAACCTCACTCGCAACAACAGCAAACCCGCGTCCAGCCTCCCCGGCGCGCGCGGCTTCGATCGTCGCGTTGAGTGCCAGCAAATTTGTCTGCCCGGCAATATCGCTAATCGTTTTGGAAAACCCGCTAATGGCATCCGCTGACTGGTTGAGCCCGTCAATCGAGGTTTCAGCGGCAGCCACCAGATCCACAGCCTTTTGCGTCATCTGGGACGATGTCGAAATGCGCTCACGTATCTGGCGAATAGCTGTCTGACACTCCTCAGTGGCCCGCGCGACCGTGGCAGACTGCGAGGCAGATTCCTCCGCTGCCGCCGCAACAGTTTCAGAGGTTGCCTCAAGCTCCGTCGCTGCATTGGAAACCGATGTCACAACCTCCTTGACGTTGACTTCAAAGCGATCCGCCTGTTCGTTCAAAAGCTTGCGTGCAAGTTTCTTGGCCTCGTCGATATAGATCGAGATCGCAAAATCCATATCGAGAAAAATAGCCTTGTTCACGGCCACAATAACCGTTTGCATCATTTGCGGGTCGTGAAGATAAGTCTCGCAGATCAGATGGTGCAGACGGCCAATAACGAAACAATACCCCCCGATATACCAGCGGGGATCCAGCCCGATACGCGCATGAGCCTCACCAATCGCCATAACGCTTTTGACATACTCGCGATTGAACTTGCCGGAGAACACACGGTCCAGCCAATGCTTTCTCTGGCCATTGCGCGCGTATTGAATATGCGCCTCGTCACGAAACAACTCCGCCAAATTGGGGACAGCCGCCACATGTTCGTAAAAGGCATCAAGAAGATCATCTATCTGGGCTTCGAGAACGGGAGAGAAAGCAATGAGCGCTTTCGAATCTTCATCCGTAATACGCGTAAAAAGAACCCGCCTCTCAAGTTCCTTAAGCGTACCCACTTCACTTTGCTGCACGTCTGCCGACGCCGATACCGTTGCCACCTGGTTCATTGATCCCTCCAACCATGCAACCCGGGCAATATGGGCGGTTTTGTCGCCGCTGCCCAGCCATAGACCAAAGGATTAAACCAAAATGGTAAACGCTTGATAAAAGAATTGTTTTCTCAAGCCGAAGGCGCCAAAAAAGGCCCGGATTTGCTCAAAAATGAGAGAATTGAAAGCAAAAGACGGCAGTCAGAAAAACAGGCCCGCTCATGGAGGGGCCTGTTGAAGGTACATAAAAATACCTAACCTAAAGGCTACCTGCCCGGTGCGTAATTCAGGACAGGTGCCAACCACCGCTCTGTCTCGTCCACACTGATACCTTTTCGCGCGGCATAGTCCACAACCTGGTCTTTCTCCACCCGTCCAACACCAAAATAGTAGCTTTCCGGGTGAGAAAAATAGAGCCCCGAGACAGAAGAGCCCGGCCACATGGCACAGCTCTCGGTCAACGTGATCCCCGTCCGTCGTTCCGCTTCAAGAAGCCGGAACAATGTCCGCTTCTCAGTATGGTCAGGCTGCGCCGGATAGCCAGGTGCAGGCCGGATCCCCTGATACTTCTCCGAAATCAGATCAGCAGGTGTAAAAGCACTCTCGTCAGCATAGCCCCAATATTCCCGGCGAACTCGCGCATGCAGATATTCGGCAAACGCTTCCGCAAACCGGTCAGCAAGGGATTGAACGAGAATCTTGCTGTAATCATCATTCGCAGCGGCAAAGCGTGCAATATGCTCTTCTTCACCGTGACCGGCGGTCACCGCAAAGCCCCCCACATAATCATGCACGCCCGGGTCTGCCACAAAATCGGCAAGCGCCACATGGGCCCGTTCATTCTTCCTGGCCATCTGCTGACGCAACGTATGGAACATCGCTAACCTGTGTTCACGCGTGTCATCAGTATAAAGCTCGATATCATCCTCTGAGATACGGTTGGCAGGCCAAAACCCGACAACACCTTTTGGTTGCAGCCAGTTCTCGTCGACCATCGTCTTGAGGAGTGTCTGCGCATCTTCAAAAAGCTGCGTCGCCGCTTCACCCATCTTGTCATCCGTCAGAATACGCGGATAGGTACCCTTCATCTCCCAGGTCGCAAAAAACGGCGTCCAGTCAATGTAAGGAACCAGCTCACTCAATGGCACATCATCAATCGTTTTAAGCCCCAGAAATTGAGGCTTCGGCGGCTGATAATCAGAGAAATCGAGCGCAAAGCGATTGGCACGCGCATCCCCCAGGCTGAGGCGCTCTCCCCGCTCCTGCCCGCGCGCATGCGCTTCCGCCATGCGGGTATATTCCTCCGCCACGCCATCCATATATTGTGCGCCCTGCGTCTCGGACAGAATAGAATTACACACGCCGACCGCACGGCTTGCGTCCGGCACATAGACCGCCTGACCCTTTTTGTAGTTCGGGTGAATTTTAACGGCCGTATGCACACGGCTTGTCGTCGCGCCGCCAATCAGCAAGGGCAGCTTGAAGTTTTGCCGCTCCATCTCGGCCGCAACGTGGCACATTTCATCAAGGCTGGGGGTAATCAGGCCGGANAGCCCGATNATATCGGCCTTCTCTGTCTTTGCGGCCTCAAGGATCTTGGCCGCAGGCACCATNACCCCCAGATCAACAACCTTGTAATTGTTACACTGCANGACGACCCCCACGATATTCTTCCCGATATCGTGGACATCCCCCTTTACCGTCGCCATCAAAATAGTCCCGTTGGAACTATCTTCCGTGATGCCCAGCTCTTCTTTTTCCTTCTCCATAAACGGCATCAGATACGCAACAGCCTGCTTCATCACACGAGCCGATTTGACAACCTGTGGCAGGAACATCTTGCCCGCGCCAAACAGATCCCCCACCACGTTCATCCCGTCCATCAACGGGCCTTCAATCACATGAAGCGGGCGCTCAACTTGGTTCCGGGCTTCCTCAGTATCTTCCTCGATGAAAGCGGTGATACCGTTGACCAGTGCATGACGCAGGCGTTCCACCACGGGGGCCTCGCGCCAGGACAGGTCTTCAACACGCTTCTTCGCACCGTCGCCGCGATACTGCTCGGCAATATCAAGCAGNCGCTCTGTCGCATCATCACGCCGGTTGAGTATGACATCNTCCACCGCATCNCGCAGTTCCGCTGGAATGTCTTCATAGATCGCCAGCTGGCCGGCATTCACAATCCCCATATCCATACCAGCCTTGATCGCATGGTAGAGGAAGACGGAATGCATGGCCTCGCGCACCGCCTCGTTGCCGCGGAACGAGAACGACACGTTTGATACACCACCCGACACATGCGCATGTGGCAGGTTTTCCTTGATCCGGCGCGTCCCTTCGATAAAGGCATTGCCGTAATCATTATGTTCTTCAATGCCCGTCGCGACTGCAAAAATGTTCGGGTCAAAGATAATATCTTCCGGCGGCAGCCCCACCTTCTGCGTCAGGAGATCGTATGAACGCTTGCAGATGGCAAACTTCCGGTCCGCCGTATCAGCCTGCCCGTCCTGGTCAAAGGCCATAACAACAACAGCCGCCCCATAGGCTTTCACCTTGCGCGCTTGCTCCAGAAAAGGCTCTTCACCTTCTTTGAGGGAAATCGAATTGACGATCGCCTTGCCTTGCACACATTTAAGACCGGCTTCGATCACGCTCCACTTGGATGAGTCAATCATCACAGGCACACGCGCAATATCCGGCTCGGATGCAATCAGGTTAAGGAAACGCACCATGGCAGCTTCGCTGTCCAGCATGCCCTCATCCATGTTCACGTCAATAATCTGAGCACCATTCTCAACCTGCTGCCGGGCAACAGTGAGTGCTTCATCATAATTACCAGCAAGAATAAGCTTCTTGAACTTGGCAGAGCCGGTCACATTTGTACGTTCACCCACATTGATGAAGGTGGCGGTCTGTTCAGACATAAATCTCATTCCTATACGTGGACGAAGGGCTCAAGCCCCGACAATCTCATTCTGGTTTCAACCCGTGGCAATTCACGCGGTGTCGCAGCCGCAACGGCCTCGGCTATCGCGGCAATATGTTCCGGCGTGGAGCCGCAGCAACCACCCACAATATTGACGAGACCACTGGTCGCATACTCACCCACAAGCTCAGCCATCTGAGCGGGTGTCTGGTCATATTCACCAAACTCGTTCGGGAGCCCCGCATTCGGGTGAGCCGATACATGCACATCCGAGATGCGAGAAAGCTCATCGACATACTGGCGCAGCTGTTCCGCCCCCAAAGCACAATTCAGACCGATGGAAAACGGCTTCACATGCCGGACAGAATACCAGAAAGCCTCAACCGTCTGACCGGACAAAAGTCGGCCCGATGCGTCGGTAATGGTTCCTGAAATCATCACCGGCAACTCGACACCCGTTTCAGAAAACACATTCTGTATGGCAACAAGCGCCGCCTTGGCGTTGAGCGTATCAAAGATCGTTTCCACCATCAGCGTATCCGACCCGCCCTCGATCAAACCGCGAACGGCTTCGGAATAGGCATCCTCCAGCGCGTCGAACGTGATATTGCGAAACCCTGGATCATTCACATCCGGGGAAAGTGACGCAGTCCGTGGCGTTGGCCCCAAAGTGCCAATGACATATCGGGTGCGCCCATCCTCCGCTTCAGCAATGTCCGCCGCCTCACGAGCAACCTTCGCACTTGCCACATTCAACTCATATGACAGGCGCTCAAGTTCATAGTCACCTTGCGCAACCGTGTTGGCACCAAACGTATTGGTTTCGGCAAAGTCAGCCCCTGCGCGATAATAGTTCAGATGTATCTCACGAATGATATCCGGTCGTGTCAGCGACAGAAGCTCATTGTCCCCCTTCACATCCACATGATGATCTTTCAGAATCTCACCGCGATAATCCGCCTCGGTCAAACCATAGGCCTGAATAAGCGACCCCATGCCGCCATCAAGAACCAGCACGCGTTCCTTAACGGTGCGATACAGCTCGGCAAGTCTCTCGTCTCTCGTTTTGCTCATGCTTGCACCTCGCTTGGAGCAGCCTCTTTAGGCTTGAACCCCAGAATGTGGCAGATCGCGTAGGTGAGATCCGCCTGGTTAAGTGTGTAGAGATGAAAATCACGGAACCCCAGACGTTCCAGATCATGCACCTGTTCAGCGGCAACCGTCGCCGCGATCAATCGACGGGTCGCCAGATCATCATCCAGCCCGTCATAGTAGGCGCGCAGCCAAGCCGGCACAGTTGCGCCACAACGCGCTGCCATTCGTTCAACGCCTTTAAAATTCGTTGTCGGCATAATCCCCGGCACAATCGGTATCTTGATCCCTGCCTTGGCAACACGCTCCAGCAAGCGTTCATAATGTTCGGTCTCGAAGGCAAACTGCGCAATCGCGCGGGTTGCACCTGCATCAATCTTCGCTTTCAGAAGATCCAGATCATGCTCAAAGCTCCGGCTCTCGGGATGGCGTTCCGGATAAACCGAAACCGACACTTCAAAATCGCCGATAGCGCGAATACCTTTCACCAGATCTGCCGTGGTCTGGTAGCCATTTTCATGTGGACGATACGCACCCTCCATATCCGGCATATCTCCCCGAATGGCGACAATGTGACGAACACCAACATCCCAATAGCCCTGAATGACCTTGTCGATCTGGGCCTGCGAAGCCCCGACGCAGGTAAGATGTGCTGCGGGCTTCATCTTTGTTTCCTGCACGATGCGCTTTACCGTCGAATGCGTGCGCTCACGTGTGCTGCCGCCCGCACCGTAAGTGACAGAGACAAAGGCCGGTTCAAGCGGTGCCAGCCGCTCAATCGCATCCCAAAGTTTGACCTCCGCCTCATCCGTACGGGGAGGCGAAAACTCAAACGATACGCGCACACGATCTCCGCCGCGAAAACGATCTCCCAGTGAAATCATGCCGCCACTCCTTTTTTTGTCTCGCCACTTTGACAGGGCTTTTCTGCCGACCAAATAAGCACCGTTAGTTTTTCATCCGCCCCATCAGGCGGCAGGGATTGAACGGTCTGAACGGTCAACCCGGCAGCAACGCACCATTGACTGACCTCATGTTCTGCAAACCCCAGCCGGCGATGCGCCTGCCCTTCGCGCAGAAAATCAAGTTCGTGTGGGGCAAAATCAACCACCAGCAAGCGCCCGCCGGGGGCAAGCACGCGGGCGGCTTCTGCAATACAGGCCGCCGGATCATCCAGATAGTGCAGCACCTGATGCACACTCACGAGCGCAAACTCGCCATCATTAAATGTCAGGTCGAAAATATCACCCTGTCGTACATGCGCATGAGAGAGGCCGGACGCATCAAGCCGCGCCCGCGCAAACGCCAACATTTCAGGGCTGAGATCCACCCCTTCCAGACGGGCTGCCCTGTCTGCAAAAATTTCCAGCATACGGCCGGTACCAGTCCCCAGATCGAGAACCGCATCCATCGGGCCCGCCGGCGCAAGGGCGCGTAACTGATCCTCCACCCGTGTTTCCGACACATAGAGAGAACGAATGCGGTCCCATCCGTCGGCGTTCTCCCGAAAGAAGGTCGCGGCCCGCTCTGCCCGTGCATCGCGAACGGCCCTCAGCCTTTCCAGATCGCGGGCAATGGTTGGATCCTCTTCAGAGATAGAGGCAACCAGAAACGATGTCAGATCTCCCCCGACACCGCGTGCAGCCAGACGGTAGAATACCCAGCTACCTTCCCGAAACCGGTCCAGCAAATCCGCCTCACAAAGAAGTTTGAGGTGCCGGCTGACCCTGGGCTGGCTCTGACGAAGGATTTGGGTAAGTTCGGTCACCGTCAACTCGCTCTGCGCGAGCAGAATCAGGAGCCTGAGCCGGGTGGGCTCTCCCGCCGCGCGCAATCCTGTAAGCAAAGCATCCAAGGCCAATCCCCGTGTGTAATTCCAGCCTTCCAGCCAAAAAGAAGAGTTGAATTGGATATATACATATCTTTATATGAATAAACAAAGGAAAACTCGGCAAGGCATCCTTTTTCCACCCTGGGCGGCAAAGAGACATTTCCGCAACATGATGCCATTTTCCTACAGAAAGCGCCGTGGCAAAGCTGGTTAAGACGAGGATGCTCATGCTAGCAAAGGTGTTAAGAATACCGGTGAGTCTGGCAAAAAGCGCAAAAAACGGTCCATCTCTTGAGCGAGTTCATCGAGAATTAAGGTGGCCCGGCTTATCAACATTCCAGGGACGGATATCCGACCAAAAGAATGACGACCTAAACCATGAGGATTGTTGAATTTTCATCAACCCGACATCCGCATGGTACCAAGAACGGAACCAAGACAAGACTGACCACTGCTAGACGGTCTCTTTCGCAAAGCCGGAACAGACCTCCAAAGTGTAGGATCAAAATGAAAAGCGAAATCGCTCTAGGAAATCGTGACGTTTGGGGAAATCGTAGCATTTGGACGGTTTTACTTGGCCTGACAGTCCTGACTGCTGGCTGCGCAACCCGGCCGGACGCAACCGACACAGCCGCTGTTGCCGCTTATGAAGAGGCAAACGACCCGATCGAGCCGTTGAACAGATATTTCTTCGAGCTCAACAATTTCTTCGACATCATTCTGTTGCGCCCCTCAGCCGAGATTTACGATGGCGTTCTGCCATCACTCGCAAAAGACGGCGTACGCAACTTCCTGGACAATCTTCGCTCACCCGTCATCCTTGCAAACGATATTTTGCAAGGGGAATGGGAACGCGCTGAAACGACAACAAGCCGCTTCGGGATCAATACAACGGCTGGCGTACTGGGTCTGGGAGACCCGGCAACAGGCTGGGGGTATACCCGTCACGGCGAAGATTTTGGCCAGACCCTCGCTGTCTATGGTGTTGGCGAAGGCCCCTACTTCTACGCCCCCCTTCTGGGCCCTGCGCCACCCCGCGACCTTGTCGGTTTTGGTGTCGACATGCTCTTCGACCCGCTCACCTATATCTTCTGGGATGACGGATACACGGTACCTGTGACACGTTTCCTGGTGAACGGGATCGACATTCGTGCCCGCAATCTGGAAACACTGGACGAAATCGAACGGACATCGGTGGATTATTACGCCGCCATCCGCTCTCTTTATCGCCAGAGCCGCAAGGACGAGATCGCCAATGGCGTAACAGACCTGGATGATCTGCCTGATATTTCCAATATCAACCTTTCGTCAGATGAGTAGAATTTCACTCATCTGACGTCATATCAGAGGCATCCCCACAATAAGGATGTTGAAGCATGACACGGTACCTGCCCACACACACCACAAACTTGATGGCTTCTCCGTTGGGCCGTTTTGCAAACCAGTTTCTCACGACACTGTCCTTGTTGGTTGCCTTGGCCCTCTCTCTGGGGTCCGCACATGCAGGCGACGAGGCAGCCGAAGCTTTCGTAAACGGACTGGCCTCGGAGGCGATGGAAATCCTGAGCCAGGACAACATCACAGCGGCCGACCGCGAGGCTGCATTCAGAGTGCTCTTCGTTGGGAACATGGACATACCACGCATCGGCGCTTTTGCCCTTGGTCAGTATGCCCGCACCCCCACGCCTGAACAGAAAACCGAATATCTTGCGCTGGTTGAGGACTTTATCGTGAAAGTCTACGCCAATCGCCTGTCAGGCTACACCAACCAGACATTCGAGATCTTCGGCTCTCAGCCCAAAGGCTCCAGTGGCAAAGAAGTGATTGTCTCAAGCCGGATCGAATTTGGCGACGGGCGTGACCCGGTACCGGTTGAATGGTGGCTCATCAAAAATGGTGACACATTCAAAGTCTTCGACGTGAAAGTGGTCGGCATCTGGATGGCACAGGAACAACGCTCCAGCTTTATCTCTGTCATTCGGAACAATCATGGTGATTTCTCTCACCTGTTGAAACATCTTCAGACACAGATCCAGCAGGCATCAAACGCGGAAGACACATCCGTGACCGAAGCCAACAGCTCTGCAGACAGTTAAATCGGTCTCTTCTCCAGAACAAAAAAGGCGGCCTTGCGGGCCGCCTTTTCTTTTGGCTTTATGTAAAACCGAAAACCGGCGTGGACCATTAGCCTCGCGTCAGTCGCTGATATTTCAAGCGATGCGGAATGTCCGCCTCTGGTCCCAGTCGGCGGCGGCGGTCTTCTTCATAGTCCGCATAATTGCCTTCAAACCATTCGACATGACTATTGCCCTCGAACGCCAGAATATGTGTCGCGATACGGTCCAGAAACCAGCGATCATGGCTGATGACCACGGCACAGCCGGCAAATGCCACCAGCGCATCTTCAAGCGCGCGGAGCGTATCGACATCAAGATCATTGGTCGGCTCGTCAAGGAGCAACAGATTGGCCCCCGTCTTCAACATCTTGGCCAAATGAACGCGGTTACGCTCCCCACCGGAAAGCAGACCAACTTTCTTCTGTTGATCCCCACCTTTAAAGTTGAACGCACCAACATAGGCCCGGCTGGGGGTTGTCTGTTTGCCCAGCTCAATCACATCAGACCCGCCTGAGATTTCCTCCCAGACCGTATGATTGTCATTGAGCGCATCGCGGCTCTGATCCACATAACCAAGGGTTACGGTTTCACCAATCCGGATAACACCACTGTCCGGTGTTTCCACACCTGTCAGCATTTTAAAAAGCGTGGACTTACCCGCACCATTGGCACCGATAACACCGACAATCCCACCGGGCGGCAATTGAAAGCTCAGATCATTGATAAGCAGCTTGTCACCGAATGCCTTCGTCAAATGGTCTGCCTCGATAACAACACCGCCCAGCCGCTCGGCAACGGGAATAACAATCTGTGCCTTGCCAACCTTTTCACTACTGGCTTCAGCGACAAGATCATCATAGGCACGGATACGCGCCTTGGCCTTTGATTGCCGTGCTTTTGGTGACTGGCTGATCCACTCCAGCTCGCGCGCCAGCGTACGCTCTTTCGCCGCATCTTCGCGCCCCTCCTGCTGCATCCGCTTCTGCTTCTGCTCAAGCCAGTTGGAATAATTCCCTTCATACGGAATGCCGCGCCCGCGATCGAGCTCAAGAATCCAGCCCGTCACCTGATCAAGGAAATAGCGATCATGGGTAACCAGAACGACGGAGCCGGGATATTTCACCAGATAATTCTGCAACCAGGCAATGGATTCGGCATCCAGATGGTTGGTCGGCTCATCAAGCAGCAACATGTCGGGCGCAGCCAGCAGCAGCTTGCACAACGCGACGCGACGGCGCTCACCACCGGACAGGTTCGTCACCTCCAGCTCCCCTTCCGGGCAGCGAAGTGCATCCATTGCCATTTCAACCTGACTATCCAGATCCCAAAGGTTCTGCGCGTCGATAACATCCTGAAGCTTGGCCATCTCTTCGGCCGTCTCGTCAGAATAATTCATGGCAAGCTCGTTATACTTGTCGAGCATCGCCTTCTTTTCCGCGACCCCCTCCATGACATTCTCAAGCACGTTCTTGTCGGGATTAAGCTGCGGTTCCTGTGCAAGGTAACCAACCTTCACCCCATCGGCAGCCCAGGCCTCGCCTGTAAACTCCTTGTCGAGGCCAGCCATCACCCGCAACAGGGTCGACTTACCCGCACCATTGACCCCGACAACGCCAATTTTGGCACCGGGGAAAAAGGAGAGCCGAATGTCACTGAAAACTTGTTTCCCGCCCGGATATGTCTTCGACAGACCATCCATCACGTAAACATACTGATACGACGCCATTGCTGAACCTCTTTCGGATGCGATTTGCGCACACTCTTAGCCGATTGAGCGCCCACAAACAATGGACGGGCCCAACACCCCTCCCCGCTCGCAAAAAAGCCTTACCAGCGCACCAGGTAAATCGCCCCTGCAAGCCCGGACAGAAGCAGAACCCAGGTAATGAAATTCGTCCAAAGCGCCTTTTGTGCACCCTTCTTCTCGGCCCAGGTGCGCGGTAATATGTTCTTGATCACAAACACAATTTGCGCGGCAAGATTGATGCAGACAATGTTGACGGCAAGCAGCAGTGCGGCGCCGCCGGCCGCCTTCAGATCCCCGCCTCCCAGCATCAGACCGGCCGTCACCGCCGGCGGCAGGATCGCAACAGCCACCATCACCCCCACCAGCGCGCTCGACACCCCCGTCGTCAGAGACAGAACAGCCGCCGCCCCGGCGGCAAGCCCGATGGCGATAGAGTCATAACCTGCAACCGTGCGTGCTGAAATTTCAGCGGAACTCATCGGTTCGCCAAGGAACATGCCCAGCAGCGTGGCAAAGAGAACTGCAAAAAACAGCCCCGCGACATTGGTCAGCATCGCGCGGCGCATCAGGCTCACATTCCCCAGGGCCACCCCAAAGGCAAAAGCGAGGTTGGGGCCCAGAAGAGGCGCAATCACCATCGCCCCGATCAACGCCACCACACTATCGGTCAGCAGGCCAACCGCGGCAACGACCCCAGACAGCGCAACCAGCACCAGAAAATCCAGATTGAGATCAGCACCCTTTTCCACCTCGTGCAGAATTTCCTCACGTGGGGCTGTCCGCCCCCGGAACGAAAACCGGGGTTCTTCCTCAACCGGCGCTTCCTGTTTCGGCCCGTCAGGCGCCACAACAGCTTCCACCGGGAGGATGGTCAAACGCCAATGGGCTCCCTTCTCCACCGCCTTGTGGGTTGCATCCACAATCGCCTGCACCTTCGATGTGTCGCAAACGATACGCACAAAACAGCGATCAGCCTCCCCCAGTTCCGAATACACATCTTCGGCCTCCTGATGTTCGGCAATTGCAGCCAGCGTCGCCACATATCCTGCAGGCGCAGTAATTTCCAATTGTCGTTTGGCCACAATCCCCTCCACCGCTGAGCGCTGATTCGACGCCGACAGCAGTTTAGCAGAGTGCCCCTGCAACGACTTCCAAATTGGAGAAGGCCGCGACGCGACCCGGACTTCGCCCGCCGCCCCGGCGGAGGCGCCAAACACCGTGAGACCGCCGCAAGCGAGGAAATGGTGGGCCCGGCAGGACTCGAACCTGCGACCAAACCGTTATGAGCGGTTCGCTCTAACCAACTGAGCTACAGGCCCCCAAGCGCGCTAAATCGCACAATATACAGACACGCGGTATAGCAGATGATCGACCGCCGCCAAACAGGAATGAGGCTCAACCTGCCATTAAAAGCGCCCCATTTTCGACGAATTCTTCTGCGACAAGAAACAACATCAGATATGCCCACGCTGCGCCAGGTCCTCTCCCCCAAAACCTCGCGCCCAATAAGGAAAACGCCATGGCTGTCGCATTCCGCTCTATCCTTCCCTTGCGCCCCCGCACCACAGGTGCCCGCTCCACAGGTGCTTTTGCCACGCTGCTCATCGCAACCGCGCTCCTTGCCGCGCCTGTGAGCGCCGCACTCAGCACAGCGGCACAGGCAGAAACACCGCCCCGCACCATCACCATCTCCGGTGAAGGCAAGATTTCTGTTAAACCCAACATCGCCCATATCGAAACGGGTGTCGTGACCCAGGCCAAAACCGCCGTGGACGCCCTGACCGACAACACCCAGTCCATGCAGGCGGTCTTTCAGGGATTGCGGGAACTCGGCATCGAGGACAGGGACATCCGCACATCACAATTGTCCATCAGTCCGGTCTATACCCACGGCGAACGTGGCACCAAGCCGGTTATCACCGGCTATCAGGCATCGAACATGGTATCCGTTACCTTGCGCGATCTGGACCGTGTCGGCGACGCACTGGACAAGATCGTGTCACTCGGATCCAACCAGCTTCACGGCATTCGCTTTGAGGTGGAAGAACCTGGCCCGCTTCTTGACGCCGCCCGCGCCGACGCCGTTGCGGATGCCATCCGCAAGGCCAAGATCTACGTCTCGGCCGCTGGCGTGACACTCGGCCAGATCATCACCATCAACGAAAATGGTGGTGGTGGCATGCCGAGCCCCTTCTACGCACGGGCCATGTCGATGGAGAGCGCAGACGTGCCCGTCGCCGCCGGGGAACAAACCCTGACCGCCAACGTGACACTCGTCATCGCGATTGAGTAATACGGGTTACACCTGATCAGGCGGCGATCTTGTTGCCGCCTGTCATCAGCACCACTTTCGGGCTGAAGCTCTTGGCTTCTGCATCGCTCATCTGCGCATAGGCCACGATAATCACAAGGTCACCCACTTGCGCCTTGCGCGCGCCTGCCCCGTTCATGCCGATCACACCAGACCCGGCCGGTGCTTCAATCGCATAGGTTGTCAGCCGCTCGCCATTGGTAATGTTGAGCACGTCAACTTGCTCGTTCGGCAGAATACCGGATGCTTCCAGCAAATCCTTGTCGATCGAAATCGAGCCTTCATAGTTCAAATCACATTGCGTGATCGTGGCCCGGTGAATTTTCGCCCGCATCATTGTGAGGTTCATGATTTACTCCATGCGCAACTCTACCCGGTGTGACGTGTGCACAACCGGGTAGCATTTGGGGGGGATACGACTGGAAAACCTTCCGTCTTAATTGTCGAGGAAACTGCGCAGCTTGCGACTACGGCTCGGGTGCTTCAACTTGCGCAGTGCCTTCGCCTCAATCTGACGAATACGCTCGCGCGTCACCGAGAATTGCTGCCCCACTTCTTCCAGCGTGTGGTCGGTATTCATACCGATACCAAAGCGCATGCGCAGCACACGCTCCTCACGCGGGGTCAACGATGCCAACACACGGGTTGTCGTTTCACGCAAATTGGACTGGATCGCTGCATCAATCGGCAGGATCGCATTCTTGTCCTCGATAAAATCACCCAGATGGCTGTCTTCTTCGTCACCGATCGGCGTCTCAAGCGAAATAGGCTCTTTCGCGATCTTGAGTACCTTGCGCACTTTCTCAAGTGGCATGCCGAGTTTCTCAGCCAGCTCTTCCGGAGTGGGTTCACGACCAATCTCGTGCAACATCTGACGCGAAGTACGCACCAGTTTGTTGATCGTTTCGATCATGTGCACCGGAATACGGATCGTCCGTGCCTGATCGGCAATCGAGCGCGTGATCGCCTGACGGATCCACCAGGTCGCATAAGTCGAGAATTTGTAACCACGGCGATACTCAAACTTGTCCACCGCCTTCATCAGGCCGATATTGCCTTCCTGAATAAGATCGAGAAACTGCAGACCGCGGTTTGTGTATTTTTTTGCAATGGAAATCACCAGACGAAGGTTGGCTTCAACCATTTCCTTCTTGGCAATCCGTGCTTCGCGCTCGCCCTTCTGTACCTTGTGTACGATGCGGCGATACTCCGCGATATCCAGACCTGTCTCTGACGCCAGTTCCTGAATATTGTCGCGAATGTCCTTGATCGTATCCTTGTCATTCTTGACAAAGTCAGCCCAGCCTTTGCCTTTCAGGCGGCTTACGCGGCGCGACCAGTTGGGATCAAGTTCGTTCTCATAATATTGCTGAAGAAATTCTTCGCGGCTCACGCCATGCGCTTCCGCAGCGCGCAGCAAACGCCCTTCAAGCCCCATCAGACGCTTGTTGATCGAGTAGAGCTGATCCACAAGACTGTCGATACGGTTGTTGTTGAGCGCCAGGCTCTTCACTTCATCAATAATATCATCTTTGAGCTTCTTGTGGCGGCGCTCCTGCGACGTTGAAAGCTCATCGCTCTGAAGGGCAAGGCCATGCTTCTGATCCTGCAACCGGCGCAATTTTTTATAGTCTGATGCCACCGCATCAAAAATCTCGAGCACTTTCGGCTTCAGTTCAGCTTCCATGGCGGCGAGAGAGAGATTGTTCTCTGCATCATCATCGTCGTCATCTTCTTCCTCAGGCTCTTCTTCCTCAAAGACTTTGCCTTCCGCCTTGGCACGCTCTTTTTCAAGCGCGGCCTGGCTCTTGTCGATCTTCTTCGCGTCCGGCCCTGCATATGTTGCATCCAGGTCGATAATATCGCGCAGCAGGATCTTGCCTTCGTTCAGCTCATCTCGCCAGATGATAATCGCCTGAAAGGTCAGCGGGCTTTCGCAAAGCCCTGCAATCATGGTTTCCCGACCGGCCTCAATCCGCTTGGCAATCGCAATCTCGCCTTCGCGGGAGAGAAGTTCCACAGACCCCATCTCACGCAGATACATGCGAACCGGGTCATCGGTGCGGTCAAGCGTCGTGGTTGTCGTAGTGGTTTCTGTTTTCGTGACGGCAGTGCCGGAACTGCTTTCGTCATCATCATCGTCGTCGCTATTGTCGCTGGCCCCGTCGCCCGACTTCGCGTCGTCCTGGTCGCCTTCGGCGTCCTCGTTTTCAATGACGTTAATGCCCATCTCCGAGAGCATCGCCATCGTGTCTTCAATCTGTTCAGAAGAAAACTCTTCCGACGGCAGAACCTTGTTCAACTCGTCATAAGTTACAAAACCACGTGTCTTCGCAGCCTTGATCATCTTCTTGACGCCAGCATCTGACATATCGAGCAACGGGCTGTCCCGTTCGTCGCCAGTCTGTTCCGCTGTTTCCGTATCCGCCGTCTTCGTCGCCATTCAACAACTCTCCGCCTGTCTTGTTCGACCGCCTGAAGGACTTCCAACTTCGTGGCGACTGCTACCCCACATTATGGCAGCCCACCGGTTCAATTGATGTAAACGCGAGGCCACTGCTTTCGCACCGTCATCGCGTTCCTTCGTGCGTCAAATTCCCAGGTTGGTTAGCTTCCTTGCCAATCACAGTTTCGAAAGTCTGGCCAGTTCGTCTTTCAAGGCTGAAAGTCTTGCCAAATTTTCGTCCGTCAGTTCCTCTGCCAGCGCTCGTTCCGCTGCCTTGAGTTCATTCTGCAAATCACTCGCCCGATCATGCCAATGCAACAGGTGAAGCCACGCATCTTCGACTTCATCGTTTGGCGCATCCGGCCATGCAAACGTCTCGCTTTTGAGCGCCGCCCCACTCTCCAGCCGACGAGCGATATCCGAAATTCCCCTCTTGTCCAAGTGGCCCCTCAACCCCTCCCTGTCAAGGGGCGCATAAAGAGCGGCTATATCTATGATTTCATTGCGGATTTTGTCAAGCTCTCGGTCACCGAAATCAGCAAGGGCCACCGCCTCGCTATGTTCATCCAATAGCCAGGGGTGATTCAGCAGTGTCAGTATCAAAAGCCGCTCCCGCTTGGCAGCCCCGACGTCACCCCCCCGCACAAGCTGGCTCTGCTTGAGCTGCGGCGTGGCATTTCCTAGGAATAAATCCTTATTTTGTCCAAAACGACCTTTTTTGGCGGAAAAAGTGCCCGTCCTCGCCCCACCGCGGCCAGGCCAGGCGCGCTGGTTCTGCCAGCCACCACCAGCCGCCCCGCTACGCGCCCCGCCCGTCCGGTGCGGCCGCAACAAGTGATCAAGCTTCTCGTTCAAAGCATCCCGATAGAATGTCTGAACGGTGGGGTCCGCAATTTCACGGATTACGGCACCAATCCGGGCCTGTAATTGCGCTTTACGCTCGGGCGTATCCCAGGTCCCGGCAGCGACTTCCTTGTCCCACACCATCTCCGAGAGCGGTTTGGCGGCCTCAAGCACGGTCTGCATGGCCTCCTTCCCACCTGATCGGACCAGATCGTCGGGGTCTTGCCCCTCCGGCAATAGGGCAAAACGTAAGGAATGCCCGGGTTTGAGTAATGGCAACACGCGCTCGACACACTGGGAACAGGCACGAATACCCGCTTTATCCCCATCAAAACAAAGCACAGGTTCCGGCGCCAAACGCCACAAAAGACCGATCTGCTCCTCTGTGAGCGCGGTCCCCAGCGGGGCGACGACCGGGTCGATCCCCGCCTGTCCCAGCGCCACAACATCCATATAGCCTTCAACGGCAACCACCATGCCACCGTCATAAGCAGGCTTGCGGGCCTGAGCGAGGTTGTAGAGCAGCCGTCCTTTATGAAAAAGCGGTGTCTCAGGCGAATTCATGTATTTGGCCTTCGCGGCCGGGTCGAGCGCCCGCCCGCCAAACGCCACAACACGACCACGCGCGTCGGCAATCGGAAACATGACCCGGTTACGAAACCGGTCATAGGGTTCACGAATATCTTCACCGCCAATCAGCAGTCCGGCCTCGATCATCTGCGGCAACTTGAAATCGCGCCCCAACATGTAGGATTTAAGGCCCGCCCTGTCATCCGGTGCAAACCCGATCCCGAACCGGTCAATCGTCTCCGCCGACAGTCCCCGCCGGGTAAGATAGGCCCGCGCCTCAGCCCCCTTGCCCCGCTTCAGGCTTTCGACGAAATAATCCTGCGCCGCCGACATGACATCATAAAGATCCGTGCGCTTTTCCTCGCGCGCTGCCTCGCGCGGGTCACGTTGGGGCATCTCCATACCCGCCTCTGCGGCCAACCGCTCAACAGCTTCCAGAAAGCTCAGATTTTCCGTCTTTTCCAGAAACTTGATGATGTCGCCATGCTCGCCCGTCGAAAAGCAATGGTAGAACTGCTTGTCATCATTCACCGTGAAGCTGGGCGTCTTCTCATTGTTAAACGGCGACAGGCCCACAAATTCCCGTCCCTTCCGGGTAAGCTTCACACGACGGCCCACCACCTCCGACACACGGACGCGGTTTTTCAGCTCATCAAGGAAACTCTTGGGGAAACTCATCTTCAATCCAGCCAGGTGCGCACGAAGGCTCCGTTCTACAGCATATCTGTTTCATTTGCGCATATCTATGCAACAGCCATAGCTATGGCGCACCCGCCATACCCATTACGCCCCTACGTAAATTGCAAACCCTTTGCTGGCAGAATTTTTCACGGCTAGGCTCGCCGCTAAAACCCGAGGGGAGCCAACAAAAATGACAAATATTCCGACTGAAGAAAGCATCACGCCAGCCTGGTTAACCGAGCAGCTCAACGCATCCGGCTTCAAAGGCACAGTGACCGGTTTCACCGCCAAGCGGATCGGCACGGGACAGATCGGAAAATGTCTTCGCTACCAACTGACGATTGAGAATGGCGACGATAAAACACCTAAAAGCATCATCGCCAAATTCCCCTCCGACGATGAAAGCAGCCGCTCCACCGGTGTTCTCCTGAAAAATTTTGTGAAAGAAGTCTCTTTCTATCGGGAGCTGAAAAGCCGCCTCACCATCAACGCGGCAGATTGCTATTTTGCCGACATTGACGGCGACGGCCCTGACTTTGCCCTCCTCCTCGAAGATTTGAGCCCTGCCGAGCAAGGCGATCAGTTGAACGGCACAACGCCGGAGATCGCACATGCCGCCGTACTGCAACTGGTTGGCCTGCATGCCCCAAGCTGGAACGATGAAAGCCTGCGTGGAAACGACTGGCTGGGAGAGCCGAGCCCCGAAGGGGCTGAACTGACCGGAGGGCTTTATGCGGGAAATGTCGACGGTTTTGTGGACCGCTATAAAGACAAGCTTAAAGATGACGAGATTGCGCTCATCCGCAAACTGGCAAACAACAAGGGCGCGCGCGGCGAAGGGCTCCCCTCACCTTTCTCCCTTGTGCATGTCGACTACCGGCTCGACAATTTGCTGATCGACGAAAGCACAACTCCCGCCAGGATCACCGCCGTCGACTGGCAGACCATCACACTGGGCAGCCCCCTCGCAGACGTTGCCTACTTCATCGGCGCCGGCCTGCGTGCCGATACGCGCCGCCCGGTAGAAGAGGAACTGGTGCGCACCTATCACACCGCACTGACAGCGGCAGGTATCAAGGATTACAGCTGGGACGCCTGCTGGGAAGATTATCGTCGTGGCACTTTCGCAGGCATTTTCATGGCTGTCATTGCATCCATGATGGTGGTCCGCACCGAGCGCGGTGACGAAATGTTCCTCACCATGGCCCGGCGGCATGCCCGCCACGCGATCGACATGAAAGCCGATGAATTCCTGACCTGAGCCTGTTGGATACAACCCCACACTATATAGGTCAGCATTATTGACTTAAATAGAAACCCGTGCTGGATTAGGCCAAAGCAACAGCATGAAAGACCGCTGGTATGAATTGGGAAGAAGTACTGGCCCCTCGCACGGCGCGAATGAAAGCGTCGGAGATCCGTGAGCTGCTCAAGCTTCTGGATCAACCGGACATCATTTCGTTTGCGGGCGGCATTCCGGACCCTGCCCTTTTTCCTGTGACGGAATTTCGTCAGGCATATGAGGCCATCTTCGCCAGCGACCAGCAAAAGCTCGCACTGCAATATTCAGTGAGTGAGGGCTATGCCCCGTTGCGCCAATGGCTGGTCAGCGAAATGGGGAAGCTCGGCATCCCGTGCAACATAGACAACATCCTCATCACATCGGGCTCACAACAGGCGCTTGACTATCTGGGCAAGCTCTTTCTGTCACCGGGCGACACGGCGCTGGTCACCTCTCCCACCTATCTCGGCGCACTCGGTGCGTTCAATGCTTACGAACCCCAATACGCCAACATCGCAGCAACCGATGGCGCGGGCGTGGCGGCGGACGATGCGAAGGTCAAATTCGCATACGCCTCTGTCGATTTTGCAAACCCGACCGGCAGAACGCTCGACCTTGCAACACGCGAACACCTGCTGGACGACGCCGAGAAGCAGGGCTTCGCAATCATCGAAGATGCCGCCTATCAGGCGTTGCGGTACGACGGCGAGGCTCTTCCCCCTATTCTCGCACTCGATATCGCACGGAACGGCGACATTGAAAAAACGCGAACACTCTATTGTGGGAGCTTCTCAAAAACCCTTGCACCGGGCTTGCGCATTGGTTGGGTCTGCGCGGCAAGCGCTGTCATCGCAAAACTCGTGCTGATGAAACAGGCCGCCGACCTGCATTCGCCCACCATCAATCAGATGGTTATCGCAGACGTGGTCACCAAAACCTTCGATCAGCAGGTTGAGAAAGTCCGCATCGCCTATCGCGCAAGGCGCGATTGCATGTTGCAGGCACTCGCCACCCACATGCCGCAAAGCGTTGAATGGACACAGCCCGAAGGCGGCATGTTCATCTGGCTCACACTCGATCCGTCCATTGACGGCGCAGCGCTCCTGGCCAAATCCCTGATCAGCGAAAAAGTAGCCTTTGTGCCGGGCAAAGCGTTCTTTCATGACGGATCAGGCGCCAACACCATCCGTCTCAGTTTTTCTGCGACAAATGAAGACACTATCACGAAAGGGATAAAGCGCCTGGCGACCCTGATCCGCAAAGAAAGCTAAACCGGGGAGACGCTTACCCGAGCGTCTTTTTGATCGCAGCACCGGCCTTGCCGAAATCCATCCGGCCGGCATAGCGGTTCTTCAGCTCCGCCATGACGCGCCCCATATCTTTCAGGCTGGTAGCTTCAAGCTCTGCAACGACTTCCGCACAGGCTGCAACAACCTCATCATCACTCAGTTGAACAGGCATGAAGTCACGAATGACTTCAATCTCTTCCCGTTCCTGATTGGCAAGCTCCGCACGGCCAGCCTGCGCATAAGTCTCAGCTGATTCTTCGCGCTGCTTGACCATTTTGGCGAGGATATCGAGGATCTCTTCATCAGAGACGCCCCCATCCGCGCCCTGTGTCCGGGAGGCGATATCGCGATCCTTGATCGCGGCCTGCATCAGGCGAATAGTGCCCATGCGGCGTTTATCTTGTGCTTTCAGGGCGTCTTTCAAAGCAGCGGCAATCTTGTCGCGCATCTGTTCCGAGCCTCATTTACTGTAAAACCTGACAATCGCGGACCCAGATAGACAACAACCTGCCCTTTAAACAGGCAGGCTCGTCCGCGCCCGTTCGACCAACTGAACGGGAAGCGAACAACCTACCCCAATCCATCGCCTATGGCAATTCCTCTTGAGCCTCATAAGCCTTTGTTTTTTCAGCAATTTTTTTGTGATCGACTCGCTTGACCTGACAGGCGGCTTCCCTTAGTTTCCGCGCAATTTGCCGGGTGCTGCCGCCCGGCGCGCCCTCCCCGGGAGAAACCAATGAAAGCGTTGCTACATTCCGCCACGGAACCGAAGAAAGCCGGTTCCGCGAGGGAGTCGGCTGCGACTGAATTCCCGGATGAGAGACAGTTTGAGACGGACAAAACAGGAGCGACCCCATGAGTGCCCGCCAGCCCACAGCCCTTCTCGTGTTGAAGGATGGCACTATTCTCGAAGGTATCGGGCTCGGTGCTGTCGGCGAAGCCGTCGGTGAAGTTTGCTTCAACACCGCCATTACCGGATATCAGGAAATTCTGACCGACCCTTCTTACGCGGGGCAGATCATCACCTTCACCTTCCCCCATATCGGCAATGTGGGCGCCAACAGTGAAGATCAGGAAACCTCAAACCTGGCAGCAACATCGGGGGTTCGCGGCGCCATCCTTCGGGCCAACATTACAAACCCCTCCAATTACCGCGCCGCCCAGCATTTTGATGCCTGGTTGAAAGCGCGCGGCATCATCGCCATCGGCGGCATCGACACCCGTGCCCTCACGGCCCGTATCCGCGAACAAGGCATGATCGACGGCACGATCGTGCACGCGCCTGACGGCAAATTTGACCGGGATGCGTTGCTGGCCAAGGCAAAAGCTTTCCCGGGTCTCGAAGGGCTCGACCTCGCAAAAGACGTGACCACCGGTCAGTCGTATACGTGGGACGAAACCCGCTGGGTCTGGGGTGAAGGCTACAAAAATCTGGAGAACGCAACCCACCATGTCGTCGCGCTCGACTTTGGTGTGAAGCGCAACATCCTGCGCTGCCTCGCCAGCACCGGCTGCAAGGTGACGGTCGTCCCCGCCTCCACCAAGGCGGAAGACGTGCTCGCTCTCAACCCCGATGGCATTTTCCTGTCAAACGGTCCGGGGGACCCGGCCGCCACCGGCACCTATGCCGTGCCGGAAATCAAAAAGCTCGTTGCATCGGGCAAACCCATCTTCGGCATCTGCCTGGGTCATCAGATGCTGGCACTCGCACTCGGGGCTCAGACCGAAAAAATGCATCAGGGCCACCACGGCGCCAACCACCCGGTGAAGGACTTCACGACCAACAAGGTCGAGATCACCTCCATGAACCATGGCTTCACCGTGGATCGAGACAGCCTGCCAGACGATGTGGAAGAGACCCATGTCTCCCTCTTTGACGGCACAAATTGTGGGCTGAGGCTGAAAGGCAAGCCCGTCTTCTCGGTGCAATATCACCCGGAGGCGAGCCCCGGCCCGCAAGACAGTCACTATCTCTTTGACCGGTTTATCTCTCTGATCGCGGAGGCGAAGCGCTAACCCATGCCAAAACGTACAGACATTAAATCGATCCTCATCATCGGCGCGGGCCCCATCGTTATCGGTCAGGCCTGTGAATTCGACTATTCCGGCACGCAAGCCTGTAAGGCGCTGAAAGCGGAAGGCTACCGGATCATTCTGGTGAACTCGAACCCCGCCACCATCATGACCGACCCGGATCTGGCGGACGCCACCTATGTGGAGCCGATCACACCGGAATTTGTGGCAAAGATCATCGAGAAAGAACGGCCCGACGCGCTCCTCCCCACCATGGGTGGACAGACGGCCCTCAACACAGCGCTCTCGCTCGCTGAAAATGGCACGCTGGAAAAATTCGGTGTGGAACTGATCGGTGCCAATCGCGACGCGATTGAAATGGCCGAAGACCGCGCCCTCTTCCGCGAAGCGATGGACCGCATCGGCCTGGAAAACCCCCGCGCCGCCATCGTTTCTGCGCCGAAGATCAAGAACGAAGCCGGCGAGACCATCGGCTATGACCGTGCGACCGGTGTTGCACAAGCTATGCAGGTACTGGATGAAGTGGGCCTGCCCGCCATTATCCGCCCCGCCTACACGCTCGGCGGCACAGGCGGCGGCGTCGCTTACAACCGCGAAGAATATGAAGCCATCGTTCGCTCCGGCCTTGATGCGTCTCCCAACGCGCAAGTGCTGATCGACGAAAGCCTGCTCGGCTGGAAGGAATATGAGATGGAGGTGGTCCGCGACAAGGCGGACAATTGCATCATCATCTGCTCGATTGAGAATGTGGACCCGATGGGCGTGCACACAGGCGACAGTATTACGGTCGCTCCTGCCCTCACGCTCACGGATAAAGAATACCAGATCATGCGGAACGCGAGCATAGCGGTGCTGCGCGAGATCGGTGTGGAGACTGGCGGCTCCAACGTACAGTTTGCGGTGAACCCGAAGGACGGCCGCCTTGTCGTCATCGAGATGAACCCGCGCGTCTCTCGCTCGTCAGCGCTGGCGTCCAAGGCTACGGGTTTCCCGATTGCCAAGGTCGCAGCCCGCCTTGCCGTGGGCTACACGCTTGATGAATTGATGAACGACATTACCGGCGTAACACCTGCGGCCTTTGAGCCGACCATCGACTATGTCGTCACCAAGATCCCGCGCTTCACGTTTGAGAAATTCCCGGGCGCTGAGCCCCTTCTCACCACCGCCATGAAATCGGTAGGGGAAGCCATGGCCATTGGCCGTACATTCCCCGAAAGTTTGCAAAAGGCACTTCGTTCCCTTGAGACTGGCCTGAAAGGCCTTGATCCGGTCAACATTCCCGGTATCGGCGAAGGCGATGATAAGAACGCACTGCGCAAGGCACTTGGTCGCGCAACGCCAAACCGCATTCTGGAAATCGCGCAAGCCATGCGCCATGGCCTCGACCATGAACAGATCCATGCATCAAGCTCATATGACCCATGGTTCCTGGAACAGCTTCAGACAATTGTCGATGCAGAGAAGCAGGTAGAAGAAAACGGCCTGCCCGAGGATGCAGATGGTCTGCGCGATCTGAAGGCGCTGGGCTTCTCCGATGCGCGTCTGGCTGAGTTGAGCGCTCTGTCGGAAGACGACATTCGCACAAGACGACTGGCCAAGGGTGTGAAACCTGTCTTCAAGCGCATTGACACATGTGCGGCTGAATTCAAGTCAGAAACCCCTTACATGTACTCGACATACGAGGCTGATTTTGCGGGCAATGCTGCCTGCGAAGCAGATGTATCCACACGCAGGAAGGCAGTCATCCTGGGTGGCGGCCCCAACCGCATCGGTCAGGGCATCGAGTTTGACTATTGCTGCTGCCATGCGGCCTTCGCACTGGCTGATGTTGGCATCGAAAGCATCATGATCAATTGCAACCCGGAAACGGTCTCGACCGACCCGGACACGTCGGATCGCCTTTATTTCGAGCCCCTCACTACCGAGGACGTTCTCGAAATTCTGCGCACCGAACAGGAAAAAGGCGAGCTTCTGGGCGTCATCGTTCAGTTCGGCGGACAGACGCCGCTCAAACTTGCCAATGATCTTGAGCGCGCAGGCATTCCCATACTGGGCACCTCGCCAGACGCGATTGACCTTGCAGAAGATCGGGATCGTTTCAAAGCCCTGCTCGACAAGCTCGCCCTCAAACAGCCACCCAACGGGATCGCCCGTTCCGCTGATGAAGCGAAAGCCATCGCAGAGCGTATCGGCTACCCCGCCGTCATTCGCCCCTCTTACGTGCTGGGCGGTCGCGGCATGGAGATCGTGCGCGATACTGCGCATCTGGAACGCTATATCAACGATGCCGTTGTCATCTCCGGCAAGAGCCCCGTCCTCATCGACGGCTATCTGGTGGATGCGATTGAAGTGGATGTAGACGCGCTTTGCGATGGCAAGGACGTCCATATCTGCGGCATCATGGAACATATCGAAGAAGCGGGTGTGCATTCCGGCGACAGCGCCTGCTCGCTGCCGCCTTACTCTCTTCCCGCAGAAACAATCGCGGAAATCGAACGCCAGACCCGCGAGATGGCGCTCGCCCTCAACGTCGGCGGTCTGATGAACGTGCAATTCGCAGTGCAGAACGGGACGATCTATGTGCTGGAAGTCAATCCGCGCGCCTCACGTACTGTACCCTTTGTGGCAAAGGTCGTCGGCAAGCCGATTGCCAAGATCGCAGCCCGCGTGATGGCAGGCGAAAATCTTGCTTCCTTCAAGCTCGACAAGCACACGTTCGATCATATCGCCGTTAAGGAAGCGGTCTTCCCGTTTGCCCGCTTCCCCGGTGTGGATACGGTGCTCGGGCCGGAAATGCGCTCCACCGGTGAAGTCATCGGTCTTGACCACAGTTTTGGCGTTGCTTTCGCCAAGAGCCAGATCGGCGGCGGCACGAAAGTGCCGACATCGGGCAGCGTCTTCATCTCTGTTAAAGAGAGCGACAAAGAGAAAATCGTAGGCCCCGCTAAAAAACTCGCAGCGATGGGTTTCAAGCTGGTCGCAACACGCGGCACAGCGCGCAATCTTGCAGAAGCCGGGCTCGAAGTCACCACCATCAACAAGGTGCTCGAAGGTCGTCCGCACATCGTTGATGCCGTCAAGAACGGCGAAATCGATCTGGTCTTCAACACAACCGAGGGTGCACAGGCCCTGGCTGACTCAAAATCGATTCGCCAGACGGCCCTCATGTCCAAGGTGCCCTACTACACCACGCTCGCCGGCATGGTGGCGGCCGCGGAGGCCATCGCGGCCCTGCGGAAGGTCAA
>PAZY01000002.1 GCA_002715765.1 Rhodobiaceae bacterium | reverse complement strand
ATACGATAAAACAGGCGGCCGAACTGGGCTTTGCGGCGATTTACGTCAGTGAAGAATCGGGAGGCATAGGCCTGGGCAGGCTGGAGGCGGCGCTGATCATGGAGGCGATGTCCTATGGTTGTCCGGCGACTTCGGCGTTCATCTCCATCCACAACATGGCGAGCTGGATGATTGATACATTTGGCAGCGATGCGCTGCGCTCCCGCTTTTTGCCGGATCTTACCAGCATGGCGAAAATTGCCTCCTATTGCCTGACGGAACCGTCTGCCGGATCCGATGCGGGATCACTAAGAACCAAGGCGGTTCGTGATGGCGATGACTATGTTCTCAATGGATCGAAAGCCTTTATCTCCGGCAGTGGTGTGTCGGATATTTATGTGGTGATGGCCCGCACGGGCGGGGAGGGGCCTAAAGGGGTTTCCTGTTTTGTGGTGGAGAAGGGAACGCCGGGGCTCTCCTTCGGGGCCAATGAAAAGAAAATGGGCTGGAACAGTCAGCCGACCGCCGCGGTGATTTTTGAGGATTGCCGGGTGCCGGCCGAAAACCGGATTGGTGCTGAAGGCGAAGGTTTCAAGTTTGCCATGATGGGGCTTGATGGCGGTCGTTTGAATATCGGTGCCTGTTCATTAGGTACTGCTGATGCGGCTCTGGCGACGGCAAAGGCCTATATGCAGGAGCGCAAGCAGTTCGGTCGGGCGCTGGCGGATTTCCAGGCATTGCAATTCAAACTTGCTGACATGGCGACGGAGCTGGAAGCCGCACGGCTGCTGCTTTATCAGGCAGCGGTTAAAGTGGATGCCAAAACCTCCGATGCCACTATGTTTGCTGCCATGGCGAAGCGCTTTGCGACGGACACCGGGTTTCGTGTGGTAAATGAGGCGCTGCAGATTCATGGTGGTTACGGTTATCTGAAAGACTATCCGCTGGAGCGCCATTTGCGCGATGTCCGGGTACATCAGATATTGGAAGGCACGAATGAAATCATGCGGGTGATTATTGCGCGTGAAATGCTGAAGGACTGAGGATGAGCGACGAACCGGAAATTCTGTTTGAGCAGCGTGGCGTCGTGGGGCTTGTGACGCTCAATCGGCCAAAAGTGCTGAATGCGCTCACCTACAACATGGTCAAGCAGCTTCACCCCCAGCTAGAAGCCTGGGCGGTTGATGATGGCATCAAGGCTGTCGTCATTCGAGCTTCAGGTGAGAAGGCATTTTGTGCAGGCGGTGACATTCGCGTGCTGCATGACTGGGGCAAGGCCGGTGATCCGCAGGTCATTGACTTCTATCGGGACGAATATCGGCTGAACCGATATATCAAGCAGTATCCCAAACCCTATATCGCCCTGATTTCGGGCATTGATATGGGCGGCGGCGTTGGCGTGTCTGCGCATGGCAGCCACCGGATTGCGTCGGAGCGTATTCTGTTTGCGATGCCTGAAACGGGTATAGGCCTGTTTCCCGATGTGGGGGGGACGTATTTTCTGCCTCGATGTCCGGGGGAAATCGGGATGTATCTGGGCCTCACCGGCGCTCGCCTGAAGCTGGAAGATGCGATCTATGCTGGTGTGGCTGATGTTTTTGTTCCGGCAGACCGGCATGACGCGCTGATTGCGCGCATTGCAGGCGGGGAGGCGGTTGATGACAGCGTTGCAGCGGAAGCGCAGGCCGTGGAGAAGGCGCCTTTGAAGGTGCAAAGGTCTGTGATTGACCATTGTTTTTCAGGTACGTCGGTTGGGCATATTCTGGCCCGTCTCGACAAGGCTGACACGGACTGGGCGCGGGCAACGGCGGAGACAATCCGTGCCAAGTCGCCCCTTTCGACGCGTATTGCCTATGAGCAGATCCGGCTTGGGGCCACGCTCGATTTTGAAAGCTGTATGGCCCTAGAATTCCGTCTGACGAACAGGTTCATGCGCGGGCACGATTTTTATGAAGGTGTGCGTGCGGTCGTGATCGACAAGGATCAGGCGCCCAAATGGCAACCGGCCACACTGGATGATGTGAGTGACGAAATGGTACAGGCCTATTTTGAGTCGCTCGGTGATAATGAGCTCATTTTTGACTGAGCGTTCGGGGGGTTTTGGGATGTCTAAGAGCGGCGCAAAGATCGGGGTTATCGGGCTCGGCAATATGGGTGGGCCCATGGCGCAAAATCTGATCAAGGCGGGTCATGTGCTGAAAGTGTTTGATCTGTCAGCGGACGCGATCAAGCGCGCGACCGACGCGGGGGCAGAAGCCGTTGCGACAGCGTCGGATGTGGCGCGCGGTGTGGATGTTGTTGTGACCATGCTGCCAGCGGGGGCCCATGTTCGTTCTGTCTATTTGGGCGATGAGGGGCTTCTGGCCGTAGCAGACAAGGGAACGCTCTTTATCGATTCCTCCACCATCGATGTTACAAGTGCGCGCGACGTGATCGGGCAAGCAGAGACGCATGGTATGCGGATGGTCGATGCACCCGTCTCCGGCGGCGTGGGCGGGGCGAGCGCCGGGACGCTCACTTTCATGGTTGGCGGGGCGCAGGCCGCTTTTGATGCGGCCAAACCGTATCTCGATGTGATGGGACAGAATATTTTCCACGCCGGCGGTGCCGGTAACGGGCAGGTGGCGAAAGTCTGCAACAATATGTTGCTCGGGATTTCGATGATCGGGACATGCGAGGCTTTTGTCCTGGCAGAGAAGCTGGGTCTGGATGGTCAAACCCTGTTTGACATTGCCTCTACCGCGTCGGGCCAGTGCTGGTCGATGACATCATATTGTCCGGTACCCGGACCTGTGCCGGCGTCACCTGCGAACCGGGATTATGCGGCAGGTTTTACTGCAGGCATGATGTTGAAAGACCTCAGACTTGCGCAGGAAGCCGCGCAGGGGGCGAAGGCTGCTACGCCATTGGGGGCAGAAGCCGCGTCGCTTTACAGCCTGATGGAAGCCAGCGGGAACGATCAGATCGACTTTTCCGGGATTATCAAATTACTGCGAGGCACACTTTAAACTGGGCTGTTTAGCTAGCGTTTACCGGGTGTTCCTACTATCCCTCTCGCATCACGAGAAAAGGAGATGTTGATGACCCCGATGGACCGCGTTCGCGTTCAGGAGACTTTTGAAGCCGTCAAGCCGATCGCAGATCAGGCGGCGAGCCTGTTTTACGGTCGTTTGTTTGAAATTGCGCCGGAAGTGAAGCCTCTCTTTAAAGGCAATATGGAAGACCAGGGCCGTAAATTGATGAAAACGCTGGCAATCGCTGTTGCCGGGTTGAATGATTTGGAGGCTGTTGTTCCGACGCTTGAGAAGCTTGGGCGCGGGCATGTTGCCTATGGTGTTCAGCCTGAACACTACGCGAAAGTCGGTGAAGCATTGCTCTGGACGCTGGGCCAGGGGCTTGGTGACGCGTTTACCGAAGAAGTCGAAAATTCTTGGAAACAAGTTTACCAAATCCTTGCCGACACGATGAAAGCGGCAGCCTATAGCGAGGCTGTATAGGGGCTAATGTCCTTGATCTGCCTCATGTTTTTGAGAAGTGAGGCAGATCGGATTTTCTTCAAGTTCAAATTAAATCGAAAATGTCGGTTAAGCCGTCATTAGGGGCCTCGGGGCTATGATGAATTTCGAAGGGGGCATCTTCTGCCTCGCGAAATAAGTTTAGTATGTAGAGGTTTGTTCAATGGGCGCGATGATCGAAAAAGCGGATGTGGAAGCACCACGGAGCGCATCACCGGAAGCGCGGCAGTCATATCTAACAGCGCTGACATTTGTTGAACGGCTTCACCGACGGCTGCTTGACGTGATCAAGGATGAGCTTGACCGGAATGGCAGCGTTGAGATTAACAGCGTGCAAGCATTGCTTCTGTTCAATATTGGTGAACAGGAAATGACGGCTGGTGAATTGCGGACCAGAGGGCACTATCTGGGCTCGAATGTTTCATACAATCTGAAGAAGCTTGTTGAAGCAGGTTACATCAACCACCAGCGTTCCGATGCAGACCGCCGCTCTGTCCGTGTTCGTCTGACCCAAAAAGGTCGTGATGTGTGCGACACGATTGAAGATCTTTATAATCGTCACGTCGATACAATTGCGGAAGTCGGTGATGTCAGCATGGATGAGCTTGATCAGATCAACAAGACGCTAAACAAGCTTGAGCGGTTCTGGACGGACCAGATTCGTTTCCGCCTCTAAGGAGGTTGGTTGCGGACGTTCAGCGTCTCCCGATCCACTGTCTTGATCTGTGCCGTTTCCGTGTTTTGCGGGAGCGGCACACGTTATTTGGCCATATGGCATCTGTTTTTGTTCAAATGATCAGGGATATCCCGTCAGGCCCTGTTCATGTTTTCGGGCAGATGTTAACGCTGATGCGGTTTTGCTTTCGGCCTTTGTGGCAGAAAGGCTAGACTGCAGGTGATCTCTGGAAGGTTGAAACAGGATGACAAGCATGACAGACGCGGTTAAATCAGCGCTTACTCCCCATTTGGGGAGCTTTTGCGTGGCGCTGGCAGCCTGTCTTGTGCTTCTGTTTTCACCTGTTGCAGCGCTGGCTGACGATGCTTTCAATCCCTGGGAGCTTGAATGGGTTGACCCGTGGAGCCCCGGTGGCGAGGCAACGGTACCTGAAGCGCCGACATCGCTTTCGACGGTTCCCACGCTTGGGGATGCCGGATTCTGGCCTCTTCTTCGCGCGATGTCGATGTATGAACAGATCCAGGAATGGGGGGGCTGGAAAGTCATTCCTGCCGGCGAGCGTATTGAACCGGGCGACCGGGATGACCGGGTGCAACTGGTCCGTGAGAGACTGGTGGCGACGGGTGATCTGGCGATTTCGGGTGGTGATCCGGCATTGTATGACGAACCTGTGCAGCAGGGTATGCGTCGTTTTCAGACCCGGCATGGGTTGCAGCCGGATGCGATCATTGGTCCGCGGACCTTGCAGGCGCTTAATGTACCGGTGGCTGAGCGGATCAAACAGCTGGCTATCAATCTGAAGCGGTTGAACGAGCTGTCAGAAACATTGGGCCGGCGTTATGTCTTCGTCAACATTGCGGGACAGGAAGTTGAAGCTGTTGCAGACGGGCAGGTGGAACTTCGTCGTCGTGTGATTGTGGGCAAGGAAGACCGACAGACGCCGGAATATACCAGCGCTGTTACGACGATTGCTCTTAATCCTTATTGGCATGTACCGCGCAGCATTGCGGATAAAGACCTTATTCCCAAGGCGCGCGCGAACCCGGCCTACCTGGAACGGATGGGGATCCGTGTTTATCGCGGCGGACGTGAAGTGAGTGTCCGCTCGGTTAACTGGTCACGGGTGCGGTCTGGTGAAGTTTTCCTGCGTCAGGATCCGAGCCCGCGCAATTCGCTGGGGACCGTGAAAATCCACTTCAACAACCCGCATGCTGTTTACCTGCATGATACGCCTTCCAAAAGTCTCTTCAGTCGTTCTGCCCGGGCCTATAGTTCAGGTTGTGTACGGGTGCAGGATGTTCATGATCTGACAGAATGGCTTTTGCGCGAGACAGACGGATGGGACCGGGCCCGCATTGATGCGACCGTGGCGAGTGGAGACCGTATTGATGTTGCACTGGCACAGTCGGTTCCAATTTATCTGTTGTATCTTACCGCCTGGGTGGATGAGCATGGTGTCGTGAACTTCCGCGACGATATTTATGATCTTGACGCACGGGTGCGTACATCCTCGCTCACGCAATAGGCAGTATGACCACATTCACTTATCAGGCTGTCGCTCCGGTCTTTTGAATAATCGCCTGCTGTACTAACCTTCGGTTGCTGATTTGGTCGGCGATTTTGAAGGAGCGAGAGATGGCGGGGATGACACAGATGAGCCGGCCGGCGAAATTTCCCTATCTGGAATTTGATGGTGTGCTGGCTTTTGCGCATCGTGGTGGCACGAGCGCTCATCCCGAGAATACGATGCCAGCCTTCCAGCATGCGGTTGACCTGGGATACCGGTATGTTGAGACGGACGTACATGCCACCCGTGACGGGGTGTTGCTGGCCTTTCATGACGAGGTGCTGGATCGGGTGACGGATATGTCCGGCCGGATCGCGGAGATGGATTATGCGGATGTACGAAAAGCAAAGGTTGGGGGGCGTGAACCCATTCCGCTTTTTGAGGACATGCTGACGACCTGGCCAGAGATGCGCTTCAATATCGACCCCAAGCTGGATAATGCGGCAGCTCCGCTTGTCGCTGTTCTTAAAAAGGCAGCGGCCCTCCACCGGGTCGGGGTGACGTCGTTTTCAGACAAGCGCACCCGTTGGATCAGATCGGAGTTGGGGCCAGACCTTTGCACAGGGCTTGGGCCCATGGGGACTTCCCGCCTGCGGTTTTCGAGCCTGTCGGGGCCGTTGGCAGGCATATGGGGGGGCTTTGAGGCCGGATGCGCTCAGGTGCCCGTGGCGCAGAGTGGCCTGAGAATTGTTGATGCTGCTTTTGTGGGGCGTGCTCACGCGTTGGGATTGCAGGTCCATGTCTGGACGATTGATGACCCGGTTGAGATGGTCCGGTTGCTTGATCTGGGGGTGGACGGGCTGATGACCGATGAGCCGGAAGTGTTAAAATCGGTTCTGGTTGAACGGGGGCTTTGGCGCTAATCTGAGGCCACCGTTCGGGCGGTCGTTTTGCATATCCTGTTTCCCCGACCGGTTTTTGCGGCTGCGGGTAGAAAATCGGGCAAACTACCGGGCAAATTATTGTGATGCGACAATTCGCAGGTGGTGCGGACCCTCGCGGAAGGCCACATTCAGCCCAGCCTTGAAAGGGCAACATGCAGGCGCCGGTCGTGCGTTAATGAATTATAAACCATAGCTTAACATCTTATGAGGGTGTTATGTTAAATGGGCAACCAAAGGTGGAGTTTCCGATGGATTACGAACATAAGCTCACAGAAGCGCTGGACGCTCTGAAGTCGGAAGGGCGCTACCGGGTTTTCGCTGACATTGTGCGCCATCGCGGCAGCTTTCCACGGGCCACTTTTTACGGACCGGACGGCGACAAGGATATTGTGGTCTGGTGTTCCAATGACTATCTGGCCATGGGCCAGAACGAGCTTGTAACGGCTGCCATGCATGAGGCTGTTGACCTGGTCGGTGCTGGCTCTGGCGGGACGCGCAATATTTCGGGCACGACGCACTATCATGTTGAGCTTGAGCGTGAGATTGCCGACCTGCATCAGAAAGAAGCGGCGTTGCTCTTTACCTCCGGCTACATTGCAAATGACGCGACATTGTCAACGCTGGCCAAGGTTTTCAAAGACTGTGTATTGATTTCAGACGAACTGAACCATGCCTCCATGATTGAGGGTATTCGCCGTGGTGGTGGGCCGAAGCGTGTCTGGAAGCACAATGATCTTGCTCATCTGGAGGAGTTGCTGAAATCCATTCCAGCAGATCAGCCCAAGATTGTTGCGTTCGAATCCGTCTATTCCATGGATGGTGATGTTGCCCCTATCGGTGAAATTTGCGACCTGGCGCGCAAGTATGGCGCGCTGACCTATTTGGACGAAGTGCATGCGGTTGGCCTGTACGGGCCCCGTGGCGGCGGTATAGCCGAGCGTGATGGCGTTCTCGACAAGGTTGATATTATCGAAGGTACCCTTGCCAAGGGGTTTGGTGTGATGGGGGGCTATATTGCCGCCAGCGCTGCTGTGGTTGATGTCGTGCGCTCTTATGCACCGGGGTTTATTTTTTCCACGTCTCTGTCTCCTGTTCTGGTTGCCGGTATTCTGGCAAGTATTCGTCATCTGAAGACCAGCAATGCGGAGCGCGAGCGCCATCAGGATCGGGCAGAGACATTGCGCCAGAAACTTCTGGAGGCGGGTCTGCCTGTCATGATGTGCGAAAGCCATATCGTGCCGGTGATGGTCAAAGACCCGGTTCTATGCAAGCAGGTTGCTGATGAGCTGTTGGCAGACCACAATATTTACGTCCAGCCGATCAATTATCCGACAGTACCGCGAGGAACGGAACGGTTACGTTTTACGCCTTGCCCTCTGCATACGGATGAAATGATGGAGGACCTTGTGCGGGCGCTGGATGCTGTCTGGACCAGGTACAACCTCAAGCGTGCGGCGTAAAATTCACTCCGACCAGAAAGATGGCACGTCGGCTTCCGGCGGGGGAGACCCGTTGATCGGGCGGGAAGTGTTCTTTGAATTTCTCCCCGTTGGCGAGTCGATGAAGGTGACGGCGGTTGAAGCTGAAAGCGGTATAGAAGTCGTGATTGCCGGGCCTGTGCGTACCGCGCAGACTGAGCTGGAGCGTATTGCGCTCAACAAGTTACGATATGTGATGCGTCAGAAAGGGATCTTCGGGTCCAGACGCAGCGGGTTTGCCGACACGCATGATGATGGTGCGAAGGCTTCCCCGGCGGAACCTGATCCGGATGAAGGCAGCTCGTCGAATGGCGGTAAAGGCTGGATTGCCTAACCGTTACGCTTAACGCTTGCGGGGGGTGCCTGTCTGACCAAGGCCGATCTTCTTGGCGAGATTTGAGCGTTGCGCGGCATAATTGGGCGCGACCATCGGGTAGTCGAGCGGAAGCCCCCATTTTGCTTTGTACTCTTCCGGCGTCAGGCCAAAACGCGAACGCAGGTAGCGCTTGAGCATTTTGAGTTTTTTCCCGTCTTCCAGACATACGAGGTATTCGTCTGTAATCGATTCTTCCACAGGCACTGCCGGGCCTTGTGTTGTTGCCTTGCCACCTCTCGCGTCGCCCAGGTTGACGAGAACATCATGGATTGTCCGAATCGCGGTCGGAAGCTCGTCTATCGGCAGCGTATTGTTGCTGACATAGGCGGACACAATCTCTGAGGCGTATCTCAGGGTTGCAGGCGTCAAAGGACTGTCATTATCACTGGGCATCTGATTAGTCCGGCAGTGGAGAGGTTGGGGGACGAGACTCTATACTTCGAGCTATATGACAAATGGCGCTAGATTAATCAAGTTTTTCTTGTTCTTATTCGAGTGGCCTCAAGCTTTTCTGACTTTTATTTTGGTGCAACGGGGATGCAACCTAAGGTTTGCAATCGAAAGTTTAGAATTCTCCCAGTTTTACTTTTGAGATTTGCTGCAGATACTCTTTGAAAACTTCGACTTGCTGGATCTTTTGGCCTCTGACGGGGCTTGTCGCGGGATCCGGGTTTCTTTTGGCGAAGGGTTGATGGAAGCAAGCGGGCTGAGCGCGTAACCCGGCGGTCTTTGTTGGCTTGAGCGGGTGCTATGTGCTAACTAGCGCGCCTTGGCAGTGGCTCGAATATGAGGGTGTGCAAAGGTATTTGCGCACCTATATCTCGCAAGCAGGTCTTTCAGCGTTTCGATAAAGGGTTTTCTCATGACGTCCTCCGATCAGACAGCATCATTTTTTGGCAAATCGCTTGCGGACAGCGATCCGGATGTCTTCAAGTCGATTGAGCAGGAATTGGGGCGCCAGAAGAACCAGATCGAACTGATCGCTTCGGAGAACATCGTTTCCAAAGCGGTGCTGGAAGCTCAAGGGTCTGTTCTCACCAACAAGTATGCGGAAGGCTATCCTGGTCGTCGGTACTATGGCGGGTGTGAATTTGTTGATATTGCAGAGAATCTGGCGATTGAGCGCGCCAAGCAATTGTTCAACTGTGCTTATGTGAACGTCCAGCCCAATTCAGGATCTCAGGCGAACCAGGGGGCGTTGATGGGGCTCATCAAGCCCGGAGACACGATTTTGGGGATGAGCCTGGCGGCGGGTGGTCACCTCACTCACGGTGCGGCACCGAATCAATCGGGCAAATGGTTTAACGCCGTTCAGTATGGTGTCCGCTCGCAGGATCACCGGGTTGATATGGACGAAGTGGAGACCCTTGCCAAGCAGCACAAGCCAAAGGTGATTATCGCAGGCGGGTCTGCCTATCCGCGTGTCTTGGACTTTGCCGCATTCCGCCAGATAGCTGACAGTGTCGGGGCCTATCTGATGGTGGATATGGCGCATTTTGCGGGTCTTGTTGCCGGCGGTGTGCACCCAAGCCCGTTGCCTTATGCGGATGTTGTTACAACGACGACACATAAAACGCTGCGCGGACCGCGTGGCGGCATGATCCTTTCCAACAATGAAGATCTGGGCAAGAAATTCAATTCCGCCATCTTCCCCGGCATTCAGGGGGGGCCGTTGATGCATGTGATTGCGGGCAAGGCTGTTGCCTTTGGTGAGGCGCTCCGCCCCAGTTTCCAGTCTTATGCCAAGCAGATTGTTGCCAATGCGCAGGCGCTGGCTGCAACACTGGTGGATAACGGGCTTGATATTGTCTCTGGCGGGACCGATACGCACTTGATGCTTGTTGACCTGCGCCCGAAGAAGCTGACCGGGAACATTGCCGAGGCGAGCCTGGAGCGGGCTCATATCACCTGCAATAAAAACGGTATCCCTTTTGACCCCGAGAAGCCGACTGTCACCTCTGGTGTGCGTCTGGGCGCGCCTGCGGGTACCACCCGCGGCTTTGGTGTGGCAGAATTTGAGCAGGTTGGTGAGTTGATTGCCAAAGTGCTTGACGGGTTGGCTGCTAACGGGGCGGACGGGAACGGCGATGTGGAAACGAGTGTTCGTCAGGAAGTTGAAGCACTCTGTGGGCGGTTTCCGATATACTAAGGCTGACCTGACGGGGGGACGTGATGTTGCCCCGCAGGATAGAGGCTGATTTTACGATCCACTTACGGTCGGGGGGCGAAGTCAAGTATGCGGTGTCCATATTGCGGTAGTGATGAAACGCAGGTGAAAGACTCCCGACCCACGGAGGACAATACGGCTATCCGGCGGCGGCGTTTCTGCCCTGGTTGCGGTGGCCGGTTTACGACGTTTGAGCGGGTTCAGCTTCGTGAGCTCACAATTGTGAAGACAAATGGCAGAAGAGTGCCGTTTGATCGGGATAAACTCATGCGCTCCGTGCAAGTCGCTATGCGCAAACGCCCGGTTGAGGCTGAGCGGACTGAGCGTATGGTAAGCGGCATCGTCAGACGTCTGGAGAGTATGGGAGAACCTGAAGTCCCGTCTCCGGTCGTTGGCGAGCTGGTGATGGAAGGTCTTCGATCACTGGATGATGTCGCCTATGTACGCTTTGCGTCGGTTTACAAGAATTTCCGCGAAGCTAAAGACTTCACAGAAGTTCTGGGTGAATTGTCCAGTCCCGAGGACGAGGACTGAGCGGAGACGCTTTCCTTCCATTGAGTTTTGACCTTTCGGGCTGTGCGTCCGGGCTAGAGGCATGGATTTGGCGTCTGTTTTTGACGAGAGCATGATGCGAATGGCACTGGGGCTCGCAGAGCGTGGTCTGGGCCTGGTCGCGCCGAATCCTGCCGTTGGGTGCGTCATTGTACGCGATGGTGTCGTTGTGGGCCGTGGCTGGACGCAAGCCGGTGGCCGTCCTCATGCTGAGGCCGAAGCTCTTCGGCGCGCTGGCCCGCTCGCGCGGGGTGCAACGGCCTATGTCACGCTTGAGCCGTGCGCCCATCACGGAAAGACCCCACCTTGTGCAGGCGCACTTGTTGATGCGGGGGTTGCGCGGGTGGTGAGTGCCTTGGGCGACCCCGATCCGCGTGTGGCCGGTGCCGGGTACAGCCTGTTGCGGGAAGCCGGTATCGAAGTCGAGGAGGGGGTGCTTTCTGAAGAGGCCGCTTATCTTAACGAAGGTTTTTTGCGGCGGGTGAGTGATGGCCGCCCGATGGTGACGGTAAAGCTTGCCAGCTCTCTTGATGGAAAGGTCGCGACCCATTCCGGCCACAGCCAGTGGATCACAGGGGAACGGGCGCGCAATCAGGTTCATCTGATGCGGGCGCGGACGGATGCAATCATGGTCGGCAGTGCGACGGCGATTGTGGATGACCCTGATCTGACATGCCGTTTGTCCGGCCTTGGCGGGCGCTCTCCGATCCGTATTGTGGCAGATGGTCGGCTTCGCATGCCCTTGACGGCGAAACTGGTTCGCAGCGCACGTGATGTACCCGTCTGGGTGCTGACTTTGCCGGGTGGTGAAGACGCGCGACGGCGGGCTTTTGAAGAATGTGGTGTCCGTTTAATTGATGTGCCGGCCGGACCTGGTGGTCATATGGATATGGGGGTTGCGCTGAAAAAACTTGGCGCAGATGGCATTACGCGACTGATGGTTGAAGGAGGGTCCCGTCTTGTATCGTCCTTGATGCAGGCGGCGCTGGTGGACCGGTTGGACTGGTTTCAGGCGCCCAAGCTTATTGGTGATGACGGGTTTGCGGCCCTGGCGGGACTTGGGATCGACAAGGTTGAACAATCTCCGCGGCTTGAACTGCGTCAGGTCTTGTCCCTCGGTGAAGATACGCTGCAAAGTTTCAGTATTGAGAGGTAGGTAGTCATGTTCACAGGTATTGTGACAGATGTGGGCAAAGTGGCCACAATCGAGAAGCCGGGTGACACGCGGTTTGTTATCGAGACGGCCTATGAACCGACAGGTATCGCGATGGGTGCTTCGATAGCCTGTGACGGTTGCTGCCTGACTGTCGTGGAAAAAGGCACCGTCAACGGAACGCACTGGTTTGCGGTGGATGCGTCAAAAGAGACGCTGGACTGCACAACGCTTGGTGGATGGCAAGTCGGGCAGGGGATCAATCTTGAGCGTGCGCTGAAGGTCGGCGACGAGCTTGGTGGTCACATTGTCAGCGGTCATGTTGACGGTGTTGGTGAAATTGTCGGGATCCACGATGAGGGGCAGTCCAAGCGGTTTCGTTTTCGTGCGCCAGAAGCACTTAAAAAATTTATTGCGCCGAAAGGCTCGGTCACCCTGTCTGGCACTTCGCTGACGGTGAACGAAGTCGAAGGCGATATTTTCGGCGTTAACATTATTCCCCATACCCAGGAGGTGACGACCTGGGGGCGAGCGCAGGTTGGTGACAAGATCAACCTTGAAATTGATGTGCTGGCCCGCTATGTCGCCCGCTTGACACAAGAGGACTGAGACACGTGTTTAAAGAATTTCTATCGCCTATTGAGGATGTGATTGAGGATGCCCGGAACGGCAAGATGTTTGTTCTGGTCGATGCCGAAGATCGCGAAAATGAGGGTGACCTTGTTATCCCCGCGCAGATGGCGACACCTGAGACGGTTAACTTCATGGCGAAGTATGGCCGGGGTCTGATTTGCCTCTCGCTCAATGCGGACCGGGCCAAGCAGCTCAACCTTGAACTGATGTCGTCGAACAACCAGTCGCGCCATCAGACAGCGTTTACGGTTTCGATTGAAGCGCGTGAGGGGATCACGACCGGCATTTCCGCGCATGATCGTTCGCATACGATTTCGGTCGCCATTGATCCGACAAAGAGCGCGCCTGATATCGTTTCTCCGGGCCATGTGTTTCCGCTTGTTGCACGCGATGGTGGTGTGCTTGTGCGCGCCGGTCATACGGAAGCTGCCGTCGATATTTCCCGCCTTGCCGGGCTTTACCCGGCCGGTGTGATTTGTGAAATTATGAATGATGATGGCACGATGGCCCGGCTTCCGGACCTTGTTCAGTTTGCACAGCTTCACGGGCTCAAGATTGCAACAATTGCAGACCTGATCGCCTATCGTCGTCGCCATGACAATCTTATTCACCGTGCCATCGAGACAGAGATTGAGAGCGAATACGGGGGCAAGTTCAACCTGAACGTCTACCTCAATACGGCGGAATATGCGGAGCATATCGCCCTGACCATGGGTGACCTGTCGACGCCGGAGCCTGTTCTGGTGCGCATGCATGCGATCAATCTGTTTGACGACATGTTGGGTGCGAAAGGCGGACGGAACAGTCTGATTGAAGACTCGATGCGCCTCATTGCAAAAGAGGGACGCGGGGCGGTTGTGCTGATCCGCGATACGACGGCGACGGTTGTTTCTGATATGCTGCTTCACAAAGGCGAAGCGGAGGAGCAAGGGCCGCGGCGACTGCGTGAATATGGGGTTGGTGCGCAAATTCTGCTGGATCTTGGGGTTCGCGACATGATCCTGCTTTCTGACACGCCGCGACAGATTGTCGGGCTTGACGGCTATGGTCTGCGTGTTGTTGAACAGCGTGCTGTCTCCCACCAAGAAGCGCAGGCGCGCTCGAAGGAAAAAGTCTGATGAGCGTTGTTCCGCATATTCTGATTGTAGAAGCCCGTTTTTATGACGATCTGGCTGATGAGCTGGCACGCGGCGCGATTGCTGAGATTGAGGCCGCTGGCGGGACTTATGAGCGCGTTTCGGTGCCTGGCGTACTGGAAATTCCTGCCGCCGTAAAAATCGGTGCGGATGCTAGCCGGGCCGGGCGTCTTGCGACGCCTTATGATGGCTATGTAACGCTTGGTGTGGTGATCCGCGGGGAGACAACGCATTACGACATTGTTTCTAACGAGTCTGCGCGGGCGCTGATGGATCTCACCGTTAATGACAAGCTTACTCTGGGCAACGGTATTCAAACGGTTGAAAATGGCGATCAGGCCTGGGCGCGGGCACGTGTATCAGACAAAAACAAGGGGGGCGGGGCCGCGGCGGCTGCACTTGCCATGATTGCGCTTAAAAAGCGCTATGGCGCAGAGGTTTGACGCAGATGGCTACTCCTCCGTCGACACCTAATGCACATCGTACGGGCCGCAGTGCGGCCCGTTTGGCGGCTGTGCAGGCGCTTTATCAGATGGATGTGGCGCAAACCGACCTTGACGAGGTGGTGGAAGAATTTGTTGAGCACCGCTTTGGCCAGGAAGTTGAAGGGGATGTTTATCACCGGGCAGAAGGCGCCCATTTTGATGATGTGGTTCGCGGTGTGGTCCGCGAGCAGCGTGACATTGATGTGAAGATCAATGAAGTGTTGGCCAAGGGATGGGTGCTCGCCCGGATTGATGCCACACTTCGCGCCACGCTTCGGGCCGGCACTTACGAACTTCAGCGTTGCAAGGACGTACCTGCCAAGGTCGTGATCAACGAATATATGGATGTGGCGCGTGCCTTTTTTGACGATGGGGAAGAACCCAGTGTCGTGAACGGTGTACTGGATCGGCTGGCGCGCCGCGTGCGGGACCAGGAACTTGGCGGGACCAGAGTTTGAATGGCTGGGCCCGATGAAAGTGCTGTGGGCCCCGGCGAATTTGAGCTGATTGAGCGACTTTTCGCAAAGCTGGCCGGGCCGGGCGGACTTTCTCTTAAAGATGATGCGGCGATCCTGAAGCCTCGTTCGGGCTGCGACCTTGTTCTCACCAAGGATGCGATTGCCGAGGGGCGTCATTACCTGCCTGATGACCCGCCGGGTGATATTGCCCGCAAGCTTTTACGTGTCAATCTTTCCGACCTTGCAGCCAAGGGTGCGCGTCCGCGAGCCTATCTTCTTTCTTGCGCTTGGGGACCTGGGATTGATGTTGGCTGGATCGAGGCGTTTTGCGCCGGGCTTGCGGAGGATCAGGCGGCTTATCATATTGAGCTTCTGGGGGGTGACACAATTCGCGTGGATGGGCCGACCGTGCTTTCACTTACCGCTATTGGGGAGGTTGCCGCGGGGCAGATGGTGCGTCGGGCAGGCGCTCGGATTGGTGATGATGTTTATGTAACGGGCACCATTGGAGATGCGGCGCTTGGTCTTCTTGTGACCACGGGTGCGCTGGCGCTGGCTTCACCAGCAAACGAGGCGCTTGTGCAGCGATACCGTGTACCTGAGCCCCCCGTTTCTTTTGGTGCGATACTGGCCGATTTGGCACACGCGTCTGTCGATGTATCGGACGGGCTTTTAGCAGACCTTACACATATGTGTGAGGCGTCTGGTGTTGGCGCTGAGATTGAACAGGATGCCATTCCGCTATCTCCGTTTGTGCAGGAAGGGCTTCGACAATCTCCGGATTTGTGGGAGCGGGTTTTGTGCGGAGGTGATGATTATCAGACCCTGTTCACAGCCAGCGCTGATCGTGCGGCGGAGGTGATTGCCGCAGCACGCAAAACCGCTATTCAAGTGACGAAAATTGGCCGTGTTGCCGCTGAGAAGATCAATCTGCTGGATGATAGCGGAAACCCCGTTATCGTTTCCCGCGAGGGGTTTCGCCATTTTTAGGTCAACCGTTCTAGCGGCGGCGTGCAGTTCTGTCGTCTGACGGTTCGTTGAGCGCTCTGTTCGGTGCTGCCGTCGTTGCCACAACTACTTTTCCTGTATGCGAGAACGTGTAGCCACCGACGTTTTCACTGCCGAAGTATAAGGTTGAGGTGGTTCCAAATCCTGCGTTGTAGTGCGATTGGCTGCTGATGACGGTCGAGATTTCCTTGCGCACATCGCCGACTACGTCTGCATGTGATGAAATCACAAGAAAGCGCTCATCGGGATGTGCTTCAAAGTGTAACATTAGTTTGCGGCCCCGATTCAAAAACCTGTCATGATTGAATGCTTGGCGCACTTGCTCTGTATCATCAAGCGTTACCGCGGTCGCAGCAAATGCGCTGCCACCGATTTTCTCGGATGACACGCTGACTAGGTAGGGCGACGTCGTGAAGGGCAATGTAATGACTTCGTACAATTGTTTGTTGCCATTCGCGTCGAGCTTGCATGGACTTGCCTGACTGATCTCTACTTCAAGCGCAGTTTGTTCTTTCGGATTTAGCGTGATCGGTCTCGCGTGTGACGAGGTGAAGCCATCTTTACAGGCTACCGATTGCAAGGAAACCGTTACAGCTTGTGTTGGTGCTTTTGTGGGGGCACAAGCAATCAGCATAACGCTGATTGCAAGTGCTCCAATGCGTTCGACACTATTCATTACCGCAACAAAGTTCCGATGGTGTCTGCCGTTTTTACCAAGGCGACATCAAGACCTTCCGCAACTTTTTGAGGGGCTCTTTCAACCGCGTCAAAATCAACAAACGAAAACTCAGGTGCAGGCGGAATGATGACCTTGTCGTCGCGAACCACGTCACCCATGGGATTGTAGATGACCTTGTCCCACATCAAGACTGATTTCGTATCAGCGTTGACCAAACGTACTTCTGTATAAACCGTAGGTCGGTATGGAGACGAGGCGGCGCTGCTTGCAGCGCCGTAGCCATAACCTTCAACCAGTATATCCAAAAACGCATCGACATTTTGACCCGCAGGAGCCTGATAGTTTTCCTGGAATGTTCTGCCGGCGTTGCGCTGTGACGAGCGTGGTATGTCGACGACCTGATACCCTTTGGCTTCCAATGCGGTGCGCAAGGCTGACGAGAAAGTGGTCGGCGCGTTGAATGATTCAGCTTTGAGCATTTCTTCTAATGTGCTTTCGCGGCTGCTTTGCATTCCAGCATCAATACCCGCAATAACCAACCCAACGGCCAAGCCGATCAGTCCGGCGCCTGCTGCTGCATTTGCGGCGTTTTTACCGGGCGATGTCGCCAACAGAGCTGCGGCCCGATCCGGCATATGCGGTGTAACAAGCCCGATTACTTGTATTGGTTTGCCGGCCGGTTGAACGAATGGAATGGATTGTGGTTGTTTAGCGCAAGCGGTGACGGCTAGAGCAAGTGCCACGATCGCTGTTTTTTTGATGATGTTCAATGTGTTACCCCCTGTTTTTACGGGGGATACAGCGACAGTGACATCACGCAAATCTACCCCCCCACTAGAGCTAAGATAAACCAAACAAATTTTGATAAAAGAAATAGTTTATTAAAAACGAGAGAATGTTGTGAGGCGTGTGGGAGGGGATGACCACGGCTAAGGATGGAGGCGAGGTCTGTTTTCCGGTTTTGTTGCTACATCGTCCTGTATGGGGAGAGCGAGTTGATCTACGGTCGCGGCCACTCCGAGTTTCTATCTCCCGGTGGAGGGTTAACCATATGTCTAATGATCGACAGGCAAAAAAGAACACAGCACTTCTGGCGCTCGGGCAGGCGCTTTATGGTTCCAACACAGCGGTGCTTGTGACGCTTTCGGGGCTGGCTGGTGGCTATCTTGCGCCGAGCCCGGCTTATGCCACGCTGCCGTGGAGTGCTCTTGTGATCGGGACGGCCCTGACAACATTGCCAGCATCATACTTCATGCGTCGGACCAGCCGCCGACACGGCTTTTTGCTCGGTACCTTGTCGAGCATGGTCGGTATGGCATTTGCGATCGCTGGGCTTTTGCAGCAATCGTTTGCGTTGTTTTGCCTGGGGATGATGTTCAGCGGTGTCTATCAGGCTTTTGCAGGTTATTACCGTTTCGCGGCTGCGGATTCCGCCAGTGACGCTTTCAGACCGAAGGCAAGTTCCTGGGTTATGGCGGGCGGTGTTGCTGCGGCTTTTGTGGGCGGGCAACTGGTCTCTGTCTCGCGGGATTGGCTGGGGCCGATCCCTTTTGTGGGCGGTTATGCGACCTGTGCCATGCTGGCGGTGCTTGCCTTTGTGGTGATGTGTTTTCTCGACATTCCGCCGCTCGGGGCTGATGAGCAGCGGGAAACGGGCCGGCCGATCCGGGAGATATTTGCGCAGCCTGCAGTGTTCGTTGCTGTTGCCTGCGGGATGATCGGCTATGGGATCATGACGTTGGTGATGACCGCTACGCCCATTGCGATGGTGGCCTGTGGNTTTGATGTCAGCGATGCCGGTCAGGTNATCCAGTGGCATATTTTCATGATGTTCGCCCCGTCGTTTTTTACCGGCAATCTGATTGCCCGTTTTGGTGTCGTCCGGGTTATTGCAGTCGGGCTTTTGTGCCTCACAGGGTGTGGGGTGGTTGCGCTTGGCGGGTTGGAGTTTGAGCGCTTTCTTCTTGCTTTGCTTCTGCTGGGGCTTGGCTGGAACTTCACCTTTGTNGGGGGGACGACGCTGCTCACTACCTCCTACACGGTGCCGGAACGGAACAAGGTTCAGGCAACCAACGATTTTCTGGTCTTTGGCGTGGTGGCGCTGGCGTCTTTTGCGTCCGGTGGCCTCTTGAACGGGCTGGGGTGGNATGCCGTCAATTACGCNCTCTTCCCGTTTGTTCTGGCGGCGGCGGGCCTGCTTGTCTGGTTTGCGGTTCGGAAGCCCGTGATGGCCTGATTTTCTTGGTTAATCAAATGACAATACCTGTCGGGGCAAAATGANCTTCTTGATTGAAAGAGGTCANTGTCCATGGATGAGGTTGAAGCGCTAATTCTCATGAACCCGCTGGATTGCGGCTCGTGCAGCAATTGCTGTCAGTCCAGTCCGGGGATNTATATTCTTGAAGAACTTGATGATGATCCAAGCCTTTANGAAGGCTATCTGGATTATAAGGACGGTCAGCCTATTCTGAAAACCAAGGCTAACGGGGACTGCATTTTCCTCGACCGCGAAAATGGCTGCACAGCTTACGACATTCGCCCNAACCCCTGCCGTTCGTATGATTGCCGACGCGATTACATGAAGTGGGTTGCAGAACCCCGGGCTGAACGCCGGGCCCTTCTGAAACGTGGTTTTCTCAAAAAGCACGTTCAGCAGGAGGGGCGCAAACGGCTCAAATCAATCCTGAGCGATGGTTNGACGGCGTTACCATCGGACTGATTCTCTTCAACCTGGCGTTTTGAACGCCCAAATCCCCACTTTTTGTCAACAAAACCATCCTCATCGGGATGGTTGCGTTGATGGTTAAGGTTTGGCACAGTTTTGCCACCTTGGTAGGGGGGATTTGCTGGGGGAGGCCAGCGAAACCCTTATCTCACGTCAGAAGTTACTTCCGTTGAAGGGATAAGGATAAAAATGAGCACGTCATTGTGGGCAATCATCGGTTGCGGTGTCCTTGCTGTCTTGTATGGCATCTGGGCATCGCGTTCCGTGATGGCAGCCGACGCGGGCAACGCGCGGATGCAGGAAATTGCTGGAGCAATCCAGGAAGGGGCTAGCGCCTATTTGAACCGTCAGTACCGGACAATCGGTATGGTCGGTGTTGTTATTTTCGCACTTGTTTGGTGGCAATTGTCGCTGACAGTCGCACTCGGCTTTGCCATTGGTGCGGTCTTGTCGGGGGCGGCTGGCTATATCGGCATGCTTGTGTCGGTACGNGCCAATGTTCGGACCACGCAAGCCGCGAGCCAGAGCCTGGCTGCCGGTCTTGCGATTGCGTTCAAGTCGGGCGCTGTAACGGGGATGCTCGTTGCGGGGCTGGCGCTTCTTGCTGTGGCTGTCTATTTCGGCATTCTCACCGGCAATATGGGGCTGGAACCAGGGTCAAGACAGGTTGTTGATGCACTTGTNGCACTTGGTTTTGGCGCATCGTTGATCTCGATTTTTGCCCGTCTTGGNGGGGGTATTTTCACCAAGGGCGCAGATGTGGGCGGCGACCTTGTTGGCAAGGTTGAGGCTGGCATTCCAGAGGATGACCCGCGGAACCCCGCAACGATTGCGGACAATGTGGGTGACAATGTGGGTGACTGTGCCGGNATGGCCGCCGACCTGTTTGAAACCTATGCGGTGACGATTGTTGCGACCATGGTGTTGGCATCGATCTTCTTTGCCGGCGCTAACATGATGAACATGATGCTCTATCCGCTGGCGATTGGCGGGGCCTGTATCATTACGTCGATCATCGGCACTTTCTTTGTGCGGTTGGGCGCGAACAATTCGATTATGGGTGCGCTGTACAAAGGCTTTATTGCCTCAGCCGTTCTGTCGATTGGNGCCCTTTATTATGTCACAGAACGCCTTGTTGGTTTTGCTACCGAGTTGACCGTCGCCTCCCAGACGTTCACCGGNCAGGATCTTTTTTACTGCGGCATTCTGGGGCTTGTTATTACGGGGCTGATCATCTGGATCACCGAGTATTACACAGGNGTGAACTATCGCCCTGTTAAGTCGGTGGCGGCTGCTTCTGTGACAGGTCACGGGACCAACGTTATTCAGGGGCTTGCGGTGTCGATGGAAGCGACGGCCCTTCCTGCGATTGTGATCGTGGTAGGGATNATCGCGACCTACTCACTGGCGGGTCTGTTCGGGATTGCGATTGCTGTTACAACGATGCTGGCGCTGGCCGGTATGGTGGTGGCGCTTGATGCCTTCGGACCGGTTACGGACAATGCGGGCGGCATTGCTGAAATGGCAGAGCTTCCCGAAGAAGTTCGCAACACAACGGATGCCCTTGATGCTGTCGGTAATACGACCAAAGCGGTAACAAAAGGGTATGCAATCGGATCAGCAGGTCTTGGCGCGCTGGTTCTGTTTGCCGCCTATACGCAGGACCTTATGTTGTTTGCCGCGAACCCTGAAGCATATCCGTATTTTGCGGGTGTGGTGGCTGACTTCTCTCTCTCCAACCCGTATGTGGTTGTNGGGCTCTTCATCGGGGGGCTGTTGCCTTACCTCTTCGGCTCGATGGGGATGATGGCTGTCGGGCGCGCCGCNGGTGCGATTGTTGAGGAAGTCCGGCGTCAGTTCAAAGCGAANCCGGGTATCATGCAGGGCACAGAAAAGCCTGACTATGGTGCGGCTGTTGACCTTCTGACAAAGGCTGCAATCAAGGAGATGATTATTCCTTCCTTGNTNCCGGTGCTGTCGCCGATTGCCTTGTACTTCATTGTGCTGGCGGTTGCGGACAAGTCGGCTGCCTTCTCGGCTCTCGGGGCGATGTTGCTCGGCGTGATTATCACNGGCCTCTTCGTTGCTCTGTCCATGACTGCNGGTGGTGGTGCATGGGACAATGCAAAGAAGTACATTGAGGATGGTCACCATGGTGGCAAAGGGTCAGACGCACATAAAGCGGCTGTGACCGGGGATACGGTTGGNGATCCTTACAAGGATACAGCTGGTCCTGCTGTTAACCCGATGATCAAGATCACGAACATCGTGGCGCTGCTGCTGCTNGCGATCCTTGCTCATCCATGAGCTGATTGAGCTTGAGACAAAAAGAAACCCCGCGAAGCGAAAGCCTCGCGGGGTTTTTCATGTCTGCTGTGTTTGTGTCAGATGGCTGACGAAAGTGATTTGCCAACAGAGTTCAGGTCTTCGAAGGCGATGCTCAGGCGGTCGACAATGCCTTTCTCCCCTTCACGAAGCCAGACGCGTGGATCGTACTTCTTTTTGTAAGGCTCGTCCGTGTCCGGGTCGATCTGGTATTTGAAGGCTCTCGGGTTCGTTTCCACGTACCGGCCGACCTGTTCTGCAAAGGCGAACTGTGTGTCCGTATCGATGTTCATTTTGAACACGCCATAGCCGACAGCTTCGGTGATTTTTTCCTTTTCCGACCCGGAACCGCCATGGAAAACGAAATGAAGCGGGTGTGCTCCGGTTTTTGCAGCGGCTGCCACGGCCTCTTGCGAAGCTTTCAAGATCTCCGGGCGGAGTTTCACATTGCCTGGNTTGTATACGCCGTGCACGTTACCGAAGGCGGCAGCGACCGAGAAATGGCCGATGGGTGACAGGCGGTTGTAGGCGGCAAGTACTTCTTCCGGCTGGGTGTAGAGCTTGTCGTTATCGACTTCATCCAGGTCTTTGCCGACACCGTCTTCCTCACCNCCGGTAACACCCAGCTCGATTTCCAGGCTCATGTCGATGGGCGCCAAGCGTTTTAGCAAGCGTTCGCATTCTGCGAGGTTTTCCTCAAGGCTTTCTTCTGAAAGGTCGAGCATGTGAGAGCTGAAAAGCGGTTTGCCGGTTGCCTTGAAGCGGGCTTCGCCGGCATCAATCAGGGCGTCGACCCATGGCACAAGCGCGCGGTTTGCGTGGTCGGTGTGCAGGACAGCGCAGANCCCATAGGCCTCTGCGACGCGGTGCACGTGCTCGGCTGCGGAAATGGCGCCGAGAAGTTTTGCCTGCTCAGAGTCCTTGATGCCTTTGCCTGCGTAGAATTGTGCGCCACCACCGGAAAGCTGGATAATGACATCCGATTTGTTCTTTGCCGCCGATTCCAGCACTGCATTGATTGATTGCGTGTTGACGACGTTGACAGCCGGAAGGGCATATCCGCCCTGTTTGCAGGCTTCAACAAGGGCGATGTAATCAGCACCGGTCTGGACGCCGGGTTTCAGCTTAGATGTCACGGAATTGGTCTCTAATATTTATTGTTGATAATCGACAGATGAAAAGCCGCCCAACGGGTGCTGAGCGGCCAAATCTTATCTGCCAGGTTGCGTGGGTTGATTGCGGTTAAACCGACCCAGATTGCCGAAAATCTGCCCCAGAACGGTAAGCTCTTTGCCACGTGTCGGGGTTTTGCGGGTTCTAAAGTCGATAATCTGCCCGTCTTCAAGGCCGTAATAGCCAATATCTTCAACGGTTTTTGTATCATCGAAATAGACGACCACGACTTTTCGGTCGATTTCTTCGGGCTCATAGAACATGAGTTTTTCAAATTTTGAGGAAATGTAATACCAGGCAAGCCCGTCCACGGTTGCAATGGTGGAAGGGGTGCCCAAAAGGCCCGATNCTTCCGCCTCGCTGGTNAGGCCCGGCTGAATTTTCTCAAAATCCTCCTGATCGTAGATATAACCGCGATCCTCATAGGTGGCAGAGCAGCCTGCGAGGCTGGTTCCTGCCAGGAGAGCGGCGAAAAGGACTGACTTGAAAGCAGTGGGCTTGAAAGCTTTGGGCTGGGCCGTTAAACGCTGTCTCATCGAATAAACTGTTGCTCCCATTAAGGCTGGCCCCCCGAGGCCGTGCTCACCAGTTGACGTACCTGTTACGGCGGCTAGATTCAAGTTTTCCCGCACAAGGCGGGGTGTGGAAAGTACGCTCATGTTCTGGAAAAAGTGGTTTGGTCTCTCCGCGGATGATGACAGCGCCTATTTGCTCTATCGAGCATTGGTTAATCAGGCGCGGATGCCCCAATTCTACTTGAATACGGGGGTGCCGGATACGCTGGACGGGCGTTTTGACCTGATTGTTTTGCATATGTATCTCGTGATCGACCGTTTGACGGCAGAAGGTCAGGCTGCTGGCGATCTGAGTCAGCGTCTTTTCGATGTCATGTTTGACGATATGGATCAGGCGCTTCGGGAAATCGGGGTGGGCGATCTGTCGGTCGGGAAAAAGGTCAAGACGATGGCGCGGGCCTTTTATGGCCGATTGGCTGCCTATGACGAGGCCTTTCGTGACGGGGATATTCCAGCACTTGAGGGGGCGCTGAAACGGAATATTTTCCCCGAGATTGAGGTGGAGGCCGACCGCCTGACCGCGCTTGCCTATTACACGCGAGTCGCCAGGGACAAATTGAGTCGTGTTCCGCTTGAGGTGCTTCGCGAGGGAGGAGCCTTGTTTCCGCCAGCACCGGAATCTGTTGCTGCGGATGAGGGCGAACGATGAGCGGTGACAAGACAGAGCTACACCCGGTTGCGATCGAAAAAATTCCCGGTTTTTACCGACTGGTCTCACGCCTTGATGTGCCTGATACGGGTGTGGATGTTCACCTGGTCGCGAATGAACAGGCGCGCGCGCAACTGACGTCGCGGTTTGGGCTGCTCTCGCTTGATGCCTTTCGGGCCGATCTGGTTGTGACCGTCTGGCGTAGACGCGGCATTCGTGCAGAAGGGCGGATACAGGCGAATGTTGTTCAACCTTGTGTTGTGACGCTTGATCCGGTGCCTGAGGTTGTGGACGAGAAGATTACGCTCCTGTTTTACCCGGAAGACCTGAGCGGGCGGCAGCAGTTGGAAGTGACCGTCGACCCTCTTGACGAAGAGCCCCCGGACGGACTGCCTGCGGAAGGTGTGGATCTGGGAGAGGCTGTTGCGGAGCAATTGGCGCTTGCGCTCAATCCGTATCCGCGTGTGCCTGGCGCAAAACTCGCCCCTGTCGCGACGTCAGATGATGTTGTAGAAAAGAAGCCTAACCCTTTTGAAGTGTTGAAGAATTTCAAAACCAAAGAATAGTTTTTTGACGGCACGACATGGGCGATTTCTTGTTGTGTCCGCTCTCAGACTAGGTATTGTCGGTGCGCTTGGCGTACCAGGGTGGTGCGTGATTTGGGCCTGATTGCTTCTCAGCAAGCAAGTGCCCTCAATCATCGAAGCCGGAGGTTTTCACGATTTGGTTCGAGAACTAACAATATCTCTTGATGGGATGGGGGGCGACATTGGGCCTTCCGTGATTGTTGCCGGCGCAGAGATTGCGCATGTTCGCCATCCTGAGATCCGTTTTATCCTGTTTGGTGATGAAGCGAAGTTGCGTGCCGAACTGGAAAAGTCGCCGCGCGTCGCGGATGCGTCTACCATCGTGCACACAGATGTTGCCATTTCGATGGACGACAAGCCCAGCCAGGCGTTGCGGCGCGGGCGCAAAACCAGCTCCATGTGGCAGGCCATTGATGCCGTTCGGGACGGACGGGCGCAGGCAGCTGTTTCGGCTGGCAACACAGGCGCGCTGATGGCTATGGCAAAGGTTATCTTGAAGACCTTGCCCAATGTCGAACGCCCTGCGCTGACGGCTGTTATTCCCACTATGCGCAGTGAAAGTGTTTTGCTCGACGTGGGCGCGACGATTGGCCCTGACGAGAAGCAACTGGTTCAGTTTGCGGTGATGGGGCAGGCTTATGCACGCATTCTGTTTGGTATGGAGCGCCCGAGCGTTGGCTTGCTCAATGTGGGCGAAGAGGAAATGAAGGGCACTGAGTCGGTCAAAGCGGCTGCCCAGATTTTGCGTGCTTCCGATCTTCCCATTCGTTTTCATGGCTTTGTGGAAGGTGACGACATCGCGAAGGGGACGGTAGATGTTGTCGTAACAGACGGGTTCACCGGCAATATTTCTCTGAAGACGATTGAGGGGACGGTTCGATTGCTTGTGAGCTATCTGCGAGATGCCATGAGCCGGACGATTTTCACCAAGATCGGCTATTTCTTTGCGCAAACAGCGTTCACCATGCTGCGTGCGCGGCTGGACCCGAATGAGCATAATGGTGCGCTGTTTCTCGGTCTGAACGGCCTTGTGGTGAAAAGCCATGGTGGGGCAGATGCGGCAGGTATTGCGTCGGCGATTGACCTTGCTGTGGACGTGGCCTCGGCAGGGCTGGTTGACAGAATTGCTGCTGATATCCACCTGCTGGGTGATGTGACGTCAGGGGCCGCCAGTGAAAAGAGCCCCGCGCAAGAAGAGGCTGTTTAATTGTGAGTATTCCCAGAAGTGTGGTGGCCGGGGTCGGGTCTTATTTGCCCGCCCGCGTTGTTACGAATGACGATCTTGCCAAGTTCGTTGATACGAGTGACGAATGGATTGTCGAGCGCAGCGGTATCCGGCAGCGGCATTTCGCGGCGGATGGCGAGTTGACGTCGGATATGGCGTTGAAAGCGGCTGAGGCTGCCCTGGTGCATGCGCAGATGGATGCACAGGATATTGATCTCATTGTCATGGCACCCACCACGCCCGACAATACGTTCCCTGCGTCAGCCACGACTGTGCAAGCTGCTCTGGGTATTCATCACGGGGCGGCTTTTGATATTCAGGCTGTCTGCTCCGGTTTTGTGTATGCGGTCTCGATTGCGGACAATTTCCTGAAAGCCGGACAGTTCAAGAATGCCCTGGTGATCGGGGCCGAAACCTTTTCACGGTTGCTTGATTTTGAAGACCGGACAACATGTGTGCTCTTCGGTGATGGAGCAGGGGCTATTGTCCTTTCAGCGAGTGAAGGTGAGGGAGGCGTGGCCGACCGGGGTGTGCTGACAGCCCACCTGCATAGTGATGGCCGCCACAAAGAGAAGCTCTATGTCGATGGCGGGCCGTCCTCTACACAGAGTGTCGGACATGTGCGGATGATCGGGCGAGATGTCTTCCGTCATGCGGTTGTGAATATTGCCGATGTTATCAACGAAGCGCTGGAAGCGACCGGGCTTACGATTGCTGACATTAACTGGTTTGTTCCTCATCAGGCAAACAAGCGTATTCTGGATGGGACCGCCAAAAGAATCGGCCTGCCAGAGGAGAAGGTTGTGATGACCGTTGGTGAACACGGGAACACGTCCGCAGCCTCGGTACCGCTGGCTCTCGACAAAGCCGTCAAGGATGGACGCATCAAGCGCGGGGACCTTGTTCTTCTGGAGGCGATGGGTGGTGGTTTCACCTGGGGGTCAGCGCTTATTCGTTGGTAATCGAGTGTTTCAATCCTTTGGGGACAGGCGCGCTATACTTGCGTGATCTTGTTGTCATAAACTCATTGTCACTTCAGAAAAATCCTGCATCTCATTGATATTGACGGATTAATTTCTCTCGCCTACGCTCCAACTCGAACGCTGAGAGGAAGAACATGGGGCAGACAATAACACGCGCTCATCTGAGTGAAGCGGTATATCAGGAAGTCGGCTTGTCGCGGAATGAGTCTGCTGATTTGGTCGAGTCGGTTTTGCATGCGATTGGTGAAAGCCTCTCCGATGGTGAGACGGTCAAACTCTCCTCATTTGGCTCTTTCTCGGTACGGCAAAAAGGTGGCCGCATGGGGCGTAATCCTAAAACGGGCGAAGAAGTGCCGATCAATCCACGCCGTGTTTTGGTGTTCCGTCCCAGCCATGTGTTGAAAGAGCGTATCAACAAGGCTTTATCAGCCTTGCGGGGAACGAGTAGCGGTGAACAGGCTGCGGATTGAGTGTAGCTGTTTGATTGGATCCATGGGGTTGAGCAAAAGGCGATAGAAGTTTCTATGACTGTCATCGATACAGCTCCCCGTAAATCTCCCGACGCTTTTCGCACGATCAGCGAAGTGGCCGCAGATCTTGATGTGCCGCAGCACGTTCTGAGATTCTGGGAAAGCAAGTTTTCACAGATTCGCCCCTTAAAGAGAGGTGGGGGGCGGCGATATTATCGACCTGAAGATGTTGATCTTCTGCGCGGCGTCCGGGCGTTGCTCTACAAGGACGGTTACACAATCAAGGGTGTGCAGAAGGTTTTTAAAGACCAGGGTGTGCGTTTCATTGTTGAAACCGGGCGCGGCGTGGGGGAAGCCTCTGTCGCGGGGCTCGCGCGTGCTGCTGTAGAGACGATGGGAGATGATGTTCCCGCAAGCACAAGCGCGTCGCGCGCTTTAGAGGAAGCGGACGAGAGCGATGAGGAGCTTCGGGAAGCACTGACGGCGATTGCTAAACGATTGCGCACTCTTAAAACCGAAATTGATCGGGGTTTAAGCGGTGAGCCTGAGGATTTCTAAGCCTGGCGAGCCTGGTTTTTGTTCTGTCGTTTTTCCTTTCTATTCCTGTTTTTGCCCGTTGCTTGAGCGGAAGCGCCTCTCTATAGTGCCGCACTTCCTGAGGCCATTGGCAGATGTCAGGGTTTAAAGATACCGGTCAGGAAAGATTGACGGAGCGTAGCGCAGCCCGGTAGCGCACTTGTCTGGGGGACAAGGGGTCGTGGGTTCAAATCCCGCCGCTCCGACCAATGATAAAGCCGTTCCTGCGGAGACGCGGGAGCGGCTTTTTTCTCTTTCGGTCATTTGTTCAAGGCTGGACACCTGGATAGTGCTCAGGCATTGTCCGCTTAAATTCGATCAGATTATTCGCTCACTATTGAAAAGAGGCAGACAGATGACGGCGATTTACGCGATTGTTGCTTTCCTTGCTGTGATGGCAATTCTCAACAAAATGAGCTTCGGTCGCTTCGACTGAAGTCAGGTTTTGCGGGCGTCCGGCCGCTGCATCCAGGTGATGAGGGGGCGCGCCGGAAATGCCCATGCAATGCCCGCAATGGCAAAGAAAATGCCCTGGAGCGCCCAATGCTCGGGCAGGATCGTGATTCCGATCCAGACTATCCCCAATGTGTAGGCTGTGAGAGCCGTCAGCAAAAAGACAGTGCCCAAGAGCTTGCGCACGCCAATGGGCAGTGCCGGGGCGCCCTTTACGTCGTTTGATTGCATTTCGGGCTTTGTGTCTGGCTGGGTCATGCCTTGAAACCTCGCTGGCGAACTGAGGGCATCTCTACGCTAAAATGCAGGGCAGGCCAAGATTCTCGATTCTGGGTTTTTGCTCCGATGGATCTTAAGGCACGCGGCCCGATGCCGCAGATCGCTGTTCTTGGGTTGTCGCCTCTTGTTGCGCGTCTGCCATCGCGCTATGTCCTGTTCTCATGAATGTTATGGATACATATGTCGGACAAGGTGCCTCTGAGCGGCAAATAGCGGCTCGGCGACCTATCGCGGTCTGGTTGTTGTGTGTGGCGGCTCTTGTCGCCTTGATCGTTGTTGTGGGGGGCGCAACCCGGCTCACCGACAGCGGGTTGTCGATCACGGAATGGAAGCCCGTTACCGGTGCCATCCCGCCGCTTTCCCAAGAGGTCTGGGAAGAGGAATTTTCAAAATACCAGCAGATCCCCGAATACATTCGGATCAACCGGGGTATGAGCCTGGACGAGTTCAAGTCGATCTACTGGTGGGAATGGGGGCACCGCTTTCTGGGCCGCTTGATTGGCCTCGCTTTTTTTGTGCCCTTCGTGATCTTTGTGCTTACCAAGCGTGTTGAGCGGGCGCTTCTGCCTCACCTGGGGGGCATGTTTGTTCTGGGCGGGATGCAGGGTTTACTTGGCTGGTACATGGTAATGTCCGGGCTGACCGAGCGGGTGGACGTTTCACAATACAGATTGGCCGCGCATCTGGGGCTTGCCTTTTTTGTATTCGGCTATCTGGTTTGGGCTGCGCTGCCGTTATGGCGTCGCGCGTTGCCGCACGCGCCGGGGTTCAAAGGGCGAGAGCGACAGATTGTTGTGCTCGGCGGGCTTATCTATCTGCAGATTATTGCCGGGGCATTTGTCGCGGGGCTTGATGCCGGTTTCACCTTCAATACCTGGCCATTGATGGATGGGGATATTTTTCCCAGACACCTTTACCCCTATTCACCGTTTTGGGTGAGCCTGTTTGAAGATGTACGGACAGTACAGTTCAACCATCGCATGTTGGCCTATCTCATTGCTGTACTGGTTGTTGTGTACTGGTGGCGATCGCGGCACGATGAGGGCGACTTGCGCCGGAGCGGGCATCTTTTTCTGGGGGCTTTATGCGTTCAGATTGTGCTTGGGGTCGTGACGCTTTTGTCGGTGGTGCAGATCCATGTCGCGCTTTTGCATCAATTGGGTGCCGTCATGCTGCTCGGTGCTGTGCTTTATCACCATGATGTGGAGCGTCGGGCGGCCGTTTGACCTGCCGCCCGGTGTCTTCTTCTTCTTAAGCCTTCAGGGCTTGATCCAGATCGGCAATAATGTCGGCTGCGTCTTCGATGCCGACTGAGATGCGAACCACGTCAGGCCCTGCACCGGCCGCAATCTGCTGCTCTTCCGTGAGTTGGCGATGCGTCGTCGAGGATGGGTGGATCACGAGGCTCCGTGTATCGCCGACATTTGCCAGATGGCTTAACAGGTTGACACTGTTCACGAGTTTTACCCCCGCATCGTATCCGCCTTTCACACCGAAGGTGAAAACAGCACCGGCCCCTTTGGGTGTGTATTTCTTCATCAACGCGTGTGATTTGTCGTCTGGCAGGCCTGCATAGGAAACCCAGCTGACCGCAGGGTGCTTTTTGAGGAACTCGGCAATCTTCATGGCATTTTCAGTATGACGTGCCATGCGCAGTGGCAAGGTCTCAATACCCGTCAGGATCATGAATGCGTTGATCGGCGAGAGAGCAGGGCCCAGATCACGCAGAGCAAGGACACGACAGGCGATGGCAAATGCAATGTCACCAAACGTGTCGTGAATTTTCATGCCGTGATAACTGTCATTGGGCTCGGAAAGCGTTGGGTACTTGTCTGACGCGGACCAGTTGAATTTGCCGCCGTCGATGATCAGCCCGGCCATTGAATTGCCGTGCCCGCCCAGAAATTTGGTGGCGGAATGAACGACAACATCAGCCCCGAATGAAAGTGGTTTGCACAGGTAGGGCGAGGCCAGGGTATTGTCCACAATGAGCGGGATACCCGCATCGTGTGCGATCTTGGCAATCGCTTCAATATCAACCACCAGGCCACCGGGGTTGGCGATGCTCTCGATGAACACGGCTTTGGTTTTCGGACCGATGGCGGCTTTTACATTCTCCGGATTGGTGACATCCGCCCAGTCGACGTGCCAGTCGAACTTTTTGAATGATTGCCCAAACTGGGTGATGGAACCACCATAGAGCTGCCTGGCGGCGACAAAATGGTCGCCTGGCTGCATCAACGTGTGAAACACCAGAAGCTGTGCTGAGTGGCCGGATGCGACGGCGAGCCCTGCGACACCGCCTTCGAGGGTGGCCACGCGTTCTTCAAGAACTGCATTGGTCGGGTTGGTGATCCGTGAGTAAATGTTGCCGAAAGCCTGAAGATTGAAGAGGCTTGCCGCGTGGTCCACATCGTCAAACACAAAGGATGTCGTTTGATAGATGGGCGTTGCACGTGCGCCTGTCGTTGGGTCGGGCGCTGCGCCCGCGTGAATGGCCAGTGTGTCGAAACCGTAGTCGCTCATTTTTTATGTCCCTGTTCGTGTGTGCAGAGCGCCTGCATTATACGCGCCGAGTGCGCTTGGATGTAATGATGTTGGACGGGAGGCCCATCCAGCCGCCTTCGCCTGACAGTCGGCTGTACTCGACTTTTGGGCAGCGGTCCATGATCACGGTCAATCCGGCCTGGCGCGCGCGCTGGGCCGCTTCATTATTGATGACGCCAATCTGCATCCAGATCGTTTTGGCACCGACGGTGATCGCTTCGTCTGTGATAGGACCTGCGGCGTTTGAATTGCGGAAAATGTCTACCATATCTATTGGGCTTTGAATGTCGGCCAGGGTTGCAAAGACAGTGCAACCCAGAATTTCGTTTCCCGCTTCGCGCGGATTGACGGGTATGACTTCATAGCCCTTTGAGAGCATGTATTTCATGACGATGTAGCTTGCCTTGCGCCAATCGGCACTCGCGCCGACAAGGGCAATCGTTTTCGTCTCTTTGAGGATGCGTGACAGCAGGGCGGGGCTGTAGGGTTCTGACTCCACGGATCAACGCCCCTCCCATTGGGGGGTGCGCTTTTCGATGAAGGCACCAATGCATTCCTCCGCATCGCGGGCCAGCATGTTTTTCACCATGACCTCGCTCGCATAGGCATAGGCGTCGTCGATGCTCATTTCAGCTTGTTCGTAAAACGCTTCCTTGCCTATGGAGACGGTGAGTGAGGATTTGGAGGCGATTTTTTCCGCGAGCTTCATGACCGTCTCTGTCAGCTTGTCGACCGGGACCACTTGATTTATGAGGCCGAAGTCGAGTGCGCGGTCTGTGTCGATCATGTCGCCGGTCAGAAGCATTTCCATTGCATGCTTGCGGCTGACATTGCGGGATAGGGCGACCATAGGGGTTGAGCAGAAAAGCCCGATATTCACGCCGGGTGTTGCGAACTTCACACCCTCCGCTGCAATGGCAAGGTCTGCTGAGGCGACAAGTTGGCACCCGGCGGCGGTTGCGATGCCATGCACCTCCGCAATCACCGGCTTGGGCGAGCGTATGATGGTTGTCATGAGAGTAGAGCAGAGCTTCATGATCTTCTGGAAGTAGGCCTGGCCACGATCAGCGGCCTCACGCCCGGCTGTTAATTCGCGCAAATCATGGCCCGCGCAGAAGCCCGGGCCGTTGGCTGCCAGAACAACCACGCGGACATTGCTGTCTGTTGAGATATTCTCCAGCTCTTTTGTTAGGGCGACCATCAGGGCTTCCGACAAGGCATTCCTCTGTGCCGGGCGATTGAGCGTCAACCGCGCAATCCCGTTTTGGTCCTCACGCAGAAGGATTGCCGTGCCGGCGCTCGCGTCTTGTTTCGGGGCCGCGTTGCTCATGCTTATTCTCCTCGGTCGTTTTGCGTATGATAGAGGGTCTGTTGCGGTTCGTCAGGGTGAATTGTGTGCAGGAAACACTGGCTTTAAAGTTCGGCCAAGAAAGAACAAGAAGAAGAGGTGGCGTGATATGGCGAGCAATCTGGTTCCGGTTATGAGTGTGGACGAGTTGAAGACCTTTTTTGTGGAGGCTTTTCCACAATCCCTGTCTCAACCCGGTGAAGCACCGTTGATTGAGGCTATTGAACCGGGGCTGGTTCGTATCCGCCGGAAAGTGGGCGACGCTCACCTTCGCCCGGGCGGCACTGTTTCCGGCCCTACGATGATGGCGATGGCGGATCATGCCATGTATGCGGTTATTCTGGCGCATATCGGGCCGGTTGCGCTCGCGGTGACGACCAATCTCAATATCAATTTTCTTCGGAAACCGGGACTTTCTGACCTGATAGCGGAAGGGCGACTTTTGAAGCTTGGCAAGCGGCTGGCTGTTGGCGAGGTCTCGATTTTCAGCGAAGGGGAGGAAGATGAGCCGGTGGCGCATGTGACCTCAACCTATTCAATCCCGCCAAACCGCTGATTTTGCGGTATTTTTATACCGTATTCCTAACGAACTGAAATATATGCCGTTTTCAGGACGAAATCGGTTGACTGGTACGGATAGGCTGGTAAAACACGCGCCAACGAGGTGCCCTCACGTTTTTTCGGGTGCCTTTTCATGTTTTTCAGGATTCCCTCTAGTCAGGGGTCTACTTTTTCAAGGGTTAAGGCAAGGTCTGGATGAAAACCTTCACAGCAAAACCCGCTGACGTGGAAAAGAAATGGATTGTGATTGATGCGGAAGGTCTGGTTGTAGGCCGTCTTGCTTCCATCATCGCCATGCGGTTGCGCGGCAAGCATTTGCCAATCTTCACGCCTCACGTTGATTGCGGCGACAATGTTATCGTTATCAATGCCGAAAAGGTTTCGATGACGGGCAAGAAACTGACCGACAAGAAATATTACCGTCACACCGGTTATCCGGGCGGTATCAAGGAAACGACACCTGAGAAGCTTCTCGGTGGCAAGTTCCCTACGCGTGTCCTGCAGCTTGCCGTTAAGCGTATGCTGCCAGGTGGCCCGCTGTCACGTCGTCAGATGAGCAACCTTCATGTCTATGCGGGGAGCGAACATCCGCATGAGGCGCAGAAGCCGGAAGTGCTCAATGTCGGGTCCATGAATTCCAAGAATGTGAGGACAGCGTAATGTCTGAAGAAGTACGCACGCTGGAAGACCTGAAAGAAGCTGTGGCTCCCACTGCCGAAGCTGCTCCAGCAGAACCAAAACTCGACAAGTACGGCCGGGCCTATGCAACGGGCAAGCGTAAAGACGCTGTCGCTCGTGTGTGGATCAAGCCGGGCTCAGGCCGCATCTCTGTGAACGACAAGGAACTCGAAGTTTACTTCGCACGTCCCGTGCTTCGCATGATGCTTCGTCAGCCTTTGGTCGCCACGCAGCGCGACAACCAGTTCGACATCATCGTCAAGGTTTCCGGTGGTGGTCTTTCTGGTCAGGCTGGTGCTGTTCGTCACGGCATCTCCAAGGCTTTGACCTATTATGAACCCGGTCTTCGTCCGACACTGAAGCGTGCCGGCTTCCTCACGCGCGACAGCCGCGTTGTTGAGCGTAAGAAGTACGGTCAGGCGAAAGCGCGTCGTAGCTTCCAGTTCTCCAAGCGTTAATCTGCGCTTCAGACTGGTTACAAAGGGCGCCTTTCGAGGCGCCCTTTTTGTTATAGTGTGTTGGTTCAAGAACGAGAGACGATGGTGGGTGGTATGAACAAGGTTTTTATCGACGGCGAAGCGGGCACGACCGGACTGCTTATTCGGGAGCGGATCGAGGGTCGGCGCGACATAGAGCTTTTGCAGATTGACCCTGCCAAGCGCAAGGATGTGTCCGAGCGCAAGCGGCTCCTGAATGCGGCCGACATCGTGTTTCTCTGCCTGCCGGACGATGCGGCGAAAGAGGCGGTGTCGCTGATCGATAATCCGGAGACCGCTGTGATCGACGGATCAACGGCTTTTCGTGTGGCGGATGGCTGGACATATGGTTTCCCGGAAATGTCCAGGACGCACCGGGATGCCGTGCGGGCTTCAAAACGGATCAGTAATCCGGGTTGCTATCCGACCGGCACGATTGGTCTCGTGCGGCCGTTGGTGGATGCCGGGCTTTTGCCGAAAGATTTCCCGCTCACGATCAACGCTGTCTCCGGTTATAGCGGCGGCGGCAAGGGCATGATTACGGAGTTTGAGGATGCGTCCACCGAAAACCATTCGAAACAGCCGTTCCGGCTTTATGCACTGACGCTCGCGCACAAGCATGTGCCTGAGATGCAGCAATATACCGGGCTCAATCACAAGCCGCTCTTTTCGCCCGCTGTGGGGCGGTACAAGCAAGGCATGTTGGTGGAGGTGCCGGTACAGCTTTGGTCGCTGCCGACGAAGGTAACGCCCGCCATGATGCGGGATGCACTTGCTGCCGCCTACGAGGGTGAGCGGTTTGTCACCGTCGCGACAGAGGCTGAGACAGCAGCGCTTGGCAATATTGACCCAGAAGGCGTCAACCACACTAACCAGATGAAGCTATATGTGTTTGGCAACGAGGCGACGGAGCAGGTGCGGCTTGTGGCCCTGCTCGACAATCTGGGTAAGGGCGCGTCAGGGGCGGCGGTGCAGAACATGAATATCCTGCTCGGGCTGGATGAGGGCGCGGGGCTTTAGGGGCGCGTGCCGCTCTGTCCCACTCGACTTGTTCCGCTGGTCGAACACGTGCCGTGCCATCTCTGCCCGTGGCTCTGGATTACCCGGACAAGCCGGGTAATGACATGATCGGGAAAGGACTGGCTACAAACAAAAGCTGTCACCCTCGGGCTTGTCCCGAGGGTCCATTCTGAATTGCTTGTTGTGTTCTGCATCCTGGATCCCGGCTTGGTCTTTCAGACCGTCCGGGATGACATTTGTGGATTGGCTGCCTAGAACCGGATCAGCATGACGCCCAAAGCGACTATGATGGCGGCGGCGAAGCCGAGCCGGCCGACTGGTTCTTTCAGCAGGAAGGACGAGAGGAAGGCCGCGAAGATGACGCTTGTTTCCCGCAGTGCCGAGACCGGCCCCAAGGGTGCTACGCTCATCGCCCAGATGACGATGCCATAGGCGATGAGCTGTAGGCTCGCGCCGCCAAAGGCGATGGTCCAGACCGAAGGCGTGGTGACGAGGCTGGTCCAGCCGCGGCGGTAGAGCCCAATGCAAAAGAAGATGCCGCCATCCAGCACGAAGAGCCAAAATACATAGACAAAGGGGCTTTGCGCCGTGCGGCCGCCGATCCCGTCCAGCATGGTGTAGCTCGCGATGAAGCCCGCTGTGATGAGGGCATAGAGTGTGGCCTTGCGCTCGTCGCTTGAGGTGCCGCGTTTTCTCCACGCCAGACTGATAATGCCGAAGGTCACGAGTACGAGACCTGCGATCGCGATGGATGACAGGGTTTCGCCGACGATGACATAGGCACCGAGAGCGACAAGCAGCGGCGCTGACCCTCGGGCGATGGGGTAGACATGGCCCAGACCGCCAAACGTGTAGGCACGCACGAGGAAGAGTTTGTAGCCGGTGTGGAGCACGAGGGTGAGGGCGAGAATGCCCCATGTTTCCAGCGTCGGGAATGGAAGGAATGGCAGGGCGGGCAGGGCGAGGAGGCCACATGCGCCGGTCATGAGTGCAAGGGAGTTCAGCTTGTCTGTGCCCGCGCGGACCATCGCATTCCAGCTTGCATGCATGAGAGCGGTCAGCAGGACGAGGGCGATGAGGCCGAGACTCATATCTGTTGGTATGATCGCTTCCATTGTTTCCGCGCTTTGTGGTTGCGCGGCACCCTATCTTTGGCGTGACGCAGCGCCTACTCCCTTTGTTGGCAAGGCAGGTTGCGCGGATATGGTTTGTCGTCAGTCTGCTTTCACGGTGACATAGCTGCCAGGTGCGTCTTCAAGCACGCAGAGGGCGCCATCGCCGGGATGGCGGGCAGGAACCTTCTTGCCTGATTTCGCTCTCAGCCAGCGTTCCCAGTCCGGCCACCAGGAGCCCTTATGTTCCGATGCGGTGGCAAGCCAGTCCTCGGGATTGTCCGGGGTCTGGTCATTGGTCCAGAACTGATATTTGTTTGCGGCGGGTGGGTTGATGACACCGGCGATGTGACCGGAGCCTGCGATGATGAATTTTACCTTGCCACCAAAGAGTTTGAGACCCTTGTAGACCGAACGATAGGGGGCAATGTGGTCGTCGCGAGAGGATTGAAGGTAGACCGGGATTTTTATCCTGGAGAGATCGAGTTTCTCTCCGCCCAACACCATCCGCCCCTCAGCCAGGTTGTTCTGGAGGTAGCATTCCTTCAGATAGAAGAGGTGCATGGCTTCGGGCATGCGGGTAGCATCCGCGTTCCAGTATAAAAGGTCGAAGACAGGTGGTTCTCGTCCGAGGAGGTAATTGTTGACCACATAGTTCCAGATAAGATCGCGGGAGCGCAGCAGGTTGAAAGTCTGGGCCATGGTTGCCCCTTCAAGCACGCCGCCTGCTTCATCCATCTTCTCTTTCAATTCGTCAATCTGCTCGGGATCGATGAATATTTTGAGGTCTCCGGCTTCTGTGAAATCGACTTGTGCCGCGAAGAAGGTGGCGGATTTAATCCGCTTGTCCTTTTGGGCGGCAAGATAGGCAAGCGAAGCGCCAAGCAGCGTCCCGCCAATGCAATAGCCAATCGCATTGACTTCTTTTGCGCCCGTTGCCTGTTCCACGGCATCAAGGCCATCGAGCACGCCATGGTGCATGTAATCCTCAAATGTCATTTGGGCGAGATGTTGATCTGGATTCACCCAACTTACGACAAAAACCGTGTAACCCATTGAAACAGCGTATTTTATGAAACTCTTCTCAGGTGTTAGATCAAGAATGTAGTATTTGTTGATCCACGGCGGGAAGATGAGCAACGGTCGCGCATAGACCTGTTTGGTCGCGGGTTCATACTGAATCAGCTGCATCAGTTGGTTCTGGTAGACAATTTTTCCCGGTGTGAGTGCCAGGTTTTCACCAACGGTAAAGGCAGACATATCTGTCTGGCGAACCCGTAGGGAGCCATTGCCTGCTTCGAGGTCTTCGCGGAAATGACGGATACCCTTGAGCAGGTTTTCGCCCTTGCTCTCCAGTGTCAGGCGCAGTGCCTCCGGGTTGGTCAGGAGAAAATTTGTGGGCGCAAGCGCGTCAGCATATTGCTGCAGATAGAAATGCGCGCGCTGGCGGGTAATTGGATCGAGCCCGGCTGCATGTTCTGTCAGGTTGAGAAGCCATTTTGTTCCAATGAGATAGGATTGTTTGATCGCATCCAGAATGAAGTTTTCGTCCCAGCTGGCGTCGCGGAAGCGCTTGTCTGTTGGTCCGGACTCAGGCGTCCCTCCTGTTGCGCGTTTCAACAGGCGTGAGCCCAAGGCACCATATTGCTTGAGGAGATCAACCTGGTGTTTGACCGCTTCTTTGGGATGTGTGGCATAGTATCTTGCGAGGGAACCCATCGCGTGAACAGCATGGCGTGGCGCAAAGAGTTCGATTGCGGACCGAGTGCCGGGTTTGTGTCCGGACCAGAAAGTTGCACTGGCTTCAATGGCTTCGCCGGTGGCTTTCATGAGGTTGAGTGCAAGTTCCTGACTGTCAGCTGTCTGTCTTCTGAGTTTTTGGCTTGCTGTTTCGTGTTTCGTGGCGGGCTCTGCGCGCGCATTATCACGTGACGCTGGCTGGAGGGGGCTGTGTGCGGGTTGATCCTTTAGTGATTTGCGGCGTTTCATGAGGTTCCGCCTTTTCTGATTGCTGCTGGTCTGATTGGTGCTGGTCTGGTTGGCGCTGGTCGGATGAGGGGTTTTGAGGTGAGGGGATTTCGCTTCATCGCAGAAAAACTGAAAAACTTTAAAAACTTGGCCTAGGGTCTGGTTTCAGAAACATGGTTTATAATATAGGGTGCCATCAGGCTAGCAGTCGGCCCGCGTTGATTTGTCTGTACGATTTTGTGCAGATGATGCGACGGGGCCTCAGTTGAGGAGCGAGTGATGCAAAGTCACTTTTGGGGGCGTTCAGTGACATCATCGTGTCAGACCGCAGGTTCATATGATGCCGGTACGTTTGCGCGGTTGGCGCGAGGAACGGGTGTTGCGGTTTTGATGGCGGGGCTTGCGGCCTGCTCTTCGGCGCCTGACTGGGCAAAGCCTGCTCTTATTTATGGTGATGAAGGTGCGGAAGCTGCGACGGCAGATCCGCGGACCGAGAAGGAATTTCCTGAACTCGCAGACGTGCCGAATGAAGCACGGCCTTATTCTACAGCGGCTGAGCGCACGGCAATTGCGGAGGGTCTGGCCAATGACAGGGCGCGGGCGCGCTATACGGATGAGGTGCTGCGTGGTGGTACCGAGCCTCCTGCGCCGGCTCCTGTGACATCCAAACCCGCACCGGTTACGACACCAACGGTAGCATCACCGACCTCCGCTGCNCCAGCGGGGGCAGCTTCTACAAATCAGGCCGGGGTGATCCCGCCAGCACAGCGCAATGCACGGCCTTTGCCCGGCGCGGAGGCCGGATCTCAGTCAGCAGAAGTCCCGGCGGCGCGGGCTGCGGAGACGGCGAATGTAAGCGCGGCGCCACTGCCAGCCCCGAGTGCTGATGACCCAGCTTTCCTCTCCGCAACTGNGGCCCCTCAGGCGCCGGCCTCACGTCCAGCCTCTGACCCCAGCACGGCGCAGGCATCAGGCACGGCTCAGGTACCGAGTGCGACACCAAATGCCACAGCCAGCACGAGCAGAAGGGCAGCTGTTCCCGCTGTTCCGGGACGTGCGGGGNCACAGGCAGTGCAAAGTAGAGCGTCCAGCGGGGTCGATGACCGGGTTTCTGCCGTGAATCAGGCCCGTGCGGTTGCACCTGCCGAGACACCCGCACTCGCAGCCACGCCATCGGCCCGAACGGCTGTTACACCAACAAGCCATTCGCGAGACAGTTTTGAGCCTTCNCGGGCNCCNGCGATNGCCAATGAGGCATTGGAGGCAGCCGGGACTGTNGTTAGCTCTCGTTATGGAAAGCAAGNGCCCGCTGCCGGTTCTGCTGATCCAGTGGATCCTGTAGAAGTNAATCTTGATGCGCTTCGCGGGCTTCCCGCCGGGACGCAAGGGCAGACACCTGGTCCGGGAGCTGCTTNGCACTTACCAACGGAGCGCCCGGTTGCATCGCGCGGTGATATTGCNCGCGATGGTGGGNAGCGCCTTGCGTTGCGNGGATATTCNCGTGCAACCCAGAGTGGAGATGCNCAGGGNGGACCTGGAAACATTCCCCCTTATGTTGTNAATTTCGGCAATGGGTCCACAAGCCTGAATGTGACAGACCGTCATCTGATTGCGGAAGCCGCTGATGTTGCGCTGAATACCGGGCGTGTTGTGCGTGTTGTCGGGCATGCTTCGGGCATTGCTTCAAATGAGGATGCGCGTGCCCGCCTGGCTAATTTTGGTGTTTCGATGGACCGGGCGACTGCTGTTGCAAATGAGCTTATTCGCCAGGGNGTTGCCGCGACGCAGGTGATTGTGGAAGCGAAAGGGGCCAGCGAGCCTGCTTTCTACGAAACAGCGCCNAATGGTGAGNCGGGGAACCGGCGAGCGGAAATATTCATCGAATAACGCATTTGGCTTACTTNTTCCCNGGGAATGGCCGCTTTTTGGCCGTTTTCCCGTGGGCAAACTAAGCAGACTTACCTGTTCAATCGCCAGCCTGCCTCAGGTTGTTGCCAAAATCCTTTGTAAATCCAATGGATAANGCGAAAATTTGAGGGTATAAGGGCGCCCGCCGGGGCTTTTCCCGGCCTTTGTCCCTTATTTCGTTCCCAGGCCTTGCCGCCGGAGTTTTCACCAGATGACCGAGGAATTTCACCGCATTAAACGTTTGCCTCCCTATGTGCTGGAGGTGGTCAACCGCCTGAAAGCCAAGGCGCGAGCGGAAGGCCGTGATATTATTGACTTCGGTATGGGTAACCCGGACATGCCGACGCCCAAGCATATTGTCGACAAGCTGGTNGAAACGGTGAGCGACCCCCGGACGCACCGTTATTCGGCTTCAAGAGGTATTCCGGGGTTNCGCAAGGCGCAGGCCGGATATTACGAGCGCCGNTTCGGGGTCAAGTTGAACCCTGATACGGAAATTATCGCCACGCTGGGTTCAAAAGAGGGGCTGGCAAACCTCGCGCAGGCCATTTCTGCACCGGGTGACGTGATTCTGGTTCCTAACCCGTCCTATCCGATACATGCATTTGGCTTCATCATTTCAGGTGGTGTTGTTCGGCACCTGCCGGGTGCTGTTCCTCCTGGCGAAGAATATCTGCGGGCCCTTGAGCGGGCTTTGAAGCACTCGGTGCCTGCGCCATCAGCGCTGGTNCTGAATTATCCGTCAAATCCGACCGGGTTTGTTGCGGACCTCGATTTCTACAAAGAAGTCGTGAAAATTGCGAAGCAGCATGACCTTATTCTGATCTCTGACCTTGCCTATGCCGAGATCTATTTNGACGATAATCCGCCGCCACCTTCCTTGTTGGAAGTGCCTGGTGCGAAGGATATTTCGGTGGAGTTCACTTCACTGTCGAAAACATTTGCCATGCCGGGATGGCGTGTCGGTTTCGCTGTCGGGAACGAGCGGCTGATCTCTGCTCTTGGCCGCGTGAAGTCCTATCTCGATTACGGTGCCTTTACACCTATCCAGGTTGCCGCCGCGGCTGCGCTTAACGGNCCNACGGACTGTATCGAAGAAATTCGGGGGATCTACCAGACCCGTCGCGACATTCTTATTGATTCAATGGGGCGTGCCGGGTGGGATATTCCCAAGCCNGCNGCGGGCATGTTTGCATGGGCCCCGATCCCTGAAAAGTTTGCGCATCTTGGCTCGCTCGCTTTCTCTACATTGCTGCTGGAGCATGCGGATGTGGCGGTTGCCGCTGGCATTGGTTTTGGTGAATACGGAGACGACCATGTGCGGATCGGGTTTGTTGAAAATGAGCAACGGACCCGACAGGCTGTGCGTAATGTGAAAAAATTCCTGTCAGACGCGGATCGGGTTCTTGCGAATTTCGATCCCAATGGCGGCACGATTGTTCAATATCCGGGTAAGAAGGCGTAAGGCATGTCGACACCTCTGCGAATTGGTTTGGCGGGCCTTGGCACCGTCGGTGGCGGTGNCGGGAAGCAGCTGGAGCTTGAGCGTGCNCGGCTGAGCGCCCTGGCGGGACGGTCGATTGTTGTGACGGCGGCATGTGCGCGGGACCGGACGAAAGAACGTGGTTTCGATCTGTCGGGNGTGGAATGGTTTGACGATCCGGTCGCGATGGCGCGGGATGCCGAGATTGATGTGCTTGTTGAGACCATTGGCGGTTCTGATGGTCCGGCAAAGGCAGCCGTTGAGGCAGCGCTTACCGCCGGGCGATCGGTGGTAACCGCAAACAAGGCTCTATTGGCTCACTATGGTGNGGAGCTTGCCGCGCTGGCTGAAACAACCGGTGCCGCGTTGAACTTTGAAGCGGCGGTTGCCGGTGGTATCCCTGTGATCAAGGCGATGCGNGAAGGTCTTGTTGCCAACCGCATTGCGAGTGTNACCGGTATTCTGAACGGGACGTGCAATTATATTCTGACCGAGATGGAAGCGACGGGCGCGAGCTTTACGGATGTACTGGCTGATGCGCANAAACTNGGCTATGCGGAAGCTGACCCGAGTTTCGATGTGGGCGGAACAGACGCCGCGCACAAACTTGCNATTCTCGCCAGTCTTGCCTATGGCAACAAAGTTGATTTTGACTCCGTTTTTGTTGAAGGCATTGAGCGGATCAGCGCAGATGATATTCGGTTTGCGGCGGAATTCGGCTATCGGATCAAATTGTTGGGGACAACCTGTTTGAATGATGCGGGTGAAGTGGAGCAGCGGGTTCATCCGACACTGGTACCTCTTTCTTCTCCCCTGGCGGCTGTTTCCGGTGTGACGAATGCGGTTGCCGTTAATGGGTCTTATGTCGGGCAGGTGGTCCTTGAAGGACCTGGCGCGGGAGAGGGGCCAACAGCCTCCGCGGTTGTTGCTGATCTTGTCGATATTGCCCGGGGTATCCGTTACGCGCCGTTTGGCGTGCCATATTCTGCGCTGAAATCGTCCAGACCGGCTGATATGTCGGGTTATGAAGGCAGCTATTATCTACGGGTAAAAGCGGCGGACCGGGCTGGCAGTATGGCAGAGATTACGCGTGCGCTTGCAGAAGCAGAAGTTTCCATTGAACGGATTGTTCAGCGNCCGGATCGCGGGCGGGACGGTCANTGGATGCCGGTTGTTATGATGACGCACGAAACAAAAGANGCGACGATGCAAAAAGCACTGGNGCTTCTGTCTGAGCATGAAGATGTCGTGAGCACGCCCGTTGTGATCCGCATCGAACAGAGCTAAAACCGCGCTATCAAGCGATGGACACTTGGGATCAAGCACGAGGATTGGGGATCATTATGACGTCGAAAGCTGCCGGAAAAACAGGTGGACTCAGCCGCACATTGGCATTGGAACTCGCTCGGGTGACGGAGCGGGCGGCGGTTGCTGCCTCACGTCTGTCTGGTCGCGGCGACGAGAAAATGGCTGATCAGGCGGCTGTGGATGCGATGCGCCAGGAGCTGAATGCGTTGGACATTCAGGGCACGATCNTCATCGGCGAAGGNGAGCGTGATGAAGCGCCGATGCTTTACATCGGTGAAGAAGTCGGCACCGGNAACGGACCCAAGGTCGATATCGCNCTTGATCCGCTGGAAGGGACGACGCTCACTGCCAAAAACATGCAGAACGCACTGGCNGTTGTTGCGATGGCCGAAGGGGGGACACTTCTTCACGCACCTGATGTTTACATGGACAAGATCGCGATCGGTGGCGGGTATCCCGAAGGTCTTGTCGATCTGGATGCTTCGCCGGAAGACAATATTCGAGCGCTTGCCAAAGCCAAAGGCGTGGATGTGAGCGAGATTACAGCCTGTGTGCTTGATCGCCCCCGGCACGCGAATATCATCGCTGCCATTCGCGATGTTGGTGCCCGTGTTGCGCTGATTTCAGATGGTGACATTGCCGGTGTGATAGCCACAACGGATGCATCGACGGGTATTGATATTTATATGGGGGTCGGCGGCGCGCCCGAGGGTGTCCTCGCAGCAGCGGCGCTTCGCTGTATCGGTGGGCAGATGCAAGGGCGTCTGGTGACCAACAATGAAGAACAGAAGTCACGTGCGGCGCGTATGGGCATCAAGGACTTTGATGCAAAATACTCGATGATTGAGATGGCGAGCGGTGATGTCATTTTTGCTGCAACAGGCGTNACGGATGGCTCCATGCTGGACGGTATCAAAGTCACGGCTGAGGGTGTTTCCACACATACGATTGTCATGCGTTCAAANACGGGCACGGTGCGGCGCATTCGTGCATTCCANAGAGCGGATTCCAAGTTCGCACGGAACTGATTTGAGCGGGATGGGAGACTGATTGGAATACGAGTCGGATAGCGGCTTTCTGGGCGTTGGCCGGTCTTTGACCGGACGACGCTGGATGCCCCGGCTCGCTGATGATCGCAAGGCTCTTCAGTTCTCCCAGTCAACAGGTGTACCAGAACTTCTGTCCCGTGTGCTTGCTGGTCGGGGTGTGCAACCCGACCAGTGTGAGCAGCATCTCGACCCGACACTCAAGCATTATTTGCCCGACCCGTCTTCCGTGACGGATATGGACAAGGCGGCCTTGCGGATCGCGAAAGCCATTCAGACGGGTGAGCAGGTTGCTGTCTTTGGCGACTATGATGTGGACGGAGCCACGTCATCCGCACTTCTTAAAAGATATTTTGAAATGGCGGGCGCGCATTTGCGTGTCTATATCCCCGACCGGATCAAGGAAGGGTATGGCCCTAACGCACCTGCTTTCATGAAGCTCAAGGAACTTGGCGTTTCTCTTATCATTACCGTTGATTGCGGCACGATGGCGCATAAGCCGCTTGGGATTGCGCGAGAAAAGGGACTTGATGTTGTGGTNGTCGATCACCATCAGGCAGAGCCCGCATTGCCGCCTGCTCATGCGATTGTAAACCCCAACCGGCTGGATGATACGAGTGGGCTCGGTCAATTGGCTGCGGTCGGAGTAGTGTTTTTGTTGCTGGTTGCGCTGAACCGGACCTTGAGGGCGGCTGGCTGGTTTACGAGCGAGCGCGAGGAACCCAAACTTCTCGACCTGCTCGATCTTGCGGCGCTGGGTACTGTTTGTGACGTTGTTCCCCTGACAGGTTTGAACCGTGCTTTTGTCCGGCAGGGGCTCAGGATTATGGGCGCGCGAAAGAATGTCGGTCTGGCGGCGTTGGGAGATGTCTCCCGGCTGGAGGGGATGCCTGGTACTTATCATGCGGGGTTTCTTCTCGGGCCGCGGGTGAATGCGGGAGGGCGCGTCGGACGGGCTGATCTGGGTGCGCGCCTGTTAACCACGCATGACCCCTTGGAGGCGGANGAGATTGCCNCAGCGCTTGATACGTATAANAAGGANCGCCAGGCNATTGAGGCGATGGTGCAAGAAGAAGCCATGGCCCAGGTGGAGCAGATGCTTGCCGACGCCCGACTAAACCAGCCACCGCCGATGCTGATTGTTGCTCACAAGGGATGGCATCCGGGGGTTATCGGCATTGTCGCCAGTCGTATCAAGGACAAGTATGACCGCCCGACCTTTGTGATCGCAATTGATCAGAAGGGGGAAGGTAAGGGCTCAGGGCGCTCCATTCCCGGGGTTGATCTGGGGCGGGCAGTGACGGCTGCGCTGGAAGCGGGTTTGTTGGTTAANGGGGGCGGTCACTCCATGGCGGCCGGGCTGACAGTTGATGCACAGAAGCTTGATAAACTNTCGCGCTTCCTCTCCGACCGTGTCGCAGGCGATGTGATGACCGCAAGCGAGGCACGTGAGTTGAAACTGGATGGGGCGATGGTCCTCAAGGCGGCATCGCGTGAGNCGTTTGAGATGCTGGAGCAGGCCGGACCTTACGGCGCAGGCAATGCGGAACCCCGATTTGCAGTCCCNCGTGTGCGCATTGTCCGCGCGGACCGGGTTGGACAGAATCATGTCCGATGCATTTTGGCGGGTGACGACGGGGGGCGGTTGAAGGCTATNGCCTTCCGGCAGGCCGANTCTCCGNTGGGGATGGCGCTTNTGGATGCGGGATCCGCTCTTTTTCATGTTGCCGGGCGGCTGAAGGCGGATGACTGGCAGGGGCGACGCGACGTTCAACTGCAGATTGATGACGCTGTTCGGCTTTAATCAGAAATTTGCGGCCTTTTCGTCATATTTTTGTAGAGAGGGCCTTGCAATCGGCGGGGTCTCTGAGTATTAAGTCCGCACCGCGCGCCCTTCGTCTATCGGTTAGGACGCCAGGTTTTCAACCTGGAAAGAGGGGTTCGACTCCCCTAGGGCGTGCCAACCTTATTCTCTCTCCTCTTGCCAGAAGAACGTACCGGGCCCGNATCCGCGCGCAGGAACGCATGGCTGTTTAACTTCTTTCGACGCCGGTTCGGGTTGGCTTGAGCGGGCTGATCTGCGACGATGCCCCTTGCAAACAAGGGAGATGATTATGAAGGTTGAAGGCGGGTGCTATTGTGGAGGCGTGCGGTATGAAGTTGAGGGAGATCCTCTCTTCAAGGCGCAATGTCATTGTCGCGAATGTCAGTACATTGCCGGTGGATCACCCAACGTGACAATGGGCATGCCGGAGGCAAGTTTTCATTACACAAANGGCGAACCGAAACAGTTCAAGCGCNCTGACATTGACGGGGCGGTTACGCGCGAGTTCTGCCCGACCTGTGGCACAAGNCTTCTGACACGTGCCCCTGGTGCTCCTGGCATGGTGCTGTTGAAGGTAGGGAGCATGGACAAGCCCGAACAGTTTGAGGCNCCTATGGTGGCTATCTACACATGCGATGCACAGAAGTTCCATCACATTCCCGAAGGTATGCCAGCTTTTGACAAACTGCCCGGATAAGGGGAGAGGGTGANGGCCTAGCGTGTGGCTTTGATGTCGAATTGAATGTTGACATCATTGCCGGCCATGGCACTGAGTGCGCCAGTGCCGACTGCGAAACTGGTACGGTCAATGGTGAGCCCACCTTCCGCATGGGCGATGTCACCGTTGATCGATAGCGTGAAGGGAAGGCTGACATTGTGGCTTGTCCCCTTCATGGTAAGCGTACCGTGCGCCACGTAACCGTTTTCGGCAGCGACAATATCTGTGCTTTTGAACAAAGCNGTCGGATGGGCGCTTACGTCGAACCAGTCGCTACCGGGCAGCGTGGTGTCGCGGTCAGCGCTGCCGGTAACGGCACTTGCCATATCGATGGTGATTTCGATGTCGCTTTGTTCCAGATTGGCCGGGGTTAGCGCAATGCTGGCTGTAAAACGTTCGAAACGTCCATCGAACTGTGTNCCGCCCTGCGTTCCCGAGAAGGTCAGCGTGCTTTCGTCAGGAATGAGGGTCCAATTGTCGGCNAGGGCCGGCGTGATGCTCAATAGAGCGGCGACCCATAGCGCCGATGCAGATTGAAGAACCTTCAACATGTATGATCCTTTTCTGTACCGTTCTTTGTAGGCAACATGCGGCGTAGCACGTCATCCTTTAGCAGGAAGTGGTGCCTAAGCGCAGCTGCCNCATGCAGGAAGACCCCGGCCAGGGATGCCCATGCAATAAGCCAGTGTGTTAATTCTCCGCGCCCCAGCCAGAGGTCTTTCTCAGGGCTTGTGGCGATGATGTCCAGATGGGGCAACTGGAGCCCGCCAAAGAACAGGGTTGGAATATTGTAAGGCGATGCCGAGACAATCACCCANCCGCTNAGCGGCATGGCAACCAGTATTGCGTAGAGCCCGATATGGGCAGCACGAGCGGCTTGTTTCTCCCACGCAGGCATGTTTTGNGGCAAGGCTGGTGCTTTGTCGATCAAGCGCCAGAGCAGACGCAAGAGGACAAGGGCGAAGACCAGAATNCCGATGGATTTATGAAACTGGAACAATGGGAAGAGGTTGGGATCACCCAACGGGAGTNAGGTCATGTAGAGACCCAGTCCGATATTTCCCAGAAACAACAGCGCAGTGAACCAATGAAAAGAGATGGCAACGAGGCCGAAGCGGGCTTGGCTGTTGCGCAGATGGTTCCTCATTATTGCACAACGCCGGGTGGCGCCCAGAAAGTTGGTGTCCAGTTGCGGGCTTGTTCGCGTCCGATGAGAAGGTCTCTTTTTGAAATTGATTCTTTCAGGAACTGCCGCAACCCGTCATTTTCTTCCAAGACACCGAGTGTCAGCCGGATTGGATTGACGGCGTAGAGTTGAAGCCATTTTCCCAGTTCCACAGGATTGTCGTCCGGACCGAGATTCACGGCATAGAGTGCAAGCAGCGTTCTTTGGGCCTGAAAATCACCTGCATTGGCGGCTCTCAAGACCCAGGTTCGCCCGCGAATAAAGTTTTCAGACCCGGTCAGGTTGCTGCCGTTGAAGGAGGCGCCTTTTTCTGCCGGCAGACCGCCCAGAGACATCAGACACAGGCCGAGGGCATGTTGCGCGGCCTCATATCCTCGTCCGTTCATGGCAAGGGGGCGCAGGCGTTCTACCGCGGCTGTACAATCACCTTCATTTTTGAGTTCAAACCCTTCCCAATAATAGGCCTGGGGGTCCACATAGTTTGCGCGTTCGCGCACACCAATGTGTGGGGACTGGCGCGGGTCTTCTAACCCTTCGGCCAGGCTGGCAAGAGGTGTCATGCACACCAGTAAAAACAAAACGGAGCGGACCAGATCTTTCATTCAAAAAGCCTAGCCCGCCACGAAATGGAGTTCAATCAGGAACCGCTGTCACGCGCTGGTTCTCATTCATAGTGAATGAGATACCTGCTGCCGTTCACAACATAGGCATTCCCGTTTCGGTTGTAGCACATGGTGCCGCCCACTTTGGCGGGGCGCCCGTTCCAGCGTCCGTGCTTGTACACAGGGTGACAGCCGCGTGTCCCATAGGAGCGATAACCTACATTGCCGTCGTGGTAGCCGTCGGAATAGCTGTAGTGACGCCGGGTGTGGCCGTAGAAGGCAGGGTGGTTGCGGTGCCGCGGGGCATAGTAAGGCCGATGGTATTGCGTGTAGCGATTGTGATGGGCGCGCGGGTAGCCATAACCGCCCGACCATCCGAGAACCAGGCCGAGCGCCGTTCCCGCCACGAACGCACCGCCATTGTCGCGACGGTGGCTTCTGCGATGCTGCTGCCGATGGGTCTGACGATGATGGCGACGGGCCTGATGACCACCATTCCCATAATGGGTGTGAGCACCATCGCGAGCATGGGCAGTGGATGAAGCAAATGTTGTTGCGCCTGCAAAGCCCGTAAAGGCGAGGCACGCGCTTAGTAGAAGCTGCGTGATCTTCATCTCTCATTTCCTTTCTCGCGGGGGTTCCTGCCTGTCCGCGACCAATGATGAGAGTTTGGGATCACGCATTTGAATGCCGGATGAACGGTCTGTTCAGGTTGATCACCAGTGTCCGATATTTTCCATCGACACCCATGGTTCCTGTGGTGCAAGGGGTTTTCCCGCCTGGAGCAGTTCAACGGATACATTGTCCGGGGAGCGGATAAAAGCCATGCGACCGTCGCGTGGGGGGCGATTTATAGTGATACCGGCTTTTTGCAATCTGGCGCAGGTCTCGTAAATGTCATCGACCTGGTAGGCCAGATGACCAAAGTTCCGGCCTTCGTCGAGTTCTTCCGGATCCCAATTGTATGTGAGTTCGATCTGTGCGTCTTCCTGCCCTTCAGGGGCGAGGAAAACGAGGGAAAAACGACCTTCCTCGATATCAAAGCGGCCCATGTTTTTGAGGCCCAGATGTGTGCAGTAGAATTCGAGTGAGGCATCGAGGTCGGAAACACGAACCATCGTATGGAGATAACGCATGAGATACTGTCCTTCATTGGTGGTGCTGTTTGCCCTATCATTTATTGGATAGAGGGTCAGGTCAAAAGAAAGGGGGCCGGATGAGCCAGGAACTGAAAATGCTTGTTGAGCAGGCAAACCGGGTTGTTGTGTTTACCGGCGCCGGGATCAGCACGGAATCCGGTATTCCTGATTTCAGAAGCCCCGGCGGGCTCTGGACGAAAATGGCCCCGATCGATTTTCGGGAATTTGTCGCATCGCAGGAAATGCGGGATGAAGCCTGGCGGCGGAAGTTTGCTATGGATGGCAAGTTTGAAGCGGCTATTCCAAACAAGGGGCACATGGCCATTGCGAAGCTCGTGGATATGGGGAAAGTGTCCCATGTGATTACCCAGAATGTTGACAATCTGCATCAGGACAGTGGCGTTCCTGTGGAGAAGATTGTCGAGCTGCACGGCAACAGTACATATGCGGCCTGTCTGAATTGCGGTGCGCGGTACGAGCTAACCGAAGTCCGCTCACACTACGAGGCACATGGGCACGCACAGGATTGCACATTCTGTGCGGGGATCATCAAGTCTGCAACCATCTCGTTTGGCCAGGCGATGCCTGAGAAGGAAATGGAGCGTGCCGGCAGTGCGACGCTTGCCTGTGATCTGTTCATTGCTATCGGATCATCCTTGCAGGTTTACCCGGCGGCGGGTTTTCCCATTATGGCAAAGAAAAATGGTGCAACCCTTGTCATTCTCAATCGTGAAGAAACAGAGCTGGATGCGATTGCCGATCTTGTTCTTCATGCTGAAATTGGTGAGACACTCGCGCCAATAGTTCAGCTCAACTAGCGTACTCTTTAGCGGGCATTGGCCCAACCGCCGGCAAACGGGATAACCTGTCCGGTGATAAAGCCAGAGAGAGGCCCTGCGAGGAATGCAATCAGAGCCGCCGCTTCCTCCGGTTTTCCCAGGCGACCCAGAGGAATGTTTTTCAGGATCTTTTTTCTCGCCTCTTCATTGGCCAGCAGTTCAGGCGGAAAGTAATCCGGGTTTTCAACATAGTTGGGTGCAACGGCGTTTACCTGAATATTTGCAGGCGCAAGCTCGCGGGACAAAGACAACATGAGAGCGTTGGTTGCGCCACGTGCGCTTGCATAGATGGCGTAGTGCGCAAGGCCGTTCAGCGGGGCGGCGGAGGTGAGGAAAAGGATTTTGCCCTGGCCAGCCTGTTTCATGGAAGGGGCAACAGCGCGGCTGACGCGAAAAGGTTTAAAAACCAGTGCCTCGAAAGTCGCGCTTAGATCCTCGTCTTTTGCCTCTGCCAGCGGGGCCCGGAGGGCGGGGCATGCATCATTGTTGATGAGTGTGTCAATCCGCCCTTCCTGCTGGAGGAGTGTTGTTGCAGCGGAGACGGGATCACTTCCCGCCAGCGTGCGAAGACCTGGTATCGCTTTTTCCATCTCGTCGCGTACNGCTTTGTCTGCGAAGGCNGGGTCCGTTCCNTAGACGGTGGCGCCAGCGGCGAGCAAGGCTTTGGCAGAAGGAGCACCGACAAAATGCTGAATGTCGGTGATGAGGATAATCTGGTTGGTCAGCTCAGACATGTGGGTGCTCCCGGCTTCTGTGATTGTTTTTGTTTGCTGATTTTTGCATGCTTTAGTGCGCAAAGGGAGGCTAAACATGCTTGAGAAGAATAAGAACCCATGGTGGAAAGGAGCGGTTGTCTACCAGATTTATCCACGTAGTTATCTCGACACTTCGGGGAACGGGATTGGTGATCTGAACGGTATCCGTCGCAAGCTTGACTATATTGCTGACCTTGGCGTTGACGCGATCTGGCTGTCACCTATTTTTCCCAGTCCGAACAGGGATTTTGGATATGACGTTTCAGATTATTGCGACGTGGCACCGGAAATGGGCGNTCTCGATGTTTTTGACCAGCTGTTGGCTGAGGCGCATGCNCGTGGNTTGAAACTTATTCTGGATCAGGTTCTTGCTCACAGTTCAGATCAACATGCCTGGTTTCAGGAAAGTCTGTTGTCTCGGGATAATGACAAGGCTAACTGGTATGTATGGGCTGACCCGCGCGAAGATGGCACGCCGCCCAACAACTGGATGAGTGCTTTTGGCGGGCCTGCCTGGTCCTGGCATCCGCTGCGCCGCCAGTATTATCATCACAAGTTTTTGAAGCAGCAGCCAAANCTCAACTTTCATGANCCCCGCGTTGTGGATGCTTTGATGGATGTTCTGCGGTTCTGGCTTGACCGTGGCGTGGACGGGTTTCGCCTGGATGTGGCTCATGCCTATGTGCATGACGCTGCATTGAGAGANAATCCACCCGTGCCGCTAGCGGAACGGACGTGGCTTGACTGGGCCCACGCCCCACGGCTGCAACATCATGTACATGATAGTGGACTGGCAGAAAACCGTTGGGCGATGGAGCGGGTGCGTGCAGTGATGGATGAATATCCGGACCGGATGGCATTCGGAGAGTTTGCTGAGACGCCGAAAATGATCGGGACNTACGCCGGAGAGCCGGACAGGCTTCATTCTGCCTATACGTTTGATTTTCTGGAAGATCGCACGTTGGCGCCCGCGCTTTTCGATAATTACTACCGTGATGTGATCGGGGGTGACGCCGGGCCTTGGCCATGTGTCACGTTCTCCAACCATGATATCACNCGCCCCGTAACCCGGTGGGGTGGCGGGCAAGGTGATGATGATCTGGCAAAGTTCGGCATTGCGCTTCTTTTGGGCCTTAAAGGAACCGCGCTTATGTATCAGGGGGANGAACTGGGTCTCCCGGATGTGGATCTTGAGCGGAACGAGATTTGTGATCCGGTTGGTGATCTCTATTTCCCGTTCGGAAAAGGGCGTGATGGATGCAGAACACCCATGCCATGGTCCGCGGATGATAAGGAAGCAGGTTTTACAGNNGGAACGCCGTGGCTNCCGATCCCGTCCTATCACCAAAAGCGTGCTGTTGACCTGCAATTGTNCGAAGCATCATCGGTGTTGGCTTTNTCACGAGCGGTGATCGCTTTTCGCAAAAGACACCCGGCGCTGACCATTGGTGAGATCAGGTTCTTGTGTACTGACGGAGCGCTTGTCTTTGAGCGTTTGACNCAGGAGGACCGTGTTCTCTGTCTCTTCAATCATTCGGCGGAAGCTGTCTTCTTGTCAGCAGAGATCGTGAAGAAGATTGATGGAGAAGGATGGCATACAAGGCTNTTTGAGCTTGGGCGTTTAACGGTCGAGAAGGGCGNNATGAGCCTGTCTCCCCGAAGTGCCATCTTCCTCGGCCGTCTTTGAAAGATNTTGNCGGGGCAATAGATGCACTATCGATCTGGCTTCAATGCAGCCAGGGCAGCTTGTGTNTCGATATCGGTGAGCGGTGCGTCATTGTCAAACTCGACTTCCGCGACAAGGTTTTCGTGTTCGNCAATCAGGTGCTTTGCTCCCACGTCACCCGTTAGTGCCTGAAGTTCGGAGAAGAAGCTTGCGTCCCACAATACGGGGTTGCCACGCTTGCCNTTTACCTTCGGGACCACAATCATCCNGTCATCTGTCGGTGAATAGGCATCAACGAGCCGGTTGATCATGTCAGCGGTTATAAAAGGCATATCGCCCAGAAGGATGAGAGCAGCATCAACCGGTGGTGTGCATGCAAGTGCCTCTCTGATCCCGGTCTGGATGCTTGTACTCAGTCCATNCGCATAATCAGGNTTGTGAACATGGGTCAGGGGTCTGCCGCCGAGGGCGTGGATTATCTGATCCTGTTGATGCCCGGTGATGAGGATGATTTCGTCAACATGGGCAGACAGGGTGGCATCTGTNACGTGGGAGATCATGGGCTTCAGGCCGACTTCCTGCGTCAGCTTATTGGCATCACCCATGCGGGTTGAGCGCCCGGCTGCAAGAATAAGTGCNGCAATCCGTCGATCCTTTTTTGTCATGGCTTTATCTGTCGGCGGCTTCTTGTTTCGTGGTTGTGGGCGGGAGGGAATTTCTTTCAGCAAGCCACCGACACCCATGTTCTNGATATCCTGAGGNCGGACGGGGGCNCCCGTGGCCAGACGTGCAATCACCCAGTCTGCACCGTTTAATTTGGGCGAGCGGGCGCAACCGGGCAGGCCGAGAACAGGCCTGTTATTGAANTCAGCCGTCAGCAGCAGGTTGCCCGGGTCGACGGGCATGCCGAAATGGTGAAGNGTGCCGCCCGTCAGCGCGATGGCGGACGGAACAATATCCGCCCGATCCACAATCGCGGATGCTCCCAGAATGAATGTAAGTTCACTCTCCTTGGTGGTTTGTTGAAGAGCATGCGCAACAGCGTGTTCGCTGTGTTCGCACGTCTGCACGTCTGACAGTTTGATGCCAAAATNTGCNATGCGGGCGGCGATCACGCGTTCCGCCTTTTTGAGGAGGGAAGGCTTTGTGCCTGGCAAGGTGGTCAGGATGAGATCAGCATGTCTGACTTTGTAGGGTGAGAGTTCGATGCCCGGATTGATGGCGAGGGCCAGTGCCTGCTCCAGCTTTNCCCGTTTTACGGCAAAGGGAATGATCTTTACCGTCGCCAACATCTGCTTGTCGTCCGCGGGTTCATAAGGGGGNAGGGTTGCGATTGTTATGCCTTCGTCGATGGCATTGATGGCGTTGATTTGCTCGACATTTATGCGNGCGAGGCCATTTGCCGCCGCATATATATTGCAGCGNCCGGTAAACGGTTTCGCACTGACGGTGTGAGCGCCGGCCAGCGCGCGGGCAAGCTTTTCTGCAGCTTCATCTTCGTGAACATCATCGGCTTCAAGCTTCGCAGCATAAACTGTTCTGATACCCGCTACGTCCAGTGTCCGGATATCTTCTGATGTGAGATGGTGTCCCTTTTTAAAGACNGTTGAGCCTGCTGTCACAGAATGAGCAAGGATCGCNCCTCGTGTTTCATGGATGGGAAATGCGGCGAAGATCATGCCTCTACTGCCTCAGGGTCTGGATGATTTCGGCAAGAACAGAGATTGCGATTTCGGCNGGGCTCTTNCCNCCGATGTTCAGGCCGACGGGACCGTGGATGCGTGCAATCTGGTTGGTGCTGAAGCCGGCAGCCGTCAGGCGTTCCACGCGGGCAGCTTGCGTCTTTTTACTCCCGAGGGCACCGATGTAAAAAGCCGGAGAACGGAGAGCCACATGCAAGCCAGGGTCATCAAGTTTTGGATCATGGGTTAATGTGACAATCGCGGTACGTGTGTCGGGTGCGAGGCTTTGCAAGGCTTCATCCGGCCANGCATGATTGATCGTTGCACCTGCAAACCGCACCGGGTCTGCGAAGGCTTCTCGAGGGTCAATGACCGTCACGTCGAAGCCTGTCTCCTGGGCAAACCGGCTTAAGGGCTGGGCGATGTGAACCGCACCGACGATAGCTAGCCGGAGCGGCGGATTGAAGACATTGAGGAACCATGACCTCCCATCTTCCGTCGTGACCGTTTGGCTTTTATCTGCTTTCACCGCGGCCATGCTGGCGCGTTCCAGCTCGGTCTTTTCTGATTTCGGATCGAGCATCAGCATTTGCTCGCCGGTCGCAAGATCTGTTGCGAGAACGCAGATGCGTTTTTGTGCCCGATATGTCTGAAGGTCTGAGAGAAGAGATTGCTTCATCACTCAGTTTTCCTGCAGTGGTTCGACATAAATCTTGATACGACCGCCACAGGCCAGNCCAACCTCCCATGCTTTGGCGTCGGCAACGCCGTANTCCAGCAGTTCAGCTTTCCCGGTTTTGACAATCTCCTGAGCGCGCGTCACCACATCACCTTCGATACATCCGCCGGACACGGAACCAACAAAGCGGCCTTCGTCGGTGATGGCCAGTTGACTGCCGACGGGGCGAGGTGCGGAACCCCAGGTTTCAACAACGGTCGCGATCGCGACGTGCTGCCCGTCCTTCGACCAGCGCAAAGCCTGCGCCANAACATCGTCGTNCATCATATCAGGCAGCCTCTCTCTGGTTTTTGTCGCCATTCAGNGCAGCGACGAGATGGTGGAGCGCGTTCAGATTGTGGACAGGGCGAAACGCATCCACGTGCGGCATCATCACTTTGATGCCACTGGCCCGCGGTTCGAATGCATCATAACGCAGCAATGGNTTTAACCAGATAAGATGTCGTGACGACTTGTGCAAGCGGTCCATTTCATGCGCGAGCCCCTGTCCGGCATCCCGGTCCAGACCATCGGTGATCAGCAGGACCGTCGCACTTTGCCCCAATACACGGCGTGCCCAATGCTTGTTAAACTGATGCAGAGTGTCACCAATCCGTGTNCCCCCGTCCCAGTCTGCCACGCTGGNTGAGACGGCATTCAGCGCTTGGTCGATGTCCTTGTGTCGTAACTGTCTTGTGACATGAGTCAGGCGGGTGCCGAACAGAAATGTGTGTACNTGGCTTCTGTGCNGGNTGAGTGCATGCACAAAGTGCAGGAANATGCGCGCATAGACACTCATGGATCCTGAAATGTCACACAGAACGACGAGAGGCGGCGTACGAAAACGCGGGGCTTTCCGTTTGAGGTTGATCATTTCGCCCTGGCGCAGTGCAGAGCGTAATGTCGCGCGCATGTCGACACGCGTNCCACTGCTGTCTGGTCTTGAGCGTCTGGTCCTAAGACGGTCGTGATCGAANTTCAGTTTCTGAAGTTCTTTTTTCGCCTCTGCGAGTTCNGACAAGGACATTTGTTCAAAGTCTTTCGTTCGCAGAATTTCGGCGGCCGACAGTGTTTCCCGAGCGTCAATGTCGATGTCGGGATCCGGCACGTTTTGCGCTGGAGGGACGGATCTCATCAACGCTTCGGCCAGACGACGGCTGGTCTGGTCCCGTTCATTCTCCGGCGTTTGCATTTCCGGCAGCACNATGGCCATCATACGNTCCAGCAGCCGGGGGTCCCGCCAGAANACCTGAAAAGCCTGATCGAATAATTCGCGATCCTCGTGCCGTTTGATNAGGGTGGCGTGAAGCGCCCAGTAGAAATCTTCGCGGGTACCCAGCCCGGCAAACTGGACTGCGTGGAGCGCGTCTGTCATGCCGGTTGTGCTGANGCGAAGCCCGGCCTGCCGCAATACGCGCGAGAAGTGCACAATATTGTCTGCCAGNTTGGCCTGAGCGGGCGACGCGGGGGGAGGATTGTTCATTCGGCAGCAGCGGAGCGGATTTCTGCCAGAATGTCAGCCGCTTCCGACCCTTGGATTTTGGCGATGTCATCCTGGTATTTAAGGATGGTGCCCAATGTGTCGTTGATGTTGCTTTCGTTGAGCGAGACGGCGTTGAGCTGGGTCAACGCGTTCGCCCAGTCGATTGTTTCTGCAATGCCGGGTTGTTTGTAGAGATCTTTTTCGCGCAGTTTCTGTATGAAGGAAACAAGCTCCGCGGTTAGTTGTTCGCTCGCCCCGGGGGCCTTGAGGCGGACGATTTCGAGTTCACGATCGGCGTCCGGATAGTCCACCCAATGGTAGAGACAGCGGCGTTTCAATGCGTCGTGTATCTCTCTCGTCCGGTTGGATGTGATGATAACGATGGGCGGTTCTACTGCTTTGATTGTGCCCAGCTCAGGGATACTCACCTGGAAATCTGAAAGGAGTTCCAGCAGGTAAGCCTCGAACGGCTCGTCCGTTCGGTCCAGTTCGTCTATCAGGAGGATGGGNGGNCCGTTGGGGCGAGGGGTCAGCGCTTCCAGCAGGGGGCGGCGAATAAGAAACCGCTCGTCGAAAATTGATCTCGCCAGCGCTGCCCTGTNGTTTGTTGCNCGGTCGTTTGCTCCGGTGTCTTCGCCGCCAGCAGCCTCGCCCAAGCGAATTTCGATCATTTGTGCGGCATAATTCCATTCATACACCGCCGATGCGGTGTCGAGCCCTTCGTAACATTGCAGGCGAATGAGGTCACGTCCCAGAACGTTGGCCAGAACCTTGGCAATCTCCGTTTTCCCGACACCTGCTTCTCCTTCAAGGAAAAGCGGTTTTCCCATTGCGAGGGACAGGTAGAGAACGGATGCGAGAGATCGTTCCGACACGTACTCGCCGTTTGCCAGAAGGGCTTCACACTCGTCGATGGATGTTGGAAGTGCTGATGTCATGCGACAGCGGGTTCCTGGAGTGTTGCGACGACAGCACGTTTTGCCATCACAGTGATGAGATGGGAACGATAATCGGCAGCGCCGTGAAGATCGGAGAGCAGNTTATCTTCCGGGACCTTGATGTCGGCAATAGCATCCGGGGACCAGTTCTTTGTTAGAGCGTCTTCCATTTCCTTTACCCGGAAGACACCTTCCGCACCTGCGCCTGTTACCGCGACACGGATACCGGCCGGCGTGTCTGCCACGAAAACGCCNACCATGGCGTAGCGTGAGGCGGGGTTGGGGAATTTCACGTAAGCCGCTTTGCTTGGGTGGGGAAAGGTAATNTCTGTGATGATCTCNTCTTCCTCCAGGGCGGTCTCGAACATGCCTTTGAAGAAAACGTCCGCTTCGATGAGACGCTTGTTGGTTTGAATTTTTGCATCGAGCGCAAGTGCCGCTGCCGGATAGTCAGCTGCCGGNTCGTTGTTGGCGAGTGAACCACCGATCGTTCCACGATGGCGAACGGCGGGATCGCCAATTTCACCTGCCAGATGCGCCAGCGCCGGATTGTGCTTTTTGACGTCTGTAGCGGCTGCAACTTCTGCATGTGGTGTTGCGGCGCCGATGATGATTGCNTCACCTTCCGCACGGATGAAATGCAGCTCAGCGATTGAACCGATGTCAATCAGCNTGGCTGGCATGGCGAGACGCTGCTTGAGGGTGGGGATCAGGGTCTGGCCCCCCGCGAGAATTTTGTTTTCGTCATTGGCGGTCAGTTGTTCCGCTGCTTCCGCAATGGATTTGGCCCGGTGATAATCGAATGCATACATGGGGTATCTCCTCAGTCGGCGGCAATGGAATGGGCGGCAAGGGCCGACCAGATGCGGGCAGGGGTTGCGGGCATATCAATCTCCCGAATGCCAAGAGCGTCAGTCACCGCGTTGATTACAGCGGGCGGAGAGGCAATGGCACCGGCCTCGCCGCAGCCTTTCATACCCATAGGGTTGGATGGGCAGTCGGTTTGGGTGAAGCCCAGTTTAAAGTNGGGCATGTCGTCGGCGCGCGGCATGCAATAATCCATGAAAGAGCCGGTAATCAGTTGGCNGGTTTCNTCATAATGACACGCTTCCAGCAAGGCCTGGCCNATCCCTTGTGCAATGCCGCCATGCACCTGGCCTTCGACGATCATCGGATTNATGATGACGCCAAAATCATCGACAGCGACGAAGTTCACGATCTTTGTGGTGCCGGTTTCGGGATCTATTTCGACTTCGCAAATATGACAACCTGACGGGAATGTGAAATTGAGCGGGTCATAGAACGCATTTTCCTTGAGNCCTGGCTCAATTTCGCCCCGNGGAAAACCATGAGCGGTGTATGCGGCGAGTGTAAGTTCCGCCCATGGCAACGTCTTGTCGGTGCCGGCAATCGTGAATACACCGTCTTTTANNTGAATGTCTTCGGTCGCGGCTTCCATCAGATGAGCAGCGATTTTTTTTGCTTTCGCTTCAATCTTGTCGAGAGCCTGGGAGATGGCGCTCATGCCGACAGCGCCGGACCGGGAACCGTAAGTTCCCATTCCAAACTGCACGCGGCCTGTGTCTCCATGAATGATCTCCACATCCTCAAACGGGACACCCAAACGCTCGCAGACCAGCTGGGCAAATGTTGTTTCGTGCCCCTGACCATGAGAATGGGAGCCGGTGAATACTTCGACCTTGCCGGTCGGGGCAACCTGTACCTCTGCACTTTCCCAAAGGCCAACGCCTGCGCCCAGCGAACCGACCGCAGCAGACGGGGCGAGCCCGCACGCTTCGATATAGGTCGAAAAACCAATGCCACGTCGCATACCACGGCTGAGTGCTTCTGCCTTGCGCGCGGGAAAGCCCGGATAATCGATCAGTGCAAGCGCCTTGTTGAGCGCGGCGTCATAGTCACCAATGTCATAGTTCATGATGACAGGGGTCTGGTGCGGAAAAGTTCGGACAAAGTTTTTTCGCCTGATTTCAACAGGGTCCTGACCGAGTTCGCGGGCGGCAATTTCCACGATCCGCTCAATCAGATAAGTGGCCTCCGGGCGTCCCGCGCCGCGATAGGCATCAACGGGTGCGGTGTGTGTGAAGATCCCGTCCACCTCCACATAGACTGCCGGGAAGGCNTATTGGCCCGAAAGGAGCGTTCCATAAAGATAGGTTGGAACGGAAGNTGAGAAAGTGGAGAGGTAGGCNCCGAGGTTTGCCTTGGTTTTNACGTGCAGNCCCAGAAACGTGCCATCCGCNGCGAGAGCGAGTTCCGCATGACTGACGTGATCACGCCCGTGCGCGTCCGAGAGAAATGCTTCACTTCTGTCGGCGACCCATTTGATGGGGCGGTTGATTTTGGCTGATGCCCATGTACANGCCGTTTCTTCNGCATAGATAAAGATTTTGGAGCCGAACCCGCCACCGACATCAGGGGNGATGACGCGGAGTTTGTGCTCCGGCGCGACGCCGACAAAAGCTGAGAGTACCAGTCTCGCGACATGAGGGTTTTGGCTGGTGGTCCAGAGCGTGTATTCCCCGGTGCCNCTGTCATAATCGCCAATGGCAGCGCGCGGTTCCATCGCGTTGGGAATCAACCGGTTGTTGGTGAGATCGAGTGTTACGANACGATCAGCTGCTTTCAACGCGGCTTCGGTTTCTGCCTTGTTACCAAGTTCCCAGTCAAAACTTGTATTGNTTGGGGCTTCCTTGTGAACCTGAGGTGCATCGAAGGCTTGNGCTGTTGCGACATTTGGCGCGGCCTCCAGNACCTCATAATCAACCTCTATCAGTTCAGCCGCGGATTTCGCCTGAAGATAGGTTTCAGCGATGACCATGGCCACATGGTCTCCCACATACCGGACAGTGTCGAGGGCGAGGATAGGGTGGGCACCCTGCTTCATGGGACTGCCGTCTTTTGAATGTACGGTCCAGCCGCAAATAAGCCCGCCCAGGCCATCCTTTTCCACGTCGNTGCCGGTAAAAATGGNGACGACACCGGGGGCTGACTTTGCCACTGTCAGGTCAATCTTTCGAATGCGGGCATGGGCGTGGGGGCTGCGCAGAAAATAGGCNTGACANTGCCCTGGCCGGTTGATGTCGTCGGTGTAGCGACCTTTGCCTGTGATAAAGCGCTGATCTTCTTTGCGGCGAACCGCTTTTCCGATGCCTGTCTCGCTCAAATCCACCTCCCCTGATGTGACCCGGCTTAGCGCTGCATCTCCTCCGCAGCGGCCAGAACAGATTTCACGATATTGTGGTAGCCGGTACAGCGGCAGATATTACCTTCAAGCTCAGCTCGCACTTTTTCCTCGTTGAGATTGGGAACGCGCTCAATCATGTCGATGGCAGTCATAATCATACCGGGTGTGCAGAAGCCGCATTGCAGGCCATGATTTTCCTTGAAAGCTTTCTGTACGGGATGCAAGTCACCGTCCTTTGCCAACCCTTCAATAGTGGTGACGGCTGCACCTTCCGCCTGCAAGGCCAGTGTTGTACAAGACTTCACGGCTTTGCCGTCCACGTGCACAACGCAAGCGCCACACTGGCTGGTGTCACAGCCGACATGGGTGCCGGTGAGTGACAGATTGTTTCGTAAAAAATCGACCAGAAGTGTTCGGCCTTCGACTTCGCCTGTAACGGGCTTGCCGTTGACCGTCATGGAGACGACGGACATGAGTTTCCTCCCAAAGTCAGATTACGGGGACGGCACGGACGAGCGTACCCGGTCAGGGACGTGGTCTTTCCCCGNTTATTCCCTAAAGTGTGGGGATTGGAGAGCGCAAGGTCAAGGTGTTGACCGCAATTCCCTGTGATGGGGGATCGCTCCGGCGGTCACATTGTGAACAGGTAAATGCCCACGAGTGCGCCAGCAATCAGCACGGTGCCCCACATCCAGGGAGAAAGGGAGAGACCTGCCTCTTCGTCGGGAAGCATGGGAACATGAGTGGGGGCAATGGCGTCCACCTGCTCGGTTTCACCGCCCGTGATGGCNGCAAATGATGTGAAGAACTCGTCGGCCATCTTCTTGGCTGTTGAATCGATAAAGCGCTGCCCNACCTGTGCAAGCTTGCCACCGACGGTGGCTTTCACTTCGTAGGAAAGGAGTGTGCCATCGCCGTCCGGTGTCAGTTTTACGACAGCTGAGCCTTTGGCAAAACCTGCCGCGCCGCCGGAGCCTTCGCCGGAAATGGTGTAGCCGTTGGGCGCGTCAATATTCGACAGGGTGACATTGCCTTTGAATTTGGCNCTGACCGGGCCAACCTTTGCCTTGGCGACAGCTGAAAATTCGGTATCGCTGACTTTCTCGACTGTTTCNGCGCCGGGGATGGCCTGGCGCAGCACGTCGGCGTCATTGAGTGCGTCCCAGACTTTCTCCTGGGGAGCCGGAATGCGAAATTCACCAGTCATTTCCATGCGGGCATATCCTCTTGGTTGGCGTTTTGGGGCNCCTTAGATGAAAGACAGAAGAAGTGTGCCACCAAACAAAACAGCGATCCAGAGTACCATTGTGCCGGTGGGCCAGGCACGTGCGAAGACCCCGGTGGGGCCATGGGCACCCTCCAGGTTTCGCAATGTGCGGGTGAACTGGTANTTGGCCTGAGCGATAGTATGACCCCAGGTTCCCCGGATCAGAGTGCGGAGNGCTNTGATGAGCGCGGGTCCAAACTTCCGGTATGTCCAGTCGAAGTCGATNGTNATGCTCTGCTTTGGACGCACCGAATAACCAAAACGCAGATCCAGTGCAAAAATCAGCGCGGCGAACACCAGCAATTGCAGCTGGGTCAGGACGTGATCAAATGTGTAAGGTTGGTAGTCGATCTCGAACGGAAGCAGCGCGTAGAGCGGTGCCGGATAGGCCCCGATGAAAACACAAAGTATGGCTGCGAGCCCCATTGCNAGCAGCATGTTCCACGGTGCTTCCTTGGGGCGAAGGCCGGAGTCTTTTCCGAAGAATGCATAATAAGGCACTTTGATCGCGCAATAATGCAGGGCACCNGCGGCGGCAAACAAAAGCATGCCCCAGACAATGTAATGCCCTTCGTAGATNGTTGCNGACAACAGGACTGACTTGGTGACAAAGCCGGCGAACAACGGCATGGCGGCGATAGAGGCGCCTCCGATCATGCAGAAGATGGCTGTCACAGGCATGCTTTTCCAAAGACCACCGAGNTCTGTNGCCTTGGCGGTGCCCGTGCGGAACAGGACNGCGCCAACCGACATGAAGAGCAGGGCTTTGTAGAGAATATGAACGACGGCATGGGCTGCTGTGCCGTTCAGGGCCAGNGGTGTCCCGATCCCGATACCNACGACCATGTATCCGAGCTGGTTATTCAGGCTGTAAGCCAGAACCTTGCGCAGATCGTTTTCCACAATTGCGTAGAAGATCGGAAAAACGGCCATAACCGCGCCGATATAGACCAGTATTTCGGTACCTGCAAAACCACGTGCGAGGGCATAGATTGCCATTTTGGTGGTGAAAGCTGANAGCACGACTGTGCCGGTGACCGTTGCTGCGGGATAGGCATCCTGTAGCCAGTTGTGGAGTAACGGGAAGGCACATTTGATGCCNAATGCCAGGAAAATGGCGTAGCTTGCCGGTGACATTAACGTCATGGCTTCAAAGGCGAGAGAGCCGGTTTCGCGGTAATGCAGAATTATGCCTGCAAGCAGGATAACACCTGATCCGACCTGAATGACCAGATAGCGAAGCCCTGTCCAGTAGGCACCTTCGGTACGTCTNGCCCAGATNAGGAAGACGGAGGCGATGGCGGTTGCTTCCCAGAAGATGAAGAGAGAGAGAAGGTCGCCCGCAAAGGTCGCGCCAATGGCCGCTCCTGCATAGAGCAGAGTGGCGATCTGTTGAACCGTATCACGCAGGTGCCATGCGTAGAGCAGGGCCAGAAAGGCTGCGAGAGAGAAGATCAGTCCAAAAATACGAGAGAGGCCGTCCATGCGGAGCAGTGACAGTTCCCAGCCGGCCAGACTGACCTGGCCGANTATCCCGTCCGGCGTGACCCAGATCATGTAAGCGCTGGCCACGGGGATCAACAGTGACAACAGTGCGCGCGGGCTTCCCTGCGGTATCAGCGGCAGCAGAGCTGCACCGAGCAGAAAGATCATGAATGGTGTCAGAGAGAGAAGTTCAATCATTTCTTCTCTCCATTTTCCACCTGGTCAGCCGGAAAGGCTTCTGCGGCCACATCACGAATGCCGTNATAATCNTCGGAGCGACCGAACAGGAATTTCAAGATAACACCCCCGAGCAGAAGGATTGCTGGCAAGAGNAGCCCTGCGATGGCGTAAAAGCCCGGTATGCCTTCAATCGCGGTATAGGCATGGCGATGATAGACAAAGTCGACAGCCAGCAGCACTGCGCCCAAAGCGCCGAGCGTGTAGATGATGCGATCCATACTCATGGGAGACTTGCTCCTTCGGGCAACGTGCCTGCAGGGAAGGCAACCGGTTCAATCAACGTGTAGATGTCGCCCGCNTAGAAAAACAGCAAAATGCAGCCAATGGCGGTGAGGCACGGGGGCACAACGCACCATATTGGCGCTTCCTGAATACCTCCCCGGCTGGACGGGGCGGCGCTCAAGGCATGCGCAGGGCGCCCGCCGAGGTAGAACCCGCGCGCCACGACAGGCAACAAATAGGCAATGTTCAACAGAGAGCTCAACATGAAGACGCCAATCATCACAAGCTGGCCGGTATCGGCNGCGCCGAGCATCAAATAATATTTCGACCAGGAACCNCCCAAAGGCGGGAGCCCGATAATAGACAATGCGCCAATCAGGAAAGCGGCATAGGTGAAGGGCATTGCCCGGCCCAACCCATCCATTTCGCTGATTTCTGTTTTATGGGTGGCCACGTAAATTGCCCCTGCACACATGAAGAGTGTGATCTTGCCCATAGCGTGCATGGCAATATGCATGGCACCGCCCATCACGCCGAGCGACGTGGCGAGTGCCATCCCCAGCGTAATGTAGGAGAGCTGAGAGATGGTCGAATAAGCCAGCCGGGCTTTGAGATTGTCTTTCGTCATGGCGACGATGGAGGCGGCAATAATGGAGAAACCCGCAAGCCACATCAGCCATTCCGAGGCACCTGTTTCTGCCAGGAGATCGATCCCGAAAATATAGACCCCCACTTTAAGCATGGTGAAAACGCCGGCCTTCACCACGGCGACCGCGTGGAGCAGCGCACTGACGGGGGTTGGTGCCACCATTGCGGCAGGCAACCACCTGTGAAATGGCATCAGCGCTGCCTTGCCAATGCCAAACGCATATAGCGCCAGGAGAAACGGGAGAAGCGTGGGGTCAATCTTGTCGCGCAGGATGCCACCCACGGAAAAATCCAGCGTGCCNGCNGCNGCCCATGTCCAGATGATGGCGATGAGCTGAAAGCCGATGGATGTTCCGATCAGAATGCCCAGATATGTTCGTGCGCCNCGGCGCGCGTCAGTCGTTTCCTTGTGCGCNACAAGCGGNTAGGTCGACAAGGTCAGGATTTCATAAAAAATGAAAAGNGTGAACATGTTGCCCGCAAAAGCGATGCCCATAGAGGCTGAAATGGCAATCGCAAAGCAGATATAGAAGCGGGTCTGATGTTTCTCCTTGTTGCCGCGCATATAGCCGATGGAATAGACGGCGGTTACAATCCACAAGCCTGAGGCGATCGTGGCAAACAGCATGCCGAGCGGCTCAATCTCGAATGCGAGTGGCAGGCCCGGCAGGACATTGAACCAGGTGGAGGTGAGTACGACACCTGCATTCAAGTCTTGGAACAGGGCCATAACAACGAGAAAGAGAGTTGCAGCTGTTGTCAGGCTGACCGTTTCCCGTGCGTTGGGGTATTTATCCAGCAGAGCAAGCAAAAGAGTTGCGCCGGCAGGCATGAAGATTGTGAGAGCAATGGCGAGGTCTGGTGTCATTCGGCATCGCCTTCATTTAATTCGGGATTGGTGGGGAGCAGTTCGAGCATCTGCGTTTGGGTTGTGCTGTTGAGCAATGCACTTGCGGCCTGCGATGCGGCAGAGCTTGTCAGCTCGGAATTCACACCAAAATAGACGCTTGCTGCAACCAGTGCCCATGTGGGCAGCAGCATGGAGAGTGGGGCTTCCCTATAAGTGCGGCCCGGCGGATTAGGCTCAAGATAGGCCGTTTCCACAACGCGCCAGATATAAACAACAGCGATCAGGGATGAGGCAACAATCAGGCCCGCGAAGACCAGTGAGCCGCCCTCCAGTGCTGCCTGGATCAAATACCATTTGGAGATGAAGCCGACAGTCAGCGGCACCCCGATAAGGCTCAGACCGCCGATCACGAAGGCCGCCATGGTCCAGGGCATCTGCCTGCCGATCCCGCGAAGATCAACCAGGCGCGCGGATCCCACGGAATAGACAATGCAGCCAACGGCCATAAAGAGAGCGCCTTTGGTCACGGCGTGATTGAAAAGATGAATGATCCCTGCCGTCAAGCCTGTGTGGCTGAGGAACGAAATGCCGAGAAGCATGTATCCAACCTGCGCGACACTGGAATAGGCGAGCAGTCGTTTGAGATTTCCCTGAAAGACGGCTGCGAATGATGCGGCGAACATTGCCGCGATGGCGAGCGGCATCACCACATACTGGAAAGTCAGCGCCTCGAAAGGAATTTCCAGTTTGAAAACAGTAAAGGAAAAACGCAACAGAACGTAGAGCGCGACTTTTGTAGCCGTTGCAGCAAGGAAAGCCGTCACCGCGGACGGGGCAAAGGTATAAGCGTTGGGTAGCCACAAATGCATCGGGAACATGGCGAGTTTCAGTCCCATGCCGATGAAGATGAAAACAAAGGCAATGCGAACTGTGCGAGTGTCTCCCACGTTCGACAGACGTTCGCCCAGATCGACGATGTTGAGCGTGCCTGTGACCATGTACAAGTAGCCGAGACCGATCACGAAAAAGGTCGCCCCGATCGTTCCCATGATGAGATAGTTGTAGGCGGCGGTGAGGGCTCTTTTGTCTCTGTCTGCACCATACGCAACCAGGGCGTATGTCGAGAGTGATGAGATTTCCAGAAATACGAAAACGTTGAACGCGTCGCCGGTAATGGTGACGCCCAAAAGACCTGTGAAGCAGAGGAGGTAGCAGGTGTAAAAATAGGTATGCGTTGACTTCGTGATCTCTTTTTCAATGCTTGCGCGCGCGTAAGGCAAGACGAGGGCGCCAATGAAAGAGACAATCAGCAGGACGAAAGCGTTGGCAGCATCGACGCGATACTCGATCCCCCATGGTGGTGCCCAGCCACCAATTTCATATGAGATGACAGATCCATCTATGACCTGGGCGAGAAGGGCCGCCGATATTGCAAAAGACACCGCCGTTGCAATGAAGGCGAGGGTCCATGCAATCTGTCTGTTGCCAAACAAGGCGACCAATGGCGCTGCCATGAAGGGAACCAGAACCTGCAGTATGGGAAGATGGGGTTGCAGTGCACTGAGCATGAGTTAACGCGCCTCGCCGGTTTTGGAGGCTTGCGCGGCAAGCTTCAGTTCAATCTCGAAAATTTCATCTTCCTCAATCGTATTGTACTGCTCGCGAATGCGGACGATGAGGGCAAGGCCAAGGGCTGTGGTTGCCACACCCACCACAATTGCTGTGAGGATGAGTACATGTGGCAAGGGGTTTGAATAAACTTCGTCCGGGTTGTCCGTCAGAATGGGGGCCGTGCCACCCAAAATTTTGCCCATGGAAATGTAGAGCATGAAAACGGATGTCTGAAACAGGTTCAGACCTACAATTTTCTTTACCAGATTTCCGCGACTGACGACGACGTAAAGGCCGACCATCATCAAGATGATGGTCATCCAGTAATTGTAGTGACTGACGATCAGGTCGGTTGAGATAGCGTCCAACATTACCAGTCAGTATCCTTGATTTGAGGGGCGCGTGATGCAAAGGCAAGGAAAATGGCGATCATGACACTTGCCACGGTCAGGCCGACGCCAGCTTCGACCAGCAGGATACCCAGATGTTGGCCTGCTTTCGCGTGGCCCGGTTCCGCGAGCGCTGCATAGTCGAGGAAGTTGTATCCTTTGAAGAGCGAATAAGCTCCCGTGCCGGCGTATAGAAGGACCCCGAGTGCCATGCCTGCGCGGACGATAAGCGGGGGCAGCACTTTGCGCAGTTTTTCCACGCCGTAGACCAGCGCGTAGAGGATGAAGGCAACGGCAAAAATAACCCCGGCCTGAAAGCCGCCGCCGGGCCCGAAGTCGCCGTGAAACTGCACATAGAATGCATAGAGCATGATCGGCGGGATCAGCATTTTGGAGATGATGCGGAGGATGTAATGATGATCCATGACTTATACCTCCTCCTCGTCGTTTTCGTCGTCACGCCGGCGACGGCTGGACTGGTGAAGCAGGAAAATGACAGCGATGCCCGCAATGAAAACCACAGCTGTTTCGCCAAGCGTATCAAAGCCGCGATAGCTTGCGAGGACGGCCGTAACAATGTTGGGGACACCAATCTCTGTCGGGGTTCGCGCGATATATTCAGGTGCGACATGCATCTGAATAGGTGTGTCCGGCGCACCGAATGGGGGCAGATCTGCTGTGCCGTAGAGCAGGGCAGCGCCCGTAATGAAAGCGACAAGAAGCGGCAGGGCGCGCGAGTGGGTCGGCGGTTTTTCCTGGCGGCTCGTCAAGGCCATGGTTCCCAGCATGAGGACGGTTGAAATGCCCGCGCCGACAGCGGCCTCCGTGAAGGCGACGTCGACTGCATCCATTGCCACAAACAGGGCAGCGGACAGCAGGCTGAAAACGCCCGACAGCATGACAACGGCAAACAGGTCTCTCAAAAACATGATGCCAATGGCCGTGATGATGAGGAAGCTGAACAGGATGATGTCGATATAGGCTTCTATGACGCGCCCTCCTCATTGTCAGACGGTTCGTCACGAACGAGACCGAGCGGGCGCAGCCCGGCTATGTAGGCCGCATTTGCAACCGCATGTGTCCCGGTTGGGCTGGTGAAGAACAGGAAGAGACCAATCAGCACAAGTTTGACCGTGATCAGTGTCAGGCCGGACTGGAAGGCCATGCCGAGCAAGATAAGTTCTGCCCCAGCGGTGTCGATGATGCCGGCACCGTGGAGGCGCGACCAGAAATCGGGTAAGCGGAGCATGCCTATTGCGCCGACGATCAGGAAGAAACCTCCCAGACTGAAGGCAATCCAGCTTGCAATGTCGAGTGCGAGATCGATCATTTGCTTTCCTCCTGCCGATGATGCCCCAGATCGCGGTAACGGAAAAACTTGAGGATTGCGATCGTGCCAACAAAATTGATCAAGGCATAAAGCAGCGCGATGTCGAGAAAATCCGGGCGTTCGGTCAGATAGCCGATAAGCCCCAGCATCAGGACAGTCACCGTGCCGAAGGCATTCACCGCGAGCACGCGATCATAAAGCGTGGGACCCATAAATCCCCTGATGAGGATCAAGGCCATGGTGACAGCGACGGCGAGGGTTGCGGCAATGAACATCAGGACCTGCTCTCTACGGCCATTACACGGGTGCCCATGTCGGCGATAGCGACCTGGTCCGCCGCGTCGTCCGTCAGTGCGTGTACCAGAAACTCGTCATGCTCTGTCTCGACGGTGATGGTCCCCGGGGTTAATGTTATTGAGTTGGCGAATGTTACGCGGCCTACATCTGTTTTCTGCCTTGCCGGCACGCGGATCAGCCGTTGTTTGAGCGGCATTTTGGGGCTCAGAACCACCTTCGTGACGGCCCAGTTTGCCTTGCCGATCTCGGCCGTCAGCCAGATGAGGTAGGTCACGACGCTGAATTTGAGCTGAAGAGGGACCGATTCATGGTCCACAACCTCCATACGCGCAGCGATATATACGCAGATCACGCAGGAGAATATGCCGAAGCCAAGCAGCAGGGGATTGTCGTAGTAGCCGGATAGAAGAAGCCAGAGGCCATAGAGCCCGGTTGCCATGGTAACAGCGTGAATCATGGATTTACGTCTCAATGGGGCGTGATTGCACATAAATTGAGCATGTCACGCAGCTTCGGATGAGGATGGAAGGCTTCCAAGTGGTCGGCCAATCGCTAGTCATTCTTATCATTCTTTTCTATCACTCTTAATGGTTGATCGTTGGGGCTGCAAGTGTGCAACAGCGGAGAAACAGTTCGGTCAAAAGTATTATCGCGGGTTTCAAGTAACGGGGATTATATGTATAGTTAATCCGTGCCTCAGGGGGGGCAATAGCTTTGGAGGACGGCTGGTATGATCGGGCAAGGGGAATCGTTACCCGTATTGCGGAGACGCACCTGGTCTTGAGTCGTGGTGGGGATGGAAGAACGATTCGAAGTTTCGAGTGAATCGCCGGAGGCCACGGTAGAGGTCAGTGGTGTCGTTAAGTGGTTCGATTCTGTAAAAGGGTACGGGTTTCTGATACCTGATGATGGTACAGGCGATGTGCTTATCCACTCATCCTGTTTACGTCAGTTTGGTCGTGAACATCTGGACGAAGGTGCGGGCATCGTTTGTGAGGCGGTGAAGCGCCCTAAAGGCCTTCAGGCTCACAAAATTCTGGAAATTGACGATAGTACCGCTATCAAAAGCGTTCCCGTTAGGGCGGCGGATCGCAGCCCGGAAACGGGAATTGTGCCGATTGGCGAATTTGAAGACACAATCGTCAAATGGTTCAACCGGGCCCGCGGGTATGGCTTCGTGACACGCGGCGAGGATACACCGGATATTTTTGTCCATATGGAAACCTTGCGACGCTATGGTATTCGGGAACTGGTTCCCGGACAGGTTATCCGCGTGCGTTTTGGCGAAGGATCCAAAGGGCTGATGGTTGCCGAAATTTCACCTGAAAGCGTCAAATCCGTCTGACCGGTCCGCTTGCGGGTTGATTTCCTGAGCCGAAGCGAGCGACTTTCACGTTTTCTGTTTCCATTCTTGTAACGCAATCCGCCTCGTGCATGCGGGTGTGACGAGTGACAATTCCCTATGACAAATCATGATGACGACGAGTTTCCATTGAACCCGCCGGCGGGTTATCAGCCGTCCACGACGCGCGGTCCTTACACCAGTCACAATGGTCCCTTTTTTCACCAGGTGACGAGGGATGGTTTCCGCCACGGGGTACGTATTCAGAAGCGGCATTGCAATTCGCGGGGGATCACGCATGGGGGGATGTTGATGTCCTTTGCGGATGGTTTGCTGGGGACAGCGGTTTTCCGCAAAACCAAGACGGTTGCCCTGACAGCGCGGATGAATGCCGATTTTCTTTCCTCGGCGCGGCCGGGGGAATGGCTTGAAGGGACAGCTCGTGTAACCAAGGCCACTAAATCTGTTGCCTTTTGCGAAGCGGAGCTTTTTGTCGGCGAGCGGGCTGTCCTGAAGGCGACAGGCGTGTTCAAAATCATGGCTCGGCACAAAATTCCTGACGCTGAGGCGTGAAAATTTGCTTTTCTTGATTGCACTTATCTTCAAGGGGCGCTAACAAGGCGGCGGCGGGGCATAGCGCAGTCTGGTAGCGCACCTGGTTTGGGACCAGGGGGTCGCAAGTTCGAATCTTGCTGCCCCGACCAACTTCTCCCAGTTTCACGAAAACTTGAGCCTGATCGGGCTGCCTTTGTGTGCAGACCTGTTATTGGGGCTCGTCTTGCTGTTTGGCATGCGGCATTGTCTGAAGAGGCATTCTATTGACATTGTCTATGTCATTACATTGAATGTTGAGAACAGGAGGAGGCTTCCCATGGAGATATTACGCACGCCGGAAGATCGGTTCAAAAACCTGCCGGGCTACCCGTTTCCACCTCATTACATGGAGGTGGACGATGGTGAAGGCCATATCGTGCGGATGCATTATCTGGATGAGGGGCCATCTGACGGGCCGGTGATTTTGTGTATGCACGGTCAGCCGGTCTGGTCGTATCTGTACCGGAAGATGATCCCGCTTTTTACCGCTCAGGGGTATCGCGTGATTGCGCCGGATCTTATCGGATTCGGCAAGTCGGATAAGCCGACGCGACCGGATGATTATACCTATGCCCGCCATGTGGGTTGGGTCACCTCACTTGTGACAGGGCTTAATCTGCAAGGTGTGACTTTCTTCGGTCAGGACTGGGGTGGACTGATTGGCCTGCGGGTTGTGGCAGAAAATGAAGTGCGCTTCAGCCGGGTTGCGATTGCCAATACCGGCCTGCCGGACGCGAAGGGGGTGCCGCTTGAACTCGCGCCAAAAATGCATGCCTACTACGATAGTATCGAGGTGCCGACAGCAGAGGGCCTGGGCAGGCATTTTGTTGAAAACACCAATGGCATGGGCTTTCTGCATTGGGTGAAGTTTGCGGCAGAGGCATCAGATTTTGTGGTTTCCAATATGGTGAAGAACAGTTCGCCGGTCGGAATCCCGGATGATGAGGCGGCGGCATTCGATGCGCCATTCCCTAGCGATGACTACATGGCGGGTGCGCGCAAGTTCCCATCACTCGTTCCCATCATACCCGACAATCCTGCTATCCCGGCCAATCGGGCTGCCTGGGATGTGTTTCACAAGTGGGAGAAGCCATTTCTCACGGCCTTTAGCGATATGGATCCTGTCACTGCAGGCGGCGAGAAGCGCTTTCAGGCGGAAGTTCCCGGTGCGCAGGGACAACCGCACACTGTAATCAAGCAGGCTGGCCATTTTCTGCAGCATGACCAGCCAGACGCGCTATGTGCTGTCATTATGGACTTTATTGCCGCCAACCCGGTGGACTGACCTTTGTTCGACAGGCTGTGCCACCCGCTTCCCTGTCGCTTCAAGCGGCGGCGGGGAGAGGCGGGGCTGTGTGGGGTTCAGGGAGAGGTGTTTCTGTCAGCCAGAAGGCCCGGCCAACGAAACGTTCCAGGACTTCATGTTTGTAGTACATGTGGCCATTGCGCGGTTCGTGGGGAGCCAGTTCAAGTACAAATTCAATGTCGAGCCAGTTGAAACCCATGGTTCTGAGCAAGCGGGCTGTTTCGGCGGCTGTATAGCTGGGACTTGGTGGGGAGATGTTGTCTGGGTCCATGTTCAACGCGATCATTTGGGGCCTCTTGACGGTTGAAAGGGGGCTTTGGAAAAGCCTTACTGGTTACGGAATGGGTTTTAGTCGGACTCTGTGACCTTTCCTTGACGGCTTTACGACGGGTTTGCCAAATTTTGGGTTCTCGCCGGCAAGATGAGCGAGAACGCCCTCAAGCTCTTGTTTTTGACAGCAAATCAGGCGATACAGAGGCAACAGGTTCGCAATATGACAGGACAGTCTCATGCTCGCGCGCATCTATAAACCCGCGAAAACAGCCATGCAGTCAGGCAAGGCGAAAACCCATACCTGGATTTTGGAATTTGAGGCGGAGCAGGCGCGCTCAATCGAACCGCTGATGGGCTATACCGGTACCAGTGATATGGCCTCCCAGATTGTTATGAAATTTGAGACCAAAGAGCAGGCTGTCGCGTATGCGCAGGCGAATGGCATTGCCTATCAGGTGATTGAGCCACCAAAAAAGCGAAAAGCACAGCCCAAGGCTTATGCCGATAATTTCAAGTTCGGCCGTATCGGCCAATGGACGCACTGACGCGTTTATGCGTTGGTCATCTGGTCCCGTAGCTCAACCGGATAGAGCAACTGCCTTCTAAGCAGTAGGTTGCAGGTTCGAGTCCTGCCGGGATCGCCATTTCTTTTCAAAAGCGGGGCCGGGACGGGTCAAGCCTTCCGGATTTTCAATTCGGCCTGACCAAGGTGCTCGTACAGCACATAGGCGCTTTGGGGTTTTGCCTTTGCTGCGTACATCGCAATGTCAGCCTGTTGCATCAATTCATCGCTACTCCATCGCTGACTTTCGTCACAGGTTGCGATACCGATGCTGACACCGGCGTTGCAGGTCTGTTTGCAAGCCCGGAAAGAGGTATCCAGCTCTTCAATGATTTTTCGTGCGACTGCCGCGCAATGACCGATCTCTGGTAATCCTTCCAGGAGGACAGCGAATTCATCGCCGCCCAGTCTTGCTGCTGTATCATACGGACGCAGTACGGACTTCAACCTTTTGGCGACATCCTGGAGTAGTTTATCCCCGGCGGCGTGACCGAGTGTATCGTTGACCTGTTTAAAATGGTCGAGATCGAGAAACAGTACGGCGACGTTGTTGTCGCGCCTTCTTTTTCGAGCGAGCGCCATATCGAGGCGACTTTCGAAAAACATCCTGTTGGCAAGGCCAGTCAGCATATCGAAATTAGCCTGTATGATCAGAACGCTTTCAAACTGCTTTCTGATGACAGCATACTGGATAGCGCGCTTTGCAATATGTGCATCCAATTTATCTTTATACAGATAATCTTGTGCGCCATGTCCTATCGCTTCAAGGGCTGTGTGTTCATCATGATAGGCAGTCAGGAAAACGATAGGTAGTTTTGGGGCAATGTTCTGAAGGCTGAAAAGGCCGCTAAAACCGTCTACGTCGGGCAATGATCTGTCGAGCAGTGCAATATCAAACTCCCGACTGTCCAGAACGCCGAGTGCTTCGGACAATGTTGCAACCCTGCACAACTCGTGGGAGCCGGGCAAGGCCTCGTTCAGACAACGCTCTATCAGTATAGCATCGCCGACTGAATCTTCGATCAGCAGGATATCCAGCTTATCGTCCGCCGATAAAATCCGCATGTTGGCTCCACTTGGATTGCCAGGCCGTGTTACGTCTTTTGTTGGTTTTGTATTTGTTGAATTTCACAATTCAGTGAGGATATTGCAGGACCTTTTCTAAAATATTAATTCTAGAACTTATGGACTGTTTTTTGTAGGGGTGAAGGCTTCGCTTCAAGCCATGGTTGCCATACAACTGTGCGCGCAAAATGGCCCATCTATGCGCGTGTAAGGGTGTACGTTTTCAAGAATGTCGTTCGAGGTTAGGCCTTAAGTTATGGTTATTTTACATGTCACTTTCATCGGCGGATGGGCAGGGGAGAACGACGAGTGAAAACCAGAATTGTTCCAGTTTCTGCACGACTTCGCTGAAGTTCTCCAGACTGACGGGTTTCACCACATAGCCGTTTGCGTGAAGATTGTAGCTTTTAACGACATCCTGGTCTGCCTTTGAACTGGACAGGATGACGACTGGAATTTTTTTGAGAAGGTCGTCCTGCTTGATGAGTTTGAGGACATCCTGACCGCTCATTCCGGGAAGATTCAAATCGAGCAGGATGAGATCTGGCGTTGGCGAATTTTCCCAAGCGCCCTTCTTGTACAACATCTCCACAGCTTCTTCGCCCGAAGCGGCAACGTGAAGGTCGTTTGAAATTTTTGCGTCCGCAAATGCGCGTCGCGTGAGGAGAATATCGCCGTAATTGTCTTCGACGAGCAGAACCTGAGCAGGACGGTGCTTATTGTTGATTGTGTCTGATGTCATGATGTTTTCACCTCCGCAGCGGGTGGCTTTGAAAGACTGAAGTGGAACGTTGAGCCTTGCCCATAGTCTGAGGTGACCCAGATTTCTCCATTATGGTTTTCTACAATTTTTTTGCAGATAGAGAGGCCAAGCCCGGTGCCGGCGATTTTGTCCCACGTGTGCAGCCGGCGGAAGGGTTGGAAAATTTCATTGATAAACTCCGGCTTTATGCCCATTCCGTTATCGCTGATGGAAAGATGCCAATTGTTGTTGTCGCTTTCACAGCTGATGTGTACTTGCGGCGTCCGTCCGTCGGGTTGGTATTTGACGGCATTGCCAACCAGGTTTTGAATGAGCCGCATAATCTGAACCGGGTTGCCATATAGAATGGGGAGCGGGTCGTGAGTTATCTTGGCATTGCGTTCGTGGATTAGCTCCGACAAATTGTCGAGTACACCTCTCAATGCTGTTTCACCGCTGAAGTCTGCTTTGGTAATGCCTCTATTATCGACACGGGAATGCTCAAGCAGGTCTTCCACCAGATCCTTCAATCGCTTGCCGGAATCGACGATGAGTTTGAGATATTGCTGGCCGGTTTTGTCGAGTATGTTGGCATAGTCTTTAGCAATGATGGCGCTGAAGCTTGTGATCATGCGAATGGGTTCCTGCATGTCATGTGAAGCCACATAGGCAAAGCGCTCCAGCTCAGTATTTGACTGTGTCAGGCGGTTTACAAATTTCTGCTTGAGTTCTTCTTCTTCCTTTTTCCGCCAACTGATATCGCGAAAGGCAACGACGGCGCCTGTAATTTCGCCATTGGGCCCCAGTGTTGGTTGGCTGGTATATTCAACAGGTACCGCGGTGCCGTCTTTCCGCCAGAATACTTCATTGTCTTCTGTATGTGTTTTCCCGTCGTGCAGGGCTGCATAGATATTGCAGTCTTCACGGGGGTAGATGGCGCCATCTGCATAGTGGTGGTGAATGAGATCATGCTGGGGCTGGTTCAGCATTTCCTCCGGTTTGTATCCCAGCATCTCGCCTGCCGCTGGATTGGCAAAAGTCGTATGCCCGCTGAGGTCCAGGCCAAAAAAGCCTTCGCTTGTTGTGTTCAGAATAACGCCAAGGCGCGTATTGGTTTCCGCCACTAAGGCGGAGTGCAACCGCGCTGTGAAACCGAGGAAGAAAGTAATGGCCGTAATGAGAGACAGTATGAGCCCGGTGAGAAAAACCAGGAGCGGTAAGGTAGTTTTTTGGGAAGTAAGAAAGTCCTGCGTCGGCACTACGTGGATCTTCCAGTGATCATTGAGCATAGACAGGTTCTGGATAACGGTTCTATCCGTGTCGACAGGGCGACCAGTCTCGTTGGAATGAAACAGGGGAACCGGACCAGCAAATATGCCGACGTTAAAATTTTCTGATTGGGCTTTTTCTCGAAGAACAACCGGTAGTTGTTGCAAATCGTAGATGCCGATCAAAAAACCTTCGGTGTTGTGCCGAGTTTCCAGCTGTACCGCGACAATCATCTTGTCGCGCACATTCAGTGTATCTGAGGGGGTCGCAAAGCCCAGCCCGTTGTTCCAGTAGAAGGATGGCTGTAGTGCGGTCAAAAGAAGTTGGAGAGACGACTCCGCCACACTCGTTGACGCGGGTTCTGCCCATTTTAATTGGAAGTCAGCGTTGGTGAGGATGAGGCGTTCCAGCAATGGTACGTCTTGTAAATAATTCTGCGCATCGGCCTGCCACTCGCTGAGGGGCATGTCTGAGCGCACTTCCCAGCGTGAGGCCATCCGGCGCAGGCCCCGGATGTCTTTAGCAAGCTCAATCTCAATGACGTGGCTGAGATCGGCGGCTTGTCTGTTCAGGGCTTCCTCAATATATGCTTCTTCATTGCGTGTGACCTGAAACCAAAGATAGATGGTGAGAATAGCAAGCAGCAGGCCGACCAGTACCGAGAGACCGTAAGCTGTATTTTCATCGTTGGCTAAGCGCATATACTTCCCGTTGTTTGGAGCGGAAGGGGTGTTACGCAGTTTTTACATAGCTCATCGAAGGTGACTTAAAGATTAAAACATATAATTTACGAAATGTCATGGAGGATGAAAATGGCTGATTTGAGCGCAAAACTTCCTCAAAACCTTAAATTTCAGCCGTTTTCTGTGCGTATATGTTTCTTAGCCTTGTTTGTATTTTAGGCTTGCTCTGTCTGCTCTGCTTTTTGCTCTTCGGCAGAGGCGGCGTCAGCTTTTATGAGAATGTCACGGACAAATTGCGAAATCGCAGCTTCGTCTGACAGTCTCCCTTCTTTACGCATGGAAGCTGTGAGCTGGCTCAGGCGGCGATCCAGTTCAACGGGCAGATGGATCGTGCGTGACTTCAGGCGTGGATAGGCCCCGGGGACCATTTTGCCCTGATTTTTCGGTGTGATGGTCTGGCTTGAAGCACAATGCGGGCAGGTTTTTGCGCGCCACGCGACCTGACTGTCGCATGCAGGACAGGTTTTCCAACGGGTTTGTTCCAGGAAAGAAATAACCAACCATGTTGCTATGCCCGCGACGACCATCATTTCAGTCAGCAGCCTGACGCTCTCCAGGGTGATCGTACGGGTTTCGCTGAACCAGTCAGCGGGATCCACGAGGCCGAGCAGGATTAGCAAGCCAACTGGCAGGGTGAGAGCCACGCCTTGTGTCAGGGCGGAGATTGCAAACCATGCAAAAAAACGACGACCTTTAACCCGGTATGCCAATACGCCCGCCCCGGCGCTCATTGACAGCAGGACGGCGATGATGAGCAGTACACCCCCCATTTCAGAGGCAAGTGACCCGATTTCTGCCATGTTTTCCGTATTCAATGACACGAATAAGTGACCAATCTTTAACTTGGCAAAAGGGGTATCCTTTGCCGATCCTCTACCGAACGATGTATGTGCGTCTTCATCCTAACGACTGTCTCTCAGATTGGGTAAATAACCATGATCATAAAGCGGAACATAGTAAATCAGCCGAGAGCAAAAGCGCGTGCCGTTGATGCGCATGTGCGTCAATGGTGGATGGTTCCTATGTTGGTCAGCAGTTTGCTGATGGCGATGTTTTTTGCCGTGACCTTGGCGGGAGCAGGGGCCGCGGCGGAAACCGCCGCGGGGGCACCCAATGAAGCGTCCGGGCATGATCTTTATCGTCGCGGCTTTTATGAAGAGGCGATTGCTGAATGGAAGAGAGCGGTCGAAGAGAACGGAGATACAGGGGCGGCATTCCGGCTTGGTGAAGAATATTTCGATGCAAAAGTGGTGACGCGCGACGTCGACACAGCACTGAAATTCCTTCGATTCGGCGCGGAAGGTGGTGATGCCCGTGCCCAGCAGGACCTTGCAACCATGTATGACAATGGTTGGGGGGTAACAAAGGATACGGATGAGGCCGCCAAGTGGTATCTGGCAGCCGCCCTCCAGGGAAGTGCCGTGGCGCAGTACAATATCGCGACGATGTATGAAACGGGTACAGGCGTAGAGCAGGATATCGAGAAAGCTTACATGTACTATCTGCTCTCCATTGAGGGTGGATTTCCACACTTTGCCACGACGGAACTTGAGAATGTTTCTCAGGCTATGACTGCTCAGCAAATCAAGGATGCGACCGTCATGGCCCGGCAATTCAAGCCTGTTGGCGAGAATATTGTAGATGAGGATGGATAACGGGACAGGAAGTCGCTTCTCCAGCCGTTAGAATTCTGTTAGTGACAAGCGTGTAAGCCTTCGGTCGATTGACCGGAGGTCCGGATCGGTTTTGCCCTACCTAGGGAGGGGCACTGATCTTCCCCCACAATCTGTGAAATGCAGATATTGAGAAGCACAGGAAGGTGCAGAACATGAATTTTGGATTGGATTTTCAACCAAAAAGTCGTGCGAAGCTGTTGATTGGCGGCAGCCTTGCCGTTGCCATGAGCTTTGGCGCGACGATTTCCGCCTCTGCGGGTGTAAGTGAAGCCGAAGCCGCACGGCTTGATGGTGACCTGACACCTATGGGGTCTGAACGGGCCGGAAACGCTGCCGGGACAATCCCGGCTTGGACAGGTGGTATCTCTGAACCCCCGGCGGGCTTTGTTCAGGGCCAACATCACCCGGACGCGTTTGCTGATGACAAACCCTTGTTCCAGATTACGCCAAGCAATGCATCACAGTATGCAGAGAACCTGACGGCTGGTCAGCTGGCTCTTCTGGGTGCGTATGACACGTATTCGATGAATGTCTATCCGACACGTCGTTCTTGCGCATTCCCTGAGGCTATTTATGCCGCGAACCGCCGTAATGCGGTTGAATCGTCGCTTGTTGCTGATGGTAATGGTGTTGATGGTGCGCTGGTGGGAACGCCGTTCCCCATTCCGACACAGGGTGTTGAAGTTGTCTGGAACCACAATCTGCGGTATCGCGGACACAAACTGACACGTCAGTTTGCGGCGCTTGCACCGACTTTCGGCGGTGCCTTTACACCAATTACGGTTCGCGACCAGGTGATTTTCACCTATGTCGACCCGACAAATGAAACAACGGCAGACCTGAACAATATCTCGCTGAAATACATGCAGACCGTTGTTGCACCTGCACGTCGCGCCGGCGAAATCATCCTGGTTCATGACACGATCAACCAGGTTCAGGGCCCGCGTAATGCATGGTCTTACAGCCCTGGTACACGTCGCGTCCGTCGCGCGCCAACGATCGCGTATGACAACCCGCAATCCTATTCCGAGGGTTTGCAGACGGCTGACAATTTTGACCTCTTCAATGGCTCGCCTGACCGCTACACGTGGGAAATGCAAGGCAAGCGTGAGAAGTATGTTGCCTATAACAGCTACAAGCTGAGCGCTGACACGGTCACTTACGAAGAGATTGCCAGTGATCGTCACATCAACCAGGATCTTGTGCGTTATGAGTTGCACCGTGTCTGGCAGGTTGAAGGCAAGCTGCGCGAAGGGCAGCGCCATATCTACACGCGTCGCGTGAAGTATTTTGACGAAGACAGCTGGACAATGTCTGCTGCTGATCTTTACGACGCTCGTGGCGAATTGTGGCGTGTGCAGGAAGGTCACATCATTCAGTATTATGATGTGCCTGCCTGCTTCAATGCTTCAGAAATGGTCTACGATCTGATTGTTGGTCGCTACACCATCCAGGGTTTGAAAAACCAGGAGCCGATGATCAACTTCTTTGCGGACGAGCTGAACGAAGAAGAATTTACGCCATCCGGTGTTCGGGCTGCGGCAAGCCGCTAATCTGACCGAATTGACGAATTTAAGGGGCGGGCACGTTGCTAACGTGCCCGCCTTTTGTATGCTTGGGTTCGTTCTGGGGAGGGCTGAACATGGCACGGTGGACAAATTGGTCGGGCGGCGTCGCGACTGATCTTCAAGGGGTTTTCAGCCCTGGTGACGAAATATCACTGCGTCATTTGCTTGCCACGGAAGAGGGACCGTTTCGGGTCGCGGGGGCCGGGCATTCCTTTACCCCGATCTGTGAAACAAGCGGGACGCTGCTTACGCTTGACCGGCTATCGGGTCTCGTGGAGGCAGACGCTGCCACAGGACGAGCCCGCGTGAAAGCGGGGACAAGCATTCGCCATCTTGGCGGGCTTTTGCACGCGGCGGGTCTGGGGCTCGTCAACCAGGGGGATATTGATCGCCAGACGATTGCCGGTGCTGTCGGAACCGGCACCCACGGAACCGGAGCGGGGCTTGGAAGTCTGTCTGCTGCTGTCCACTCGTTTCGGCTGGTGACCGCCGACGGTGAGACCCTGGACTGTTCAGAGGAGACCCATGGTGATCTCTTTCAGGCGGGACGGGTGTCCATGGGGACCTTGGGGGTGATGAGTGAAATCGAGCTCCAATGCCGCCCGCGGTACGCGCTGGAAGAACAAGGAGGGCGCATGGCTGTCGCCGATCTCTTCGCCTCGCTTACACAACTGATTTCTTCCAACAGGCATTTTGAGTTCTTCTGGTTCCCGTTTGCTGAAGAGGTGCTGGTCAAAACCCTGAATGAAGTCGCGGTCACACCCAAAGCCCGGCGGCGGCCGCCGGATGGGACTGTCAGTGAGGGTGATAAAGCGTTTCGACGTTTGTGCGAAATATCTCGCGTTGCTCCCTTTCTGAGAGAACTTTTTCAGCGTCGTATGACGATGCAGGGTGGGGACCGCTATACAGGGCATGGTGAAGACAGCGAGAGCGGGACGGGGCGCGTGCGCTGGTCACATGATGCGTTCCCGAGTGATCGCAATGTGCGCTTCAATGAGATGGAATATGCGGTGCCCGCTGCCATGGGTGCTGATTGCGTACAGGAACTTGCTGCGTATATGAGGCAGGATGGGGGTAACTTTCTTTTCCCAATTGAATATCGAACGGTTGCCGCGGACGATATTTGGTTGAGCCCGTTTTATCAGCGCGATAGCGTGACCATCTCGGTGCATCAGTATCATAAGCAGTCCTACGGAAAATTGTTTGCAGGCGCGGAGGCTATTTTTCGACGGTATGGCGGGCGCCCGCACTGGGGCAAACTGCATACGCTGACTGCGCGGGATTTTGAGGGGCTTTATCNCCGCTGGTCCGATTTTGTTTCTTTGCGGAGCCAAATTGANCCTAAGGGAAAGCTTCTTTCTCCCTACTTNAGGGAAATTTTCGGTGTGGTCTGATTTCTGTCAGGCTTCTTCCATGATNGCGACGATCTGCTCCTCCTCGACGGCATCTTCTTCCGCGACCCGTATCTCGATGATTGTCCCATCNACCGGCGCCATGATGGGGATCTCCATCTTCATGGATTCCAGAATGATAATGGGGTCGTCTTCGCTGAGGCGGTCCCCCGGCTTGGNTTCGATTTTCCATACCTTGCCAGTGATCTCACTTTTGATNTCGATGCGGGCCATGTTGTTTCCTTCTTCAGTTTAGCGCGTCGAGGTCAATGTCGGTCGCAAGTACTACGGCCTTGAGCAATGCCCAGACTTTTGTACCGGGGGTGAGCGATAGGTCTGCGGCCGCGTGTTTGGTTATGCGTGCCCAGAGTGCCGGGGTGACGGGGCTATCCGGATTGCCGTTNGGTCGTACCAGAACATCAACCTGACTGTCACCGGCTTCGGCCATCAATCCGATCTCGCCTTCGATTGTGTTTCTGATGGACAGGTCAGAGGGCTCTCTTTTGGACAGGATGATGTCGCGGGCGCGAATACGCAGGCGAAGTCGGTGACCGATCTTACCTTCGACATTGGGAGCAACGATACGCCCCCAGGGGGTTTCGATGCATACGAGCCCGTCCGGGTGGCGTTCAGCTATATGTCCGCTGACAATTGTCAGGGGCTCAGGGCTCTGGTTTTCGCCAAAGAGGATTGATTGNACTTCGATGCGNCTCAAGGTTTCTTCTGTCGGCCCACTTGCTACGATGCGACCGGCACGCATGATCAAAACCTGATCTGCAAGGCGAATGGTTTCATCCANATTATGGCTCACGTAGAGTATGGGGAGTTGAAACCGGTCTTTCAGACGTTCAATGAATGGAAGGATTTCACGCCGCCGGAGCAAATCCAGGTTTGCCAGTGGTTCGTCCATGAGCAGGGCNGTGGGTGACGAAAGAAGCGCGCGCCCAATTGCAACACGTTGTTTTTCACCGCCGGACAGATGATGAGGACGACGATCCAGAAGCGGTTCTATGTCGAGNAGGGAGACGATTTCGTTGAAATCCGCGAGCGGTTTTCGGGTTTGCGTGGCNCCGTAGTTCAAGTTGGTGCGGATCGTCATATGTGGAAATAGCCGGGACTCCTGAAAGACAACACCCAGTTCCCGNTTTTCGGGGGGAAGAATAATATGTTCCTCATGGTCAAACAGGGTCTGGCCATTGAGCGTGATCTTGCCATGGTGCGGGTCTGCAAGGCCTGCAATGCAGTGGAGGGTCATCGACTTTCCTGCGCCGGAAACGCCCAGAAGGCTGGTGACACCGTTGCCGGCTTCAAAGGCAGCAGTCAGTTCAAAGTCAGGCAGACGCCGGGCGATGTTAACGCTGAGATGAGCGCTCATACAGGTCTCCCCATCAGCCTGTGGCGCAGGGCGTGGCCGAGCAGTTCTGCCAGTGCGAGGGAAAGGATGGCGAGGGCTGCGGACATTAAGACCAGCCGGTAGCCCAACATCTCTCCACCNGGTGACTGGAGCGCGCTATAAAGCGCGAGCGGCAGTGTTTGGGTCTGGCCGGGTATGTTNCCAACAAAGGCGATGGTCGCNCCAAATTCCCCCAGCGCACGGGCAAAAGCCAGGAGTGTTCCTGCAAGAATTCCCGGCAAAGCAAGGGGGATAACNATGCTGATAAGGGCGCGACGGGGCGTGGCCCCCAGAGTTCGGGCGNCCTCAATCAGTCCCTGGTCAATGGTTTCGAGTGAGAGACGTATGGTTCTCACCATTAAGGGAAAACCCATAATGCCAGCGACAAGGGCGGCACCCTTCCAGTCAAAAACCAACCGAACGCCAGTCGTTTCGTAGAGAAAACGTCCAACGGGGGCATTGAGACCAAAGGTCACGAGCAGCAGATAACCTGTTGCAACCGGTGGCAGGACCAACGGCATNGTNATCAGCCCGTCGAAAAGAAATTTTCCCGGGAACTTTGTTTTGGCAAGGAGCCATGCTGCTGCAAAACCAAATGGAAGAGTGAAAAGAACACCGACAGCTGCGACGCGCAGTGAAAGAAGAAGGGCAATCCATTCGGCTTGACTTANGGGATCAAACAATCGGCTACTCCGCGCTGACACGGCGAAAGCCGTGGTTTGCCAAAATGGCGACGGCTTCATAAGTTTGCAGATAGTCAAAGAACGTTTGGGCGGCAGGGTGTGGCGAACGCCCTATAAGGGCAAGGGGGTAGATGATTTCGCTTCCCGGTGGCAGAGGGAGATTGNTGATGATTTGAACGCGTGGTTCGATCATGACGTCTGTTCTGTANACGATGCCTGCCGTCGTTTCGCCCCGCGCAACCCAGGTCAGCGCATCGCGAACAGAAGCTGCGTGGACGGTTTTTTCGTCCAACAGGTTTTGCAAACCAAGCGCTCTGAGAGCCGTTGCAGCATATTTGCCTGCGGGAACAAAATGGGGNTCGCCGATGGCGAGACGACCNTTCCCAACCNATGCCAGGACCCGATCATGCTGNTTTTCCGGCAGGTTTGCAGGNGCAAAGGTGGATGCCGGTGCGATGAGAACGAGATCGTTCCCNAGGAAAGGTATCTGGTTGTGCCGTTTNATGTGGCCTGCCTGAGTGAGCCAATCCACCCATTCAGGGTTGGCGGACAAAAAAAGGTCGGCGGGGGCGCCTGCTGCAATCTGCCGGGCGAGGGTGCCGGAACTTGCAAATACGAGCGAGACGGAACAGGCCGTGTCTCTCTCATAGGTTTCAGCTATTTCGTTTAGNGCGTCCGTGGTGCTGGCCGCTGCAAAGACNGTGATCGGTTCGCAGGGCCGATCGGAAGCCATGACAGGTGTTGCGACAAACAGCAAAANGAAAGNGAGNGNGAAGGCTTTCATTTTTTTGCTTCCGCACGCAGGCGGCCAAACCCCTCTTCAAGGTCGGCAATAAGATCTTCTGGATCTTCCAGTCCGGCGTGAATACGGAGCAACGGGCCCTCGGCATTCCATGTTGTTGNTGTCCGGTTTTTGCGGGGATCTGCTGGAACAATGAGACTTTCATATCCGCCCCAGGAGTAACCCATGCCGAAAAGTTCCAGATCATCCAGCATGGCGGCGACAGCCTTTTCACTGACAGGTTCTAGAATGACACCAAAAAGGCCAGAGGCTCCTTTGAAGTCCCGTTTCCAGATCTCGTGGCCGGGATCTGTCACGAGGGCAGGGTGTAGCACGCGGGCGACCTCAGGCCTTTCGCCCAGCCAATGGGCAAGTTTCAACCCCGTTTCCATGTGCCGGTGCAACCGCACCGACAGGGTGCGCAGCCCGCGAAGGGCTAGATAAATATCATCGGGTCCGGTCGTGATACCCGTCGCGCCGTGCGTTCTGACGGTGTCGGCCCAGGCTTCTTCTGTTGTGGTGATGATCCCCATCATTACGTCGGAATGCCCCACAATATACTTGGTAGCGGCCTGAATAACGATATCAGCCCCCAGGGCAAAGCCGTTGCAAAATAATGGCGATGCCCACGTGTTGTCGAAAAGTACCCGTGCGTTGTTCTGATGCGCGACTTTTGCGATTGCCGGGATGTCCTGCATCTCAAAAGTCTGTGATCCGGGTGCTTCCACAAAAATGACTTTGGTGTTGGGCTTGATCAGGCTTTGGATTTTACTACCGATGGTTGGCGGATAATATTCCACGTCCACGCCATAGCGACTGAGGACCTTGTTGCAGAAGGTACGGGTCGGACCATAGACGCTNTCTGTAATCAAAAGGTGGTCGCCAGCGCCAAGATGCCCGAGCAAGGCAATGGAGCAGGCGGAAAGACCGGAAGGTGTGACAAGAGACCGATATCCNCCCTCAAGTTCCGCCACAGCATCCTGGAGAGCGAAAGTTGTCGGTGTGCCCCGCCGACCATAGGTCACTTTGGCGTCTTCGCGATTGAGGGCATCCACGGTTGGGTAAAGCACAGTTGATGCGTGGTAAACCGGCGGATTGATAATGCCAAAATTGGCATCAGGGTCGCGACCGGTTGTTACGAGCGTTGTATCCACATGCTTTTTNTTGCTCATTTTTCTGGCTCACCCGTTGCCGTTTTGTGCTGGTCGTTCGTGTGACTGGCCTTGAAGGGCCTGTTCGTTGTAAGAATAGCGGGGTGAGGCTAGAAAACGAAAGGCAGCTCATGCTGATTTCTGCAATTTCTCCTGGAAAAAGCGGACGCATGGCGGGATCTTTTGTGCTGAGGGGACGATAGGGCATATGAACAGCCGCGTTTTTCCAACATTGGGGGCAATGGTCGTTGGAGGTCTGGTGGGCTTTCTTCTTGCGCCTTATTTCAACGCAGGGGACGGGCGTGCGCCGGAGAGCGNTCAGTCAGAACCTGCATCAGGTACGGNAGGTGACAGTGCTTCTGTTGTTACGCCGGTTGCTACACGGTCCACGCTCGAAATCGTGCGGGAACGCGGNTATGTGCAATGTGGTGCGAGCCAGGGGCTACCCGGTTTCTCCAACCTGGACGATGCCGGGGAATGGCGTGGGATNGACGTCGATATTTGTCGGGCGGTTGCAGCTTCGGTNTTTGGCGATGCGACGAAGGCCCGCTTTACGCCTTTATCGGCGAAAGAGCGCTTCACGGCNCTCCAGTTCGGTGAAATTGATGTCCTCACACGCAATACAACCTGGTCCTTCACACGGGATACTGCGCTTGGNCTCGACTTTGTTGGNGTGAATTATTATGACGGGCAGGGCTTTCTGGTTCGCAAGGATTCTGGTTTCAAGAGTGTTATGGANTTGAATGGTGCGGTGATTTGCGCAAATACCGGCACCACCACGGAATTGAACGTGGCTGATTTTTTCAGGTCTAACCGTCTTGCCTATTCCATTGTCGCCTTTGANAAGTCTGATGAGGTTATCGCGGCTTATGACGATGGGCGTTGCGATGCCTATACGACTGATGCATCTGGTTTGTACTCTGAACGGTTAAAATTGCGGAATCAGGATGACCATGTTGTGCTGCCTGAAGTGATNTCAAAAGAGCCTTTGGGNCCCGCTGTGCGGCAGGGAGATGATCAGTGGGCNGATATTGTTCGCTGGTCACTTTACGCCATGCTTGAGGCTGAAGAGCTTGGAGTGAACTCAACCAATGTACAGGCGATGAAGCAGACCGATAATCCNGGTATTCGACGTTTGCTGGGTGTTGAAGGCGGTTTCGGGGAGACGTTGGGCCTATCGAATGACTGGGCTGCNAANATTATTGAGCAAGTGGGCAATTATGGTGAGAGCTTTGAGCGGGGTGTTGGTGTCGACACGCCACTTGGTATTCCACGTGGATTGAATGCCTTGTGGAAAGATGGTGGTTTGCAATATTCACCACCAATCAGGTAAGCGCTGTTTATGTCTCTATTAAAAGAACCGTCGCGACGACTTGCTTCTGTCAATCCGTTGAATAATCCGAAGGTGCGCTCCGTTCTGGTGCAGGCTCTGGTCCTGCTTGCTGTTGTGGCGCTGTTCTGGATGGTGATCGATAATACAGTTCANAATCTGCAACGTCAGAATGTGGCAACCGGTTTTGGCTTTCTGGACAAACCNGCGGGTTTTGGGATTGTTTTTTCTCTGGTTGANTATTCGGANCAATCGACATATGGGCGTGCGCTTCTGGTCGGCTTTCTGAATACGCTGCTGGTTGCGGTGATCGGTATTGTGGTGGCGACGGTGCTGGGGCTTACGCTCGGTGTGGCGCGATTGTCTTCAAACTGGCTGATTGCAAAGCTGGCCACAATCTATATCGAGACGTTACGCAATATTCCGCTTCTGCTTCAGATTTTCTTCTGGTACTTCGCTGTGCTTCGCACCCTGCCNGGCCCGGCCGACAGTCTGACTTTTCTCGATATTCTGTTTATCAATAATAGAGGCTTTTCCGTTCCGTCTTTCAGCTTTGGCGGGGGCNGTGGCGATGTGTTGGCGGCTTTTGGACTGGGGCTGGTACTTGCCTTGTTCGGGCATGTTTATGCCAAACGTTTGCGCCGGTCTGGCATGCGCGTGCNGGCTTTGTTGAAATTGAGGGCGCTGTTGCCGCTGCTGTTGCCTGTGATGGTTTTTTTCGCGCTGGGGTTGCCCTTGCACGTTGATTGGCCGGTNCTCAATCGTTTTGGCTATGAGGGCGGTTGGGCGCTGATCCCTGAATTNGTAGCGTTGGTTCTGGCGCTGTCCACGTATACNGCAGCTTTTATTGCTGAGAATGTCCGATCTGGTATTCAGGCGGTATCACATGGGCAAACCGAAGCCGCACGTGCATTGGGGCTGCGGGAGGGGAAAATTCTGCGGCTGGTCATTGTNCCACAGGCGTTGCGGATCATTATCCCGCCGCTGACCAGTCAATATCTCAACCTCACCAAAAACTCTTCTCTCGCTGTGGCNATTGCCTACCCGGACCTCGTATCGGTCTTTTCAGGCACGGTGCTTAATCAGACCGGCCAAGCGGTTGAGGTGATCGCAATNACCATGACGATTTATCTCAGTCTNAGCCTGTTCACCTCNTTGTTGATGAACTTGTACAATCGTCGCATGGCACTGGTGGAGCGATGATATGAGCGAAACATTTGTTCGATCTGAAAGNTCACCAAGCCTGCCGCCGCCTGTGCGTCGCCGTGGAATATTGCGCTGGGTGCAGGACAATCTGTTTTCATCTTGGTTGAACTCGCTTCTNACGATCGCTGCGGTCTATCTGCTCGTGCTGGCCGTACCGCCATTGCTTGATTGGGCATTGTTTGATGCGGTGTTTGACGGGACGAGTGGCGCTGCATGCAGCGGTGCGGGGAAGGGTGCATGCTGGGCCTTTGTGGAGGCCAAGTTCAACCAGTTCATATATGGGCGCTATCCGGATGCGGAACAATGGCGGGTTAACCTCGCTGTCTTGCTGGGTGCGCTTGGCCTGGTTGCCTTGCTGACACCCAATAAGCTTCCCAAAGGATGGGTGCTGGTTTATGTGTTTCTCCTCTTCCCGATTTTTGCCTTTGTGTTGCTTTATGGCGGGTCTGTGGGACTGAGTGTTGTTGAGACCAGTTCCTGGGGCGGTTTGATGGTTACGCTGGTTGTCGCGGTGACCGGAATTGGCGCCTCGCTTCCCCTTGGGGNGTTGCTTNCGCTCGGACGCGCCTCGCGGATGCCGGTGGTCCGCACACTTTCGATCCTGTTTATCGAACTGTGGCGTAGTGTGCCGCTGATTACTGTCCTGTTTATGGCAAGTGTGATGNTGCCTTTGTTCCTGCCGGAGGGGATGAGTTTTGACAAGCTGCTNCGCGCNCTGATTGGTGTTGCGCTTTTTTCGTCCGCCTATATGGCGGAGGTTGTGCGTGGTGGGCTGGCCGCTATTCCGGCAGGTCAGTATGAAGCAGCGCGCGCGCTTGGCCTTACCTATTGGCAGTCGATGGGACAGATTATTTTGCCGCAGGCNTTGCGGGCNGTAATTCCCGGTGTCGTGAACAATTTTATCGGCTTGTTCAAGGATACGACNCTTGTTCTCATTATCGGCCTGTTTGATCTTCTGGGGATCGTGCAGGCAAATTATACAGACCCGACCTGGGCCTCCCCGCAGACNGCCGTTACCGGCTATGTGTTTGCGGCCTTNATGTTCTGGGTCTTCTGTTTCGGGATGTCGCGCTATTCCNTTTANATGGAACGCCGCCTCGAGACGGACCGCAACAAATAGAAATGATCTGCTGGGAACAAATATGACAGGCACTGCCGTGATCGAGATCGAGAAACTGCACAAATGGTTTGGAGACTTTCATGTGTTGAAAGACATCAACCTGACGGTGCGGGAGGGTGAGCGCATTGTTGTTGTCGGGCCTTCCGGCTCTGGAAANTCGACGCTTATTCGCTGTATCAACCGGCTTGAAGCTCATGATCAGGGGCGGATTGTNGTTGATGGAATAGAACTTAGTGACGATCTGAAGCGGATTGATGAAGTCCGTCGTGAAGTCGGTATGGTGTTTCAGCAGTTCAACCTGTTTCCTCATATGACTGTGCTGGAAAATTGNACGCTTGCACCGATCTGGGTGCGCAACATGCCCGAGCATGAGGCGGAAGCGCTGGCCATGTCATTTCTGGAACGGGTGCGTATTCCTGAGCAGGCGGCCAAGTACCCCGGGCAACTTTCCGGCGGTCAGCAGCAACGGGTGGCTATAGCCCGTGCGCTCTGCATGAACCCCAAAATCATGCTGTTTGACGAACCCACTTCGGCGCTTGATCCGGAGATGATCAAGGAAGTGCTTGATGTGATGGTAGACCTTGCGGACGGTGGCATGACCATGATTTGTGTCACCCATGAGATGGGGTTTGCCCGTCGTGTGGCCGACCGGGTGATTTTTATGGATGAAGGTGAAATNATCGAAATGAANGAGCCCGAGGCCTTTTTCGAGAATCCCGAGAATGAGCGGACTAAAGCTTTTCTGTCCCAGATTATCGGGGATTNAAACCTTGGATCGCAGGCACGCTAAAAGTCATCCGGCACAGTTAGCGTGACGTGAGACTGACGGACGGGTGTAAAACCATTTCTTTGATAGAGCCTCAAGGCCCGTGGATGATCGAGGGTACAGGTTTGCACCGTCAGCTTTTCNGGATGACGCATCCATGCTGTTTCAATGACAGCGTTGAGCAGAAAGCGTCCGAGACCTTGACCTTGAAATTCTGCCATCAGACCCAGGAAGGCGAGATCCGGAGCTGTTTGTTTGCGCAGGTCCAGTTCAGCAAAACCTGCCGGCACCCCATTGACGTGCAGAACAAGAATATGGACCTGATCATGATGGATGATCTTGAGTAAAGCCTGATCATCCATCACATGTCGGTTGACCCAGAAATAGGCGTGGCCGATTGTGTTGTAGAGATAGCGGTAGAAGTGAACAGGNGGTGTTTCCGCACGGATGAGCGCCAGCTTTCCATGTGGCATACTGGAGCGGATATGTGGGCGAGCCCGCATTTCCAGATGCGTAACCGTTGTTTCTATTTCGCGTGGCATTGCTTGATCTCGCAGCGCATGGGGTTCAAAGCCTGGCCAATTTTTCCATTGATGAAGTTAAACGGATCCGGTTGCGATTGGGCTTTCGGGGTCTGATGCCCATTCGGTCCATGAACCATCGTACAAAGCGACACTCTGATGACCAAGGCTGGTTAGAGCTAGGTAGAGAATGGCGGCAGTGACCCCCGAGCCGCAGGTTGTTGTAATGGGACGGGCGAGGTCAACACCGGCGGCTTCGAAATGTGCACGAAGGTCTGTCTCGTCTTTGAGGGTTCCGTCTTCGTTGATCAGGAGATCAAAGGGAAGAGAGAGACTGCCGGGAATATGACCGGAAGAGAGGCCTGCGCGCGGCTCCGGTGCAGATCCGTCAAAGCGGCCGTGGGAGCGTGCATCAAGAACCTGCTCGCGTTTTGTCTCAATGTTGGCCCGCATTGCATTCTTGTCCCGCACGATGAAATTATTCACCCGTGCCGTGTAATGGCGTTCACTACCTTGGGAGATGCCTTGTTCCACAGGGCGGGTTTCGTGAACCCATTTTTTGAAGCCGCCATCAAGTACGGACACGCGCTCATGTCCCATGGCACGAAAAGTCCACCAGATGCGCGCGGCACTGAAAATTCCGGCACCATCGTATGCAATGATGTGATGGCCATCACCGACGCCCAGGGCCTTGATGCGCGATGAGAATTTTTCTGGTGAAGGCAGCATATGCGGGTAGAGACTGTCGGTATCGCTGATCCCGTCGAGATCGAAAAAGACTGCGCCGGGAATGTGCTGGCGTGCGAACTCTTCTTTCGGGTTCCGCCCCATAGCTGGCATGTACCATGATCCATCGACGACCTTAATATCAGGTGCGTCCAGGTGTTCGGCGAGCCAATCGGTGGAGACCAGATGGGGGACGGAATGAGGCATGTGTTAGGCAAGCCAGCTTGGGACCGGCAGTCCTTTCTCGCGGAGGAAGGCAGGGTTGAACATTTTTGACTGATAGCGAGTTCCGTAGTCACACAGGATTGTCACAATTGTATGTCCCGGTCCCATTTCCTTAGCCAAACGGATTGCACCGGCAATATTGATCCCGCTGGAGCCGCCGAGGCAAAGGCCTTCGTCGCTCAGAAGATCAAAACAAATCGGAAGTGCTTCGTCGTCCGGGATCTGGAAAGCGTGATCCACCGGAGCGTCAACGAGATTTGCCGTAATGCGCCCCTGGCCGATGCCTTCGGTAATGGAAGTTCCCTCGGCCTTCAGCTCTCCATGTTTGTAATAATGGTAGAGTGCCGCGCCCATCGGGTCCGCAAGGCCGATTTGAATATTCTTGTTTCTCTCTTTCAGGGCCATGCCAATGCCCGCAAGCGTACCGCCGGTGCCGACGGCGCAGGCGAACCCGTCAACCTTGCCGTCTGTCTGGGTCCAAATCTCCGGGCCGGTTGTTTCGATATGCGCCTGACGGTTTGCCACATTGTCGAACTGGTTTGCCCAAATGGCGCCATTGGGTTCTTTCGCGGCTATCTCTTCGGCCAGACGACCTGAGTATTTGACGTAATTGTTTGGGTCTTTGTATGGCACGGCTGGTACTTCAATCAGCTGCGCACCACACAATCGAAGCATGTCCTTTTTTTCGTCTGACTGGGTCTCGGGGATCACAATCACGGAACGAAAGCCGAGTGCATTGCCAACCAGTGCGAGACCGATGCCGGTATTTCCTGCGGTTCCCTCTACGATCACGCCTCCCGGCTTCAGCTGGCCTTTGGCGATAGCGTCTTTGATGATGAAGAGGGCGGCTCTGTCTTTGACGGATTGACCGGGGTTCAGGAACTCACATTTGCCCAGAATTTCGCAGCCTGTTTCTTCAGACGCTTTTTTGAGGCGGATCATGGGGGTGTTGCCGATGGCATCCACCAGGCTGTTCTTGATATCCATGGAAGGCACGGTCCCTGTTATTGCGTTTTACCGATGACGAGTCGTCCATATGTAGTTGTAAATTGGCTCGAGACCAGGATCAAAGGGGAGAAAGGCGAAATTTTGCGCTGCCGACGTGGTTTTGCCTAAAAGTCGTGTGTTAAGTGAACCGTTTGCAAAGAAAATGGGTCTGTTTCCTCTGAAAGGGATCATTATTCAGGGGAGAAGCGCGGTTTGTGGCGTGCCAGCCAGTTGAGGGCGACCAGTGTTTTTGCATCGGCAATTCGACCGTCGTCGCAGGCGGCGAGTGCGTCGTCAAAAGTGACCAGTGTTGCGCGAATGTCTTCGTGCTCATGGGCGAGGCCGAATTGACCGCCGGCACCCGTCAGATCTGCCGTAGCGAGATAGAGGTGCATTCGTTCCCCGTTTCCGCCAGGCGAAGAATAGAAGGTCGAGATGTGATGAAGATGGCTGATGGTGGTGCCTGTTTCTTCTCTTGCTTCGCGGCGCGCCGTCTCGTCGGGTGCCACTCCTGGCTCAATGAGACCGGCAACGATTTCCACCAACCATGTGGCATCATCATATTTCAGGCCGCAGGTCCGGAATTGTTCTGTCAAAAGAACGGCGTCCAATGCCGGGTCATAAAGAAGAACGGCTGCCACTTCCCCAATAGTGTAGACGTCCCGGTCAATCACCTCCGACCAGCTTGCGTCATATTTTTTATGGCGAAGGCGGAAGCGTTCCAGTGATCCCCAGCCTTTCGCCAGTTCGGTTTTTTCCAGTACTTCGATATCGGCGGCTGTTCGTGGCGTAAGGGTCAGCGTTGTCGGCATAAGGGCTCCGGCATGAAGAAAGCTGTGCAGCGGGATGTTCACCCTATCGCTTTCTCAGCCGGTCACCAAACGGTGTCGGTTTCAGGGGCGGCTTAGCGTGAGTTGAGTGACATCCACATTTCCTGTTCGGAAACCGGCTTCACAGTAGGCAAGGTAAAAATCCCAGAGCCTGCGAAACCTTTCATCAAACCCCATTTCGCGGATTTCCGGCCAGGCGCTTTGAAAGCGATCCCGCCATCGGGCGAGCGTTTCTGCATAATCCAGCCCGAATTCGACATTTGCTTTCCAGGAGAGTCCTGCTTGTGAGACCTGACGTTTTAGCGCGGATGGGGAGGGGAGCATACCGCCGGGGAAGACGTAACGCTGAATGAAGTCCACGCCCTTTCGATAACTCTCAAAAGAACGGTCATCGATTGTGATAATTTGCAAACCGGCAAGGCCGCCGGGCGTCAGGCAGTCTCTGACCTTGGAAAAGTAAGCGGGCCAGTATTGCTCGCCCACGGCCTCAAACATTTCAATGGAAGCAATACGGTCAAACTTCTCCGTAACGTCGCGGTAGTCCTGAAACCGAACCTCGACGCGATCTGACATGCCTTTGCTGGCAATGCGCTCGCGTGCGAAAGCCAATTGTTCGTTGGAGATGGTCAGGGCTGTTACCTTGCAGCCGATTTCACTTGCGGCATATTCCGCGAAGCCACCCCAACCACAGCCTATTTCCAGAAGGTTGCTGTCTGGCTTGAGATCCATGTTGTGTGCGAGAGAACGATACTTATTCATTTGTGCGGCACTTAAATCCTGATGAGGGGAGTCGAAGCGCGCGGACGAATAGGTCATGGTGGGGTCGAGCCAACGTTTGTAAAAGCTGTTGCCCAGGTCGTAGTGGAAGTGAATGTTTTTCTTGGAACCGGCACGATTGTTTTTGCGGAAACCGTGTGCAATCCGTTCAGTCAGACGTTGAAACGACAGGCCGTTCATTACAGATGTGAAGACTTCTCTGTTCTCTGCAAACAATTCAAGCACGCGTTCAACGTCAGGGCTCTCCCAATCCCCACGAAGAAAACTTTCGGCGGCTCCTAAATGTCCGTTCAGAATGATTGACCAGGCAAAATGATAATCAATGATGGTGATTTCGGCTTCTTTTCCTGCGGCAGCCCCGGTGAAGATCAGGGTTTCGCCGTTGGGAAGAGTAACGGTGAGCTGCCCGCGTGCCAGATTGCCCGCGGCCTTTAATACGGCGCGGGCGTGAAAGGGGACCTGGCGTAGAATGTGAGAGTCGGTTTCGATCATGGCGCGTCCTCGCTTGATGCCCGCCTTGACGGGCAGTGACGACGGATAGCCATTTTACGCAGGCGCACTCGTCGCCTGAGACAAGGATAGTCCGAATCTGGTGGGTGACAAGAGAAAGGCCGGTGACAAAATCACCGGCCTCCAAAACCGCTGGAAAGCTTGAATTTGTGCCGATGTCTCAGGCCTCAAAAATGGTTTCAAAGCCACCGATGATCATTCTCTGACCGTCAAATGGCATGGGAGTTGTCTCCGGTGACATGCGGGGGTCTGACATCACTTTCGCCATGCCTGTATCGCGAACTGCTTTGGACGGCCATGTGATCCATGAAAAGACGATGGTCTCGTCCGGCTTGCACATGGTTGCTGTGTACATGGAGTTCGTTTTGCCTTCCGGCACATCATCTCCCCAGCATTCTACAACATTGAGGGCGCCGTGCTCCTTGAAGATGGGAGATACTTTCTTCGAAAATTCGATATAGGCGTCTTTGTTGCCCGTTGGTACTGCAGCAATCGTTCCATCAATGTATGCCATTTTTCTTTCCCGGTGCGTTGGTTTTGTCAGCTTTGTTGCTTTGCGAGCGTTTGTGCAAGTGTGTCCAGTTGGGTGGATGAGGCCGTCCAGCCGTCTTCAAAACCCATTTCCAGATGTTGCTTCGCCGCCTCCAGTGTTGCGTGGCGCGCGCCCCAGGTCATTTGCGTGCGGGTTTTGCCGCTGTCGGTCAGTTCCACAAAGCCGGTCATGAAGGAACTTGGTGACGGCTTGTAACCCTCTGTATAGGCGTCGGTGAAGGTGAGGCGTTCTTCGGGAACAATTTCCAACAGGCAACCTTTCAGGTCCTGCTGCTCCCCATTCGGGCCCTGCATCAGCATGTTCATGCGACCGCCTGGTTTCAGGTTGAAGTCGGCAAAAGGCACTGTCCACGGGGCCGGGCAATACCATTGTTTGAAAAGCGCTTCCTCGGTCCAGCATCGCCAGACGATGGACCGGGGTGCCGCAATTGTTCTGTCGAGAACTAGTGTGAGACCGTTGTCATCGGTTCTGATTGTGGGTGCTGATTGAGGCATTCAGGTGCGTGCCTCCATTGCTTCCATGTTCATCCAGAATGGCTCCCATATATGCCCGTCAGGGTCTGCGAAAGCTCGTGTGTACATAAAACCATGATCTTCCGGATTTCTGATTTCGTTTCCACCATTTGAGAGCGCCGCTGAGGCCATTTTGTCTACGGCTTCGCGGGTTTCCAATTGAAGGGCAGTTAATATTTCACTTTCCTCGTGCGCGTTTGTGATGCGATGAGGTGTGAAGGGCGCGAATTTGGTTTGAGAGAGGAACATAACGCCACTGGATTCCGATAAATCAAAGGCGAGTGTGGCTTCGTCACAAAATTGTTCGTTCACCTTGAAGCCCAGTGCGAGAAAGAAGACGCGGGTTCTTGGAAGGTCTGAAACTGCTAGATTGAGGTAGGCACGCATGAGTTGTTTGTCCGCTTGTTTTTATCGTTCTGCATAAGGTAAGTTGACTAATACGTTGATGTCAACATAAAATGAAATATGAGAAATGATCTACCAATTGAAGTTACTCACGAGGTCCGAGACAGGTGTCTTTGCCTGCATTTGCAACGCGCAGCGCGGGCCGTTGGTCGACGTTTCGACGAGGCGTTACGGCCATTGGATTTGACGAATGGGCAATATTCGCTGCTTGTGTCACTCAACCGGCCTGAGCCACCGCGTATCGGTGATGTGGCGTATTTGCTTGCCATGGACAGGACGACCCTGACGGCGAATTTGAAGCCGTTGGAGCGGCGTGGTCTTGTGGAAATTTGTCCCGACCCGAAAGACAGGCGGAGCAGGCGACTTCACCTGACAGAGGCCGGTCGGGATCTTCTGGTGCGTGCTGTGCCGATCTGGAGATCAACGCACGACGAAATCGACACACTTCTGCATGATAAGGATGGTGCGGCCCTGAGAGGTGATCTTCTGGCGCTGACTTTTTCATCCTGATGTCTGTATGCAAAGAAAAAAGCCGGTGAGATTAATCACCGGCTTTCTAAATTGGCTCCCCGGGCCGGACTCGAACCAGCGACCGATCGGTTAACAGCCGATTGCTCTACCAACTGAGCTACCGGGGATCAAATCAGCGATGCATCATGCTGATGAGCGGTGCATATAGCAAACCCCATGGGCCCTTGCTAGTCCGAAAACGTGGCTAAACTCCTAAAAATCTTGCGCTTTGTCTCTTTCGTGCCTAACTCGGGCTGTAGAAGGGCTCTTGAGTTGAGTTTTGGACCGTTTGGAGACGTGTTTTGTCTTTTGTTCGTGTGAATGGACGCAAGTTTCAGGTACCCGGATCTGCGCCGATTCGGGTCGTCGTCGGGTTTTTGCTGCTTGTCGGCGGTGTTTTAGGGTTTTTGCCCGTTCTCGGATTTTGGATGATCCCTCTTGGGATTATCATCCTATCGGTCGATCTGCACTCTGTCCGGCGGCTGCGGCGGCGCTTTGAAGTCCGCTGGGGACGCTGGCGTCAACGACGCTCCGGCGATGGCGTGTGAGGTCTCAGGTCTCAGGTCTCAGGTCTCAGGTCTCAGGCGGTTTCCACTGAGGGCAATAACCTGGCCAGCGCGAATGGCAATCCACTCATCAGCACTTTCAGCATGCGCAAATCCTGATAGTCACCGTTCAGGGATAATCGAGGGATAGCGTGTGGGTTGATGCTCTGGGTTGCCGTTACAAACCCTTTTCGGGTGGTTGTGGCGCTATCGAACCCCAAAAATCGTGCAAGCTCGAATTCCCGCAGGCTCGCGGAGCCTTCATCGCCGTACGGGTATGCGAAGTGACGTGGCCATTCGCCGGTCATCTCTGCTATCCGGTTCGCTCCATCAAGCATTTCCCGGCGCGCATCTTCGTCGGTCAGTTTTGACAAGGCAAAATGATCGACCGTGTGAGCACCGATTGTGCAGTAGGCGTGTTGGTGCAACTCTCTCACACCGTCCCAGCTCAACGCGGCCTGGCGAGTGATATCAAGCAGGTCGACATGATGCGCCTTGCACAGCTCTCTGATCCAGGTGCGCTGATCTGCCTCGCTGAGGTTTCGCAGCGGCCAATAAACTGCATTGAAGGCAGCTTGTTTTTCCGCCGCGCTTTGGCACGGCAGATCCACTGTCGTATTGTTGACCGTTGTGGTCAGGCTTCCGGCCTTTCGGATTACAGCCTCCAATGCCATCCACCATAGTTCAGTTGTGCCATCGGGCATGCCGGAGCTGACATAGACCGTGAAGGGCGCGCCGTGTTTGGCAAATACGGGGGCGGCATACTGCAGATTGTCCTGGTAGCCATCGTCAAGCGTGAAGGCGGCAAACTTGCGCTCGAACTGTTGTGTGCGCAGTCGGTTCAAGGCTTCATCGAGAGAGACGAAGTCATAGCCCAGGCTGCGTACCGTCATCAGAACGGCATTCAGATAATCCGGGGTGATTTCCAGTATGGCATTCGGCGCGAAACCGGCGTGGTCAGCTGTCGGCCGTACACGATGCAGCATGAAAACAACCCCTACGCCCGACAGAGACGCGGGTGCAAGGCCTGTGAGGCCCGTCATGTGCAAGGACATGAGAGCCGAGCGGAATAATGTGGATTTTAAGCTCACGGTAACGATGTCCTCAGCCTTTACGGGCCGTCACTAGAGATTTGATTAAAGTCGCACAGGTTTTGCTACGTCTGGTGTAAGCGCAGTCTGACTGTCTTTAATTGAGAAAAGATTGCGGAAAAGACGAAACAGGAACGGCAAACCGTTCCAGCTTGGTACACATTCTCGACGACGGAGACGCCCCCATGTCCCAGAACGGCCCAAAAATGAACGAATTTGAAGCGTCAACCGCTACTGAAATCCGGATGGATGCCAGTCGCAGCACGTCTGTTTTCCTGACCATATATAGTGATTTCGCTTCGGCGGAGAAGGTCTGGCGCCGGTTTGAAGAATATGCAGATTGCTATGCCTTCCAGTCGTTTGATTTCCTGGATGTCTGGTATCGCAATATTGGCCATCGTTCCGGGGTTGAGATGCAGCTTGTCGTTGCATGGGGTGCTGCTGCCAAACCGCTGATGATCCTGCCATTGGGTATTGAGACCTCAAAGCTTGGTCGCAAGCTTGTTTGGCTTGGCAACGAAGTTAACGACTATAATGCGCCGATCCTTGCGCCCAATTTTGGCGATTGTGTTGCGGAGGGAGATTTTTCCCGTCTCTGGAGCGATATTCTGGATACGCTGCCGGCACATGATTATGTGGAACTGATGCGTCAGCCCAAAATGGTCGGTCATCAGATTAACCCATTTACCGAGCTTGGCCTCAAACTCAATGCATCTGGCACGCACATGACCCAGATGAGTGAGGACTTTGATACGTATTACGATGAAAAGCGTACCAGCAAAGCCAAGCGCCAGTTCCGCAGCCGTCGCAAGCAGCTCAACGAAATTGGGGAAACAAAATATGTGCACCCTAACAAAGTTGAAGACATTCATGCTTCGATCGACAACCTTGTGGCGTTGAAGTCTGAAGCGCTGAAGGCGATAGGTGCACCTGATTTTCTTGCACAACCGGGTTATCTCGATTTTTACAAGGAGTTGAGTGCTCAATCCCTCAATGAGGGCATTGGCCATGTATCCCACCTGGAAGTCGGCGGTGAGTATGCTGCCGGTAACTGGGGTCTGGTTTTCAAGGGGCGCTTCTATTATCTGCTGGCGAGCTATAACGGGCCGAAATTTGGCCGTTATGCGCCCGGTTTGCAGGCTCTGGTTGAGCTTATGCGCTGGGCGTCGGAGAAGAAGGCAACGCTTTTCGACTTCACGATTGGTGATGAAGGATATAAGGCTGAATGGTGCGAGATCCACGAAGACCTGTATGACCATATTCAAGCGCGATCATTGCGCGGTGTGGTGGCACAAAGTCTGACTAATGGTTTTCTTCTGGCCAAGCGCACGATTAAACAGAACCCGAAACTCTGGGCGTTGTTTACAAAGCTGCGGGCGAAGCTTGCCAACCACAGGGACTTTGGCTGATTGAGCGAAGACGGGTGGCTGACGGTACGCCGATTAGAGATCGGTCACTTCGTCAGCCAGTCTCTTGTATTGACGGCGATTAACGCCTGTCAGGAAGATACCTACACGACGTGTCGATGCAGCGGCGAGGAACTTGAGTGCGCGATTGACGACGCGACGATTTGTTTTCCCCCATTTTACGCACATGATCGTTACGTCGGTTAATTGGGAGAGTGCGGGTGCTTCCGATGCTGCGTGGACGGCCGGGCCGTCGATAATTACGTAATCATAGGTTTGAACGAGAGCGTAGAGGAGCCAACTCATGCGGTTGGAACTCAGAAGGGCTGTCGGGTTTGCGCTCTGTCCACCGGATTGAAGAATATGTAACGAACTGGAATGGTCGCGCATGACGGCGCGATCGAAATCAGCCTGTCCGTTCAGAACCTCCGTCAAGCCCCATGTCCGTTGCAACCCCAATGTCGGGGCAACAGTGCTATGTNGGAGATCAGCATCCAACAAGAGAACACGGTAGCCGCTTTGGGCCATCAGGCGGGCAAGCGCACCGGCGACACCGGATTTTCCTTCCTGCTCAACGGATGATGTCACAAGAACGGTGCGAACNGGTCGTTCGTTCATTCTGGCCATCAGGACATTGCTTTGAAGGCGCCGCATAGCCTCGGCGACNGCCCCGTAGGGCGCGCGGACGACGGCAGCAGCAAGACCGGCGGCCGAACGTGCACCGATAGTATCGGGAAGCGTACCGAGGAAAGGCATACCTGTTTGGCGCTCGACCTGTTCTGGGGTACGGAAACCGGGTGCGAGCGCTTCTATCAGGAATACAATNGCCAGAGANCCGAAAGCCGCGCCGACAAAGGCCAGAACGAAGGCTGCCTGGGTGTTGGGGCTAGCGGGCTTGGCCGGAATGACACTTTTGGTCACAATGGTCGCGTTCGCGGCAGCGGCATCAGCCGCAGCGCGGGCGGATGCGGCTTCGTAGCGTGCGAGAAATTGCTCCAACAGCGTACGATTGGCGGCAGCTTCTCGTTCNAGTGCCCGCAGCTCAACTTCCTGCTGGCCAAGGCGGCTCATCCGGGTCTTCAGTTTGTTGACCCGCTCCCGCATGACCCGGATACGTTCGTTGGCAATGTGCGCTTCGTTCTCCAGGCTTCGAATGAGTTTGGCGACTTCTCGTCCGATTTGCAGGCGAAGGTCTGCCAGATTGGCTTCAGCCGTTTTCATCCGGGGATGGGATGGCAACAGAGTGGCAGAGAACTCTGCGATCTGTGCACGCAATTGAACCTCTTGCTGGCGCAGGTTCTGGATGAGAGGTGACTGGAGGACTTCGAGGGTCGAGTCGATCGCACCTTCATTGGCGACGAGCTCGCGTGCCAGAGACAGGCGCGCAACGACGGTTGAGCGTTCAGCCTCTGCTTGAACAAGTTGACTTGAAAGTTGGGTCAGTTCCTCACGCGGCAGTGTGGAATTGCTCGTCTGGAACAGCCCGTTCTGGCTTCGGAATTGTTCAACNGCTGCTTCAGAAATGGCCACTTCATCTCGAAGGGTATCGATCTGTGATTTCAGCCAGGTGGTTGCCTCATCATTGAGGGCATTGCCGTCAGATACCTGACGGGAGATGTAGATTTCTGCATAAGTGTTGGCGAGTTCCGCTGCGCGGGCGGCGTTTTCGGAGGAAAANCGGATCCCGATAATGCGGCTTTCGCTCAGGCGAACGATTGAAAGTCGCGCGAGGACTTGNTCCTGAATTGTTGCGGGCGATACGGGCGCTGGTTTTCTCTTTACGCCCAGCGTTTGGGCGAGAAGGNCGAGCATGCCCGGTTTGCGCAGTGACGGNTTGAATTCCGGCAGCTGGTCCAGTTTCAGTTTGTTGACGAGTTCGGGCACCAGNGCGCCCGAGGTCAGGATCTGGACCTCGCTTTGAATAGCAATGACATCTGCTTCGGGCGGACGTTGCTCATTATCAAACCGGGAGACTTCTCCCGTNCGGGGTTTTATCGATACTTGAGACTCCGCAACGTAAGTCGGGGTCATCGACATGATCCAGATAATACCGAGGCCCATAAAGATTACGAAGAGGACAGCAAGGCGTTCCTTGCGTGCCCAGATCGCGCGCAGGATATCCCANGGATCAATGTCGCTGGATGCAGACGCGCGTCGTCGATCACCAAAAGAGGCCGACAGTGACGGAGCTGCGGTTGTGTCGCTCATTGACCTTCATTTTCCCGCGCGAGACAGATTCAGCCTGCCTGGAATGCGGGCTCAAATCGAACAGTTCAGAGTAAAGGCCTTTTCGGTAACAGAAACCTTAACATGCACGGGAAAAGACCCAGAAAAGCGGTGCTGTCGTCTTGGGCTAATTGATTAAGAGCACTGCGTCTGTGGTCGGGAAGTATTAACAATTTCACTCTAATTTGGTGGGCAATATCCATTGCAAACGGGTTTTTGCCGCGATGCGCTCGACCGTCCAATTTGTTGTCCTTTTAGCCCTTGCAGTGCTTGGTGGGTGCACCGNCACCGGTGTCTTGTCTGAGACGCCGTTACAAGGGCAGGATGCGCCCTACAGGCTCGACAGCGGAGANCGGCTGCGGGTGATCGTATTTGGACAGACAGATTTGAGTGGGGAATATTCCGTTGATGGTGCGGGACAGATTTCCATTCCTCTTATGTCGCCGGTCCCTGCTCGCGGNCTGACGACAGACGAGCTGGAGGCCTCGCTGGTTGCCAGCCTTTCCCAGACTTTGCTCCGTGATCCGAGTGTGAGTGTGGAAGTTCTGGCATTTCGTCCGTTCTTCATTCTGGGTGAGGTGACCAATGCCGGTCAGTATCCATTTGTGGCTGGCATGTCTGTCAAGACGGCTGTCGCGATAGCGGGGGGCTACACGTACCGGGCGAACGAGCGAACTGCCATTATCACACGCAATCTTGGTGATCGGATTGTCGAGATTGGTGTTGAATCGAGCGAAGCTGTTCAACCCGGCGACACGGTGCTGATCAAGGAAAGATATTTCTGATGAGTACATCTGCTGATTTCAGAGCGGGTGCCGACGCCCAACCGGCAGGACCGAAAGTCCTGCATTGTCTGCGTGCGCCAGTTGGCGGGTTATTCCGCCATGTGCGCGATCTCGTGCGTGCCCAGTCTGCGATGGGGTTTCGTGTGGGTATCCTTTGTGCGGATGAACCCAATGATACGCTGACCCTCTCCAGGCTTGCCGCACTGGAGAGTTTTTGTTCGCTAGGGATTACCCGGCTTGCCCTGGGGCGGATGCCTGGTGTCAGCGATGTGAAAGCGCTTTTGTCGGCCGGGTGGCTGATTGAGGATATGCAGCCTGATGTTCTGCATGGGCATGGGGCCAAGGGGGGGCTTATTTCGCGCATGGTGCGGGCGCCGGCGCATGTTGCCCGAATTTACACGCCTCATGGTGGTACCATTCACTTTCCCCCTTTGAGCCCTGGTGGTCTGGTGTTTGGACTGGCCGAGCGGTTCATGATGAAACGCACTCATGGACTGATCTTTGAGTCCGGGTTTGCGCGATCCGTTTTTGAAGAACGTTTCGGGTTTGGAGGAGAGTGTGCCGCCGTCGTTTATAATGGTGTGACCGAGGCAGAATTCGAGCCCGTTACCCTTGTAGAGAAACCTGCAGACTTTCTGTTTCTGGGTGAGTTACGCGCGTTGAAGGGGATATTTACACTTCTGGATGCGGTGCGAAAGGTCTCGGACGAACGGGAAATCTCGGTAGCTGTGGTTGGTTCCGGTCCTGATGAAAATGCTTTTCGTGAGCGTGTTGAAGCACTGGGGCTTCAAGATCGGGTGTGTATGCACGGGGTCTTGCCCGCCCGCAAAGCCTTTGCACTGGGGCGAGCTGTTGTGATGCCATCACATCATGACAGTTTCCCTTATGTGGCTCTGGAAACTGCTGCCGTTGGGCGACCGCTTATCGCGACAAGGACAGGTGGTATTCCTGAAATATTTGGCGCACAGGCAGAGCATCTTGTTACTCCCCAGTCGGTAGACTCGCTGCGTGAAGCACTCCTGAGTTTCCTCGATGATCCGCAAACGCATATGGGGCGTGCTGAAACCTTGCAAAAATTTGTTGCGACGGAGTTCTCTGTTCGCCGCATGGCACTTGGGGTTGCCATGGTTTATCGCCACGCGGCGCTTTCAGACGAACCTTCTTTGAGACGTATGCGGGATGCGAACTTTCCTGTTTCGAAAATGGATGCTGTAAATGAGTGATCACAATCAAACAATCCATGGTGCACCTGCGGATGCATCAATCGGATATGATGGGCGGCGGCCGGAACGGGAAGGGCGGCCGACAGGTTCCATTCCAGGCGTTGAGCGTCGTGCGAAAGTTGAATCAACGATTTCCCCCGGTGTTGTTCGAGGGTTTCTTCGGGTGTCGGAAGGTGTTTTCCTCTCGCTGTTCGGGCTTTTGATTGCACTTTTGTACGTGCGTGAAGATATTGCACAAGGACCGATGCTGTATGCGCTGNTCATTTCCGCNCTGCCCACNTTCTACGTGATTGCGAGTGATTTTTCGCGTCTGTACCGCATTGTCTCCNTGCAGTCAGAGTGGGGAACCATACCCAAAGCCTTTCTGGTTTGGACCGGTTCTTTTCTCTTCTTCCTGGTTTGTCTGTTTTTGATGAAGGAAAGCGAGACGTTGTCTCGCGTCTGGCTGACGGGGTGGTATGCTGCGGGGTTACTCACNATTGCCGTTATTCGGACGGTTGCGCATCGTCTTGTTTCCGTTTGGGCCGGACAGGGACGNTTGCAGCAGAACATTGTTCTTGTGGGTGGCGGGCAGATTGCTGAAAAGCTGATTGATGCCATTCGTGCGTCGGGGATTACCTATATCAACATCTGCGGGGTCTTTGATGACCGGACGGATGACCGTGGAAGTGTAGATGCTGATGGTGTTTCACGACTTGGCAGTTTCGGGGAGCTTGTTCGTTTCGCTCGTTCCAACCGGGTTGATATGCTGCTGGTTGCGCTTCCCATGACCGCTGAAAAACGTGTGTTAGAGCTCATGAGCAAGCTTTGGGTTNTNCCGGTTGATATTCGTATGAGTGCGCTCAATTCCAAGTTGCGCTTTGCTTCATCAACCTACAGTTATCTTGGGAATGTCCCATTCCTTGATATCTACAAGAAGCCTCTGACAGATTGGGACTTCGTTTTGAAGACGGTTTCCGACCGGGTGATTGCAGCGGTCTTGCTGCTGCTGTCTTTGCCCCTGTTTGCGGTCATTGCTGTTGCAATCAAGCTTGACAGCAAGGGGCCGGTTTTCTTTAANCAACGCCGCTTCGGTTTCAACAATGAGCTGGTNGAAGTTTATAAGTTCCGCAGCCTGCGCCATGAGAGCAGTGATGCGAATGCATCGAAACTTGTTACGGCTGACGATGACCGGGTAACGAAGGTNGGGCGCTTTATCCGTCGCACCAGTATTGACGAGTTGCCGCAACTCCTCTCTGTCCTTAAAGGGGATATGTCGATGGTCGGGCCACGCCCGCATGCCGTTCTGGCAAAAGCGGGGGACCAGCTNTATGGCGATGTCGTAGACGGATATTTTGCCCGTCACCGCGTTAAGCCCGGTATNACCGGCTGGGCACAGGTCAATGGATGGCGAGGTGAAACGGACACTGACGANAAGATTGTTCGTCGTACCGAGTATGATCTCTACTATATCGACAATTGGTCGCTCCTGTTTGATCTTTATATCATTCTGCGCACACCCTGGGCATTGATGCGCGGTGAGAATGCCTATTGATGTGAGCATGTGATGGACGGATGGCGCACGGACATGGGAGATCGNGAGCCACTTAGAATTGGTGGTGGCGTGACACCCTATTTCGCTTTCATCGGCAGCTTCATTCTGTTTGTTACGCTGGCATCCAGCTTTTATGTGCAGACAGAGTCGCGGACAGGGGACGCGACACCGGCGCCATATGATCTTCTGCTTTGCCTGACCATGGCGCTTTTCTTTGCTTTTGGATTGAAGTTTCCCAAACAGTTGCGGATGCCCGCTATTCTCTGGGGGCTTTTTCTGCTGGGGTATGGTTTTTCGGGGATCGGCGCGCCGTTTATCGAGCGCGTCTCGAATTTNATGCTCGTTTCNGTTTACCTGGTGGCAAGCACGCTTTTTTTTGCGTCGCTGGTGGCGGCTCATCCGGGGCGGCATTTGAGTACAATCTGGTGGGCCTATGTTGCGGCGGCTGTCTTTGCCTCCCTGCTGGGGGTTGGCGCGTATTTCGGTCTGGTGCCGAATGGTGAGAGCTTTCTGCTCTATTCGCGGGTAAAGAGCACTTTCAATGACCCGAATGTTTTCGGTCCGTTTCTGGTGGCACCNATATTGTTCCTGGTGTTTCGGTTGTCCATGTCCTCCAATCGATGGGATCTTTTGCTGATCCCGGTCGTTGGTATTTTGTTNCTGGCTATCCTGTTGAGTTTTTCGCGAGGGGCCTGGGGAAACCTGATTGTGTCGGGGGCAATTTTTCTGGTGCTTACCTGGAAGACAGCAACGTCGGCCCGGCAGATTACCCGGTTGAGCGTCGCGATGGTTGCGATTATCGCCCTGGGCGCTTGTGTGGTGGTTTGGGCGCTTTCGTCAAATGTTGTTTCCGAACTGTTTGAACAGCGCTTTTCCCTGACACAGTCTTATGACGTTTCGGAAGACAGNGGTCGATTCGCCGTGCAGGAAATGGCGCTGGAGACAGTTCTGACGCATCCCCTGGGGGTTGGCCCATCACAATGGGCGAAAATTGCCCCGGCGGATCCTCACAATGTTTATCTGAATATTTTCCTGGCGGGGGGCTGGCTGTCCGGCTTTGCCTTTGTCGGGTTGGTGATCCTGACGCTTTATCTGGGNGTCCGAAGTGCCTTTGTGCCGAGCGCTATTCAGGGGGTTCAAATTGTCGCTGTCGCGGCCTTCGCCGGACATATGGGTGAGGCTTTCATTATTGATATCGACAATTGGCGTCACGTCTATCTGTTGATTGGGGTGATCTGGGGGGGAATTGCCGTTGCCCGGACGCAGAAGCAAACAGGTGATTCTTCCACACGTGAGCGGGTCGCGCCGTTGCGGGATGGCTTTGCGGTCTAAAATGCGATTCTGTNACGCGCACGGTTTTCCATGACGCTCAANTACCGCTTTTATCCNGAGATTTTCANGAATATGGAGGCCACGCCCGGAATCGAACCGGGGTATACGGATTTGCAATCCGCTGCGTCACCACTCCGCCACGTGGCCCCAAGACCCAAAAGCACAGTTGGGCTGCGGGGATATAACAAGTTCGGGCTGTGTCTACAATGGCGAAATGTGATTTGACAGCCTGAGAGCCGCGAAAAACGAAGGCAGGGTTTCGAAAAGCTTATTGTTGAAGGCAATTGTTTTTAGAAGAGGCGGCCAGTATAACCACGACAGGTGCGGATGGGGGCGATCTCTTTGCTTCTTCCCCATATTTTCACATTCGGATGGACTGTTGATGTACATCCAAAGGCTAAGTGCAGAGGAATGATGAGCGAGTTTGCTGCCGCCAGGCATAATATGGTTGAAAGCCAGGTCAGGACATCCGGTGTAACCAATCCGCGCGTTATTGCCGCTATGCAGGCNGTGCCTCGCGAGGCATTCGTACCCGAAGCCCGTCAGACACTTGCTTATCTTGGGGAAGACTTGCGTGTGAAGGATGCAGAAGACGCAACAAANGCGCGCTATCTGATGGAGCCNCGCACGCTGGCCAAGCTGGCCGAACTTGCAGATATCCAACCCGGCGACCTTGTGCTCGATGTAGGGCCGGCGACGGGTTATTCAACAGCGGTGTTTGCGCGTCTTGCGGATACGGTGGTGGCCCTGGAAAGTGACCCCGATCTCGCGGAACGGGCCGGAAAGACGCTTCAAGAACTTGGTGCTGATAACGCTGTCGTCACAGAAGGTGTGTTGGCCGAGGGCAATGCAAAGCAGGGTCCTTTTGATGTGATTGTTCTGAACGGTGCCGTGCCGGAGGTACCGCAGGCATTGTTGGATCAGCTGAAAGAAGGTGGGCGTCTTGTCGCCGTTATAAGGGATGGTGGTGCCGGGAAGGCACGTCTCTACAGCAAGGTTCACGGGGNGGTTGGCCAGCGAGACGGGTTTGATGCCGGGACGCGNTTTTTGCCNGGATTTCAGAAGGTCGAAGCTTTCAGCTTCTAATATCCGTCTGGTAAATGGCTGTTTTTGCGGGCTGATACAGTCTGTTACCAAGAAGAACGACTAAATTGGGCCATTTTTTTGGGTTTAGCTTCCAGTAACGTTAATGTATCGGTTACCATTCGAGCGCAAGATCGAGTGTAAATACGATATGCGGATGATATGTGTGCGGATTGCTGGGAAACCGATCCGTGCGCGCTCTGGTTAGGGNCAACCCNNCCCAAGCCCTAGGCAGCGCCGGAAACGCGATGTTCGGACAGGGTGGCANNATTGGGACTGGTTGCCAGGAGCGGCCTTTGTTGGAGAGAGTTAGATGACGCAATCTGAACCGACGAAACAAGAACAACGCCAAAGTCGGGGCATGCGGATGAGCCGCCTGCTTGGGTCTGCGGGCTTNGCTGTGCTGATGATGGCAACGCCTGGTCATGCGGAAAATCTGATGGATGCTCTNGCCTCCGCTTATCAGTCAAACCCGGAANTNTTNGCNGCGCGNGCCGGACAACGGGCAACGGACGAGCAGGTTCCACAGGCACTGGCGGGCTGGCGTCCTTCGTTGAATGCAAGCGGGTCATGGGGATCGGTCACAACGGATTCGTCGTCCAGTATTCCACTTGCGGGGTTTGGCGGGAAACAGACATCGGACCCGATGACCGGCACATTGCAACTGACCCAGAATGTGTTTACCGGTGGCCGGACGCTTTATGGGGCTCGGCAGGCNGAGGCCTCCGTCATGGCTGGCCGTGAAAACCTGCGCAATGTCGAGCAGTCAACGCTTCTGGATGCTGTAACAGCTTACATGAATGTGATGCGGGATCTGGCGGTTGTCGATTTACGTCAGAAGAATGTTCAAGTGCTTCAGCGTCAGTTGGAAGCATCCCAGGACCGTTTTTCAGTCGGGGAGATTACCCGAACGGACGTTGCCCAGTCTGAGGCACGTTTGAGCCTGTCGCAGACTAATCTCATTCGCGCCGAAGCTGCCTTGATTGCCAGCCGTTCGAATTATGAGCGTGTTGTGGGGCGCGCACCCGGGACGCTGGAAGCGGTCCCTCCGTTGCCAGCTTTGCCACAAAGTGAGGCTGAGGCGCTGCAACTCGCCAGTTCGTCGAACCCGGCACTGGAAGCGGCACGGCATGCCGAACGTGCTGCCGGCAATGGTGTTTCTGCGGCAAAGGGTGGCCTGCTGCCTACGGTATCTTTTGATGCCAGTATCCAGCACGCTGAGGAACCTTCTGCGACAACGCGCCGTTCCACGACAACCTCACTTCTGGGGCGGATCAATATTCCGCTTTACCAGTCGGGGGCACAATATTCAGCTATTCGTGAAGCCAAGCATCGGGAGAGCCAGAGTCGCCTTCAGATGAACGCAACGCTGCGGGAAGTTGAGGAAGGTGTTCGCAATGCATGGGAGCAGCTCCGGTCGGCACGGGCTGCAATTGTTTCCAACCGGGAACAGGTCAAGGCCAACGAGATTGCCCTTGATGGCGTGCGACAGGAAGCTCAGGTCGGGTCTCGAACGACGCTTGATGTGCTGGATGCCGAGCAGGAGCTTCTGGACAGCCAGGTTTCGCTGGTAGGAGCCGAGCGCGATGAATATGTCGCGGGCTATGCATTGCTCTCGGCGACAGGGCAATTGGGCGCGCGTGAGCTTGGTTTGCCGGTTCAGTATTATGACCCTGTCGAAAACTACGAAGATGTGAAGCATCAATGGGTCGGCTGGGGTACAAATGACGAGTAATTACGTCAAAAACGAGCGCCTTTAGTTGAATATTTAGGTAGCTCGCTTAGGATTGACGTTCGTTTGGGTAGTGTGAACCAGTAGGATACACCGGGATATGACCGAAGAAGCCGATAGCCAAGAACCGACCATGGAAGAAATTCTGGCCTCCATTCGCCGGATTATTTCCGAGGACGATGAGGGCGCAGAAGAAGCCGCACCTGTGGCCGAGGCTGAACCGGAGGAAGTCGCTGAACCTGAGGGTGAAGATGACGATGTCATGGAATTGACAGACGTGGTCATGGCTGAACCTGAAGAAGAGCCTGAGCCCGAACCTGCTGCCGAACCAGAGCCTGAAGAAGAGATTATGGATCTAGAAATGGCTCCTGAGGAAGAGGTCGTGGAAGAAGCGCTTTCGGAACCAGAGCCCGAAGAAGAATTTGAAGCCGTGGTTGAAGAGCCGGATGACGATGCTGACAGTATTGATTTCGCGCTGCCGGAACCTGAGGCAGAAGTTGAAGAAACCCCAGAGCCTGTATTTGAGGCAGAACCTGTAGTTGAGGCTGAACCTGTGTCTGCGGATGAGCCATTGATTTCCGGTGCAACCGAAGCTGCGACAGCGGCTGCTTTCGGTTCCCTTGCGAGTTCCATTCTGACGTCCAGCGGTGATGCGCGAACCCTGGAAGACCTGGTCGCGGATATGCTGCGGCCGATGCTGAAAGACTGGATGGATAAAAACCTTCCATCACTGGTCGAACAGCTTGTGCGCGAAGAGATCGAACGAGTCGCACGGCGCGGTCGTTAAGGCCTGCTTTTCGGGTCTGGCGGCCCCGGCAACCTCGTTTGCCGGACCTGCGCCTGCTTTGTTTGATCGGTTAGACAATCCTTTCGAGAACTGGATTTTTGCCGGATTTTCAACACAAGAGCCTGTAGGAGGCTCTTGTGGGTCTTGCGGGGGACCGGTCCATATGCTGTAACGGCGGCTGATGTGCCTGCCGTTCATGTCCCTATGTCTTGTCTTCTGCAGATATTGGTCCAGGGACGATTTTCCTCGAATTTCGTGAGAACCAGCATGCTGGAAAAGAATTTTATCCCCAAAGATGTTGAGGAACGCCTCTACAAGGAATGGGAAAACGCCGGAGCTTTCAAAGCGGGTGCAACCGCCCGTGCCGAGGGCGGCGCCGATCCATATTGCATTGTGATCCCGCCACCAAATGTTACCGGTTCTCTTCATATGGGGCACGCGCTCAACAACACGTTGCAGGACGTTATGATCCGCTTTGAGCGCATGCGGGGGCGCGACGTATTGTGGCAGCCTGGTACAGACCATGCGGGGATTGCGACCCAGATGGTCGTTGAGCGGCAGCTTGCGCAGGAAGGTAATATCGGGCGCCGGGACATGGGGCGTGAGGCATTTCTTGAGCGTGTGTGGAAGTGGAAGGGCGAAAGCGGCGGTACGATTATCAATCAGCTCCGTCGCCTTGGGGCTTCATGTGACTGGAGCCGCGAGCGTTTTACGATGGACGAAGGGCTGTCGGCGGCCGTGCGCAAGGTCTTTGTCCAGTTGCACAAGGAAGGTCTGATCTATAAGGACAAGCGCCTTGTGAACTGGGACCCTACACTTGGTACCGCGATCTCTGATCTGGAGGTTGAGCCGAAAGAAGTTCAGGGCAGTCTTTGGCATTTCCGTTACCCGCTTGAAGACGGCGTTACATTCGAGTTTCCCGTTGCGCATGACGAAGATGGCAACCCAACCGAATTTGAAACACGCGATTATATAGTCGTGGCGACAACGCGCCCTGAAACTATGCTGGGTGACAGTGCTGTTGCAGTGAATGCGGAAGACCCGCGTTATAAGGACCTGGTTGGTCGTCATGTGGTGCTCCCGCTTGTCGGGCGGCGTATCCCTATTGTGGCTGATGAACATGCCGATCCGACGACAGGGTCTGGTGCAGTGAAAATCACACCGGCGCATGACTTTAACGACTTTGAGGTGGGCAAACGCCACGATCTGCCGCAGATCAATATTCTGGACGCGAAGGCCTGTCTCAATGAGGAAGTGCCGCCTGCCTATCAGGGGATGGAGCGTTTTAAAGCCCGCGAGCAAGTTGTGGCAGACCTTGACGCACTTGGGTTGCTGGACAAAATCGAGGATCACACTTTGATGGTACCTTACGGGGACCGGTCAAATGATGTGATCGAACCCTGGCTCACAGACCAATGGTACGTGGATGCGGCAACCCTCGCCAAGCCGGCTATTGAAGCCGTTGAAACCGGCAAAACGGTCTTCGTTCCCCGGAATTGGGAGAAGACCTATTTTGAGTGGATGCGCAATATTCAGCCATGGTGCATTTCGCGCCAATTGTGGTGGGGACACCAAATCCCAGCATGGTACACGCCGGAGGGAGATGTCTTTGTCGCGCATGACGAGGAGGAAGCCTATGCCGCCGCACGTGCCAAACACGGGCCGGATGTTGAGCTGACCCGTGATGAGGACGTGCTTGATACCTGGTTTTCTTCCGCGCTTTGGCCATTCTCAACCCTTGGGTGGCCGGAAAAAACCGCGGAACTTGAGCGCTATTATCAGACAGATGTACTGGTAACGGGCTTTGACATTATCTTCTTCTGGGTTGCCCGGATGATGATGATGGGGCTCCATTTTATGGACGAGGTGCCGTTCCATACTGTGTACATTCATGCGCTTGTCCGGGACGAGAAGGGCGCAAAAATGTCCAAGTCCAAAGGCAATGTGATTGACCCTCTGGAATTGGTTGACGAGTTCGGAGCGGACGCGCTTCGCTTCACGTTGGCGGCGATGGCCGCGCAGGGGCGCGATATCAAGTTGGCTAAATCGCGGGTTGAAGGGTATCGGAATTTCGGCACGAAACTATGGAATGCGGCCCGTTTCTGCGAGATGAATGAATGCGCACGGGTTGATGGCTTTGATCCGACAACGGTTACGCAGACCCTTAACCGCTGGATTGGTGGCGAGGTCCAGAAGACGGTCGCTAAAATCACCGAGGAGCTCGAAGCGTATCGTTTCAATGAGGCTGCCGGGGCTGCTTACCGGTTTGTCTGGAACATCTTCTGCGATTGGTATGTTGAGCTTGCCAAACCCCTGTTGCAGGGGGACGATGCAGGGGCGAAGGTGGAAACCCGTGCGATGGCTGCCTGGGTTCTGGATCAGGCGACTTTGTTACTGCACCCGTTTATGCCTTTTATCACTGAAGAATTGTGGCAGCGTACGGGGGAGGCTGGCAGCCCGCGCGAAAGCCAGCTGATGCTTGCGGAATGGCCGCAACTGTCCGGTCTGGTTGATGAAGCAGCCGCATCGGAAATGGATTGGGTTATCCGGCTGATTTCGGACATCCGTTCTGTTCGTGCGGAAATGAATGTGCCCGCGGCTGCGAAAATTCCTCTTCGTGTTAAAGGTGCCGGGGTTGCCACCGTCCAGCGGCTGGAGCGTCATAATGAGCTTGTCAGCCGCATGGCGCGTCTTTCTGATGTGGCTATTGCGGAAACTCTTCCGACGGGGTCGCTTCAGTTTGTGCTGGACGAAGCCACGATGGGGCTTCCCATAGCTGATGTGATTGATCTCAAGGCCGAGATGGCGCGTCTTGAAAAGGCGATGGCCAAACTTGATGGTGATATCAAGAAAATTCAGGGAAAGCTTGGTAATGAGAAGTTTATTGCCAATGCGCCGGAAGAGGTCATTGAGGAACAGAAGGAACGCCAGGTTTCTGCGGAGGCGGAACGGGCAAAACTCGCTGATGCGCATGCCAAGCTTAAAAGTGCTCTTTAAGGAGCATTCAACGCGTTAGTTGGAGACGCGCTCACGCATTCCTTTAAAGGTTGGGGAAAACCTTCAAGGGGAGGGAAGCGGTGCGCGTCTCACCTGTTTGGAGACGGTCAGGCGTGGGGTGCGCCTTCACCTGCTCCATCATTGTTTGATCTGCTTGCCATGAAGCGGTCAAACTCTTCCTGGTCTTTCGCCCGTCGCAGCTGCTCCACAAAACTTTCGAAAGCCTGTTGCTCTTCCTCAAGACGTTTCAACGTTTCGGCACGGTAATCATCGAAGGCCGTGTTGCCAGTGGACCTGGCGCGATGATGGCGACGACGTCCGCAACGATATGAATGTTTCCAGGATTGCATTTTTCCACTCCAGAGAAGATATCCAAGAACGACGAGGCCGAGTGGCCATGCCACGATAAATGTGACGACCATAATGGCAATCCAGGCGCCTTTTGGCAGGTCGTCGAGCCTCTCCAGGCTAAACCGATCTGCGGGTTTGCCGGTGTCTGAGGCGTAGGACATAAGTGTCTCCTTTCGTCATGCCACTGAATTGTGACCTCTATGACCTATGTGCTTATTTCTGCCGTTCAAGCGGTTGAAACATTCCGTTACACTTTTGCGGGATTTGCGCAGTGCGAACAGGTGGTTGAAAATGTTGTTTCTTTCCAGAGTGTTGGCCGGTTTTCTTCTTGTCTGTGGGTGGATCGGGAGCGCGCCGGCATCGGGCATGACCCCAGAGGAGGCTGCCACGAGGCTTTTCGCGGCGCAAAAGGTTGAGCGTGGCTGGTTCTCACATCAGGGGCTCGCGTCTGCGGTACCGCCACTGGTTGCTGGATTGAGGGAAAGTCTGGGTGACTTCCAGCGTGTATCCCCGTGTACGGAAGTGTGTGTCGCTCTCTACACCGGGGGTGAGTTTACGTTCAATATCACGATTGACGATGACGGTCTGATTGCAGGCCTGTTGATTGATGTCCCCATTGCTTATGCAACTTCCCTGAGCGAAGCATTGGCAGCTTTCGAAGCGCTGTCAGGGGAGGTCTCTGTTGTTGTTACGCAAGAGGCTACCGTGTTGGGGGCGCTGAATATGGATCGCCCGATGGCTGTCGGGTCTGCTTTCAAGCTCGCGGTGCTGAAGGCTCTTCAAAAGCTTATCGGTGCCGGTAAACTGGATTGGGATCAGGTTGTCCGGTTTGAAGACAAGTGGCGAAGCCTTCCTTCTGGCCAGATGCAGGATTGGCCTGAGCGGGCACCGGTGACGCTCCACACTCTTGCGAGCCTGATGATCTCTGTCAGTGATAATACCGCGACAGATGCGCTGATTGATCTTGTGACCCGGAACAGCGTTGAAGGGGGCGCGCCCCGTAACCGGCCTTTTCTCACAACTCGAGAATTTTTCCTGCTGAAGCACCGTGATCATGATGCCTACCGGGAGCAGTTTTCTGCCGGTAATTATGATTTGAAAGTGGATGTCTTGCGGGCATTGGCTGACAAGCCATTGCCACGTGTCAGCGAGTTAGTGATGGTCCCTTTTCCGGGTGTTGAATGGTTTTTCTCGACGAATGAGCTCTGCGAATTGATGGGTGATCTGGGCGATCTCGATGTGATGAAAATCAATCCCGGTGTTGCACGCAGGAGTGATTGGGCGTCTGTAGCGTTCAAAGGGGGATCAGATGTCGGGGTAATTAATCTCACGACGGGACTGATGACTGAAGACGGCACGCGGTATTGCGTGTCGGCAACCTGGAATGATGATAAAGCGGTAGACGAGGAAGGTTTCTCTATCCTCTATGCCAGCCTGCTTCATCAACTTAAAGCAAAGGCGATGCCGTGAGGCACCGCCTTGCTGTCTTTTTGTCTGTTGTCCCGGCTTAATCGAAGACAATGACGGAACGGGCCAATTCGCCACGTTCCAATTCTTCAAAAGCGCTGTTCACATCGGCGAGCTTGATGCGCTGGGAAATCATGTTGTCCAGTTTCAGCCGGCCGGACATGTAGAAGTCCACATAACGGGGCATATCAACCGGGAAACGGTTGGAGCCCATGAGCGATCCCTGGATTTTCTTCTCGGCCAGAAAGTCTGCGCCGTGAAGCTCAATATTGGTACCAAGCGGGATCATGCCGATAACCGTCGCCGTCCCACCACGCCGCAGCATGCGGAAAGCCTGTTCTGTTGTGGCTTTGAGGCCGATTGCTTCCAAGGCGTGATGCACACCCCCGCCTGTCAGCTCCATCACCTGTGCGACGGGGTCACCATCTTTTGCGTTTACGACGTCTGTTGCACCAAACTCTTTTGCCAGATTGAGCTTTGACCCCTGTGTGTCGACAGCAATGATGCGGCCAGCCCCTGCAATTGCCGCACCATTGATGGCGGCAAGGCCAACACCGCCACACCCGATGACGGCGACTGTCTCACCCGGTTCAACCCGCGCGGTGTTGGTAATGGCGCCGACGCCAGTTGTTACCGAGCAACCGATAAGCGCTGCCACATCAAGCGGCATGTCTTTGCGGATTTTGGTACAGGCATGTTCGTGGATCAGCATTTGCTCCGCAAAAGATGAAAGATTGAGGAACTGAAACATAGGGTCTGTACCCTTTGAGAGACGAGGCTCGTCCTCGGGTCTGCGTTTGGTGTCCTCACCTTCGCAACGCGACATATGGCCGGTCAGGCAGTGGTCACAATGGCCGCAGAAAGCCGACAGGCAGGTGATGACATGGTCGCCGACTGCAACTGTGCGCACTTCCGACCCAATCTGTTCCACCACGCCAGCACTTTCATGCCCCAGCACTGCCGGCAGGGGGTAGGGATAGGTTCCGTTTACAAAATGCAGATCCGAATGGCAGACGCCGGCCGCTTTTGTACGGATCAGAACTTCATGGGGGCCGGGTTTGTTGATCTGAACATCTTCAATCTGAAGTGGTTTCCCCACCTCGCGCAGAACGGCAGCTTTCATGGGCTTTCTCCCTGTTGTTTACTTTGTTTGGTTGAATGTTGACGCTTGCGTCAGCCTACGTCAATGCTGCTAATGGCGGGTATGGAGATTTTCTGCCCTGTTGGTGCCTCATCTATTCAGATATATTCGGAGCCATGATGTACTCATTTCTGACTTTCCGTTTCCGTTGTTTCTCTTCTTACGTTCTTGGCGTTTTTGGCGTTCTTGCTGTTCTGGCACCGACAACGGTTGCCTTCGCTGATTTTGACAGGGGGTTGTCTTATTACCAGCAAGGTGATGCGGCCCGTGCGGCGGTCGAGTGGAAACAGGATGCAGAGAACGGCCATGCGATGGCTGCTTTTCTCGTTGGCCATATGTACAAGTCGGGGAATGGACTGGAACAGTCAAGCGGGCTTGCCTATCCCTATTTTATGCAAGCCGCCGTTGCGGGCAATCCGGCTGCTCAGGTCCAGATTGCGCACTATTTTTATGCTGGAGATGAGCGGGCCAATATTGAGCAGGATTACCGGGAGGCGATCGGCTGGTTTGAAAAGGCTGCGCTGCAACTCTCTGCGGAGGCGCAGTATTATCTGGGGGTGATGCATCGTTCCGGACAGGGCGTGACCCGCGACCGGGCTGAAGGATTGCGCTGGCTGTTTCTGGCGGAGGTTAAAGCCTATGTGCCCGCCTTTCTGCTGCTGGCGGAAATACATGCGCGCGGCGATGGCGTCGTAGAGGACCCGGTGAAGGCGGCTATGTATCTGGACCTTGCCCGGCGATATGTTGACCCGGCGGCGGCGACCCCTGTGAACGAGAAGATGGCGGCACTGAACAAGTATATCAGCGCGGATGAGCGTGCCGAGGGGTTGTTGCAAGCTGATATGTGGGTGCGCGCCCATGAAACAAACGAATAGGCTGGCGACGCTCGTTGACAGGTGCGGGAGGTGCCGATGAGGATCGCCATTGGCGGCTTTCAGCACGAAACAAATACATTTGCACCGACAAAAGCAGACTTAGCTGCTTTTGAACAGGCTGATAGCTGGCCGGCCCTACAGTCGGGCGATCCTCTTCTCTCTGCCTTTCCGTCCATGAACATACCCATCTCCGGGTTTCTTACACGTGCGAGCGAACTTGGTACAAAGTTCGGTGTGGAATTGTTACCTCTCGTCTGGTGTTCGGCGACACCATCGGCACATGTTACGCGCGATGCATACGAGACAATCAGCGGGCGACTGTTGGCCGCACTACGCCCGATGGCAGGCGCGGTTGATGCTGTTTATCTGGACCTTCATGGTGCGATGGTGTGTGAGCATCTGGAAGATGGGGAGGGCACGCTTCTGCAAGCCGTACGGGCCCTTGTCGGGCCTGATGTCCTGATCGTCGCCAGCCTCGACCTTCATGCCAATGTGACGGCGGAGATGGTAGAAGCGGCGGATTACCTCACTGCTTACAGGACCTATCCGCATGTGGACATGGGGTATACCGGGGTGCGGGCGGCCGATGCGCTGTTTGAGCTGGCGGGATTGGGATACCGTCCCGCGAAAGCCTTTCGCAAGCTGGACTTTCTTATTCCGTTGTCGGGCAGTTGCACGCTTGTTGAACCTNTGCGCAGCGTCTACCAGGCTGTTGCTGCCTATGATGGAGCGTGCGGATGTCTTGGTGCGTCTTTTGCGACCGGTTTTTCTCCTGCTGATATTTCAACCTGCGGACCCAGCGTTGTTGCATATGGGAAAATGCAGGCGGAGGCTGACAATATTGCAGACACGCTGGCTAGCCTTGTGCTCTCACATGAGACGGGTTTTGCCGGTGATGTGAAGACACCTGAAGCCGCGATTGCAGAAGCCATGATGCATGCTGACAGCGGGAAGCCGGTTGTGTTGGCGGACACACAAGATAACCCAGGGGCGGGGGGGAATGGAGATACAGTTGGTTTGTTGAAGGCGCTTGTGGCGGCAAACCTTCCCTCCAGTGCTATTGGTGTTATTTATGATCCCGAGAGCGCGGCGCAGGCACACCGTGCCGGTGCCGGTTCGAGAACGCCCCTCGCGCTTGGGGCCAAGACCGGCGGCNCACCGGGGGAGACACCCCTTGAGGCAATTTTTGAGATTGTTGCTGTCTCTGATGGTGAAGTCCGGGCGACAGGGCCGTTTTATGACGGGGCCCGGTTGTCACTTGGACCCAGTGCCTGGCTACGGNGCGGGGAGGTGAATATCATCGTTGCTTCCAAGAAAGTGCAGGGTGCCGATCAGGCGATGTTCAGTCATCTTGGNCTTGACCCGAGAACCTGCACCNTCATTGCCGTTAAAAGTTCTGTACATTTCAGAGCAGATTTCCAGCCGATTGCTGCAAAGGTCATTGTCGTCGCGAGCCCTGGTCCCAACCCGGCAGATCACCGCGTACTNGACTACCGTCACCTTCGCAAAGGCGTTCGTTTGATGCCTGGTGCGCAGGAGGTTTCGTGATGAGTGTGCTTCAACGGCTTGACCGGTCATTCAAGAACGCGCGTGCTCTACATCTGTTCCAGCGGGTTGGCGTNTCNCCGCTGAAAGGCGGCATTGCACTTTGCGCAGGGTGGATATTTCTTGTTGTCTTTGTTGAGTTGCTGTTTGGCCGATTGCATGTTGATCGGTTTCGTGATCCGACGAGCGGATTTTCAATAGAATTCACCATGGCGCTTATGCTGGGCGTGCTGACGTTCTACATTTTTGCCGCNATTGCCGGGCANGAAGAGAGAACGCGCAAAACAGTTGCAGCNCTCAGAGAGATGGAGGAATTGTCTGGATCCGATATCGATGAGACGGTGGCNCATCTGGGCAGATATCCGCTTTGGCGGTTTTTGCTGGTTGCAATTTCAGGNTTTGTNATTGCTCTCCTGGCGCCGCTTGCGGAGTTTCCCATTGTAGGGAATTACGAGGCGTTTAATCCGNTGCTCTGGTCGCCGGAGGTTTTTGTTCACCGTATCGTCGGCCCGTTTCTGGGGGCGGGGCTTTTTCTGCTGTTGCACGCAATCGTCGCAGATTCTGTTCGGTTCTGGCTATTGGCNCGCAAGTTGAGGATGATTGAGCTCTCTCATATTGGCCGCTATGCCCCGTTCACTGAACAGGGACTTTCGAATGCGGTTATTATTCTCGGCTTCGTTTCGATGTTTACGTTTCTGGCCTTTGCCGACCGTTATCTGTTTCTGGTGGGCTCTGTTATTCTTTATGGCGGGGTTGCCGCGCTTCTCGGCCTTTTTCTGCCCGTACTGGGGCTTCATGGGCGCATTCGGGACGCACGCAACGCGGAGGCAGACTGGTTCCGCAAGCAAATTCCGGCGGCNCGCATGCGCGTTAAACGNGGCGCACCGGGTGCTGTTCACGAGTTGGCCGGGCTTTTGGCCTGTCTGCGGGATACGGAGAATGTCAGTGCCTGGCCAATCGCNCAGGGTGGCTTGACCCGGTTTGGCCTGTTTCTGTTAATCCCGCTTGGTTCGTGGGCTGGCGGTGCGTTGGTGGAGCGACTGATCGACAGTGCGNTGTCCTAGATTGAGAGCTCAATCCAAACNGGGGTGTGGTCCGACGGCTTTTCGCGACCGCGTGGGGTCTTGTCGATGTCGCAACCAGTGAGCCGATCCGCAGCTTGTGGAGAAAGCAGCAGATGATCAATACGGATCCCATTATCCTTTTGCCAGGCGCCACGCTGATAGTCCCAGAATGAATAACGATTGGGCTCTGTGTGGCAGGCTCGAAAAGCGTCAGTCAGCCCCAGGTTCAGCAATTCGTAAAACTTGGCGCGCGTTTCCGGTTTGAAGAGAGCATCATCTGCCCAAGCCTTGGGATCATAGCAATCGTCTGCATGGGGGATCACGTTGTAGTCGCCCGCCAGTACCAGCATTTCTTCGTGCGCCAACAGCTCTTTTGCCCGGGCCGTCAGCCGGTCCATCCAACCAAGTTTGTACGGATACTTTTCCGTATCAACCGGATTGCCATTCGGCAGGTACAGCCCGCCAATGCGGAGTGCGCCAGCATCTGTCGAAATGACTGCCTCTATGTAGCGTGCCTGTTCGTCGCTCTGGTCGCCGGGCAGGCCACGCGTTACATCCTCCAGTGGAAACTTGGAAAGAATAGCCACGCCGTTGTAGGTCTTCTGGCCATGCGTTTCGACATTGTAGCCAAGCGCCTCAATATCCTCGCGCGGGAAGGCGTCGTCTACGCATTTCAACTCCTGCAAACAGACAATGTCAGGGTTTGCCTCCTGCAGCCATTGAATCAGATTGGCTTGGCGGGCTTTGACAGAATTGACGTTGAATGTTGCGATCTTCATGAGCCTGATCCTTTTATGCTTGGGTTTTACCTAGCATGAAGATCGGGCGCGGTCCGCTCAAAAAACGGATAGATTCAGATGGAAAAGGATGTGCCGCAGCCGCAATTTGCCGTTGCGTTGGGATTGTTGATTTTGAAAGCCTGACCGATCAAATCGTCGGCGAAATCAACCTCGGCGCCGCCCATATACATCTGGCTGACGCTGTCGATCAGAACGATGGCGCCGTTTTTTTCCAGCACCAGATCGTCGTCCTGGCGCGTATCGTCCAATGTGAAAGCATACTGGAAGCCGGAACAACCACCACCATTGACGGCAACCCTCAGCATTGTACCTTCCGCTTCGCCCGACATGATCTCGGCGATCCGCTTGGCCGCCCTGTCTGAAAGGGTGATCGGTTCGCCGAGGCCTGGAAGCTCAATGTCAACAGTTTCACTCAACTGAATGCCCTTTTTTGCGTAAGGTTAGTTTGGAACCATGATAACAAATTCACTTAACCCATGTAAGTATAGACATTCGATTGTCAAACCCCTTCGCGGCCTGTTAGTCAGGGGAAGCGCAAATCCAAGGGATTCAGCTTGAGTATTTCAAACCCTGCAGCCATTGCATCCTTCGCCTCCAAGGCGGAATTGAGCCGCGGCCGTCTTTATGACGAGCCTGAGAGTGCGACCCGCTCTGCTTTTCAGCGGGATCGCGACCGTATTATCCATTGCGGAGCGTTTCGACGGCTGAAATACAAAACACAGGTCTTTGTCTATCACGAGGGAGATTACTTCCGGACCCGGCTCACGCATTCGCTGGAGGTTGCCCAGATTGCAAGGTCTGTGGCGCGGGTTCTGGGGCTTGATGAGGATCTCGCAGAGGTGCTGGCGCTCGCCCATGACCTTGGCCACACGCCTTTTGGCCACGCGGGCGAGAAGGCGCTGGACAATTGTATGACCAATTATGGCGGCTTTGACCATAACGCACAGACGTTACGGATTGTGACCAAGCTGGAGGAACGCTATGCGGCATTTGACGGGCTTAATCTCACCTGGGAGACCCTTGAGGGGATCGTGAAGCACAATGGTCCGCTTATCACGGCGGCACAGAGTGCGGAGGACTTGCCCCGGGCGATATCTGAGTATGCAGAGAAGCAGGATCTGGAGCTGCACACATTTGCCTCCGCTGAAGCGCAGGTGGCGGCCCTCGCGGATGATATTGCCTACAATAACCACGATATTGACGATGGTTTACGGGCTGGGCTTTTTTCTGTTGATGACCTACTGGCGGTTCCGCTGGTGGGGGACGTTTTTCGGCAGGTGATGGATGGGGCGCCGATGGTGGAGGAAGGACGGCTGATCTCCGAAGCTGTTCGCAGTCTGATCGGCCGCATGGTTATGGACCTTTTGTCGGAAAGCCGTGTCCGCCTTGCTGCCAGCGGTGTCGAGACGGCGGCGGATATTCGTCACTACAGTAAACCTGTCATTGCCTTCTCGCCGGACATGGTGGAGAACGATGCTACGCTGAAGGCCTTCCTGTTCAAGCGGATGTACCGTCACTACCGGGTGAACCGGATGACGAGCAAGGCACGGCGTATCGTTGAAGACCTGTTCCATCTGTTACATGCGGAGCCGGAGCTTCTGCCCAACGAATGGCAGTTGGGGTGTGACGGGGCAGGTGGCGTTAAAACGGCGCGACGGGTGTGCGATTTCATTGCCGGTATGACGGACCGCTTTGCCATTCTGGAACATCGGCGGCTTTTTGACCTGCATGCAGAGGTCTGAGGCGCGCCTAAGAGGTCCGGAAACAGTCTGATTTGCGCCGGAAAGGGCTGGAACGGGGTGGGGCCAGCCGGTATGGTGCGCCGCTCCCGTCGTAACGTATGATTTGAAGGCCCAGATGAATATTTTCCGCCACTTTGAGGATATTGTTGCCGGTGTGCTGAAAGCACTCCAGCAGGACGGGACGCTTGGTGGCGATCTCGATCTCTCCCGCGTTGGTGTGGAGCCACCGCGTGATGCTTCGCATGGCGATATTTCGACCAATGCGGCAATGGTCCTTGCCAAGCCGGCGGGGATGAAACCCCGCGATCTGGCGGGAAAAATTGCCGCCGGGCTGACCGCTTCCGGGCACTTTACGGCGGTTGATATTGCGGGACCCGGCTTTATCAACATGACGCTTCGAGACGCGTTCTGGCAAACGCGCCTTGCTGACATTCTAAGTGCGGATGTTAGCTATGGTGCGAGTGATATCGGTCATGAGCAGAAGGTCAATGTTGAGTATGTATCCGCAAACCCGACGGGGCCTATGCATGTGGGACATACTCGTGGCGCGGTTTTTGGGGATGCATTGGCAAACCTGCTGGTCAAGGCGGGCTTTGATGTTTGCCGGGAATATTACATCAACGATGCTGGCGGGCAGATTGGTGTTTTGAGCGAGAGTGCCTTCCTGCGCTACCGTGAAGCATTGGGCGAAGAGATTGGCGATATTCCCGAGGGGCTTTATCCCGGCGATTATCTTGTTCCGGTGGGCAAGGCGCTGGCAGCCGAATATGGCGATACGCTTCTGACGAAAGACCGTGACGAAGCTTTGGCGCTTGTTCGGGATGCGGCTGTCGACGCGATGATGGAGCTGATCCGGGGGGATCTTGCCGCGCTCGGGATTGAGCATGAGGTCTTTTTCTCTGAACGCGCGCTTCATCAGACGGGGGAGATTGACGCTACACTCAAGAAGCTTGAGGAGAAGGGGCTTATCTATGTCGGTGTGCTCGAACCACCAAAGGGCAAGACGATTGAGGACTGGGAAGCCAAGCCGCAGACCCTTTTTCGTTCAACCGAGTTTGGCGATGATGTAGACCGGGCGTTGAAAAAGTCAGACGGCAGCTGGACTTATTTTGCGCCGGACATTGCTTATCATCTTCATAAGTTTGAGCGCGGCTATACGCATCTGATTGATGTCTGGGGGGCCGACCATGGCGGGTACGTCAAGCGGATGCATTCGGCGGTGAAAGCGGTCACCGGCGGTGGCGCGGAGCTTGATGTAAAAATCTGCCAGCTTGTTCGCCTGATGCGAAACGGTGAACCCGTAAAGATGTCGAAACGGGCNGGCACCTTTATTACGTTGCGTGAGGTTGTGGATGAGGTTGGCCGGGATGCGGTCCGCTTCATGATGCTTTACCGGAAAAATGATGCGTCGCTTGATTTTGACTTTGCGAAAGTGACGGAGCAGTCCAAAGACAATGCTGTCTTTTATGTTCAATATGCGCATGCGCGTATTCATTCTGTTCTGCGGAATGCTGCCATTGAAGAGGTGCTCGCCGGTGTCGATTTGAGTGATGCAGCTTTGNTGGGGGCTGACCTGACTTGTCTGAAGGATGAGGCGGAGCTTGGCCTGATCAAGCTGATGCTGCAATTTCCCCGNTTGGTGGAGACGGCGGCGCAGGCGCATGAACCTCACCGGGTGGCGTTTTACCTTTACGATCTTGCCTCGGCTTTCCATGCGCTATGGAANAAGGGCAAGGATGATCCCTCGCTTCGGTTTATCCTGAATGATGAAAGAAATGTTACGCTTGCACGTCTCGCTTTGATTCGCGCGGCGGGGTACGTGATCGCTTCGGGCCTGGGTATTCTGGGTGTGGAGCCTATCGAGGAAATGCGCTGAATGCCGACTATGGGCCGCGACGAGGACGAGCATTACGAGCTTGAGGCCTCAGACGAATTCCATACCTACGACGCGACCGAGCAGGGTGGCGGCGGTCGTGTTTTGCTTATTCTTGTCGGGATTTTTGTGGTTGTCGGGCTTTTTGGCGGCATCCTTTTCCTTGCGTANCAGCAAGGGATGAAGGAGGGCATTCGCAATGCACCGCCCCTCATTGAAGCTGACAACAGCNCGATAAAGACAGTGCCGGAGGACCCGGGGGGGCTGGAAGTCCCGAACACTGACAAATTGATTTATGATCGTCTGAACGGGCGTGAAGCGACGCCGGGTGGTGTTGAGCAGCTTTTGCCACAGGCTGAGGAACCCATGCGCATTGAAGCNGCACCGGCGCCTGAAAAGCCTGTTGTGCCGGTTACGCCGCGTGATCGGATTGAGGTTTTGCCGCCGCCTATTTCCATAACACCCGACCCGGAGNCACTGGTCNCCGGGCCGGAGGGTACGGCNTCCACGGATATTCCTGTCCCTGCAGCGCGTAGCGGCCGTGGTGTGTCCGAACCAGCGCCTGCACCGGAAGTTCTGCCACCGGTTCGTACTGTTCCTGTGGTTCCGGTTCGTCCGGCGGAGACAGTNGTTGGGAGCTCGTCCGGAAATTATGTTGTTCAGATTGCTGCATTCCGCGATCTGAGGCAGGCAGAGGGCGAGTTTGATAAGCTGCGGGCGGCCTATCCCGGTTTGATGTCCGGGCTGGTCCGGGATGTGCAGCGGGCAGATCTCGGTNCACGTGGGATCTACTATCGTCTTCGTGTCGGCTGGTTTGAAACCAGTGACGCGGCGAAGTCGCTTTGTGACCGCCTTAAAGCGCAGGGGCAGGATTGTATCGTCCGNCCTAAATANGGATTTNCNATGGTTTCTGCTGCAATTTATGGCTGTGAGGGGCNACGTCTCACAGAGGTTGANAAGCGCTTTTTTGCTGATAGCAATCCGTGGGGTTTCATTCTGTTTGCCCGCAATATTGAGAGCCCGGCTCAGGTTCGGGCNCTTTGCGACGAATTGCGCTCAGCCGTTGGCTGGAATGCCCCTGTTCTGATCGATCAGGAGGGCGGGCGGGTGGCGCGTTTGCGCCCTCCACATTGGCGTTCATACCCNGCCGGTCGACGGTTCGGTGAAATCTATGCGCAAGATCCAATTCGTGGGTTGGAGGTGACGCGACTGGGCGCACAGCTGATCGCTGCGGAACTGCATGGGTTGGGTGTTGATGTAGATTGCCTGCCTGTACTTGATGTGCCNGTTGCAGGCGCGCATGACGTGATTGGCGACCGGGCTTATGGCAATGAGCCGGGTATTGTCGCGGCATTGGGGGCGGCGGCTGTAGATGGNCTGCTGGCGGGCGGGGTTCTGCCTGTTATCAAGCATATCCCTGGGCATGGGAGGGCCGGCGTCGACAGCCATGAGAGATTGCCCATTGTTGATACGGCGCATGATATTCTCGCGGAAACGGATTTTCCGGCTTTTCATGCGTTGAAAAATGCACCGCTCGCCATGACNGCCCATGTGATTTACAGCNCGATCGACCCTGAACGGCCCGCAACAACATCTCCAACCGTTATTCGTGACATTATTCGTGGCGAGATAGGGTTCAGCGGGTGTCTTATGTCGGATGATTTATCGATGCAGGCTCTTTCCGGCTCCCTCGCCGAGCGCACGTGNGCCTCTTTGGCGGCGGGGTGCGACCTGGTTCTTCATTGCAACGGCAAAATGGAAGAGATGACGGCAGTTGCGGGCGAAGCCTGTCCATTGNCGGGGGAGGCTTTGCTGCGGGCTGAGGATGCCCTGGCTGCCCGTGTGCGGCCGGAAACCTTCAGTTTTGAGGAAGGTTTTGAGCGATTTTTGCAGCTACTTGATGTTTAAAACTGCCCTTTGGACCTGAGAATCGGCTTAGTCTAGCCTTTTGGCCATAGGNTGATNGGAGTTGCATCATTCAAGGCCGATCAATTTGTATTTTGGACCCTGATGACCGAGACCAATCTCAACGAAGCACAAGATAGTGAGGCCCCTCATGAGGGGGTGCCGTCTGTTGATGCTGTGACTCAGGAAGCCGCGCCGCAAGATTTTGAAGAAGGTGTCGCGCATTCAGCACCTGCCGAGACTATTGATGCGTTGATTGTGGACCTTGATGGGTTTGAGGGACNGCTTGATGTTCTGCTTGCTCTGGCGCGCAATCAGAAAGTGGATCTGGCCAAGATTTCAATCCTGCCGCTTGCCGAGCAGTATCTTGAATTTATCAATCAGGCCCGTCGTTTAGAGCTTGATCTTGCGGCTGATTATCTGGTGATGGCAGCCTGGTTGGCCTTTTTGAAGTCCAAACTGCTTCTGCCGCCGCCGGAGGAAGAGGATGCGCCGAGCGGTGAGGAAATGGCAGCGCGCCTAGCGTTCCAATTGCGCCGGTTGGAGGGTATGCGCAATGCATCCGCTGAGCTTCAGAAGCGTTTGCGGATGGGGGTACAGGTTTTCCCGCGCGGGGCACCAGAAGGTATTCGTGTAAACAGAACAAGCGTTTACGTGGGAACGCTCTATGATCTTCTGAAGGCTTATTCGGAAGAGCGTATCCGGGCACTCAAGCCTACTCACATGACGATCAAGAAACAGCCGATTTTCGCCATTGAAGAGGCGCGGCACCGGTTGCAGAAGATGCTGGGGATTATGATCGACTGGGGCTCGATTGAGGCTTTCCTGCCGATGAATATGCCACACCCAAGGAACGCCGGACGGCACTCGCCAGTACATTCAGTGCTTCGCTTGAGTTTATTCGGGACGGACACTTGGAAGTGCAGCAGGGCAAGGCTTTTGAACCGATCTTCGTACGCAAGCGCGCGACGCCGCGGGTGGATCTGGTCGATGATTTTGGTGAAGACGACAGTCAGGTTCTGCAGGCAGCCGATAATGATGATGACGAGCCTGAGGAAGACGAGCGGGAGCCCTCGTTTGAGGAGAGTGACGACAAATGACAAACGAGCATAATGCGACCGTCGCTGAAGGTGAAGAGACGGAAAGCCCGACCTCCGATGCGAATACCGACGCGGCTGAACTGACCGCGGAAGACAGCGTGATGGATGAAACGTCTGCTACGGAAGGTGATGTCGCTGAAGATGCAGCCAACGCGGAGACGGACGATACCTCCACCGGGGACGATGCGCCGAGCCCCGGTAATGTGACGCCGTTCCCCGGAGCGTTTGATCATGCTGCGCAGTTGCGCATGCTGGAGGCGCTTTTGTTTGCGGCGGCCGAACCACTGGACATTGACTCGATCGCGGCTCGATTGCCCGAGGGAGCAGACGTTGGGGCTTTGATCGAAGACCTTCAGTCGATGTATGCAGAACGGGGTGTAAATCTCGTACGTTTGGCTAACAAATGGATGTTCCGTACGGCAGAAGACCTGTCCTTCCTGATGGAACGTGAAGCGGTGCAACAGAAGAAACTTTCACGTGCTGCGCTGGAGACATTGGCAATCATCGCTTATCACCAACCCGTTACACGGGCGGAGATCGAAGAAATTCGCGGGGTTTCGGTGTCCAAGGGCACGATTGATGTGCTGATGGAAACAGGTTGGGTGCGTTTGCGGGGACGTCGTAAGACGCCGGGTCGTCCTGTGACGTATGGAACGACGGAAGAGTTTCTTATCCATTACGGGCTGGAGAGCATTGGTGATCTGCCAGGTCATGAGGAATTGAAGGCTGCCGGTTTGCTGGAGGCGAACCTGCCGGCTGATTTTGACGTACCGACACCATCGTCTGAAGGTGGGGACGGTGATGGTGATTTCTCCGAGGAAGAGCCAGAGGAATATGGTGAGGCACTGGATCAGCATCTGGAGAGTGCCGAGGAAGAGAAAGAGGAAACAGCCTGACAAAGGCTATTGCGACAGTTTTTCCCGCGTTTTCTTGAATCTTCTCTGTAGAAACCCCATTTCCATATCTTCAGGTGTTGTGGGTTCATTGTCTGTGATGTGGCCTAAAGCATTGATAGAACGTGCTAAATCTGAGATGCTTGCTGGAACTTGACGTTGTTATCAGGTAGCCCTGCCTCGGCAGGTGCCTTTTTGAGCTGATTTTAGGGTTTGGAGATTAGGAATGGGACAGATCGGTCCGTGGCAGATCATCATTGTATTGGTTCTTGTGGTGCTGCTTTTTGGGCGCGGCAAGATCTCGGAACTGATGGGCGATGTGGCGAAGGGTATTCGTAGTTTCCGCAAAGGCATGGCGGATGATGAGGCGACGCCTGGCGCTGACCCGAAAAGCATAAGTGCGGCGCAGGCAAGCGAAGAAACCACCAAAGATAAAACAACGGCAAGCTGAATATTCGCGTTTGCAGGTACCCGGGGTCTGACACCCGTGTGAGGTTCTGACTTTCATGTTCGACATTGGCTGGAGCGAGCTTCTGTTTTTGGGTGTGCTTGCCATTCTGGTGGTTGGCCCCAAAGATTTGCCGCGCATGATGCGAACCATTGGCCAGTACACAGGCAAGATCAAAGCAGCCGCCCGTGAGTTTCAGCGCAGTTTTGACGAGATGGCGCGCGAAAGCGAGCTGGAAGAATTGCGCAAGCAGATTGCTGATGCCAAAGCCAATAATCCGGTTGCCCAGGTAAAAGAGGCTATGGCGCATCCGCTGGATGCGGTTGGGCGGGCTTTGAAGGAAGCGGACACAGGCACGTCTGCGCTGGCCACGCCCGCTGAAGGTCTGTCGCCTGTGACCGGGGTGGCACATTCGATCGGGGCCGGGGGAGATGAAGCCAAGTCTGATGAGGCGTCACCTCAGGCAACTTCTGAGCGTGCGCCGAAGGGTGCGGCTCAATGAGTGAGTATGAAGTCGAGGCTTCGCGGGCACCATTGCTTTCGCATCTGATAGAGCTTCGCCAGCGACTGCTTTACTCCATGATCGCAATCGCTATTGGCTTTGCGATCTGCTTCTATTTCGCTGACATCATTTTTAACGTCCTGCTTGACCCGTATGAATGGGCGGCCGGTGACAAGCCTGAGCTGAAGCTGATTTACACAGCCCCGCAGGAATTCTTTTTTACGCAGTTGAAGCTCGCGCTGTTCGGGGCCTTGTTCATTGCTTTTCCGGTACTTGCCTCGCAGATTTACATGTTTGTGGCGCCCGGCCTCTACAAGAATGAACGGGGCGCGTTTCTGCCCTTTCTGATTGCGACACCCGTTTTGTTTCTTATGGGAGCTTCACTCGTCTATTTCCTGATCATGCCATTGGCGATGCAGTTTTTTCTCTCGCAAGAGCAGGTCGGGGGAGACGGTGTTGCTGCAATTGAACTGGTGGCCAAGGTCAGTGAGTATCTCGGGCTGATCATGACGCTGATCTTTGCGTTTGGCTTTTGTTTTCAGTTGCCGGTGCTGATGACGCTGTTAGGCCGGGCGGGGCTCGTGCGGACAGACCAGCTGCGCAAGGGGCGAAAATATGCCGTGGTGATTGTTTTTGCCGTAGCCGCTGTTCTTACACCGCCTGATATTGTCAGCCAGGTAGGGCTCGGGTTGCCGACACTGCTGCTCTATGAAATTTCTATCCTCTCTGTGGCCCTGATCGAGCGCAAACGGAAAGAGCGCGAAGACGCGGAAGAAGCTGAGGAGGATCTGATGGGATCGGATCCGGGCTCACTTTAGCAGTGGGGCAACGCCTTTCTCCCGACAGGCTTTTGACGTAAAACAGCCCTTCTTCTGGACGGTTTCGGACCATCCGCGTATACAGACGCGGACGGGGGCAACGGGGAGAAGCCTGATTCGTCCTGTCTGCACAGTTTACCTGTTGATTGATCTCAAGGTTTCTTCATGTTCGATATCAAGCTCATTCGCGACAATCCAGACCTCTTTGATGCGGGCCTTGCGCGTCGCGGGATGTCTGCACAGTCCAGCACTATTCTGGAACTGGATGCGAAGCGCCGTGAAATTGTAGCTGCGACGCAGGATGCTCAAGGGCGCCGGAATGCGGCGTCGAAGCAAATTGGCGCAGCCAAGGGCAAAGGCGATCATGAGACAGCCGACACACTGATGGCGGAGGTGGCGGAGCTGAAAGCCAAGATCCAGGCTGGCGAGGAGGAGGAACGGCAGTTGGATCGTGCGCTTCACGACATGCTGGCTGTTATTCCGAACCTGCCGCTCGCGGACGTGCCCGACGGGGCGGATGAAGCCGCGAATGTGGTGCTGCATACAATTGGCGAGCCGCGGCAGTATAATTTTGAGGCGAAAGAGCATTTCGATGTCGGAGAAGGGCTCGGCCTTATGGATTTTGAGACAGCGGCCAAGCTTTCCGGCTCCCGCTTTGTCATCCTCAAGCGCCATCTGGCCCGACTTGAACGGGCAATCGGCAATTACATGCTTGATCTTCACACAACAGAGTTTGGTTATCAGGAAATGTCGCCACCATTGCTCGTGCGCGACGATGCCATGTTCGGCACCAACCAGTTGCCGAAATTTGCGGAAGATGCATTCCGGACAGAAAACGGGTTTTGGCTGATACCGACTGCTGAAGTGCCGCTGACCAACACAGTGCGGGAAGCTATCCTCTCGGAAGAAGAATTGCCTCTTCGCATGACGGCCTATACAGCCTGTTTCCGGTCTGAGGCCGGGTCTGCGGGGCGCGATACGCGAGGCATGATCCGCCAGCATCAGTTTTCGAAAGTGGAGTTGGTGAGTATCACCACACCAGACCAGTCTGCTGCGGAGCATGAGCGGATGCTTTCTTGTGCTGAAGAGGTGTTGAAGCGGCTTGATCTGCCTTTCCGCACAATGGTTCTGTCCACCGGCGATATGGGTTTTGGTGCACAGAAAACATATGACATTGAAGTGTGGCTGCCCGGCCAGAAAGCCTATCGCGAAATATCCAGCTGTTCGTCCTGCGGTGATTTTCAGGCAAGGCGAATGAACGCACGGTACCGTCCGAAAGATGAAAAAGGAACGCGTTTTGTCAATACGCTGAATGGTTCCGGCCTTGCTGTCGGGCGCACATTGGTTGCCGTCCTTGAAAATTATCAGCAGGCAGATGGTTCTGTTGCGATACCTCGTGTGCTCCAGCCTTATCTGGGCGGGCTGGAAGTGATCAGCGCCGATGGCTAAATCTCCCAGAAAGAAAAAGCTGCCACTTGATGGCATGCGTATTCTGCTTTCCAACGATGATGGCATTCATGCGCCGGGCCTGAAGGTGTTGGAAAAGATCGCAAAGAGCCTTTCCTCCGATGTGTGGGTTGTGGCGCCGGAGAGTGAACAAAGTGGGGCCGGTCATTCGCTGACCCTGTCTGATCCGCTGCGGCTTCGGAAAATCTCGTCAAAAAAGTATGCCGTTGCCGGCACGCCTACAGACTGCGTGTTGATGGCGATCAAGCACATTATGATCAATGACAACAAACCGGATCTCGTCTTGTCCGGGGTTAATCGCGGACAGAATGTTGCAGATGATGTTACCTATTCGGGCACGATTGCAGCGGCTATGGAGGGCACGGTTCTCGGGGTTCCCTCGATAGCGCTCAGCCAGGCTTATGGGTTCGACGGCAAACAGAATGTACATTGGTCGACAGCTGAAGCGCATGCGCCTGCGATTATCGAAAAGCTGGTCGGCATTGGCTGGCAATCAGACGTATTGATGAATGTGAATTTTCCTGACGTACCACCGCATCTTGTCGGTGGCATTGATGTGACGCGGCAGGGAAAAAGAGACCAGTCCCTCATCAAGATTGAGGAGCGGGTAGACGGACGGGCCAATCCTTACTACTGGACCGGGTTTCAGCGTATTCCGTCCAACCCGTCAAAAGGGACCGACCTTCGCTCTATTTATGATCGTCGGATCAGTATCACGCCGTTACATCTGGATCTGACCCATGGGGCGGCGCGCAAGAAGCTTGATGCCGCTTTCTCGGCAAAGTAGGGCGGTGTAATGAGCGTGTTTCCCGGTCATGGTTCGGCGGACGGCGAGGAGCTTGATGCTGGCAAAATCAAGCTTGTCATGGCTCTTCGGCGCCAGGGTATACGCTCAAAAGGGGTGTTGGCGGCCATTGAACGGGTGCCAAGGGAAACTTTTGTGACCGGTGCTTTTCGTGAGCAGGCCTATGACGACCATGCGTTACCAATTGAGTGCGGGCAGACGATTTCACAGCCCTATATCGTCGCATTTATGACGGAAAAGCTGGAGATTGGGGACCGGATGAAGGTTCTGGAGATCGGGACGGGATCCGGCTATCAGGCCGCTGTCCTGGCTCAATTATCCCGCCGCGTTTACACAATCGAACGCTATCGGACACTTCTTGACGACGCCGTTAAGCGTTTTGAAATTCTTGGTTTCCACAATATTACCGCCAAGGTGGGCGATGGGAGCAAAGGATGGCCGGAACAGGCCCCTTTTGACCGGATTATCGTAACTGCCGCGGCGCCGGAAATACCGATGGGACTGGCTGATCAGCTTAAGATTGGCGGTATTATGGTGGTTCCGGTTGATGTGGACGGTGGCAAGCAAGGTCAACAGCTTGTTCGCCTGACACGGGAAGAGGATGGATTTAAAAAGGAAGAGCTGCTTCCTGTGCGATTCGTTCCCCTGGTTGAGGGGGTCGCGCGGGAAAGCTGAAAGGGCGGACCCGATGTCCCAGAAAATGTCCTATCGCCACGTTCTCCAGCCTTTGGTTGAAGTCGGTGACCTTGTGTTCAATCGGTTGCGTCTTGCTTTTATTGTTTCGACTGCCTTAGTCGTTGCTGCTTGTGCCGGTCAATCTGACCCGTGGTGGGACACGCAATATGAATATCGTTCCGGGTCGAATGTTTCGGCGGGGGATGTAGGGCGACCACGGTCGCGGCCTGACGATGTCAGGACAACAAGCAATTACTCCAGACCTGCATCGCGCCCTAACCGGGATGCACGCCCAACGCCGACAAATCGCCCTGTTGCACGAGCGTCAGCCGGCTATCACGTGGTTCAGCGCGGAGACACGGTTTACAGCATCTCCACCCAGTATAGCGTGAAGCAGGATGACCTTCGCTCCGCCAACGGGATTGGAGGCGACAATGCTATTCATGTGGGGCAGCGATTGCGTATTCCCGGTAGCAGCACGGCGGGCCAGTCCCAGATTGCGGATGCCAGTGGAGCACCTCGTCCGCGGGTGAAGCCGCCGCTGGACACCCCGCCACCTGCGACGGGGGAATTTATCTGGCCTGCCGAAGGACGGATCGTATCGCGGTTCGGGCCGAAGGCTGATGGGCTCCACAATGACGGGGTCAACATTGCTGTGCCTGAAGGAACGCCTGTGCGGGTTGCCCAGTCAGGCGTTGTGGCTTACGCCGGTAACGAACTGCGGGGCTATGGTAACTTGCTGCTTGTCCGCCATTCCAATGGCTGGATGACAGCATATGCTCACAACGGGGAACTGTTGGTGCAGCGCGGTGCAACGGTGACGAAGGGGCAGACGATCGCGCTCGCCGGGCGCACAGGTAGCGTTCAGTCCTCCCAGATCCATTTCGAGATCCGCCGCGGATCCCAGGCAATGGATCCGTTGAAGGTTATGAGCAGCTAAGCCTGGTTGAGAGGTTGGCCGAGCCGGCCTGCAACGTCCTGGATGTATTGCCAGGCAACACGGCCTGAGCGAGCCCCGCGTGTCGCGGTCCATTCAATCGCGCCTGCGCGCAAGTCCTCTGCCGCGATATCGAGATTGTGGCAATCCGCATAAGCCTTGACCATCTCCAGATATTCGTCCTGACTGCATTTGTGGAAGCCCAGCCAAAGCCCGAATCTGTCCGACAGAGAAACGCGCTCTTCTACTGCTTCTGAGGGGTTGATGGCGGTCGAGCGTTCGTTTTCCATCATGTCGCGCGGCATGAGGTGACGGCGGTTGGATGTGGCATAAAAGAGCACATTGTCCGGGCGACCTTCGATACCGCCTTCGAGTACGGCTTTGAGGGATTTGTAGCTTGTTTCATCCCGGTCAAAAGACAGGTCATCGCAGAAGATGATGGTCTGGCGCTTCTGTTCGCGCAGGGCACTCATCAGCGTGGGCAGGCTTTCAATATCCTCACGGTGGATTTCGATGAGGGCGAGACTGCCGGGCAGGTCCTGATTGACAGTTGCGTGAACCGCTTTGATGAGGGAGCTTTTGCCCATGCCGCGCGCGCCCCAAAGAAGCGCATTGTTGGCTGGCAGGCCCCTGGCGAAGCGCTGCGTGTTTTCAAGAAGCGCATCCCGCGTCCGGTCGATGCCCTTAAGCAAGCTGATCTCCACTCGGGAGACGACGGGTACCGGTATCAGCCGTGTTTCATGTCCGGACCAGAGAAATGCGTCGGCGGAATTGAGTTCAACCGGCGGAACGGCCGCTGGAGCCATGCGCTCCAATGCGTCTGCGATACGCTCCAAAAGCGGGAGAATAGCGGCCTGTCGGGTGATGGGATGGTCGGTCATGCGTCTCGTTCCACTGAGTTTCGATGCGCGCGGACCCTAGCATTTGCGCTCCGCCGGTCAATCTTTAACGGTGACGCGGGACGGTCGTCCTGTTGATGCTGATTTTCGGCTCTAAGTCTCAGAAAACAAAGGGCTCTTGTTTGCAAAGGTGGCAGAGCCCGGTATAGTCCGGCGGTTCATATTTGGCAGGGTGATTTGCCCTGATTTACGTCCTGTTTGACCAGTTTCGGAGAAATACATGTTCATTACGCCCGCTTTTGCCAACACCGCCGCCGCGGGCGGAGGGGATTTTCTGACATCGCTCTTTGTGCCCCTGATTGCCATGGCAGCGATTTTCTATTTTCTGATCATTCGCCCTCAACAGCAGCGGGCAAAACAACATCAGGAGATGGTCAACAATGTGCGGCGGGGCGACACTGTTGTGACTGCGGGCGGTTTGCTCGGCAAAGTGTCGAAAGTGCCGGATGGTGAAGAGGTTGAAGTTGAGATTGCTGACGGGGTGAAGGTTCGCGTGCTGAAAGCCACACTGACCTCCGTTCGGTCCAAGACGCAACCTGCGCCGACACCGGCCAATTCCAACAAGGACGACTGACGGGGTAAACGCGTCATTGTTCCCGCCCTCGCTTAAAGGCACCTTTCATGCTTCGATTTTCACCCTGGAAGATTACGCTCATCGCACTGGTGAGTCTGGCTGGTTTTATTTATACCGCCCCCAATTTCCTGTCTGCGGAAACACTTGAAGATCTCCCGGGCTGGGTTCCTCAGCGCCAGATAGTGCTCGGGCTTGATTTGCAAGGCGGGTCTTATCTCTTGCTTGAGGTCGAGACCGGTGCAGTCCAGCGTGAAAGGCTGGAAACAATCGTTGACGATGTGCGGCAGACCCTGCGGGAAAAGCGGATTGGTTATACTGGGCTTGGGATGAGCCAGGGCGCTGTCAGCGTGCGTGTGCGGGACGAGGCAGATGTCGAAGCTGCGCAAGAAGCGCTGAATGGCCTTGTGAATACGGTGAGTGCCAATCTGTTCTCCGGTTTGCCGGAAGCTGATTTGCTGGTGGCTGCCGATGGAACGCATTTCACTCTGACGCCAACAGAGGCATCACAACGGGAGCGTGCTCGCCTGGCCGTTGAGCAGTCGATCGAGATTGTTCGCCGCCGTATCGACGAACTGGGTACGACGGAGCCAACGATCCAGCGGCAGGGCGATAACCGTATTGTGGTGGAGGTACCGGGCCTTGATGACCCGGAGCGACTTAAAGCCTTGCTTGGCAAAACAGCCAAACTGACCTTCCGTCTTGTGGATCAGAGCATGACGGCTCAACAGGCGCTGGCGACACGTCCGCCGCAGGGCACTGAAATTCTCTATTCCAACGAATATGAGCCACCGCAACCCTTGCTTATTCAAAAACGGGTGATGGTTGGTGGTGAAGACCTGACAGATGCCCAACCGGGTTTCGACCAGCAGACGAATGAGCCGATTATTACTTTCCAGTTCGATACATCTGGTGCCCGTCGGTTCGGAGAAGTGACGAGCAATAATGTCGGACGTCCGTTTGCGATTGTGCTTGATAACGAGGTTATTGCGTCACCTGTTATTCGCGAACCTATTCTGGGTGGCCGGGGTCACCTTTCAGGCTCCTATTCCGTGCAGACCGCGAACGACCTTGCCGTTCTGTTGCGGGCCGGTGCATTGCCGGCGCCGTTGAACATTCTTGAAGAGCGGACAGTCGGGCCGGGACTTGGCGCGGACAGTGTGGCGGCAGGCAAGATTGCGGCGATGATCGGCTTTTCGGCTGTCATTGTCTATATCGCGCTTTCTTACGGGCTGTTTGGCGTGTTTGCGAATGTTGCCCTCATTGTGAACGTCGCATTGATTGCTGCAGCACTTTCCATTTTGCAGGCGACACTGACCTTGCCGGGGATTGCCGGGATCGTGTTGACTATCGGCATGGCTGTTGATGCAAATGTGCTGATTTTTGAGCGTATTCGCGAAGAGCTGAGAAATGGCAAAACCCCCATCAATGCGATTGAAATTGGTTATGACAAGGCGCTGACAACCATTATGGATGCGAACATCACAACCTTTATCGCGGCGGCGATCCTGTTCCAGCTCGGGTCCGGTCCGGTGCGTGGTTTCTCGGTTACGCTGGGGGTCGGTATTATCACGTCGGTCTTTACGGCGTTTGTTGTGACGCGTTTGATGATTGCGCTTTGGTTCCGCTTTCAGCGGCCAAAGGAACTGGTGCTTTAAAGGATTAATATGATGTTCCGTTTGAAACTGGTTCCTGACCAAACGTCTTTTGGTTTTATTCATTTCCGCAAGTTTGCCTATGCGATTTCGCTTATGGGCGTTATCGCTTCTATCGCGTTATTTTCGACCAAAGGTCTCAATTACGGTATCGACTTTCAGGGCGGTACCATGATTGAAATCGGAACGGATGGGCCTGCAAATATTTCAGACATTCGCTCCCGATTGTCGGCGCTTAACCTGGGTGATGTTCAGGTGCAGACGTTTGGCGCCCCGGACGATGTTCTGATCCGTGTGGAGCAGCAGGGCGAAGTTGCCGAGAATGATTTGAGTGCGGTTGAAAAAATTCGTGCGGAGCTTGGCGAAGGAGTTGAATATCGTCGTGTAGAAGTGGTGGGGCCGAAAGTTAGTGGTGAACTGGTTGAGGCTGGTACGCTTGCTGTTACGGTCGCGATCTTCCTGATGCTGGTTTATATCTGGTTCCGCTTTGAATGGCAGTTCGGCGTAGGGTCTGTTTTGGCGCTGGCGCATGATGTTCTGTTGACCATTGGTATCTTCGCGTTGTTTGAGCTTGAGTTCAATCTGTCCATTATTGCGGCCATTCTGACAATTGTCGGTTACTCGATGAATGACACGGTGGTTGTGTATGACCGTATTCGCGAGGATCTGCGCAAATACAAGAAGATGGATTTGGCTGAACTGCTCAATCTTTCGATCAATGGAACATTGTCCCGGACGACCATGACGTCGTTGACGACCGTTATTGCGCTCGCCGCCCTCTACATCTTCGGTGGTGAAGTCATTCGCGGTTTTGCTTTCGCGATGATCTGGGGTGTATTCGTCGGGACATATTCATCAATCTTTGTGGCTGCACCTTTGCTGCTGATCCTGGGCGTCAAACGGGACTGGAGTGTCGGGGCTGACAATGCGGCGACCAAGCCTTAAGGCCAAGCGCTTATGGAGTTCTCAAACACCGCTTTTGGTACGCAACCTCCCATCGAGGCCTATGGCGACGGTGGTTTCAGGCTGGATAAAAAGCGCGTGTCCGGATCAATGATCCTGCTGCCTGATGAAGGTATGTTTCCGTGGGAGATTGTGTCGGTCGCAGAGGCGCAGATGAAGAATTTCTCGCGATTGATAGATGCTGCAGGCTCGTTTGACCTGGTTTTGGTGGGCACGGGGGAGACGCTTGTCTTTTTACCACCCGACTTGAAACAGGCACTTGCAGCGATCCCACTTCATGTTGAGGTTATGAATACCGGTGCTGCGTGCCGTACCTATAATGTTCTGTTGGGCGAAGGACGGCGTATTGCGGCAGCACTGATTGCCGTCAACTAGAATAAAAATACTGATTGCTTGGCTTTTTGAGCCGAAACTTTTAGAATCCTTCCATTCGAATTGCCGACTCGTGGACGCGAGCCGGAGACTGCGCCGTTTTCTGCTGGAGGAGAGTGGCGCCTCCCGTGTGGGATGATCACTTGAACCCACATGAGACACACAAAGGGGGACAACCCATGTCTGCTATTCTTGATTCAATACGAAATACGGTGATCGCCGGTTTTGTTCTTACCGTTGTGCTTTTGGCCATGTACCTGAATTGGGGCGGCGTTATAGATCACGCATTCGGTACGTTTATTTTCCGCTGGCTGCACGTAATCAGTGGGGTGATGTGGATCGGCCTGCTCTGGTACTTCAACTTTGTTCAGATTCCGAACATGGGCAAAATTCCGGANGAGCAAAAGCCTGCAATTTCTAAAGTGATTGCACCAGAGGCTCTGTTCTGGTTCCGCTGGGGTGCCATGGCGACCATTGTGACCGGCATCATTCTGGCCGCGATGAATGGTTATCTGGTTGATGCNTTCACGCTGGGTGCGGCGAATGGTTTTGCTGTCGAGAAGAACATTGCCATCGGTATCGGCATGTGGCTCGGCACCATCATGTGGTTCAATGTGTGGTTTATTATCTGGCCAAACCAGAAGATTGCNCTCGGCATGGTGGAAGCGGACGCTGGCGCGAAAGCTAAAGCGGCAGGCACTGCGAAGACCTTTTCGCGGACCAATACGCTTCTGTCCATTCCAATGCTCTTTGCGATGGTATCTGCACAGAACCTCTACTGAGCCTTGGTATNACGAGGCACGGGTTGACGGTGTGATCCGTCTTCCGCAAATTGACGGGGCTGCCTGTGAGAGGCGGTCCCGTTTTCATTTGAGAGAGAGTTGAGTGGCACCGGAACGGTTTCGATATTGTCTGGATCAGTTGAGGCGGCTTGACCATGACCGCTATCTTTCGGTTCTTCTGGCACCNGCTGAGCNACGGGCTCCGCTTGCAGCGCTTGGCGCGNTGGAGGCTGAACTGGACCATATTCCGCANACAGTCAGTGAACCGATGCTTGGTCAGATCCGCTTTCAATGGTGGCGTGATACGCTGGAGCAAATGACCCCGACGAGCCATCCCGGGCATGAGGTTGCCGAGGCTCTTGTCGACACCTTGTTTGTCGGGGGACTTTCGCCGTCTGACCTTCTTCCGATGATTGATCTTCGCTCAGCTCAACTGACCGCCGAACCTTTTGCAACGACCCGCGANCTCGTCACATCTGTTGAACAGCTTGTCAAAGTNAGTTTGGAAGCGCGCCTTGCCTTGATGGCGGGGTCGAAGACGGTCGGNATAGACATGCTGGTCGCGGAAGGGNTCGTCAGGCATTTGCGCCGGATACCTTTTGAGGCCGGGGCCGAGAGACTTTCCTTACCGCTTGATCTGATGCGGACGTATGACGTTGACCCGNATGATATGTTTGCCGGCGTGGCGCGTCCGGGNTTCAAGGCGCTGGTGGCGGAGTTACGCCATCTGGCAAGTGAGCGATATAAACTTGGAGCGGGCGTGCGTGTGACAAATGTCTCAGAATTGCATGNGTTATTGCCAGCGTCGCTGGTTCCACTTTACCTGAGGAAAATGGCCGCGACGGATTTTGATCTGTTGCATCATTCTTGTGAGGTGCCAGCATTTCGACGTCAGTTGCGGTTGATCCGCGTTCTGGCGACGAAGCGGTTCTAGGCTATTCTGCGGCCTCACCTAACCATGATTGCAGATCATTGATGGCTCGATGCGAAAGAGATTGTTTGCGCGCCCGACCACGCGCCTTGCCGCGAATGGTTTTNCCTTCCGGCGTTGTGGGAGCTTCAATCGGTGGAAAGAGGCCATAGTTTACGTTCATNGGNTGGAAAGTGCTGGCTTCTGCGCCGCCGGTAATATGTGCCATTAAGGCCCCAAAGGCCGTTGTCAGGGGAGGCGGCGTCGCGACCCGGCCGAGTGCTTCCGCTGCCGTGAAACGGCCTGCCATTAGCCCCATGGCGGCGCTNTCCACATATCCTTCAACACCGGTAATCTGCCCGGCAAAGCGCAAGTGCGGCAGCGCTTTCAATCGCATAGTTGCGTCGAGAAGTTTTGGCGAGTTGAGGAACGTATTGCGGTGAAGACCGCCGAGACGTGCAAACTCTGCTTTCTGCAGGCCCGGGATCATCTGAAAGATGCGTTTTTGTTCGCCATGTTTCAGCTTCGTTTGAAACCCCACAATATTGTAAAGCGTGGCCAGCGCGTTATCCTGGCGCAACTGGACGATCGCATAGGGTTTGACTGTCGGATTGTGCGGATTGGTCAGCCCAACCGGTTTCAATGGGCCGAAGCGGAGCGTCTCGCGCCCTCGGGAGACCATGATTTCGATCGGCAAGCACCCTTCGAAATAAGGCGTGTTTTCTTCCCATTCCTTGAAGTCGGTTTTGTCGCCAGCAATGAGCGCATCAAGGAAAGCGTCATACTCTTCCTTGGTCATTGGACAATTGATGTAGTCTTTGCCCGTGCCNCCGGGGCCNACTTTGTCGTATCTTGANTGGTACCAGCAAATATCGAAGTCGATGCTGTCCTTGTAGACGATCGGGGCAATGGCATCAAAAAAGGCGAGTTCATCCTTGCCGGTTACTTCACCGATGGCGTTGCCCAGTGCTTCAGATGTCAGCGGTCCTGTTGCGATGATTGTCGTACCCCAATCGCTTGGCGGAAGGTNGGTCAGTTCGCCGCGCTCGATGGTCACGAGCGGCTCTGCNTCCAGTGNTTCGGTTACGAGGTTCGAGAAAATTTCACGGTCTACAGCGAGAGCACTACCAGCAGGAACCTGGGCCTTGGCTGCCATTTTCATAATGATGGAGTTGCAGCGGCGCATNTCCTCGTGGAGGAGGCCAACGGCATTGTTCTCCCAATCATCCGAGCGGAATGAGTTGGAGCATACCAGTTCTGCCAGGCCATCTGTCTGGTGAGCATCGGTCGTTCGCACAGGGCGCATTTCGTGCAGAATGACGGGGACACCNGCTTGCGAAAGCTGCCAGGCGGCCTCGGACCCGGCCATGCCGCCGCCCACTACGTGTACAGGTTTTGCTGCTTTGTCTATCATGGCGCATGAGGTAGCAGGCTTGGGCGCGGGCGGCAATAGGGCTCTTAAGACCAGACAGGGGGGCGCCTGTTTCTCCACGGTTGTTCTTTTTCGAGCTGCCCTGCAAGCCGGAAAAGCGTTGCTTCATCACTGTATTTTGAGGTGAACATCATGCCCAATGGCAGCCCGTCCTTACTCCAGTGCANCGGGAGTGAGAGTGACGGCTGNCCCGTGAAATTGAATGGTGGCGTGAAGGGGAAGGACTTCCCCTGTCTTTTGTTCACTTCTCTGGGGTCCAGCCGGACAGGGTCGATCACCCCGATCTNTGGCGGCGGTGTGCCCATGACNGGGGATAAAAACACATCAAACTCCTCAAACAGGGAGAGGATCTGCCGNTTGAGGAGGCGAAGTTGCTGCCAGCCGAACATAGCCTGCTCGCCGGTAATTTTTCCCCCGTTGCGATAGGCTGCCCAGGTGAGCGGCTCCAACTCTTCCTCTCGCGGTTCGCGCCCCATGGCTTCGACNCGTCGGCGCATGCCTGCCGCAAAATNACCNGCACTCACCATGCCCTGAGCACGGTAGAGTGCGCGGTAATCCACAGGTAGCCCGCGCTCNATGAGTTCGTGTCCGAGCCCTTCAAGCATGGCGACAGTTTGCTCGAATGCTTTTTGCACTTCGGGATCAATCGGTTTGCCGCCAGGTGTTTCTGCGGAATAGGCGATANGGAGCTTGCCGGGGCTTCGTTCNATCTCTTCCATGTAAGGCCGCTCTTTAGCGGGATAGGCGAAGGGGGAGGCTTTTTCGGGATAGCCTATCGCATCCAACATGGCGGCACTGTCGCGGACCGAACGGGAGACNACGTGATCNACACTAAAGCCGATTGCGCGATCATAGTCGTCCTGACCATTGGGGTTGCGGTCTCTTGTCGTTTTCATGCCAACAAGACCACAGCAGGCGGCCGGGATGCGGATGGAGCCTAATCCGTCACTTGCATGAGCNAGAGGAACAATGCCCGCGCCAACGGCGGCNGCGGCGCCGCCTGATGAGCCACCGGAAATATGATCCGGGTTCCAGGGGTTGCGGCANGGGCCAAGCAGGGCGCTTTCTGTTGTGCCGGTGATACCGTATTCGGGTGTATTGGTTTTGCCGACGAGGATAACGCCGGTATCGCGAAAACGTTTGACGAGTTCGCTATCCTTGTCGTCCACCGTGTTGGCGACGAAANGGCTTCCGCTTGTGCGGGGCCAGCCTTTAACCTCNGCCCCCAAGTCTTTAATGAGAAACGGAACGCCCTTGAAAGGCCCANCAGGCAGGTNTGCTTTCGCAGTTGCGCGGGCNTCGTCATACGCTTTGTGGACGACCGCGTTAAGTGTGCCATTGTGGGCCTCAATTCTTTCAATGGCGGCCTCCACGAGCTCCGACGGTTTAACTTCACCTTTGTTTACCAGCTCGGCAAGACCAAGGCCGTCATAGTCTGCATATTGCTTTAGTCCCATTTGTTCCTCCCTTGGGCCGTTCAGTCTGGCCCGAACATTTGGTGATTGTTGGGTCCGCTCTATCCCCACACAGGTGGGCGNTTGTCTGCCCATGGCTTTGCCTGCTCCAACTGACCCGCTAAACGATAGAGCACGTCCTCCGCGCCAAAAGCGGCCGCAAACATAACGCCGACGGGTAAGCCCGCATCGTTCCAGTGAAGAGGNAGCGAAATGGCAGGCTGGCCGGTTGCATTCTCTATCGCGGTAAACGGCACATAGTCGATGACTGGAGCAAAAGCTTCCAGTGGATCGCGCTTTGTAATGTCGATACGCCCGAGCGGNATTGGTGGTGCGCCCAGTGTTGTTGTCATCCAGAGATCATATTGATCATGGAANCGCGCCATCTCCCGACCCAGCATNTGGAACCCGCCGAGCGCCATCTGATAGTCGGAAGCGCTGACTGCCTTGCCGGCCTGATAGAGACCCCAGGTGAGGCCTTCGAGCTCATTATCGCCGGGCGTTCTGCCATTGGCCATNGCGAAGGCGTCAATGTTAGCGGCGAGACCTGCAGCCCAAACAGCCATGAAGGCACCGGACATCATATCCATCGGGATGGCGGGTGCAGCTTCTTCCACATGNTGGCCCAAACTTTCCAANAGTTTGGCATTTTCCTCTATCGCTTTCAGACAGTCGGGGTGGAGCTTGTTACCGCCGAGATCGGTGGTGGAGAANGCNATNCGGAGCTTCCCCGGGTCNTGGCTTACTTCGTCAAGATAGGGGCGCGCNTGTGGTGGAGCANAATAGGGGTCGCCTGCCTCTGCACCTGCTGTGCAGTCCAACATGGCGGCGCTGTCTCGAACGGTGCGGGTCACAACATGCTCGTGGATGAGACCTCCCATTACGTCACCCAGTATTGGGCCGAGCGGGTTGCGGGCTCTGGTTGGCTTCAGGCCGACAAGGCCGCAACAAGCTGCCGGGATGCGGATAGACCCGCCGCCATCATTCGCGTGTGCCATGGGTACGATACCGCTTGCAACGGCCGCGGCGGAACCGCCAGATGAGCCGCCGGTTGAATGATCGGTATTCCAGGGATTGCGGGCAGGGCCGTAGAGCGCGCTTTCCGTGGTGGGCAGAAGGCCGAATTCCGGCACGTTGGTCTTGCCGAGGATGGAAACGCCTGATGCCTTGAAACGTTTGACGAGGGTTGCGTCCTGCTTAGCGGGAACACCTGACATGAAGCGTGAACCTGACCTGGTTTCGACACCTTCCATGTCACCCAGAATGTCTTTCAGGAGAAAGGGTACTCCTTCAAAAGCTCCCTTAGTTGGGTTGGCGGCGGCGGCACGTCCGATCTCGTAGGTCTTGGTCACGACTGCATTGAGTGCTGGATTATGCTTTTCAATGCGTGCGATGGCCTCCTCGGCAAGTTCGCTTGCGCTTACCTCCCCCTTTTTAACAAGGGCTGCGAGACCCAATCCATCAAGCTTGTCATATTCCGCAATCGGCACTGTTCATTCTCCCGTGTTTGTTGGGACCCATGATAGGCGGAGAATGACGCGGCTGTCACGAAAAGCAGGACAGATCAACTGAAAGGAAAAGCGGGGACACCTTCAAATGTTGGTGTGCCAATTGAAGGTGCGCTGCCATTCTCCCAGTTTAATACGTGAAAGGTTGTGCGCCGCAATATCGGTTGGCCATCAGGACCTGGTTTGGTGGCAATGGCGCCCACGTTCACCAGCGTGACCTTTGTCTGCTCTGCTGTGATGGTCGCAAGACCAAATCCGTGCGCGTTGCTATCGAGGTAGTCGAGACCGGGGCTTGCCTTCCGGGTCGCGAAAAGACCGGCGAGCCAGGCACTGCCGGTATAGCTTGCAACCAGCCCGGCGCGCACACCGTTTACGACGGTGTTGTTGAAGTTCTCAACCAGTCTGTCCCCGCTTTGATATGTAACGAAAGGCCGGAATGGGCTGCTTTCACGTGTGCTTGCTTCCGCGCCGGTGAAGAGGTTTCCGGAACTGATGCTGGTTGTTGCAAAATCGACGGCGACAAATTCGGGTTCTTCAGCATCTGGATCGATGGCAAGGCGACCGGCTGCGTGGGTGTGATAATCGCCTGAACAGCTCACCAGATTGGTGATGCCTTCCTGTTTGACGAAACTCATCAGCTCAGACAGTTCACCGGGGAAGCCCTGCCAGGCATCAACACCCAGATAGCTGTCTTCCAGATCAACAGAGGGAACCTGCGAGAGATTAAGCCGCATGGAAACTGCGGGGATGGAGTTTGCCCATACACGCCATTTGGCGTTTGACGCTTTCAACGTGTCCTTGAACCATTGTTTTTGCGTGGTCCCCATGCAGGTGCCCATCGGCGCGTCGCGACGCGGGTTCTCGATTTCTCTGTCCTGAAAAGTCAGTATCTGGTTCGGTTCACCATTGTTGGCGGTACGACCTGCATCCAGTTCCCTGATCACCCGAATGACGTTGATACGCGATGCACCGCCGAGCAATTCCTTTACCGGTTCTGTCACAACAGGTGGACTTCTGTAGGAACGCAAATCAGTTACCACAAGATCCAGCATCTTGCCGAAGGAGAGAGATCGGTAGATCGTCATGGAGGCGAGGGCAGCCAGACTGTCCTTGTTTGTGTTCAGCAACCCGTCATCGTAATCACTATAAGCGGAGTTATTCACGAGAGCCGGTCTAAAATCACGCGCCAAGTTGGTGCTGCCGCCGCTTGATTGTGCATCCGAGAGGATCGCCGGAATGAATTCAAACCAGGCCTGATTGGCGGCGAGTTTCCGTTTCTGGGCGGGCTGCCCGTCGCCAAAATAGGTATCGTGTGTCTGCCAGCAATCGTTGGTGAATTCGTGATCATCCCATGTGCAGATGAAGGGGAAGCGGGCGCGCGCGGCCTGCAGGTCTGGGTCCGACAGATAGGCCTTGTAGAGATGGCGATAGTCGTCGAGCGTGACGGCCCAGGTTGCGCCGGGTTGCCACCATGGCTTGGTTCCGTCCGGTACCCAGGGGGCGGATCCGTCCGGGAAGGGCGGGATTTTGCGGGATGCGTCCACACCTTCCGGCACATCGCCGATAACTTCATAAATAAAATCTCCAAGGTGGAGCACGAAGTCGAGTTGTTCGTCTTCCGGTGTGTTCACATCGTCGGCAACCAGTCGTGCCCATGCACCGTAATAGCCGCGCTCAAAATTCTGGCAGGATGTGAAGGCATAGCGGATGGCCCGTTCGCTATCAGGTGCGGGTGCTGTGCGCGTGCGACCAGTGTGTGGGCTCACCTCACCATTGGCGATGAAGCGATAAAAATAGCGGCTGTCCGGCATGAGGCCGTCCACCAGCACGCGGGCTGTGAAATCGCTCGTCGCATCGAGGGTCAACTTCCGCTCCATGACGAGGGACCGGAATGTATCGTCAAGCGCCATTTGGCAAGTAACGCTGATATCGCCTGCCGGCATGTCCGGTGTGGCGCGGACCCAGAGCATGATGGCGTCTGGCTGCGGATCACCGGACGCGAGCCCTTGCGGGAAGCGGGCGGGGTTCACCTTAAGCGCCTCCGCGCGGGCGGGCGAGAAAGGCAGGGCTGCCGAGAACGCAAAACAGCCCGCGATGGCAGTGAAGCTCTTAAGGAACGCGCGTCGGTTTAGTTTCATGGCCTATCCCCCGTTTTGTGGCTTTGTGAAGTTTCCTTGAATGCGGACGTTCGGGCCAGTAAAACTTTCATGTCGTCATGCTGTCTGTTCCATTTTTCTTGGCGTCTGGCTTTGGTGTCGTATTGGGCTTGATATCGGGTCTCATTCCGCCGCTTGTCGGGATGAGCGTTTTGGTGTTGTCTTTTTCTTTGAAGCTGTCTTCTTCTTGGGGGCGGCTTTTTTAGCGGTTGGTTTTTTCGTGGCCGACTTCTTTGAGCTTTTTGGTTCTTTCGGCTCGGGCGGGACGGTCACGTTGAGCTTTTTCTTCGCGCCCGGTTTGGCCGGGGCGCGGCCGGAGCGTTTCAGCAAATCACGGAGATAGTGACCAGTATAGGAGCGAGGCTCTTCCGCTACATCTTCCGGGCGACCGACCGCGACGATTTCGCCGCCGCCATCGCCACCTTCTGGTCCGAGATCGAGGATCCAGTCGGCGGTCTTGATGACTTCGAGATTGTGCTCGATCACGACAACTGTGTTGCCGGTGTCCACCAGCTCGTGCAGCACTTCCAGCAGCTTTTTCACATCATGGAAGTGGAGGCCGGTTGTAGGCTCGTCCAAAATGTAGATGGTTTTTCCGGTGGCGCGGCGTGACAATTCTTTTGCGAGTTTGACGCGCTGCGCTTCACCGCCGGAGAGAGTTGTCGCCTGCTGGCCAACCTTGATGTAGCCGAGGCCGACGCGCTGGAGCACATCCATCTTCTCCCGCACGGTGGGCACGGCCTTGAAGAAGCTCTGAGCTTCGTCCACCGTCATGTCCAGCACGTCAGCGATGGATTTGTCCTTGAACTTTACTTCCAGTGTTTCGCGATTGTAGCGCTTGCCGTGGCAGGCGTCGCATTCAACATAGACATCTGGCAGGAAGTGCATTTCGATCTTGATGACGCCATCGCCCTGGCACGCCTCACAACGGCCGCCCTTGACGTTGAAGGAGAAGCGACCGGGCTTGTAGCCACGCGCCTTGGCCTCTGGCAGGCCCGCGAACCAGTCTCGTATGTGTGTGAAGGAGCCCGTATAGGTGGCAGGGTTTGAACGCGGCGTGCGGCCAATGGGCGATTGGTCGATGTCGATGATCTTGTCGAGAAATTCTAGCCCCTCGATCTGGTCGAACGGGGCGGGGTGAAGGCGCGAATTGTTGAGCCTGCGGGAAATGGCTTTGTAGATGGTTTCAATGAGGAGCGTTGACTTGCCGCCGCCGGAGACGCCGGTGACGCAGGTGAAGGTGCCGAGCGGGATTTCCGCATCCACATTTTTCAGATTGTTGCCACTTGCGCCGGTGATCGTGATCTTGCGCTTGTCTGAAATCGGGCGCCGCTCCGCCGGCAGATGGATCTGTTCCATGCCGGTCAGGTATTTGCCTGTCAGACTGTTGGGATTGGCCATGACTTCGGCCGGTGTGCCTTCGGCAACGATTTCGCCGCCATGCACGCCCGCGCCAGGGCCGATGTCGACGACATAGTCCGCCGTGCGGATGGCGTCTTCGTCATGCTCCACCACGATCACTGTATTGCCGAGGTCGCGCAGGCGACGGAGCGTGGCAAGCAGGCGGTCATTGTCTCGCTGATGGAGACCGATAGAAGGCTCGTCCAGCACGTAGAGAACGCCTGTGAGGCCGGAGCCGATTTGTGAGGCAAGGCGAATGCGCTGGCTCTCGCCGCCCGACAGTGTGCCGGAATTGCGCGAGAGGCTGAGATAGTCGAGGCCCACATTGTTGAGAAAGTGAAGACGCTCCCGGATTTCCTTCAGCACGCGTCCTGCGATTTCGTTCTGCTTTGCGCTTAATTGCTGATCAATGGTGGCGAACCATTTGTCTGCATCTTTGATGGAGAGTTGAGAAACTTCACCAATGTGCGTGCTGCCTACCTTGACGGCGAGTGCCTCCGGCTTCAGGCGGAAACCCTTGCAGGCATCGCAGTCGGTCACGTCCTGAAACTTTTCAATTTCTTCGCGGGCCCAGGCGCTGTCGGTCTCCCGCCAGCGCCGCTCCAGATTGGGGATGACGCCTTCAAACGGCTTTGATGTTTTGTAGGAGCGCAGACCATCGTCGTAGGCGAAGCTGATTTTCTCATCACCTGAGCCGTAAAGAATAACCTGCTGTGCTTTTTTCGGTAGCNCACTCCACGGCACGCTGGTGGAGAACTTGTAGTGCTTGGCGATGCTGTCCAAAGTCTGGGTATAGTAAGGCGAGGTTGATTTNGACCACGGGGCCACGGCNCCCTTGCGCAGGGACAAGCCATGGTCTGGAATGATCAGGTCCGGGTCGATGAAGAACTGGGTGCCGAGGCCATCGCAAGAAGGACACGCGCCGAATGGATTGTTGAAGGAGAAGAGACGAGGCTCGATCTCTTCAATCGTGAAACCGGACACAGGGCAGGCGAAGCGGGCGGAGAAGATGATCCGTTCATTTTCGGTTTCGCCGTCTTTCAGGTCTGCCATTTCCGCAATGGCGAGACCGTCAGCAAGCCCAAGCGCAATCTCAAATGAGTCCGCGAGGCGGTTTCCCAGATCGCTGCGTACGACGATCCGGTCCACGACAACGTCAATGTCGTGTTTGAATTTCTTGTCGAGCGTGGGCGCGTCGTCCAGGTCGTAGAACTGGCCGTCAACTTTTACGCGCTGGAAGCCTTTTTTCAGNAGTTCCGCAAACTCCTTGCGATACTCGCCTTTGCGACCGCGTACAATGGGGGCGAGCAGGTAGAGGCGTGTGCCTTCTTCCAGCGCCATGACGCGGTCTACCATCTGGGTGACAGTCTGGCTCTCGATAGGCAGGCCGGTTGCGGGAGAATAGGGAATCCCGACGCGTGCCCAGAGGAGGCGCATATAGTCGTAAATCTCTGTGACCGTACCCACGGTTGAACGCGGATTGCGCGACGTGGTTTTCTGTTCGATCGAAATAGCGGGCGACAGGCCGTCGATCTGATCCACATCGGGCTTTTGCATCATTTCCAGAAACTGCCGTGCATAGGCCGACAGGCTTTCAACATAGCGGCGCTGACCTTCTGCATAGATCGTGTCGAAGGCGAGGGAGGATTTGCCAGAGCCGGAAAGGCCAGTAATAACGATCAACTTGTCTCTGGGGAGCTCAATCGAAATGTTTTTCAGATTGTGCTCGCGGGCGCCGGTAACGATGATGTTTTTTTGCATTTTCTATAGCTACTTCTGGGGCTGCTTGATCGACGGTTGAGAGGAAGAATTCAGATAATCTTGCTGATTGAGTGCGAAGTAATTGTGGAGCATTTCTGCTTTCATGAGGTCTTTAACATAAGGCAACCCCAGTTTCCGCATGACGGCCTGAGAAGAAAGATTGTCCGGCAGGACAACCGCTACGATGCGGGGAAGGCTCAACCCCCGAAATCCGTGCGCCAACAGACACTTGGCGGCTTCAGTTGCGTATCCTTTTCCTTGAGCGGCCACGTGAAAGTGATAACCGATTTCGGGCTCGCCCGTTTCGGGCAGCGGCTGAAGAATGCACTGACCGACAAAACAGGCGGTTTCTCTTTCAAAGACGGCCCAAGCCCCCATGCCTGTTGCTTCATATAGATGCCTTGTCTTGATGAGCAAGGCTTCAGCCTCCGCCAGTGTGCCTGGCTCTTTGCGCCAGAAATAGACGCGCAAGTCGCCAATCAAGGACTGAAGTAGCGGTGCTTCGNNTGNCTTATAGGGACGCAACTGCAGGCGTTGTGTCAGGAGTGTTGTCACGGCTTGACCTATTTCAGGCTTGAGAACAATATAGGAACAAATGTNACGGGATGGCGATTCTGACAAGAAGCGTCGTGAAAGCCAAATCCGGGGAGCCGCGATTGCCCGCGCTTATGGGCTATTGACGATTGGCGTGGCGAGGCGCTGGCAGTTGCGTTAGGTTCCGATCCATAATTCGATAAGCATAAGGGACGTCAAATATGGCCGGTAGCGTCAACAAAGTCATTCTCGTAGGAAATCTCGGCGCGGACCCGGAAATCCGCAATATGCAGGACGGGCGTCCGGTCTGTAATCTGCGTATTGCTACGTCCGAAACCTGGCGCGATAAGAGCTCCGGGGAGCGCCGCGAGCGGACAGAGTGGCATCGGGTGGTGATTTTCAATGAAGGCCTTTGCCGTGTGGCTGAGCAATACCTGAAAAAAGGTGCCAAGGTTTACATTGAAGGACANATCCAGACGCGCAAATGGCAGGACCAGTCCGGNCANGANCGTTATTCNACCGAGNTTGTGCTGCANGGCTTCAANTCCACGCTGACCATGCTCGACAGCCGCAATGCGGGTGGCGGCGGTGGTGGAGACTGGGGTGGNTCCTCAGGCGGTTCTGGGGGCTCCGGTGGCGGATATGACCGGGATGACGGCTTCTCCGGCGGTNGTAGTGGCGCACCAATCGATGATGAAATCCCGTTCTGAGATAGTGTTGGGCGACCAGCCCATGCCTGCCGGAAAAAGGGGTTAAATTCCTCTTTATTTTCAATGCTTTATGCATGTGTTTTCGTACCCTTTGCGGTTTGCGCGGGCGGGGGCGAAATGCTATCTTTTTNNGGCTGCATAGAAGGGGATTCGGGCCGAACCGGAGCCCCTTTTTTCTAGTGGAACGTTATTCTTTTCCGGAGCGGTTTGTGCAGCCTCAACCGTTTCCCTGAAGGTCAAATATTTGTCCGATACGCACGATACAGAGACGCCGGAAGAAGAGCCCGGCCAGGGTGGTNGTTCCGGTGGTGATGGGGGTGGCCACGTAACCACGGTTTCCATCGAAGAGGAAATGAGCCGCTCTTATCTCGACTACGCCATGAGTGTGATCGTGAGCCGCGCTCTGCCGGACGTGCGCGACGGACTGAAGCCTGTGCATCGACGTATCCTCNATTCGATGCACGAGAATGGCTACGAATGGAACAAGCCTTACCGTAAGTCGGCCCGTGTGGTGGGTGACGTGATGGGTAANTATCACCCACATGGTGACAGCGCTATTTATGATGCGCTCGTCCGGATGGCGCAGGATTTCTCACTTCGACTTCCCCTGCTGGACGGGCAAGGGAATTTTGGTTCGGTTGATGGTGATCCACCTGCGGCCATGCGTTACACGGAAGTGCGTATGGGCAAGCCGGCGCATGCGTTGCTCAACGACATTGAAAAAGACACGGTCAACTTCCGTGACAATTACGATAATTCGGAACGTGAACCGGAGGTTCTTCCAGCNGCCTTTCCNAACCTTNTGGTGAATGGTGCAGGCGGGATTGCTGTTGGGATGGCGACCAACATTCCGCCGCATAATCTGGGTGAGACGATTGATGCCTGTTTTGCCATTCTTGATGACCCGGATATCGGGATTGAACGGCTGATTGATATCGTTCCCGGGCCCGACTTTCCAACCGGNGGGATNATTCTTGGTCGCCAGGGGATCCGGTCTGCTTACCATACCGGGCGCGGCTCTGTTTTGATGCGTGGACGCACCGAAATCGAGGAGTTCCGCAAAGACCGNCAGGCTATTATCATCACGGAAATTCCCTATCAGGTGAATAAGGCGTCGATGATCGAAAAGATCGCGGAGCTTGTTCGTGATAAGCGGATTGAAGGTATCTCGGATATTCGCGATGAAAGCTCGCGGCAGGGCATGCGGGTTGTTGTTGAGTTGAAGAAGGACGTTGTTGCTGACGTTATCCTCAATCAGCTTTATCGCTTTTCCCCGTTGCAGACGTCGTTTGGTGCCAACATGGTGGCACTGGATTATGGTCGTCCGCAACAGATGAACCTCAAACAGATGCTTGTTGCCTTCCTTGCTTTCCGCGAGGAAGTTGTTGCACGGCGAACCAAGTTTGAGCTGAACAAAGCGCGTGACCGGGCGCATGTGTTGGTTGGCCTTGCTATTGCTGTTGCCAACATTGACGAAGTCATCAATCTTATTCGGACAGCGCCGGATCCTTCCACCGCGCGTCAGCGGCTGATGGAGCGGCATTGGCCTGCGAGAGAAATCGCACCGATCATCGAACTGATTGATGACCCACGCCATAAAATTGCTGAAGATGGTACGTATCGACTTTCAGAGACGCAGGCGCGCGCAATTCTTGATCTGCGATTGCAGCGCCTGACGGCACTTGGCCGGGATGAAATTGGCGATGAGGTGAAAATTCTCGGTGAGAAAATCGCCGACTATCTTGATATCCTCAGATCACGCGCTCGCATTCTTTCGATCATTCGCGAAGAACTCGGGGCAATCCGGGATGAATTTGCGACGCCGCGCCGAACAAGCATATCTGAGGCGATTGACGAAGTTGAGGATGAAGACCTCATTCAGCGTGAAGACATGGTGGTGACGGTCAGCCATCAGGGTTACATCAAACGTGTACCGCTCTCTACCTATCGTGCCCAAAGACGCGGTGGCAAAGGGCGTTCCGGGATGGCGACCAAGGATGAGGATTTCGTCTCCCGTATCTTTGTTGCAAACACCCATACGCCGGTGCTCTTCTTCTCTTCGACCGGCATGGTTTACAAGATGAAGGTCTGGCGTTTGCCGCAGGCAACACCGCAGTCTCGCGGCAAGGCGATGGTCAATCTTCTGCCGCTTGAAGCCCATGAGCGGATTACGACGGTCATGCCGCTTCTGGAAGACGAGAAGAGCTGGGATGCACTTGATATTATGTTTGCAACCCGCTCTGGCAATGTCCGTCGCAACAAGCTGTCCGATTTCGTGCAAATTAATCGGAATGGCAAGATCGCAATGAAGCTGGACGAAGGGGACCGGATCATCGGTGTACAGATTTGCACCGAGAATGACGATGTGCTTCTGACCAATGCTGCCGGACGTTGTATTCGTTTTGCGGCTTCGGATGTGCGTGTCTTCTCGAGCCGGAATTCGACCGGGGTTCGCGGTGTGAAGCTTGATGGGGATGACGAGACGATCTCCATGACGATTTTGAATCATCTTGATGTGACACCTGCGGAAGCACGAAGTTACCTCAAGCAGGCCAACATGGCGCGCCGTGCAGCCAGTGGCGAAGAGCCGGAGGAGGCTCTGGACGTATCCGAGAATGAGGGCGAGCCGGATGGAGCAGAAGATGACGCCGCTTTGTCGCCGGATCGCTATGCCGAGATCGGGGCTCATGAGCAGTTTATTCTGACGGTGAGCGAAAAGGGCTTCGGAAAGCGGAGTTCGTCGCTTGAGTACCGGACATCCGGGCGCGGGGGTAAAGGCATTATCGCGATGACTGTTTCCGACAGAAACGGGCGACTGGTCGCATCCTTCCCGGTGGAAGAGCAAGATGAGATCATGCTGGTAACGAACGGGGGGCAGCTTATCCGGTGTCCGGTTGATGATATTCGTGTGGCCGGACGATCAACCCAGGGCGTGACAATTTTCAGAACCGGAGCGGATGAGCAGGTGGTTTCAGTTGAACATCTGGGTGAGAGCGCGGAAGGTGATGAGGCTGAGGCAAACTCTTCGGATGAAGCATCACAACAGGAATAGTCATGAAGCGTATCGGCCTTTATCCAGGCACTTTCGATCCCGTCACTTACGGGCATATTGATATTATCCGCAGAGCGTTTCGCCTGGTTGATCATCTGGTTGTGGGTATTGGTGTCAATTCATCGAAAGCACCCATGTTGAGTTTTGATGAGCGGGCGGCCCTCATTGAGGCGGAGACAGCCCCACTGGGAAAAGAGCTGGGGGCTACGCTGGAAGTTCGATCCTTTACAGGGCTTGTCGTCGATGCAGCTGATGATGCTGGCGCGGGTATTATTGTTCGCGGATTACGTGGCGCCGTGGATTTTGAGTATGAAAACCAGATGGTGGGTATGAACACAATCATGAACCCAGCAGTGGAGACGGTGTTTTTATCCGCTACACCCGAAGTCAGTTTCATTTCATCCACTCTTGTACGTCAGATAGCTTCCATGGGTGGAGACATTTCCAGGTTTGTGCCCCCTCGTGTGGCCGAAAAAGTACTGGCTGCCGTAAAATAACCAAATAGTGAGAGCATTCTGTGCCTGTCTTTATGCAATGTTCTCGACCTTGATGAATGAGGAAAACTTCAATGTTTCGTTTTACGACCGCTTTGGCATCCTGCTTTCTCGCGATCACGCTTATGGTTTCTTCTGCCTTTGCCCGCGATCTGGAAAACACGCTCTATCTCGACCTTAAAGACGGCAGGGTTGTAATCGAATTGTTGCCGGAAGTTGCGCCGCGTCATGTTGAGCGCATCAAGACGCTGACACGTGAAGGTTTCTACGACGGTATCGTCTTTCATCGGGTGATTGATGGTTTCATGGCGCAGACAGGCGATCCGACGGGAACGGGCATGGGTGGTTCCGATTACCCTGATGTCCGTCGGGAGTTTTCCAGCGAACCTTTTTACCGTGGAACGATCGGTGCCGCACGCTCGCAGCATCCAGACAGTGCGAACAGTCAGTTTTTTATCTGTCTGGATGACTCAAACTTTCTTGATGGAAAATATACGGTTTGGGGCCGTGTTGTGGAAGGCATGGAGTTTGTGGACAACATCAAGCGTGGTGAGCCGCCCGTGGACCCTGATACAATTGTGAAAATGCAGGTTGCTGCTGACGTTACTGAATAATCTGACCAAGGAAATTTTTCTAATGACTGACATTAAAGATCCCGAAAACACACTGCTCATGGACATCACGCATGGTCGGGTGACGATTGAGCTGCGTCCAGACCTCGCACCTGGACATGTTGCGCGCATCAAACAACTGGCCCGTGACGGGTTTTACGACGGGATCGTTTTTCACCGGGTGATCGAAGGCTTTATGGCACAGGGTGGAGACCCGACCGGAACAGGTATGGGCGGTTCAGGTGAAAACCTGCGGGCTGAATTCTCTAAAGAACCGCATGTTCGTGGCGTTTGTTCGATGGCGCGTGCACAAGATCCTAACAGCGCGGATAGTCAGTTCTTTATCTGCTTCGATGATGCCCGTTTCCTTGATGGCCAGTATACGGTCTGGGGTAAGGTGATTGATGGGATGGATCATGTTGATGCGATCAAGCGTGGTGAGCCTGTGCAGGATCCAGACAAGATTGTGAAAATGCAGGTAGCTGCGGACGCCTGATACGGCGTTTTTTACTCACGGACATTTCCATGCGTGTGGACGCGTTTGATTTTGACTTGCCGGATGCGCGAATTGCGCTCCGGCCGGCAAAGCCGCGCGACGCTGCGCGTATGCTGGTTGTTGGCCCCGATGTTGGCCAGCTTGAGGATGCGATTGTTGGTGATCTGGCTTCTTATCTGATGGCGGGTGATCTGCTCGTTTTCAATGATACGAAAGTGATCCCGGCGCGGCTGTCCGGTACGCGGGCGCGAGGGGATGCAACTGCTCATGTTGAAGTGACACTTCACCAACGTTTTTCTGCCGACGCGTGGCTTGCTTTTGCAAAGCCGGCTAAACGTCTGGCAGAGGGTGATGTCATCGTATTTTCCGAAGCGCTTTCGGCTGTGGTTGTAGACCGTGATGGAGGGCAGGTGCATTTGCAGTTTCCTGTCGCCGGGGCCGAGCTTGATACAGCGATTGCGACAGCAGGTGTGATGCCGTTGCCGCCATACATTGCAAGTAAACGCGCCACGGATGATGCGGATCTGAGCGACTATCAGACCCTTTTTGCGAAAGAGCCGGGTGCAGTCGCAGCACCCACCGCCGGACTACACTTCACACCCGATATGCTTTCCCGGCTTCAGAAAAAAGGCGTTGAGAGTGCCCGGGTGACGTTGCATGTGGGGGCCGGAACATTTTTGCCGGTAACGGCCCAAGATACGCTTGAACACAAGATGCATTCAGAGACCGGCATCGTCAGTGAAGAGACGGCGATCAAGATTGCGGAGGCAAAAAAGCGTGGTGGACGGGTGGTTGCAGTCGGGACCACGTCGTCGCGTTTACTTGAAGCAGCCTCAGCAGGGGGGCATGTTGAGGCGTGGGAAGGGGCAACGGATATCTTCATTACACCGGGATATGCGTTTAGAGCCGTGGATATCCTTCTCACCAACTTTCACCTGCCAAAATCAACACTCTTTATGCTGGTTTCCGCTTTTCGGTCTCTGGATGAAATGCAGGCGGCCTATGCGCATGCCATTGCGCAAGAGTATCGGTTCTATTCTTATGGCGACGCCTGTTTGATTTTTAGGAGCACGTAGCGACTTGACCGGTTTTAACTATGAGCTGCAAGCAACGGATGGCGCGGCACGACGCGGTGTGATCCACACACCACGGGGCGATATACAAACGCCTGCGTTTATGCCTGTGGGGACAGCAGGCACCGTCAAAGCCCTTTATACAGATCAGGTTAAAGAGACAGGGGCGGACATTGTGCTGGGGAATACCTATCACCTGATGCTTCGCCCGGGCGCGGAAGAAGTCGCGGCATTGGGTGGTCTTCATGCGTTCATGCGCTGGTCGGGACCGATCCTGACGGACAGTGGTGGCTTTCAAGTTATGTCATTGTCACAGCTTCGTAAGATGACAGAAGAAGGCGTGACGTTTCAAAGCCACATTGATGGCCGCTCATACGCTCTTTCGCCCGAGCGGAGCATTGAGATCCAATGTCTGTTGGGCTCTGACATTCAGATGGTGCTTGACGAGTGTACGCCGTTTCCAGCGACCCATGATGAGGCCGACAAATCCATGCAATTGTCGACACGCTGGGCGAAACGGTCAAAAGAGGCTTTTCTCTCTCAGCCACACCGCAAAGACGGGCAGGCTCTCTTTGGTATCGTGCAGGGAAGCACTTATGAGGATTTACGTCGGACGAGTGCGGCGGCGCTGATAGATATAGGCTTTGACGGATATGCCGTCGGCGGGCTGGCAGTGGGTGAGGGGCAGTCGGAAATGCTGCGTGTTCTCGACTTTACAACGCCGCTCCTGCCGCAAGAACGACCCCGCTACCTGATGGGTGTCGGGACACCGGATGACCTTGTCGAAGCCGTTTCGCGCGGTATCGACATGTTCGACTGTGTCATGCCAACCCGGTCCGGACGGCATGGGCAAGTGTTCACGCGGTATGGCAAGATCAACATCAAGAATGCACGTCATGCGCATGATCCACGTCCGCTTGACGAGACGAGTTCCTGCCCGGCTGCAAGGGACTATTCGCGCGCCTATCTTCATCATCTCATCAAGAACGGGGAAATCCTGGGGATGATGCTGCTCTCATGGAACAATATTGCCTATTATCAATCGCTGATGGCGGACATGCGCGCTGCCATTGCCGAAGGGCGCTTTGAAGCCTTCCGGAGAGCGTTCAAGGAAACTCAGGCTGCCGGCGATATTGATCCTGTTTAACGGTGCGTTTACCAAGTTGGTGGCCAATGGACATCTGTCTTTTGTGGAGGTGGCATGCCAACGTTCAGCGGTTCCATTGCAGGGCACCCGGATTTTGAACTCAACGTACCGCGTACCGTGCCGGTTACGTACAGCGCTGAGGTGCCCGACAAGGTCTCTCCAGAGGGAATTGTTTTTATTGTTCCCGGGTTTGGCGGCGACAATGACGAGGCTTTGTTGACGCTGACACGTCGCCATATTGCGGCTACTTACAATCTGGTGGCCGTGTCTGTTCGGCCTCATTGTTACTATTGTCGACCGGGCGCGCATCCGGCAGGGTGTGAGGTCCGTGTTGATATTGACCCCTGGTCGATTGCGAAGGCTATTGGGGCGCTGGTTTTGCAAGGGGATGATCTGTCCGGTCTTTCATCGGCGGAGCAAAGTGCGACCCTTCCATTTCTTCGGAGCCGGACGGAACATGCTTTTGAGCTTAAGGGGACTATTGTACCGCCGGGCGAGGATTATCAGAATTTCGGTGTGCTGGTGGCGCTTGACCATCTCAAAGTGCTGGCTGATCTGCGAGACAAAGGAATTGGGTCCGAAAAGACCCCGGTTATTTGCCTTGGTACATCACACGGCGGGTACATCTCTCATCTAATCCACAAATTCGCGCCCAATACTGTTTCGGCCGTCATCGAGTGTTCAGCCTACCCACAATTCATGCCGCATTATGTTGGCTTTGGACTTGGCGATGAATATCGGACTGTGGATGGCAATCTGACGCTGGTGAGTGCAACCCGCAGTGCCTGGCAGACGGACAGAGTTGGTGCGCCTGATTACTTTGGAACAGATGCGCGGATGATCCGGGAAGCAATATTGCCGCTCCATCATGAGGTCTTGTCAGAAATTGCCCCTGAACGATCACTGCAATGCCGGATGCTGCATTCTACGCGTGATCGATTGGTACCTATTGAACTCAAGCGTGAGCAGCGTTCTGTGCTGGCGGCATATGGTCATGATGTTGCCCTTGAAGAGATGGGAGAAAAGGATCTGGATGGCCGGTTTGTCACGACGCTGGAGCACGGCATGGGGGTTAGCCTGGTGAAATTGTTCGACCGATTTTACCCCTCGCTTTCTATCGCGCCTCAGATGACAGATGCCGCGCTGGGGTCTCGTCTCGTTTATCCATGCGGCATCCGAAACTATGTCATTCAACATGGGGCTGGCGGACCAAGTGCGGCCCGCGGTCACTGGAAAGATGGCCTGTGAGCACTGCCATTAACCGGCGCGACGATTTAGTGCGTGGTTTGAGCCAAAAAGCGGCCTAAAGCAGTTGACCGGGGCGGCTCTGGCCACTAGTTTCCGCCCGTCGAATACGGCTTGTCCGATTCAGACGGGCCCATAGCTCAGCTGGTAGAGCAACTGACTTTTAATCAGTAGGTCACAGGTTCGAATCCTGTTGGGCTCACCATTTTCACCAGAAAAATCAATGACTTGACCAACACATTCCTGATAGCTATCAGGCTTGTGCGGGTGTTTTCTTGCCTGTGGCCTGTTTTGCAGATTGGGGAGTGAGAATGATGAGCGTGGCGGTATCAGCAGAGGCTCTGGCGGTTGGCGATGTGGTTGAACAATTTGTCCGGAACATCGTCGTACCCTATGAGCGGGATCCGCGGGCGGGGCATCATGGTCCCAGCGAGGATCTGGTGGTTGAAATGCGGGCCAAGGCCCGCGATGCCGGGGTGCTAGCACCTCATATTCGCGATGATGGGTCTCATTTTAGCCAGCTTGATACGGCTCATATCCTCAAAAAATCTGGTCTGTCCCCACTGGGGCCCGTCGCCTGCAACACAATGGCTCCCGATGAGGGCAATATGTTTCTTCTGGGGAAGGTTGCGAGTGCTCATCAAAAAGAGCGCTTCCTGGATCCCCTTGTGGCCGGGACAGCCCGATCAGCGTTCTTCATGACGGAGCCTGCCAGCGAAAATGGTGCGGGCTCAGACCCCTCAATGATGCAGACCGTTGCAGAGCTTGTAGGTGACCATTGGGTCATCAATGGTCGAAAGACCTTCATTACAGGTGCGGAGGGGGCCCGTGTCGGCATTATCATGGCGAAGTCGGCGCAGGGCGCGTCGTTGTTTCTTGTCGATCTGCCGAACCCGGCGATACGGATCGTGCGGGTTCTGGAGACGATTGATAATTCCATGCCTGGTGGGCATGCAGAAATTGCGATCGAGAACCTTCGTGTGCCTGCTGAGCAAATGTTGGGCGAGGCCGGAAGCGGGTTTCGATATGCGCAAATTCGTCTGGCCCCGGCACGTCTCTCACACTGCATGCGCTGGCACGGAGTGGCCACACGGGCGCAGGAGATCGCGGTCAATTATGCCTGCAAGCGGGAGGCATTTGGCAAGCTGCTGATCGACCACGAGGGGGTGGGGTTCATGCTGGCCGAAAACAAGATTGATCTCCAGCAAGCTGAACTGATGATCGACTGGTGCGCAGAAACACTGGACCGGGGTGAGGATGGCAATGTTGAAAGTTCGATGACCAAAGTTGCTGTTTCCGAGGCTTTGTTCAGAGTGGCTGACCGCTGTGTTCAGGTTATGGGGGGTATGGGTGTTTCCGGCGATACGATTGTCGAACAATTGTTCCGTGAGGTTCGGGCGTTCCGCATTTACGATGGACCAACCGAAGTTCACAAATGGTCGCTGGCCAAGAAAATCAAAAAGCAGGCCCTTTCTTAACAGATAGCGCGGAATTCCTGTCTAAATCGCGCGACGGCGCCCCGATCTTTACGCGAAATTTACCCTGTTTCGTCTGAAATAGGTTTGAGTTTCCGCATCCTGGACGGGGTCGCCAATGGCGTTGATTTCATTTTGGAAAAAACCTGAACGAGACACGATGGCGTCGCGTATTCTCAAACATGTGGAGAATACGCCTCATCGGCTGTTTGCGCGGGTCATCGTCAATGATGAAGCGACACCGATCAGTTATTCGGCACTTGCGGCCTCTTCGGCTCCATATGCGGCTGCTTGTCGTGAGCGGGGGATTGGCCAAGGGGATCGCGTGATCATTCTGTTTGACCACGGTCCGGAATTGCTCTTTGCTTTTTTTGGCGCGATGTTCGCCGGTGCCGTTCCCACCATGATGTCACCACCCAGCCCCCGGCAAGAGCCCGGGCATTTTTGGGATGGGCAGATACAGGTTATTAAACGCATTGATGCCAAGGCCATCATGACGACTGATCGGCTTCGCGCAGCGCTTGAGAGCGTTCTGCCGCACCATGGTCGGCAGGTTATTACACCGAGTGCATTGCCGGACACAGACCTTCTTCCCGATCTTGAGTTTGCGGGGAACGATATCGCGTTTCTACAGCACAGCTCCGGTACAACCGGTACCAAGAAAGGGGTCATGATTTCGCATGAAGCTTTGCTTCACCAGATTGATTCATATGCAAAGGCTCTTGCGCTGACTTCCGATGACCGGATCGTCAGCTGGTTACCGCTTTATCACGATATGGGGCTAATCGCCTGTTGTCTTTTGCCGGTGCTCAAGGGCGTCCCGGTCACGCTTCTCAGTCCTTTTGAATGGGTTATACGCCCAACGAGCCTTTTTGATTATATCGAGAAGACCAAAGCCACGATGACGTGGCAGCCCAATTTCGGATACCAGCATATCGTGAATTGTGCGAAACCGGGAGACCGATGGGACCTGTCCAGTATGCGGGCCTTTGTAAATTGTTCGGAACGATGCCGTCCCGAGACAATCAATGGTTTTGTTTCCAAGTTTGCCGATATGGGCGTTGAGGCGAGCACTGTACAGACGTGTTATGCAATGGCAGAGACCGTTTTTGCAGCGACGCAGAGTGATATTGGCTCTGCGCCACGGGTTGAAACACTTGATGCGGCGGCTCTTGTCGACGAAGGAATCGCGCGTCCGTCGCTGGCTACACACGGTTCGACTGTGCAGGTGCAATCGTGTGGGCGTCAGATTGATGGACTGACCGTTCTGACGATGGATGAGGATGGAAACCGTCTGCCTGATCGGCGGATTGGGGAAATCTGTATATCCGGGCCGAGTCTTGCTCGCGGGTATGACCGACAGCCCGACAAAACGGACGCTGTTTTCCGTGAAGGTTGGTACCATTCAGGTGATCTGGGTTACATGGCAAATGGCGAGCTGTTTGTAACGGGCCGGAAGGATGACCTTCTGATCCTCAATGGGCGCAACCATTATGCACATGATCTGGAATTCGCCCTGCGCGATGTTCCGGGGATTATACCTGGACGGCTGATGGCCATGAGTGAGTATCGTTCAGATATAGGCAGTGATGCGCTCATTATTCTGGCGGAAACACGTGAAACAAGTTCTGCGGCACTCAANCAGATCAAAAAATCGATCCGCGACACGATCGTTGATGAAACCGGTCTGGTGCCGAATGAGGTTCATCTTCTCGAACCTATGTGGCTGCTGAAGAGCACGAGTGGAAAAATATCAAGATCCGCGACGCGCCANAAATTTAAAGAAAGTCAGGAGTTTATTGCGTGAGCGCTGATAATGTTTTTCAACGTCTCTCTCAGGTTATCAGCCGGGAGCTTGGCTGTGATATTTCGGATATTCACCGTGATACCAGCGCCGACGATATTGATGGATGGGATTCACTCGCCCATGCCCGACTCATTTTGAAAATTGAGGAGGTTTTTGACCTTCGCCTGCCAGGTGACAAACTGTTTGAGCTAGACAATGTTGGTGACCTGGTCGTTCTTGTCTCCGATGCACAGGGTTGAGGGGCTTTGAACAATGGGTGAAACCCGGTTTTCCATTCCCGCGCAGCCAGACTTTGAACTTGGTGTTCATCGTACGAACGAGGTTGCAATTATTGCTGAANTGCCCGANGGGCAGAAGGCAGATGGACTCGTTTTCATCATTCCAGGAATGGGTGGTGAGAAAGATGCCAGTTATTCGACGATGCTGCGGCGCTACATCGCGAGCAAACACAATCTTGTTGCTGTATCGGTTGATGGTCATTGCAATACATGCCGNCCACTTCGATCACAAGAGTTTGGCGCTGTTACACTTGATATCGAAAAGGACTCTATTATTGCGGCCCTTGGGCAATATGTAGCCAACAATCTGGGGCGGGCATTCGATTTTAAAATCGAAACACACAATGATGTTCTGGCGCTTTTACAAAGTGATACGGCCCATCAGTATGAACTCAAAGCACATTTTACACCGCCAGGAAACCAGTATCAGAATTTTGGTGTGCTCGCTGCCNTGGATCATATTGCAGCGTTACACCATCTGATCGACAAGNGCGTGGAGTTTGACCAGTCGAATGTCGTTTGTCTGGGAACATCACATGGTGGCTATATCGCGCACATGATTGCCAAGTTCGCCCCAAATTCGATTAACGCCGTTATTGACGCCTCCGCTTATACCGAGACTATTACAAAGTTCGTTGATAATGGATTTTGCGAAGGCTCAATATCGGACGGCAATCTTGTTTATGGATGTTCGACCATTCAGAAGTGGCAATTTATTCTACCGGGCCGCGATGACTTTTTTGGTCCCGACCGTGCCTTGATCCGCGATGTTGCCTATCGGGAGCATTTTGAGGAAAATATGGNTGCGACTGTCAGGCCATGCCAGTTTCGCATGATCCATTCCGANCAGGATATTGTGTCACCTCCTCTGCTTAAACGAACACAGGCAATGTTGCTTCAAGCGCTTTCCTATGATGTGCGTCTCGACATGGTAGGTCCNGATGCGATTGACGGGAAGTTTATCAAATCCGCTGACCANGGAATGGGGATTGCGCTCAATTTGTTGTTTGATCATTTCTATCCCACGATTGAGCGCCGTGCCGGGAAGATTGACCGGGAGCTTGGGACGAAACTGACTTTCACCTGTCCGAAGCGGACCTATGCAATGGATTATGATCGTGGGTCTGTTCATGTCACAGCAGATTGCTCACCCCGAATGGGCGAGGGAGCTTTTGCGATAGAGTCTCTGGCGAGCTAGAACGCACTGTTCAGCNGGGGCCGACCTATCGTTTTATCGTAACAACCTGGCACCAGACCCCGCGGTCTTTCAAACTGGCACATCTGCTTTCGGCTGATGCTGGGTCGAGAGGTCCTGCGATCAGGCGCTTGTATACACCATCGGTACCACTTCGATAATCGACGACAGCAAGATCGAGATCTGAAAGCAGGTCCTGATTACTTGTTTGCAGTTCGGCCCAGCCGCGCTCAACATTTTCGAGGTCGCGATAGGAGGCGAGGTGAATACCCACGCTGGGAAAACTTGGTGTGCTTGGTGGCTGATAAGCGGGTGTCTGCGTTGCTTGCGGTGAGATTGATGCCGTGACGGGGCCAAATGCGCTTTCAATGGCACTCAGGCGAGCTTCGAGCCCGTTTTCGTCTGACACGATCCTCTCCATCGAGGGGCGCACGACAGAATAATCTATCCGGAGGTTGGCAAGTTCTTTTTCAAGCCTGTCTACGCGCTCAGTAAGGGTTTCCTCTCCGACGCCGCCCGCAGCTGTAGAGGCGCTGCTCGTCCTTGCGCTGGTTTCGCAGCCGGCCAGGCTCAAGCCACCCAAGAGAACAAAGACTACGGGTTTCAGGAGCCACGAGGTGCGGGCACACCGATCCTCAGCCCTTCCGACGACGCATGGGTTGATCAAATTGGATGGGTTGGTCGAGTTCGCGATCATTTTGGCCCCGCTTAACAACAGGATAGGTTCTCCAAAAGGGCAAGAAAACCGCTCCTTATTGTGGTTAATCTGAGTCGCAGACTCGGTCAAACGACAAATTGCCCGCGACCATCGCCTCCATTTTTGGCACTACGCTTAAAAACAGAGCTTNTTTCTNNTCGNCCGGCTCATTTTGCCCTCAAGACCCCAAGAAAGCCCCCGCTTTCATGCCCATAATATCCGGCCCGGCTTTTGCTATGANCATCTTCGACTAGGAACTCTCAATGATCTCTAAATATAGAAGGGTAAACGGGGAAGAAGATGGATGTTTTGGACGTATTTCTGGCTTTATCACCNGAAGCAAGGTTTGGTTTTAGCGCTTTCGCCATNGCGCTTCTTCTTCTGATTTCAACGCAGATTGCGATGCTGGCCATNCATCGGCGACGGGANCGCCTCACTATTCTCTCAGAAATTCAGACCGAGCTCAGAGTCCTGACTGGTCGCCAAAAAGCAGCACAAATGCCGGGCAGGCGCGCAGTTGGACTGGCACCAAGCCGCCCCGTGCGACGGGTACAGCGTCCGCGGCGAGTGGGGAAAATGCCAAGGGGGAAAATTGCGCCTCGATCTGGCGGCATAGGGCGGACAGGATGNAACTGACGGATAGGAGAGAGAACTAATNGNATTTTTATCGGGAGACCTTGCAGTTTTCGAACNGGCCGCATAACTCTACACCTTAANAGTGGAATAANTTTTATTTCACNTATTTTTGTGTGAATAATGTTTAATCGCAAATCGAAAACGCGCGGACCCGCCGGGGCGGATACAGTTGCTNCCAACCCATGGCCCCAGGACCGCANCCTTCCGGTGGAACTTCTGGCTTTTACGTATGACGGCCTCGCTGCCGAGGATGTTTTACGCTCGATAGAGCCGTTGGCGCGCTGTCGATTGATGGTTTTTGATGCCAACCNCTGGTTAAACCAGACGCAGGCGCGCNATGACGGGCACAGGCTGCCCGTGTTGGTTGTGAATGCGGTGACGGGCTTTGGTGCTGAGCATGCGTTTTGGCTTCGCCTCATAAAGTTTCTTGCTTACGACGAAGTTCTCATCATCGTTGAAAAGTTCGACGAAATTGACTTTGACCGTGAACAATTTGAGCNGGTGAGAGACGAGGTCAGGGATGCTGCACGGGAATATGCGCTGAATATTGTTTCGGTTATACCGGCACCGTTTGACNCTTCTGTGATGCAGGGCTGGATAGCGCGTGAGGTTGCNGTTTCTCCACGACCCTCCCGTCTTCAGACATCGGAACTTCAGGTTTCAGATGNCGTNCGCTTTCTCGTGATGCAATCGAGTGCTGAGCAGAACCATTGGCGTGCTGATGGACGCCTTCTCTCTGGCCAAATTTGCACGGGAGAAGAGCTGCTGGCATCGCCCACCAACAGCCGTGCCAGAGTTGCCAGTGTGCTGCCGGGCAAAGGAGAAAACGGCGGCGCTGATCTTACGCTTTCTTTTGCTGATCCCTTTTTTCCAGAACCNGGAGAGGTTCTTTCCGNTTGTGCCAAGGCACCATTNTTGAGTGACGTCTTTTGTGCCCGTGTTTTCTGGCGTGGACAGAATGTGNTGTCGGGGGACAAGNTGCCGGTGCGTTTCTGGTTTGGCGAGCGGATGATGACTGTGCAGACGGTCTCCTATGCGCTCAATGNGGAAGAACTCNCGGTCGCCCGTGATGGAACGCTGGGTGAAAGTGTTTTTGCGGAACTGGTTTTGCGGTCAGACATGCTTTTGCCGGTTGATGCTTATGTGGATCATTCCGTGTGTGGGCGTGTCGAGATACAAGATCCATCCGGTCTTTGGTCAGACGGATTTATTGTGATGGAGGGGTATGCAGATCAGCGGCGGCTTATTTCGATGAAGCCGGACAATCTGACACCTGTAAGCCACAGTATCGCACTCTCTGAACGTCAGGCCCGNAATGGNCACAAGGGGGGTGTTTTGTGGTTTACCGGCTTGTCTGGTGCGGGCAANTCAACACTTGCGGTTGCGCTTGAGAAGCGGCTCTTTGACCTTGGATATCAGGTGTTTGTTCTGGACGGTGATAATATTCGCCAGGGTTTGACAGCGAATCTTGGTTTCTCACCGGATGACAGGGCGGAGAATATTCGCCGTGTNGGCGAAGTTGCCGCCCTGTTTCGAGAAGCNGGGACGATTGTAATCAGTTCCTTTATNTCTCCCTACAGGTCCGACCGGGGNCGGGCGCGCCACGCTGCGCATCCGGATTTTCATGAAATCTTCATCGACGCCGATGTCGAAACCTGTATCGCACGCGACCCCAAGGGCCTTTATAAAAAAGCGTTGAAAGGTGACATTCGCGACTTTACGGGAATATCTGCTCCATATGAGGCGCCTGTGGCACCGGAGCTTACAATCAATACCGAGAAGTATGCCGTTGAACAGTGCCTTGATCGTCTTGTTAATTACGTAGAGACACACTTCCGCCTATAATAGGGGCGTGCCGAGGCACGGATCATATTGGGTAAGGAGATGTCGATGAGCGTTTTGGTGACAGGTGGGGCTGGTTATATTGGCAGCCACATGGTGCTGGCTCTTGCCGACGCGAACGAGAAAGTGGTTGTTCTCGATAATCTGTCTACCGGACTTAGATCTGCCGTTGATNNNCGGGCGATTTTTGTCGAAGGGGATATTGCAGATGTTGAGCTTGTTTCTTCGCTGTTCGCTCAACATGATGTCCAGGCGATTGTGCANTTTGCGGGGTCCATTATTGTTCCCGAAAGCGTCTCTGACCCTCTGAAATANTATTTCAACAATACNGCCAAGACGCGGGCATTGATNGACACTGCCGTTCAAAAGGGTATCCCGCATTTTGTTTTTTCATCGACCGCGGCGGTATATGGGATGCCAGAGCGTGTGCCCGTTACGGAGGATGTCGNCCTCAATCCCATGTCTCCNTATGGTCGCTCCAAGCTGATGACAGAATGGATGCTGGAAGATGTCGCCGCCGCGCATGCTCTCAAATATGCAATTTTGCGCTATTTCAATGTTGCCGGAGCAGACCCGGCCGGGCGCTCTGGACAATCGACCCGAGATGCCACCCATTTGATCAAAGTGGCCGTGCAGACTGCATTGGGGCTCCGTCAGCAGATGAGTATCTTCGGCACGGACTATGATACGCCGGATGGTACCTGTATCCGGGATTACATCCATGTTTCAGACCTGATAGCAGCGCATATGGACGCGCTGAACCATCTGCGTCAAGGGGGAGAGAGCATCACGGCGAACTGTGGGTATGGGCACGGCTCATCGGTATCGGAAGTGGTTAATGCGGTCCGANAAGTGACCGGCCTGCCGATCGATGCGGTTCTGGCAGCGCGACGTCCCGGGGACCCGGCTGCTATCGTCGCGGATGCTTCACGGGCCCGGCGTGTGTTGGGTTGGGCCCCGCGTCACGATAACCTGGAAGAAATCGTGGAACATGCTTTTGCATGGGAAAACAAGCTCATCACCAAGGTGTAGATTCGGGTTCTGGATCGTGTCTAATTCTGCTAAACCGGGCCTTCTTGTAGCGGATGGGTGATTTGCCTCTCCTTGTTCAGAAGTCATGATTTAGAAGTCTTGATGCCAAAGCCTCGGGAGGCCGCCGAACGTGCCATCGGATCACGATAAGATGGGCAAACCCGCTTCCAGCGGATTGAACGCCTGGCGGACGATTGTCATTTTCCTGGTAGACGTGTCTCTGGCCGCGCTTTCTTTTCCACTAACGCTATTTCTTCGATTAGGCGATGACGGGTTTTTGAATGCGTTGCCGCTTGTCGGGTTGTCGACATTGGCATTCACCGCCGTCGCGGCTTTGGTCATCTGGCGGTCAAACCTTCACCGGATTCCATGGCGTTATGTCTCGGTCGATGACGCACTACTTCTGGCCCGGACCGCTGTTTTTATTAATCTGGGTTTTCTGGTCGTTATGTTTCTGACCAGCCGGCTGAGCGGCGTGCCTCGCTCTTCGGTTCTGATTGACACGATTGTTCTCACCGCACTTTTTGTCGGGGCGCGGTTGGCTGCCCGATTGTGGCACGAGAACCAGTTGGGGTTGATCAAAGGCGGACTTGCAAACGAGAATATCGTTCCGGTAATCCTCGTTGGTGCCACGGATGAAAGTGATGCCTTTATCCGTAAGATGGCGCGCGATCCGCGTGCGCCATATCGGGTGCTGGGTATTGTCACGACCAACAACAATCCTGTTGGCACGCGGATCCGCGGCGTCAAGGTATTGGGGTCGGTTGATGACCTTCCACACATCACGTCGGAATATCGCAGCATTCTGAAAGGCCTCATTGTTGCTGATGCGGGGCTGCGTGGTGATCCGATCCGCGATTTGCTCGATTTTACGCGCGAGCAGGGATTGAGGCTTGACCGGTTGCCGGAAATGTCGCGCTTAACAAAAGCATCCAGTACGGAAATTGACATCAGGCCGATNGATGTTGAAGACCTTCTCAGCCGCCCTCAGGCGTCGCTGGACAGGGAGGGAATGGCTGCCCTGATCAGTGGGAAAAGTGTTCTTGTGACAGGNGCTGGCGGCAGTATCGGTTCGGAACTGGTCCGGCAGATTGCGAGTTTTTCGCCCCGGCACATTGCGCTCTTTGATAATTCAGAATTCAATCTTTATGAAATCGACCGTCAGGTCTGCGAGGCATATCCCTCGCTTTCCCGCTCCGCCATTGTGGGAAATGTGCGCGAGGCCGATCTTGTGGAGCGTGTCTTTGCGGCNGAGATGCCTGAAATCGTCTTTCACGCGGCTGCGCTGAAACACGTGCCCTTGCTCGAATCCCAGCCGTCGCAGGCTATTCTNACCAATGTCATGGGGACACGAAATATTGCTGACGCTGCAATNCGACATAATGTGACCAGCATGGTCATGATCTCCACTGACAAGGCNACACACCCCGTTAGNGTGATGGGTGGGTCCAAGCGAATTGCTGAAACCTACTGCCAGATGCTGGATGTGGAGAGCAGGAAGCGAAACCATACACGCTTTGTAACCGTCCGCTTCGGGAANGTTCTGGGCTCTGCTGGTTCCGTCATTCCTCTGTTTCAAAANCAGCTCCAGCGCGGAGGGCCGCTTACCGTCACACACCCNGATATGACGCGCTACTTCATGACCATTCGAGAGGCTGTCGAGCTTGTTCTGCAGGCGACCACTTTGCGTGATGAACTTCTCGACAAGGGTGGGGCAATCGTGGTTCTCGANATGGGTAAGCCGGTCAAAATTATCGATATGGCTCGCCAGATGATCAAGCTGGCCGGNCTCACACCNGATCAGGATATTGAGATCAAGATTACCGGNCTACGACCGGGTGAACGTCTTTATGAAGATCTGTTCAACACGTCTGANGAAATTCTGCCTACCAGCCATAAAGAGCTTATGGCCGCCATTGCGGTANCACGTGATGGCGACGAAGCAAAGGGGCAGATCAACCAACTGGTTGAAGCCGCGCAGCGNGGCGATGANGAGACGGTNATCCGGTTGATGCATGATATTTTGCCGGACTTTCNCACTGTAGATGAAGCGGAGGCTGAGGACCGCGAAACAGTCNACGTAGAGTGAAAAAGACTGAAATATTTGTTTATTGTGAGGGGGCCGGGAGATATGCAACATTCTCGCGGGACCAGTTGGGGGATGTGCCGGTTTAACCCGCACCAAGAATTATACGGAAAATATGAGCGTTAACGATACGACAGTTGTGATACTTGCTGCGGGCAAGGGCACACGCATGAAATCCGCTTTGCCAAAGGTTCTTCACCCGTTGGCGAACCGTCCTTTGCTGGGGCATGTTATCGACAANGGCGTAGCGCTGGAAGCGGCTCGTATTGTTACAGTCATATCTCCGGCTATGGATGATGTTTCTGCGTTCGCATGCGCTCAGTCGCCGCTGGTGGTGACGGCTGTGCAAAACGAGCCGCGGGGGACTGGTGACGCGGCTCAGGCATCTCTTTCAGCTGTTTCGGATGAAGNAGGNACTGTGCTTGTNCTTTTTGGCGATGCAGCATTGCTTGAAGCAGATACATTGCGAGAAATGCGCAACCAGATAGAAGCCGGGGCACAGGTTGTGGTTCTGGGGTTCGAGGCCGACGATCCAACCAATTATGGACGGCTTGTCTGTGATGGCTCCGGAGCCCTCATCTCTATTGTTGAAGAAAAAGATGCGACGGCTGAACAGCGGCGGATCTCTCTTTGCAATGGTGGTGCAATGGCCATTGATCGTCGGCATTTCCGGTCTCTGCTGGAGAAGTTGACGGTGAGTGGTGCCAGCGGCGAAATTTACCTNACGGAGGTGCCTGAGCTTGCAAGCCGGGCAGGACTTTCGTGTGTGGTGGTGGTCCGTGGTGAAGATGAGAGTATGGGAGTGGACAGTCGCTCTGATCTGGCGAGGGCGGAGAAAATCTTCCAGGCGCGGCGGCGGNCCTTTATGTTGTCATCTGGTGTTACCTTGCGAGACCCAGANAGCGTTTTCTTCTCAAGTGACACGGTGATCGGACGCGACTGCTTGATTGAACCCAATGTTGTTTTCGGCCCGGGCGTGCGGGTTGGTGAAAATGTGACGATCAAGGCTTTCTCACATCTTGAGGGTGCGGAGGTTGGTGACGCTTGTGACGTGGGACCATTTGCCCGACTTCGTCCAGGTACCAAGCTTGGGGCGGGTGCAAAGGTTGGCAATTTCGTCGAGACCAAGAAAGCANACATTGAGGCTGGTGCAAAGATCAGCCACCTGACATATATCGGAGATGCCCGCGTCGGGGCGGCAGCCAATATCGGCGCCGGGACGATTACCTNCAATTACGATGGTTTCAACAAGCACTTTACAGATATTGGTGCTGGTGCCTTTATCGGCTCTAACAGTTCGCTGGTTGCGCCGGTCAAAATTGGTGATGGTGCGAGTGTTGGCGCAGGCAGTGTCATCACAAAAGATGTCGCCGGTGANGCGCTCGCTGTTGCGCGAGGGCGTCAGATGGAAAAAGCAGGTTGGGCCGCTTCGTTCCGACAGGCNCAGGACAAGTCTAAAGAAATAAAGGATTAGACCCATGTGCGGCATTATTGGTGTCATTGGGGAAGAAACGGCGTCTCCGGTTATNCTGGAGGCNTTGCGGCGTCTTGAATATCGCGGATATGACTCAGCCGGTATCGCNACACTGATCGACGGNAAAATCGTTCGGCGGCGGGCGGAAGGTAAGCTGACAAACCTTGACCAGCTTCTGCGTGATCAGCCTTTGGCGGGATCCATTGGCATTGGGCACACGCGCTGGGCAACACACGGTGCACCNACGGAAAGAAACGCCCATCCTCATGTTACCGACGATGTCGCCGTCGTGCATAACGGNATTATCGAGAACTTTCGCGAACTGAAAGAGCAGCTTATTTCAGATGGCGCGGTCTTCCATACGGAGACTGACACCGAAGTGATTGCACACCTTGTCTCCCAACAGATGAAGACCGGGCTCAGCGCCATTGAAGCTGCGCGGGNATCGTTACGAATGCTGGAAGGCGCGTTTGCGCTGGGGATCATGTTTCGTGGTGAGGATGATCTGATTGTTGCNGCCCGCCGGGGCAGTCCATTGGCCATTGGCCACGGGGACGGGGCGATGTATCTGGGGTCTGACGCGTTTGCGCTTGCGCCGATGACCAATCGTGTNACGTACCTGGATGATGGTGACTGGGCTGTTATCAAAGCAGCCGCCGTTGTGATCTACGATGAAGATGACAATACGGTCGAACGCGANTTGCGTATCTCAGATGCCTCNTCCCAGATGGTGGACAAGGGAAACCATCGCCATTTTATGGCGAAAGAGATATACGAACAGCCTGAAGTCATTGGTCATACGCTTGCGGATTATATTGACCCNATGACGGAGAGTATCCGNTTGCCGGCCTTGCCTTTTGATCTAGCCAGTGTGCCGCGGATCACGATGATTGCATGCGGGACAGCATTTTATGCCGCACAGGTTGCAAAATACTGGTTTGAGCAGATTGCGCGTGTGCCGGTCGAAATCGATATTGCATCCGAGTTCAGATATCGTGAAGCGGCGATGCCCGANGGCGGGCTTGCGATCTTCATCTCTCAATCGGGAGAAACAGCAGATACGTTTGCCGCGTTGAACTATTGTAAAGAGCAGAANCAGCACATTCTCTCGGTCGTTAATGTTCAGGAATCCACGATTGCGCGGGCCTCTGACGTTATTCTGCCGACNTTCGCCGGGCCGGAAATTGGTGTCGCGTCCACAAAGGCATTCACCTGCCAACTGACGGTACTTGCGGCGNTGGCTCTTGGTACGGCAAGGGCCCGCGGGGCAATTTCTGAAGAGAGAGAGCACAAGCTGGTGCGTGCGCTTCTGGAAATACCACGTCATGTGTCGTCAGCTTTGACCCTCAGTACACCTATCGAGAGNATTTCTCATACCATTTCGAAAGCTCGNGACGTGTTGTACCTGGGACGGGGGACGCTCTTTCCGATTGCTATGGAAGGGGNTCTCAAGCTTAAGGAAATTTCCTATATTCACGCTGAAGGTTATGCGGCAGGGGAANTGAAGCACGGGCCTATNGCGNTGATTGACGAGGAAGTGCCGATTATCGTGATCGCACCGACAGACAATCTGTTCGACAAGACCGTCTCCAACATGCAGGAGGNGATTGCCCGGGGCGGGAAAGTGGTTCTGATCTCGGATGCGGGCGGGGTGAAAAGAGCAGGTGATGCGCCGATGAGCCATATTGAAATCCCGTCGTGCGACCCGTTTATTCAACCGATTGTTGCAAGNGTTCCGATCCAGTTGCTGGCATATTACACTGCCGTTGCCAAAGGAACGGATGTGGACCAGCCGCGCAATCTTGCGAAATCGGTAACGGTGGAGTGAGCCCGGCGCCGTTCTTGAGACAGGTGGCGACAAAAGCGACACATTGACCTAGCCTGACAGGTGAGGGCGTGATTGATTCGTGGGTTGCCCTCCAGATTGGTGGCTTGGGAAATTGTATAGAAAACGGCGGTTCATCAAGGCAGAAAAACGGCACGGGTCAGCTGCACCGCTGGTTGCAGCCTCCNTGGTTTCCGTGTTGCTTTTGATGGGAACGCCTTCCTTCGCGGCCTCAAGCGAAGCCGATGTTGCCGCGATTTCGTCACTCAATGCCGGAACAGCAGCCCTTCAATCCGGTCGTTCCCTTGAAGCGGTTGAGTATCTTAATGATGCGATTGAGAGNGGGGCNTTGAGTGCNGANGGTATGGCGCTCGCCTACCATCATNGCGGCATAGCGCACCAAAAACTGAACCTCACGGGGCATGCCGTCGCTGATTATACGAATGCGATATGGCAAGGCGGTCTGCCGCCGAATGTGCTGCCTCGAAGCTATTATAACCGGGCTGTGGCGTATGCGCAGATGGGGCAGCAGGACAGGGCGGAGCAGGATTACAACAAGACGATTGAGTTGCAACCTGACTATGCCGCCGCCTATCACAATCGTGGTAATTTACGCCGGAATTTGGGGCGACATACGGAAGCGGTTGCCGATTATTCCCGCGCGCTTGAACTGGGCATGGCGGATGGCGCTCACCTGACATATTTTGCGCGGGCACTGTCCAATCGTGAATTGGGCGCGGCGGCAGAGGCTGTTCGTGATGCAGAACAGGCTCTTTCTGTTAAACCCGATTTTCCTGTAGCGCGTGCGGCACTCACGGAATGGGGCCCTGCGCCCATTGTGGCGGCCGCACCTCGGCAGGNGAGTGGAAATGAGGATGTGGTATCCCCGATTGTAACGGCATCATTGCCAGCTCCNCGTGCTGCAAGTTCACCGCCACAACCNGTGCCAGCAGCTGTGGAGCAGGTTCGGGCCCCAAGTCAGCCGCCTGTCTCTCCCGTTCGTACGCAGATTTCAGGTGCGAATGAAGCATCAAAACCGTTGACACTNGTGCCNCCACAAGTTGCGGCAATTGAACCTCAAACAGGCAATGTAACCGTTACGCCCTTGGCGGAGGCCTTGCCNCCGTCGCGTNAAGCTGATGGATGGACAGCAACTGTAACCCGTTTCGCATCGCCCCCGGCAGCTTCATCTGCGCATGTCGGGGAGATTATGAATGATGGGCATACGCGCTCCCGTGCCGCAGTTCCGGCCCGTNATGAGNGCTTGAGCGAAGCATCACTTGTCACCGCGTCAATTGACCCGTCAGCCACTCTGCCCGNTGTGAATCCGTCCGTCGGATCAAATGCTCGCAACCGCGCTCAAGTCATCCAGCCGGTTCAATTGGCGCAAAATGGTACACCTGCNGCAAATGATGCAGGTGCGGGCGGGNCAGCGACGGGCGCCCGTATTCAGGTTGGGTCNTTCAGGTCGGCCGTTGATGCGACAAACGCCTGGGACAAGATTGCCCGGAAGCACGGGGCCTCNATCGGGCAAAGGCAGCCNTATATCGCTGAAGCTGATTTGGGTGCACGTGGTATNTACTANCGGTTACAAATTGGCGGNTTTCGCTCCGCGGATGAGGCAAAAGCCCTTTGCAGCTCTCTGAAGGCTGCGGGTCAGGACTGNATTATCGCGCGCTGAAGCGAAGTTGTTGTGCCATCACGTCTCGCTATCCGGGGAGGTGATCCGGGGTGGGCCGGGGCGTGTAAGAACGTAGACGGCAACGCTCAGCATCAGTAGCCCCACCCCAATTTTGACGTAGAACGGTGCTGCCGTTCCGATCCAAAGCCATNTGTAGCTGGCACTCATCATCAGTATGGCCATCACCTTGCCGCGCAGCGGGATGGCTCCGTATCTCTCCCAGTCGGCGATGTAGGGNCCAAAATAGGGGTTTTCGAGCAACCATTGATGAAGCCGGGGGGAGGATCGTGCAAAGGCCCACAAAGCGATAAGCAGAAAAACCGTTGTCGGCATTATGGGCAGGACGATNCCAATGGCACCAAGCGATACACAGAACCAGCCAAGAGCCTGTAGCAAACGGCGACGGTAGGCGCGTTCTGTCTCCAGGCTCATGCGCCTTGCCTCCCGCCAGAAATCGATTCCTGCNCCCAAAAGGTCAACCAATTACGATCCAGCTCCTGATACGCCAATAATGACGTAACGTCCCGCAGGGCTTTCTGCCCGTCGGTTTTTGCCACAGGCTTATTCTTGCTGGAACAGGGAAACAACCGGTAAACTCTCTCTCAAAATACTGGGTTTTCAGATACGCACCCAGATCATATAGGGATGCAACAGTATTCAGGGAAGGGACATGATGGCCCAGAACGAGATCGGCCTTACGGCTTTTGGTGGATATATCCCCCGTCTCCGTCTTCAACGAAAATCCATTACAGCCGCGAATGCGTGGATTGCGCCAAACCTGGTTTCCAAGGGGCGCGGAGAGCGGTCCATGGGGAATTGGGACGAGGATTCGGTTACGATGGCCGTTGAAGCCGCCCGCGACCTGCTTGGTCGCTCGGATGACCGGTCGCACGTGGATGCCTTGTTTTTTGGCTCAACCACAATGCCGTTTGCCGATCGTCTCAACGCCGGCATTATTTCGGCGGCCCTCACACTGGACCGGGATGTTCAGGCTGTTGATATTGCNTCAACTCAAAGGGCGGGTACNACCTCTCTACTCCAGGGCCTGGGCGCTGTCGCTGCAGGGTCTGCGAAGCAGGCTCTTGTGTGTGCAGCAGACCGCCGCAAGACGCGCGCTGCCTGTGCTCAGGAGCTGGAATTTGNTGATGGCGCGGCGGCGCTGTCGGTCGGGCGGGACAATATTATTGCCCGATATCTGGGCTCTCACACCCAGACTGTTGACTTCGTGGATCACTTTAGAGGGAGCGGCGAAGAGTTTGATTATAATTGGGAAGAACGCTGGATACGCGATGAGGGGTATTCGACGATTGTTCCTGATACAGTGCGAGCATTACTTCAGAAAACATCTGTAAACCCCNCTGAAATCACGCATTTCGTTATGCCGTGCGTTTTCCCGAAGCTCGGGCAGAAACTGGCCAAAGCCTGTGGGTTGGAGCANNCAAAGATAGCCGACACGCTGAGTGCCGTTTGTGGAGAAACCGGTTCGGCTCATGCTCTTGTGATGCTGGTGCATACGCTGCAGACAGCGAAACCGGGTGAGAAAATCCTGCTGGTGAATTTTGGTGGTGGGTGTGATGCGCTGCTGTTTGAGGTGACCGATCTTATTTCGAACATGTCGGGTAGACGCGGCATTCTTGGTGCGCTCGCCGATCGTCAGGAAGAAACGAATTACATGAAATTCCTCACCTTCAACGGGCTTGTTGAATGGGAAAGGGGGATGCGTGGTGAGCAAGATAAAAAGACCGCACTCACAACGCTGTACCGCAATGAAGATACAATCATGGGGCTTGTCGGCGGGCGGTGTACGGAGACCGGTGTCGTCCAGTTTCCACGGTCGCGTATTTCAGTTGCGCCAAACAATCCGGCTGTCGATACCCAAGAACCTTACAAATTTGCGGAGAGGCAGGCGCACATACTCTCCTGGTCGGCAGATTACCTGAGCTTTTTCATGAACCCGCCGAACCATTACGGCATGATGGTGTTTGAAGGTGGGGGGCGCATCATGATGGATATTGCAGACGTTGCTCCCGGTGAAGTCGATAGTGGGATGGAAGTTAGAATGGTCTTCCGTATCAAGGATTTTGACGATCAGCGCGGGTTTAAACGCTATTTCTGGAAAGCGGTACCTGTGCGGGATGTGGCTAAGCAGGTGCAGGCAGCGGAGTGACGTCTCTTTTCAGGTTTGGTTTTAAAGTCGAATAACGGACAGCAGGCGCTTGAACAGAAGCGTCATCCCCAAGGGAGGGACATATGGCAAGAGGTATCAAGGACAAAGTTGCCATTCTGGGCATGGGTTGCTCAAAATTTGGCGAGAGATGGGATTCCGGACCAGAAGAATTGATGGTTGAGGCCTATCTGGAGGCAATGAAGGATGCGGGCATTGAGCCAACGCAGCTTGATGCGGCCTGGTTCTCGACACATATTGACGAGATTGGCACCGGGAAAGGGGGCACACCGCTTTCTGTCGCTTTGCGCCTGCCTAATATTGCCGTGACACGGGTTGAAAACTTTTGTGCATCCGGTTCTGAGGCATTGCGTGGTGCAGCATATGCGGTCGCGTCAGGTGCGGCAGATATCGCTTTGGCTCTTGGCGTGGAGAAGCTGAAAGACACTGGTTATGGCGGACTGCCCGTTGCCAACCCCGGTACGCTCAATCCCCAATTGATGCCGAGCGGATCTGCGCCGGGTAATTTTGCGCAGCTTGCGTCGGCCTATCGCGCCAAGCATGGGGTCAACAAGGACGATCTGAAACGCGCAATCGCGCACGTCTCTGTTAAAAGCCATGCCAATGGGGCCAAAAACCCGAAAGCCCATTTGCGGAACGAAGTTACCGAAGAACAGGTCATCAATGCCCCGATGATCGCGGAACCTCTCGGGCTTTTTGATTGTTGCGGTGTTTCAGATGGTGCTGCTTGCGCCATTGTCACAACTCCTGAAATTGCGAAGGCAATGGGGAAGTCAAACATTGTGACGATCAAGGCGATGCAATTGTCGGTCTCTAATGGTCTTGAGAGTCAGCATAACAGCTGGGACGGCTCTTATTTCCACACGGCACGGATAGCAGCCAAAAAGGCTTATGCTGAAGCCGGTATCGACAAGCCGCGTGATGAAGTCTCCATGATTGAAGTGCATGATTGTTTCTCCGTGACGGAGCTGGTGACCATGGAGGATCTGTTCATCTCTCCAGAAGGTGGTGCCGTGAAAGATGTTATGGACGGCTTTTACGATAGCGATGGAAAGGTTCCCTGTCAGATTGACGGGGGGTTGAAGTGTTTCGGACATCCTATCGGGGCGTCCGGTTTGCGCATGGCGTACGAGATGTACCTCCAACTTCAGGGGCGTGCAGGCGAGCGCCAGTTGGCAGATCCCAAAATCGGCCTGACCCATAATCTGGGCGGGGCTCCTTCTCAGAATGTGTGTTCTGTGACCATTATCGGGGCACACGGAATCTGACGAACAAGGCAGGTGCAGGCCGGGGGATCTTTGTCGTCCGGCCTGAGGTTTCAGTCGTGCCCCTCGTCGTTTAAGTCCATTTCCGTGTCGCAGGGTGCCATGAGCCAGAATAGCTCATCCATGGTCAGGCCGGCTGATTTGGACAGGGGGTAGACCGATACGAAAACTTTCTTTCTGGCCATGCCCGTCATCTTGAACTCGTCTTTTGAAAAACGTGGTTGTTTTGACAATTGGGCATGCAGGCACTCCCGGCGTATGGTCTCGGCTAGCTCTTTTGTCGGTAAACCTTCACTGATCCGGGTTCCTGTCGGGTCGGTGCCAATGAGCCCGGTGATAGCGGGGCCAGCAAACTTGATCCAGAAGTCAATGTCTGTTCCCTGACCGCGGTCTTCGATGATCATCAGCCAGGGCAGGAGAGGTACAATTTCCAGCAGGTCTACACGCCCTGCAGTTGAATGATGAGCCTGACTTCGCTTTTTTTCCAAATACTGGCTTAGAACACTAACGGGATGTGCGGCCGTGATCTGGCTGCGTTCTACGGGCTCTATGGACATTGCTGATATCGCCAAAACGTCTCTCATGCTCGGTCATGAGTTTATGCCACCGTTTGCAATATAGAACTTTTGTTTTAATAAACAGCTACCCCGAAATGACGCGTTTTCATGACGCGTTTTCAGGGCCCGTTTTCAGGGCCCGTTTTCAGGGCCCGTTTTCAGGGCCTAGGGCGTATTCGCCTGTCTGTTTCAGCAATTACACAATAGAACCGGTCAACCAGATCTGATCCGCTTTTTGTAGCGGGAAAGCAGCATCGGTAGATTTCCTTGAACTCACGTCCTTCAAGGGGGACGCTGGTATAGGTGTAGATCGGTTTTCTGGTCTCTTGGACGCGGAGAAACTCGCGATAGCGTGCCTCTGTCGCCTCTGGAGGCAGGCTGTCGCCAAAGAGAAAACCTGTGTAGTCCACGCCGAAGAGTGTCGCACATCCTGTGCCCACAAACCGGTATATGAACGTGTGGTCTTCGCTGTTTTTGCTCCCCAGCTCGTCGAGAATGAGTACCCATGGCAATACTGTCGGGAAAGTCAGAACGTCAACTTCCTCCGCGACAAGCAGACCATGTCGGTTTTTATGTTTTCCGAAATACTGTGTGAACACAGCGATAGGGTGATCAGATGGTATCTGGTCAATTTCTATTTCATGCAAACTGGGGGCGGGCATAGCGCGACCTTTACGACAAATGTTTCACTGTTTTTGACGTATGGGTTTTGCTTTAGCGCTTCCAGAAAGCGGAAATGCGCCGCGTAATATCCTGCCGTATGTTCATATGAAACAGATTGTAGTCGTAGATATGGTAGTCACCGCCAAACACCCCGAAAGTCAGCCCTTCATCGTCTGTCGGTGGTGACACGATCAGCATGCCGTCCTCGCAAGCTGCGCCGGTTAGCTCAGGTATCAGCGCACGTGAGCGCTCACCGGCCTCGGAGAAGGGCTGCCCGCCCAGATTGGCTTTTGCGTCTGCAGCACCGCCAAGAGTACCGGTGAGTGGATTCACACATGCAATCGGGCGGCCTGCAATATGTTGAAGTTGTCCGTCTATCCAGATTTTTGTCGTCTGTTTCCAGCCAGTTGTTTCCGCGTCGGCTGCCACCGAATTCCAGTTCAGGTAACAACCGGTCTGATGTTCCGTGCGGCAAGCGGCAATACCGTCCGCCCCGAGTTCTTCGGGAATGGAGAAGCCTACAATGTAAGCAGCGACCAATCGGTTTGCGACGTTAGTGCCCGCTATTTTCTCCTGCAGCAGCTTCATGGCATGAAGTGAGCCTTGACTGTGTGAGGCCAAAATGAAGGGACGCCCCTTGTTCATGGTCGATATAAAATGCGTAAAAGCGCGTTCAACATCGCTATACGCGAAAGTCAGTGCAGCGTAGGCATCTGGCTCCTCACCCATGAACGAATATAGGGTTGCTTGCCGATAGCGCGGGGCGTAGACGCGGGCGGCGCCGTTAAACACGGATGCCTGAAACCGCATCACGCCTTCTTCCAGAAGTTCTCTTGTCTCCCCATCTTCATCGAAAGCGGCATTCCAGCCATCTTTTGAATAATAGGTGGTTGGGTGGACAAAGAAGACGTCAACTTCAGCATCGGATTGCCGATCCTTAAGGTCGCTTTCAGGGGGCAAGTTATCCGCCTGGTCCTCACGGTCCGGCAAGGCGACCCATGATGCGCTGTCTGTATAGTCCGGCGCGGCGGGTGCCGCAGCTACATCAAATGAGCTCGATGGTTTAAGGAAAATACGTTGCGACAGTTTCGGATTGAGATACAGGGTAAGAGCGCCCAGTGCGACAATCAGAATTACACCCAGTACACCAAATATCCATTTGCGCATCTTGCCGCCTCATTTCTGGTTTCTCTACTTATGGAGAATTTATGTTTTCACCATTTGCCAGAAAGTCCTCCATCGAACGAACTGCATCGTCGCTCTCTGCAAGCAGGGAAGAAAACATGCCTCGCTCCAGCGCGCAACCTTCTTGCAACCCTTGGTAGCTGGAGCGTTTCACCAAGCGCTTGGCATTCATCAATGCTTGTGCTGATTTGCCGTTCAGTTCCTCCGCGATCTGAAGAGCGTGATCTAATGCGGATGTAGTCACATGAACGTGAACCAACCCCAGTGAGGCTGCTTCCGAGGGAGAAAGCGTGCGCCCGCGCAAAATCAATTCCAGGGCGCGGGCTTCACCAATCAAACGGGGAAGCCGCTGCGTTCCGCCGGCGCCAGGGAAGATGCCAATATTGGTTTCGGGCAATCCTATCTGGTAATCGCCAGACTCCGCGATTCTGAAGTCGCAGCAGAGGGCAAACTCAAAACCGCCGCCTTGGCAAAACCCATTAATGGCGGCAATCGTTGGTTTGGCGAAGTCATCAATCCGGTCAAATAAGGCGGAGATGCTGTTTCCGCGCTCGCCCGTTGCCATAAGGCTTTCCCGATCATGTTGGCTTTCTCTGATCTGGGTAGCGACGGCTAGAATTTCGGCGACATCATAGTGTCGAATAAAGACACCCGGCACACCCCCAGTAAAGACGATGGACCGGATATTGTCGTCTTGTTCAAGCTTGTCCAGTTCATCTGAAAGTTCTTCTACCTGCGCGAGGTTGAGATAACCGCGTGGTGGATTGTTGAAAGAAATGATGGCGGTTGCACCATGTTGTTTCCGGCTTATGAGCGGCGAAACCATCAGATGCGCCCCTCGCGTTGTGCTTTGCGAAAGGCGGAGTATTTGGGCTGGTCAACACTCAGCTTTGCGAGGGTTGTCGCCCAAAGATGCTCTTTCACACCTTCGGTTTCCAGGTCAAGCTTTCCTGACCTTAATGCTTGGCAGAAGGTTTTGTTCAACTCTGCCAGACTGCCTTCTGCGCCGAGAAGATTTGCGAGCCGATGGCGTTCCTCGATGTTAGCTTTGGGTGCTGTATCGAGCTCACGGGCAACAATATCGAGTGCGTTTGCTGCCACAAGGGTATGAAATTTCTTGCGCCCTTCAAGCTCCGGGAGTAGTTGCTCTCTGAGAAACTCGCTCACAACGCTGATCAGTTCGTTTGCTGTTGGTAAATCCTGCATAAAGGCCTCAACTTTCTGCGATGAGATAAAGAAGATCTATTTCGGTTTCGGAGGATCGGCGGCCGATCGCTGCGCGCTCTACCGAACGGTCCATACCCGATTTGAATGCCTCATACATTGTGGTGCACATGATACCCCATTTGAGGGTCCCCAGAACTTCCCAGAACTTCACACGGTCGGGGTCGACTTTGATGCCGCTTGCACTTTCGTAGCCGGCAAACATGTCCTCCCGGCTTCCAAAGCCGCCAACCGGCTTTTCTATCTCTCCAAACCGCCAGGAATTTACACAAATCCATCCGAGATCTTCCATCGGGTCGCCGATATGCGCCAACTCCCAATCCAGCACAGCGACGACGCCATGCGTGGGGTCAAACATGATATTCCCATTCCGGAAATCGCCATGCACGAGGGTCGTTCGGCCCTCATCCGGCAGATGATCTTCAAGCCATTTGAAGGCTAGGTCGAAGACCGGGTGTGGGTGCCCATGAGCGGTGTAAACACCCTCGTAATGTTTAAGTTCGTCGGTTGCAGGTGAGCGGCGGAGATTGGATGGCAGTGTGTCGGATGAGATCGCGTGGAGCCTGCCGAGAGCTTCCCCGCACTGTCGTGCAAGGGCCGGGCGAACCTTTGAGAACTTCTCGCTGCGAACGATTTTGGCACCCAGCGCTTCACCTTCGATATGGGTCATGATGAAGCAGGAACCCAGACCATCTTGTGGCTTGGCAACGTAACGGACAAGTGGAACTGGTACCTGAGCATTACCGGCGAGCGCTATAAGCTTCGCTTCGGTTTCCAGCCCTGCGGCCGTACCGCTTGAATTTCCATCTCCGCCGCCGGGAGCCCGCCGTAGAATGAGGGCTTCTGTTCCCTGGTCTGTTTCTATGCTGAATGACCATGTTTCCTGGCTTGCGCCACCGGACAGGCGTTTCAACCCGATTACAGAGCGNGCTTTCANGTGCTCGGCTACAATTTTATGGAGTGTTTCTTCAAACTCCGCCATTTTNCCCCCATCCGTTCTGCCGCTCGACAACAGACTTGTTGATTTGACTCATTTCAGNCACATATTTCTGACACGAAACGCTCGGGATGGTAAGGCTGACCTAAGGGCAAGGGTGGGAAAGAATGACGGTACCTGAAGATCAAGAAGCGCATACCTTGTTGCTGCCCGGCAAGAAACCCGGCATTGCCGCGAGGTTAAGGACGTATTTTTTCACGGGCCTTGTCGTNGCTGCGCCGATNTGGATCACTATCTACCTGACGCGCTGGTTTATCGATTTTATTGATGAATACATCGTTGGATTCTTTCCAGCTCAATATCACCCGGATAATTACCTGCCTTTCACCGTGCCAGGGATCGGTGTTCTGATCGTACTCATCGGGCTGACGCTGCTTGGTGCGTTGACCGCAAATTTTCTTGGTCGCAGGATTTTGGGGTGGGGGGAACGGCTGGTTGATCGCATGCCGGTTGTTCGCAATATTTACAACGCTCTCAAACAGATTTTCGAGACGGTCATATCCCAGAGCGGATCATCTTTCCGAGAGGTCGGGCTGATTGAGTACCCTCGCAAAGGGCTTTACGCGCTGGTTTTCATCACCACCAAAACGAGAGGCGAAATTCTTGAGAAGGCAAACACGGACGACAAGCTCGTCAGTGTGTTTCTCCCCACGACACCAAATCCCACTTCAGGCTTCCTTCTGTTTGTGCCGGAGTCAGATATTCAGGTGCTCGACATGAATGTTGAGGAAGCCGCCAAGCTCATTATTTCAGCCGGTCTGGTCGAGCCCCCCAAAAAGGGTGAAAACGGCATGGCCGTCGTCCAGGTTTCTCAACCCCCTTCCAGGTAGCGAATGGCTTCGTCGCGTTCAAAAAGATAGAGCAGNGTGCGTAACGCCTGTCCGCGNTCTGTTTTCAAGGCCGGGTCCTTTTGCAGGATCAAACGCGTGTCATCATGTGCGGCCTCCAGCAGGTTTGCATGAGCAACCGGGTCGGCTACTCGAAANCNGGGCAGGCCACTTTGACGCGTNCCCAGCACTTCGCCTGCTCCGCGAAGTTTCAGATCCTCTTCAGCAATAACAAAACCATCCTCCGTTTCGCGCAAGATGTTGATCCTTGCTTTTGCTGTTTCGCCCAGCGGGGTCTGATANAGCAGGAGGCAGCTCGACTTGCCGGTTCCCCGACCGACACGNCCGCGCAACTGATGGAGTTGCGACAAGCCAAACCGCTCCGCATGCTCTATGACCATAATGGTCGCTTCTGGCACGTTGACACCAACTTCGATTACCGTGGTTGCCACCAGCACAGTCAGCTCTCCGGCCTGGAAACGTGCCATGACCTTGTCTTTGTCCGCCGCCTTCATTCGGCCGTGAATCAGACCGACCTTGTTGCCGAAATGCTCTACCAGCATGGCGGCCCGGTCCTCAGCTGCCGCGACATCAAGATGTTCACTTTCCTCAACGAGTGGGCATACCCAGTAAACGCGTGCCCCCTCGTGCAACGCACGCGCTACGGCCTCAACAATTTCATTTAGCCTNGACAAAGGAATGCCGCTTGTCGTGATCGGTTGACGTCCGGCCGGCTTCTCCAGCAGACGGGTTACATCCATGTCGCCATACTGGGTCAGGGCAAGTGTGCGCGGAATAGGCGTCGCCGTCATGACAAGGACGTCTGCGGGGATCCCNCCCTTTGAAGAAAGTTGAAGGCGCTGATGAACACCGAACCGATGCTGTTCATCGACGACAGCAACGGCAAGATCATGAAACTCAACATCGGCTTCAAATATCGCATGGGTCCCCAGCAGAATTTGAATGTGCCCCTGGCGCAGGCCTTCCAGAAAAGCCTCTCGCTTCTTCCCTTTGTCGCGGCCNGTCAGCACTTCAATATGAACGCCTGCAGCATCNCACAGGGGCTTAAGTGTCGTGTAATGCTGTCTTGCCAGAATTTCCGTTGGCGCCATCATTGCGGCCTGTGCNCCGGTTTCCACGGCATTCAACATNGCCATGAGCGCGACCAGTGTCTTGCCGCTCCCCACATCACCCTGGAGGAGGCGGAGCATGCGTTTGTCGCTCGCCATATCCTTGTCAATGTCGGCCAGGGCCTCCATCTGGCTGTTGGTGGGACGAAACGGTAAGGCCGCCAGTGCGGCAGAACGCAGGCGCCCATCGCCCGAGGTCATTCGGCCTTTGCGTCCTCGCATTCGCGTTCTGACAAGGCCGAGGGCCAGTTGATTGGCCAACATCTCGTCATAGGCAAGACGAGACCGTTGCGGTGTCGTTGGCTGAAGGTCTGTGCTTGCTTGCGGTGCATGGGCCTGAAGCAGTGCCTCATGCCATGTAGGCCAAGCCTGCTGTTTCAGCCAGGCCGGATCCTGCCATTCAGGCATGGCGGGCGCGAGGGCCAGGGCACCTTTCGTGGCTTTTGCCATCACCTTAAGCGTAACCCCCGCGGTCAACGGGTAGACAGGCTCCACGAGGGGCATTTCCCCCACCTTGTCGGGGGCAACGATATGATCGGGATGGGGCATTTGCGGCTCACCCTGATAGTATTCTATGCGCCCCGAGATGAGGCGCCTGGCACCCTCTGGCAGCGTCTTTGTCAGGTAGTCAGGTTTGCCGTGGAAGAAAGTCAGTGACATTTCGCCTGTATCGTCAAAAACATGTATCCGGTAAGGGAGGCGTTTGGTGCGCGGGGCGATGTGAGCCCCGATGGTTACCTCCAAGGTGGCGATTTCGCCATCCCGTGCATCAGCAATTTTCGGCCGGTAACGGCGGTCGATAAGACCGGAAGGGAGATGCCATAGCAGATCTACCACATGAGGTCCGACATGCTTTTCCAGTAGTTTTTCCAGACGAGGTCCAATTCCTGGAAGCCTGGACAATGGGACGAACAAAGGAAAGAGAATTTCTGGTCGCATATGTTCTTGAGGTTCCTCTGGAAGGCAAATCTGCACCTTTCCAGTGTACCGGACCGACCTGCGATCCGCGACCTCAGATCGGTGATTTGTGAAGGGAAGAAGGCTGACAGGGCGTGCTGAACCCTATATACCGACGCCCATGCAATTTTCCATAGTGGATTAGAGGGTTTGATGAGCGAAGACACGCTGGACGTTCGTCGGAAGCGGCTGAAATTTCGTGCCTGGCATCGCGGCATCAAGGAAATGGACCTTATTATGGGGACGTTTGCTGATACGCATGTCGGGACGCTGACAGAGGCGGAAATTGATCAATTTGAGGCATTGCTCGAAGAAGCGGATGCCACGGTTTACAGCTGGATCGCGCAGGGTGAAGTGCCTCCTGCGCCATACAATACCCCGCTTTTTGAGCGTATCCGCCGGCTCGACTTCATGGACGGGCTTCCCGAAAAGGGTTGAAACAAAGTGTCTTTCAAAATGCTCCCCCCGCAAAGCCGCTTGATTTCGGCGAATGGTCACTTAACGATCGGTGAGACGCCCGATGGTTATGATGCACTCGTGCTTGCAGACCTCGCACGGGCAAGTGACGCTGTGCATCTTCACATTTCGCGGGATGACGCGCGCATGGCGGGGCTTGTTGAGGCCCTTGAGTTTTTTGCGCCTGATGTTGAAGTCCTTGTCTTTCCAGCCTGGGATTGTCTGCCTTATGACCGGGTGTCACCTCAATCTGATCTTGTGGCCCGCCGGATGGCAACGCTCGGACGGCTTGCCAAAAACGTTACGACGGGTAAGCCACGCCTTGTGCTGGCGACTGTCAACGGTGCCATGCAACGTGTACCACCACGTGCACTTCTGGAAACGGGGACGTGGGCTGCAAATGTCGGCAATCGCATCGACCTTGATGATTTGACCGCCTATCTCACTGTCAACGGGTATAACCGCACGGGAACGGTGCGGGAGCCTGGCGAATACGCTGTGCGCGGGGGCATACTCGATCTTTTCCCACCTGATGCCTCATCACCTCTTCGGCTGGACATGTTCGGAGACACGCTGGAGAGCATCCGTGCTTTTGACGCAGAGAGCCAGCGCACAACGAGCCAGCAGAGCAAAATAGAACTGGTTCCCGTCAGCGAAATTCATCTGGACGGGGAGGCGATTAGCCGCTTCCGGCGCGGATATGTGACAGCATTCGGTGCGGTTTCGGGGACAGACGCGCTCTACGAAGCTGTTTCTGAAGGGCGCAAACATCATGGAATGGAGCATTGGCTCCCTCTTTTCCATGATCAGCTCGACACGTTATTTGATTTTCTGCCCACTGCCATGGTGAGTGTTGACCATCTGGTTGATGATGCTCGCAGAGCCCGGCTGGACCTGATCAAAGACTATTATGACGCGCGGAAGCAAGCTCTCTCCATGAAGAATGTGGAAGGTACGAGCTTCAAGCCTTTGCCGCCTGAACAACTCTATCTCACTGAAGTTGAGTGGGTTGAGCGAATGGAGGGTCGGCGGACCCGCACGCTCACACCATTTGCAACCCCGGAAAACCAGACGGCCGTTAATCTTGGTGTGAAGGAAGGCCGAAACTTTGCTCCGGAACGTCAACAGGAAGGCGTCAATGTTTTTGATGCGCTCGGGCGGCATATACGATTGTTGCGCGCTGCCAAAAAGCGGATCGCCATTGCGAGCTGGAGTGTTGGTGCACGTGAGCGGCTGCAGGGTGTTCTCAAAGACCACGATATAGGAAATGCCGTCATCACAGATGACTGGGCGAGTGTTCTCGGTTCAAATCCTGCAAATGTCCATCTGCTGGTGTTGGGTCTGGAAACAGGTTTTGAGACGGAAGATCTGGCGGTAATTTCCGAACAGGATGTGTTGGGAGACCGGTTGGTTCGCCGCCACCGGAAGAAGCGTGCAGACAATTTCCTGACGGAAGCTTCGAGCCTCAGCCCTGGCGATTATGTTGTTCATGTCGATCACGGGATTGGCCGCTTTGACGGTCTGCAAACCATTGATGTCATGGGCGCGCCGCATGATTGTTTGCAACTTGTCTATCATGGTGGCGACAAGCTGTTTCTTCCCGTGGAAAATATCGAACTTCTGTCCCGATACGGTTCCGATGACATGCTGGTCCAGATGGACCGGCTGGGCGGAACGGGATGGCAGGCCCGTAAAGCCAAGCTCAAAGAACGTATTCGCGAGATGGCGAATGAGCTTATCAAGATTGCAGCCGCGCGGCAGTTGAAGGCGGCCCCTAAAATTCTGCCGCAAGATGGTGCATATGATGAATTCTGTGCACGTTTTCCGTTTGAAGAAACGGAAGACCAGCTTCAATCTATTGAAGCCGTCATCGATGATTTGGGACTGGGCCGCCCTATGGACCGACTGGTGTGTGGTGACGTTGGCTTCGGCAAAACTGAGGTCGCACTCAGGGCGGCCTTCGTCGCTGCGATGGAAGGGCGGCAGGTTGCGGTTGTCGTTCCGACGACACTGCTTGCGCGACAACACCACAAGAGTTTTGTTGGACGGTTTAAGGGATTGCCGGTGCGTATTGGTCGTCTTTCCCGATTGGTGAGTGCAAAGGAAGCCAGTGCGACACGGGAAGAACTTGCCAACGGGCAGGTTGATATTGTTGTCGGCACCCATGCACTGCTTGCAAAGAACATAAAGTTTAAAGACCTTGCGCTGCTTATTGTTGATGAAGAGCAGCATTTTGGTGTTGCGCACAAAGAGCGTTTGAAGCAGCTTAAAGCTGATGTTCATGTGCTTACGCTGACCGCGACGCCTATTCCGCGTACCTTGCAGCTTGCCCTTTCCGGTGTTCGCGAGCTCTCAATCATCGCTACACCACCGGTCGACAGGCTTGCTGTGCGAACATATGTGACGCCGTTTGATCCTGTTGTTATTCGTGAGGCAATTCTGCGCGAACATTATCGCGGCGGGCAGAGCTTCTACGTGTGCCCGCGTATCTCTGACCTGTCAGAGATTGAGGAGTTTTTGCGTGACCATGTGCCGGAAGTAAAGTTTGTAACCGCGCACGGCCAGATGAGCCCTTCAGAACTGGAAGACAAGATGACGGCCTTCTACGATGGGCAGTATGACGTCTTGCTCTCTACAACCATTATTGAGTCCGGGATTGATATTCCCTCGGCAAACACGCTGGTCATTCACCGGGCAGACATGTTCGGCCTCGCACAACTTTATCAGCTGCGTGGGCGTGTCGGTCGCTCAAAGTCGCGGGCTTATGCCTATTTCACCACGCCGCCCAACCGAACACTGACGGCAAACGCGGAGAAACGTCTACGCGTGCTCCAGTCGCTCGACAGTCTGGGAGCGGGCTTTACCTTGGCCAGCCATGACCTGGATATTCGCGGTGGTGGCAATCTGTTAGGTGATGAGCAGTCTGGTCATATTCGTGAAGTTGGCTTTGAGCTTTACCAAGAAATGCTGGAGGAGGCTGTTGCGCAACTTCGAGGTGAGGAAGACGATGACAGTGGCAGTTGGTCTCCACTGATTAATGTCGGAGCACCGGTTCTCATTCCCGATCATTATGTAACGGATCTCGATGCGCGTATGGCGCTCTATCGCCGCCTTTCCCAGGTTGAAAACCGTCAGGACATTGACGGTTTTGCCGCAGAGCTTATTGACCGCTTTGGTCCGCTGCCAGATGAGGTCAACTCATTGCTCAAGATTGTGGAAATCAAAGGTTTGTGCCGAGCGGCAGGGATTGAGAAAATCGATGCGGGGCCGAAAGGGGCTGTTTTGACCTTTAGAGGAAATCTATTTGCGAACCCGGCCGGTCTGGTTGAATTCATCAACGATGAAAGGGACAGAGCGAAGCTTCGTCCTGACCATAAACTGGTGTTCCAGCGGGTCTGGGAAATGCCGGACGAGCGATTAGAAGGGGCTTATCGCCTCGCCCGGAAATTGTCGGAGATCGCGAAAGAAGGTGTCTCTGCCTAACTGGCTGCACCTTCAACCAGACGCTCCTGCACGCGGGTGAAGACCTTGGTCAGGGTGTCTACTTCCTGTGCACCGACGACAGAAAACTTTTTCTCAAAGAGGAAAAACGGTACGCCCGTCACGCCCATCTCTCGCGCCATGTGATCTTCGTATTCAATCACTTGCCGGTCTGTATCACTTTCCAGAAGGTTGCGTACCTGATCCTTGTCCATGCCGATATCTGCTGCAACCTCCAGCAAAACACCGTGGCTTCCAACGTCAGCGCCATCCTCGAAATAGCGCTTGAAGAGCAGTTCCACAGCTTCAAGCTGCTTGCCTGCGCTGCCAGCCCATTTGACCAGACGATGGCTGTCCAACGTGTTGGGTGAGCGCTTGATTTTGTCGAAAGCGAAATTGATCCCCTCCATTTCGCCATATTCTGCAATAACTTTTCCGGCACTTTTTGCGCGCTCGGTGCCGAATTTCTTCTCCATGTATTTTTGGCGGTCAACCCCCTCAGCCGGGATCGTCGGATCTAGTTGGTAGGGCCGCCAGTCAACGGCGATTGTTACATCTTTGCGGTCCCAGGCTGCCATTGCCCTGTCCAGTCGCTTTTTTCCGATGTAGCACCATGGACAAACTGTGTCCGAGATCACGTCTAGTTGCATGTCTTTATGCCCCTTTTTTTGGGAATGCCCGTTTCTAAGGTTTCTCAGTTTTGTTGAAAGCAGTATGCGCCCAGAACGGCCATCGTGCAAAAAGTGGCTTATCACCTTTGCTTGACGGCGGCGTTTTGCCACCTAGGATGCAGGAAAATTATTGGGAGAGGCAAAATGACATTCACACCACCAGCGGCGCAGGACCTGACAGGCAAGGTAGCCCTCATCACCGGCACAACCAGCGGTCTGGGGAAGCGCTTTGCGCAGATACTGGCGAATGCTGGCGCGTCCGTTGTCATTACAGGCCGGCGTGTCGACCGTCTCGAAGCCCTTGCTGCGGAACTTGAGGGAATGGGCGCACGCGTGCTGCCTGTCGCTCTTGATGTGACGGATGTTGCTTCGATCGATGCCTGTGTTGCTGAAGTGGTGACCGAGCTTGGAGGGATCGACATTCTGATCAACAATGCGGGGATGAATGTACAAGCCAGTGCTGTCGACCTTTTGCCGGAAGATTTTGACCGGGTCATGGATACAAATATGCGCGGTGCCTTTTTTATGGCGACACGCGTCGGTGCGCGGATGATCGCTCGCGGACAGGGAGGCAGTATCATCAATGTCGCTTCAATTGGCGCGCACACCGTATTGCCGGGGCTGGCAACCTATTGCATGTCCAAAGCAGCTGTTGCCATGATGACCCGATCTCTTGCCCATGAATGGGCGCGCCATAAAATCAATGTAAATGCCATCTGCCCCGGGTTTATCGAAACTGAACTCAACTCGGAGTGGTTTGAAACGGATGGCGGGCAAAAGCAGATCAAATCCTGGCCTCGGCGCAGGCTTGGCCTGGAAAGCGATCTTGATGGCATTGTATTGCTGCTCGCCAGTGAGCAAGGTCGATTGATGACGGGATCCGTCACAACAATTGATGATGGTCAGTCCCTCTGAGAGAGACTCTCTGTTTTTGGAGAGTGCCGTTAAAGAAACATACTATCAGGTGAGGTCTTCTCAGACTGAGTGTTTGGCATATCTTCTTTGAAGTTCACGTCGCAGAATTTTGCCGTTTGCAGATCGCGGCAATGCCTCGATAAAAATCACTTCGCGGGGGCATTTGTAGGCAGCAAGGTGAGTTTGCGCATAGGTCGAAATGTCCTCCGGTGTGATCTCTTCAGGGCCTCTTTTCACGACAAAGGCGGCTATGACCGAAAGATCAGCTTTAACTTTCAACTCGCAGACCGCCACGTCGAGTATTCCAGGATGAGCGGAGAGGGCCGCTTCAACCTCCTGCGGTGACACGCGATAGCCCATTGCGTTCATNANATCGTCGGCGCGCCCTTCGTACCAGAGATAACCATCACCATCGAACCGTGCAAGATCGCCGCCTACAAACCAGTTGCCGCGNCGGACGGCCTCGTCTTCCTCAGGGCGGTTCCAATAGCTNAGCATGAGCGCCGGGTCTGTGCGATGTACTGCTAGCAGGCCTGTTTCGCCGGATGGTAGCGGTTGATCTCCCGCCTCCAGTGGCAATATGGCGACNGAACGACCAGGTTGTGGTTTNCCGGGGCTACCGGCGCGAACCTTCATCGATGGGCCGGTTGATATGTAAGTGGAGCATTCGCTCATTCCCAACGCCTCGTAAAGTTCTTTGCCTGTTGTGGCTTGCCATTGTGCGAGCAAAGAGGGCGANAATGCTTCACCGGCTGTAAGGCCGTGTCGNAGTGTGGACAGGTCGTGAGTGCGCAGATCACAATATTTAAGAATCTGGCGATAGAGNGAGGGGACGGCGGCAAAGAGTGTTGCCTTGTAGCGTTCCATCAAACGGGGCCAGACAGTGACGTCCTTTTCGCCTGTGTAAACGATGGCTGTCGCACCGTTTGCCCAGGGGTCGGTCAAGCCTACACCAAGCGTGTAGGTCCAGTTAAAGGCGCCCGCGTGCAGAACCACGTCTTCGGCGCTCATTCCATACCACCCCCCGTACATGGGACGGCGCCCCCAGGCAGCTCTATGGGCATGGAGAACACCCTTNGGNCTTCCGCTCGTGCCGGACGTNTAGACCAGATAGCCGGGCTGATCTGCAGCGGTTTCGGCATATGGGCCAGGTGCGTGTGCGAGNAGGGCAGCAATGTCGTGCTCGCTCAGCCGTCTCGTGTTTCCCAGNTCCNTCTGTGTCTGATCCGGCAGTGCGATGGCAGCTGCGNCGCAGTCGGCTCTCAGAAATTCTGCTTCCTCCTGCGTAAGCTGGGTCGATGCAGGAAGTGGAACGATGCCTGCCGCAAGCGCACCGAAGAACAGGAGAGCGTAGGTGCTGGTGTTTGGCAGGCGGATCATCAAACGATCACCGGGGTGGAGCCCCATGGCAAGCAGACCGGCACCGACGCGACGCACAGCCAGATCAAGTGCTTTATAGGTCCAGACTTCTGTTTCTGCTCCCTCCGGATCGTGAACCACTACAAGACCAATTTTCTCCGGCATTGTCTGTGCGGCATGCGCCAGACAATAGCGCGCCATGTTGAAACGCTGGGGGGGCTGTTCACCTGAAAATCCGATTGTCGAGCCGTTCATCAAAACCCTCTTTCTCTCCAAATGGGTCTATAATGCTCTTACTGTCTTGCCAAGCATGGATCTTGAATTGTCTTCGCCCGTTAAAGTCGAAATTGACCGGTTGAACGAGGAAGCTTACTGCACGCTGATTAACGCTGTCGGCTGGGAGCAGCGCAGCCGGAAAGATGCAAGGCAATTACTGGCGAATGCACTTGTGACGGTCGTCGCAACCAGCGCAGGCATTGTCGTGGGGATGGGACGTGCCAGCGGTGACGGCCGGAGCTACGCGCATGTGAGCGATATTGCTGTGGACCCGGCCTTTCAAGGACAACAGATCGGTGCTGCTCTCGTGCAGACATTGCTGGATGAACTGGACCGGTTGAGCGGTTCGTGCATCACAGTGACGCTCAACGCCACGGCGGAAAATGCGGGCTTTTACGAGCGATTTGGGTTTGTGATGTCCGAGACACCTAACTTCCTCGTGCGGCCAGGGCGTTCGGCTGCCTTGTAACCGAAGGCGGCCCCTGCGTCATTGGGGGTGCTGGTTTTGGACGTTTGCGAGGGCATCATTCGCGCGGTAAAACTGGGGCCAATCAATTCTTAAATTCCAGGGAGTTTCATATGGGCAAGGGTCCGCTGTCAGGTGTCAAAGTTGTTGAGTTTGCCGGGATCGGGCCTGGCCCTTTTTGTGGCATGCTGTTGTCTGACATGGGGGCAGACGTTGTCCGGATTGACCGCAAGGGCGGCGGCGGCGGCTCCAAGTATGAAGTTGGCGCGCGCGGTCGACGCTCGGTCGCACTGGACCTGAAAAAGCCGGAGTCTGTTGAAGCCTGCCTGAAACTCATCGAAAACGCCGACATGCTGCAGGAAGGTTTCCGTCCTGGCGTCATGGAACGTCTGGGGCTTGGGCCGGATGTATGTCTGAAACGGAATNCCAAACTGGTTTACGGTCGCATGACCGGGTGGGGNCAATATGGTCCGCTCGCACCTGCTGCCGGGCATGACATCAACTATATTTCACTGACCGGGGCGTTGCATGCGATTGGCCGTCCGGGAGAGAAGCCTGTACCACCGTTGAACCTTGTGGGAGATTTCGGGGGCGGCGCGCTCTATCTCGCTCTTGGCATGGTCTCCGCGCTCATTAGCGCCCGAACAACGGGCAAGGGNCAGGTTGTGGATTGTGCCATGACGGATGGTGCCGCATCGCTGATGGCCATGTTCTATGGCTTTACGGCATCAGGCATGTGGAANCCNGANCATGGAACGAACCTGCTGGATGGCGGCGCACATTTCTATGACACTTATGAAACCTCGGATGGAAAATGGGTTTCAATCGGTTCCATCGAACCGCAGTTCTACGCCATCCTTCGGGAGGTTGCCGGTCTCAAAGAAGAAATCTGGGATGCGCAGATGGACCAGTCCAAATGGCCCGAAATGAAAAACAAACTTACCGACGTCTTCAAAACGAAAACACGGGATGAATGGTGCAAACTGATGGAAGGCACCGATATCTGCTTCGCACCGGTTTTGGCGATTGATGAAGCCATGGATCATCCGCACAACAAAGAGCGCCAGACCATCGTTGAAATTGAAGGTGTGAAACAGCCCAATGTNGCCCCTCGTTTCTCCGGCACGCCATCTGCCATTCAGGGNCTGCCGCCGAAAGTTGGGGAGCATAATGAAAGCGCGCTGAAGGATTGGGGCTTCTCCGACACGGATATTGAAGGCCTTAAAACTGCCGGGGCCCTTTAAGCNNGATGTCAGCTCTTCCGGGAACCACGGGGCGGCGGCGGATCTATCTGATGCGTCACGGCCATGTTGACTATTTTGGGAAAGAGATCAGAGAGGCGGGCGGTGATATGTCGGTCGTCCCTCTGACGCCGTTGGGGCGTGAGCAGGCTAAAGCNGCCGGCATGGCCTTGTCCCATGTTNGCTTTGACCGGGCTGTGTGTTCCGGTTATCCACGGACACGGCAGACAGCAGAGCTTGTGCTGGCGCAGCAANCAGAGCCNACACCNGAGCTTCAGGTTGAGCCGGGGCTCGTCGAAGTGCATGGCGGGACCGTTGGTGAAATAAGAAGCCGGGCGGATATTGCGGCCAAAATGGCTTTTCATTTTGATGCCGCGGGAGAGCNTGACGCGTCTCTTCTACCGGGNGGTGAGCTTTTTTCCNATGCGATGGAAAGATCTGTCGCGGCGGTGACACGCTTCCTNGCGGAGCCGGACTGGCACACAATGCTGATTGCAGCCCATGAAGGGATNAACCGTTTGATCCTGGGGTGGGCCAGTGGTGGCGGCCTGCATGCGGTTCGGGCNTTTGAACAGGATACGGCCTGTATCAATGTTCTTGATTTCGACCTNGTNCCCTCGNCNGGTGACGGTGTACAAATTGAGCGCGCCATGATTAAGGCTGTCAATCTGACACCCTATAATTACGTCAAGCACGGCATGAACATGACAAGCCTTGAAGCGATTTTCACCTCAGACNAGAAGCTGGTCTGAGGCCTTTTACTTTGCTTACAGGCTATTTCGCTAGGTGCGTGCCTCCGGCCACAGCCTCAGGAAATTCTCTGCATAAAAATGNTCTTTCACGGNTTCGGAACACGCCCCCAGTGATTTNTCAAACTTGGCGATGGGGTCGCGACCACCTTCGACATGCGGATANTCGCTGCTGAACAGGTAAAGTTCCTTGTTTGAGTGCTCAATCAGCCGCGCCACATTTTCATGAGGGAAGGGTGTAANCCNCANTTGTTGGGTAAGTTGTTCTGATGGTTTTCGATCAAACCGTATGCTCTCGTCGACGCGACTGTAGATCCTCGTTGTGTCGTCTAGCCGGTGCAACATTTCCGGCACCCAGGCTGCGCCCAGCTCAACAGCGGCGCCACGAAGACCGGGGTGACGGTCAAACACGCCGTCCATTACCATCATGCTGACGAACGTTTCAGGTGCCTGATGCAGGAGAACAGCATCTTTGCTTCTGACATTTTCACCGCCGCCCATCCAGTCCTTGACGGCTTTNCGTCCATTGTTGCTCCATGCCTTCAGGGCCTGCAGGGGAGNCCCCCCTACATGCAGAACAAAAGGAACACCACTCTCGGCCAGTTTTGCCCAAAAGGGNTCAAGATCGACATGTCCCGGAGCGAACCCAATCGGCGCACGGTGCGGCACCCAGATCGCCTCCATCCCGTTGTCGAGAGCGAAGTCCAGTTCCTCAATGGCCAGGGAAGGGACATCCAGAGGGACAATACCCACTCCCATCAGACGATTATCCATTTNGCAGAAATCTGCCATGTGTCTGTTGTGNGCNCGTGTCGCGCCNTACCGCAGGCGGGCTTCGGTTTTTGAACTCGNGTGGAAGGGAAGGGCTACGCTGTGGGTCGCGAAAACCAGCTGCTTCTTGAAGCCCAACATGTCCAGCGCGGTTGTTCTGTCCGCGGCGTCGAACGCGCCCAATGCCTGAATTTCTTTAGATGTGTTGATAAGCTTGTCGCCCAGTTCGATCATCGATTGAACATGGGCCNGACTGTGNTTGCCTCCCTGATTGACAATAACAGCGACTTCCTCGTCCGTAACGAGTGAAGCGCTGTAGCTGACTTCAGGTATCTGATCCCGGATTGCCGGATCCGCATAGGCCTTCAGAAAGTCCGGAAGCTCCATAATGTGGCTGTCTGCATCGTAGAAAGCCCGCGTTTCAGGCGCGTAAGCCATGTCTTGATCCCCCTCCAGAGAAATTGCCGNACAAGCATAACCTGCTCACCGGGGGAGACAAGTTTTGAGGCCTTNCTGGCGGGCGGAGGTTCGATANGNGTTCCTCCCGCAATGCNCTAGACGGNTTTTGCGAGCTCTCTTCGCAACACTTTACCCAAAGGGTTTCGCGGTAAANTGTCCACCAAGATCAGCTTTTCAGGCAGTTTGTAGGTGGCTATCCCTTCGGCCTTCAACCAGGTGTTGATTGCATCGAGTGTTGGTGGCACCTCACTTTTCGACACGATTACAGCACAGATNCGTTCTCCCATAACGGGGTCCGGCATGCCAAACACCGNCGCTTCCGCCACATCCGGATGGGCGGCCAGAAGAACATCAAGTTCTGTCGGGCTGATATTCATCCCGCCACGGATGATGATATCCTTTGCACGCTCCACAAACTGATAGAAACGATTTTCCGGCCCCGCAATCTGAAAAACGTCACCCGTTTTGAAAAAGCCGTTTTCGTCGAATGGTGTGTCAGGTGCACCGGCTTCACCTGATCGAAAATACCCCTCAAAGAGGGTGGCACCGCGCAAAAGCAGCTCTCCCGGTCTTTCNGGTTCAGTGATTTCTTCACCCGTTGCCAGGTCAACGAGCTTTGTCTCGATACGTTCTGCGATACGGGCTGGCCAGCTTATGTTGCTNCGGCCAAACCGGGGAAAATAGCGCGCGCGTTCCTCCGGATCGGGGACATCGTCGACGCCGGAAAACAGGCATGTACCTTCATTGGAACCGAAGATATTGACAATTGGCAGATTGTACTTCTCCTGCCACGTTTTCACCATGTGAGGTGGCAGAGGCGCTGAACCGGACCCCATGCTTTTGAGAGACGACAGGTCTAGACTTGCAAGAAGAGCCTTCTCACTCAGGAGCATCGTCAGTACAGCGGGTGGGGCGACCGTATAGTTCACTTTCTCATGGGGGATCTGCTTCAGAAAAGTCGGCAGATCAAACGGGTGATGTTGAACGAGCGTACCTGCTGTCAGCAACCATGGAACAAAACTACCCCCGATGGCGGCCATATTGATAAACGGAAACGGGTTGAGGATAACCGACCCGTGTTCAAGTTTTGCTGCGTCAACACTGGCGATCCCCGCTGATATCCAGTGATTGTGATGACGAGGCACTCCTTTCGGTCGTGCCTCCGTTCCGCTGGTCCAGCAGATTGTGACGGCATTGTTGGCATTTAAATCAGGCGCACTCGTTTCGGTCTCAGGCAGGGTTTCGTACGCCGCGATGTTTGGCATTTTGGGATCAGTATCGGAGCCGAGCACCAGAACGTGCTTCAACGTGGGCAGATCGCCCTGCAGTGCCGCTAGCATTTCTCCATGTGCAAATTCGCGAATTTTTGGGGCTGTAATGATTGCCTTGGCTTGCACAAAAGCCAGCACATCGCGCAGTTCATGCTCTCGCCATTGGATCGCGAAAGGTGAGACAACCAGGCCGCGACGCATGGCCGCCAGAAACAGAATTACCTGTTCAACGGTGTTTGCGAGTTGCAGTGCAATTATGTCGCCGGGTTGAAGGTCGAGCGCCGCAAATTTGCGCTCTGCGCGAGCGATCTCTTCATCCAGTGCCCGATAGCTCAACCTGCGCGGGGTAAACCCGTCTATCTCTTTACGATTCAAAGGATCGACAACGGCCATCCGCTCCGGATGGGTCTTTACGTTTCTCGTATAGAGGTCGGCAAGTGTTTCCTCTCCCCACCATCCTTGCGTCTTCATGGCCGCCGCTTTGGTTTCGTCCCCCAACCGCATCGTCATCTTCCCGCTGCTATGTATTCCTGTTTGAGTCTTTCAATCAGCGCCGCGGCGGGTTCGACCTTGCTCACCAAACCTACGCCGTGTCCTGCTGACCATGTATTCGCCCAGCGTTTCACGCCGGCCTGGGGGTCTGTAAAGTCAATCTCCGGGTCTTTTTCCAGTTTCGCGACATCCAATCCCGCTCGCTCCAGCGACGGGCGTAACCAGTTTGCATGGACACCTGTAATGGCATTGGTGAGAACCAGATCATCTACCGTACTCTCAATCAGCATCTGTCGATAATCAGCATGCGCCAGGCTTTCCGCTGTGGCTATGAAGCTCGTGCCCATATAGGCCAGATCCGCACCGAGAACTTCTGCGGCACGAATTGCGCGACCATCCGCGATGCCTCCACCCAAGATAATCGTGCCATCAAAAAATTCCCGGACAGCAGGTACGAATGAAAAGCCCGTCATGGCACCGGTATGTCCACCCGCGCCGGCAGCGACAAGAACAAGACCATCAACGCCGGCGGAAGCGGCTTTTTTCGCAAAGCGAACCGAGTTCACATCCGCAAAAACTTGTCCGCCATAGGCGTGGATCCGCTCGACAACTGATTTGGGGCTCCCCAGTGCTGTAATCACAAGAGGAACTTTGTACTTTTCAATCAACGACAAATCGTCTTCCAGACGGGTATTGCTGGGATGAACCACCAGGTTGGCTGCCAGAGGTCCGGCTTTTTTATCCCCGGACAGACCACGCGTGATCTCGTCCAGCCACTCATCGAGGATGGCGGGTGTGCGAGCATTGGGTGTTGGAAAGGACCCCACAATTCCTGCACGACATGCCGCGAGCACCAGTGCCGGACCGGAGACGAGGAACATCGGCGCGGCGATGAGGGGAAGGGCAAGCCTGCCCTTCAAAAAATCAGGCAACGACATTATGGCGTCTCCGTTTCCATCCACCAGCTATCGACCCGATAGCCATACAATGATGTTGTCTCGGGGAACTTGATATGGGACCAGACGGCCACCCACTGGTCGGGTTGATGAAAGAGCGGGATAACATAGTCACCGGAGAGCAGGACCCTGTCCAAGGCCCGTACAGCAGCGACGAAATCCACACGGTCGCGTGCCTCAAGCATGGCTGTGATCATTGCATCAACGGCGGGCTCGCGAACGCCCATGTAGTTGCGTGTGCCGTCCTGGTCTGCGGATTCCGAGCCCCAATAGAAACTCTGCTCGTTACCAGGCGAGAGGGAGGCGTACCAGAAGTTGAAAATCATGTCGTACTCATAGGTTTGCCTGATCTGCTGATACTGGCTCGAGTCGACAAAACGGGCCCGCGCGTCCACGCCGATGGTTTTGAGTGCAGCAACATAGTTGAGGGCCAGTCGTTGATCCTCCGGGGAGGCGACCGCAATTTCAAAGGACAATGCCTTTCCACTCTCGGCATGGACCATCGCACCATCGCGGACAACCCAACCAGCCTCCGCAAGCGCGGAAACGGCCGCGCGCCGGTTGCTTCTGTTCCGTTCCGTACCATCACTCACAGGGGCAATGTAGCCTGAAGACAGAATCTCAGCCCGCACAGCATCGGGATAGGGGGCAAGCAAGGCTTTTTCCCTCTCGCTCGCGGCGCGACCTGTGCTTGCAAGCTCCGAACCATCGTAGAAACTTTGTGTGCGACGGTAGGCGCTGTAATAAAAGTTCTGATTGACCCATTCAAAATCGAAAACCAGGTTCAGCGCGGCTCGGACCCGACGGTCCGAAAAAATGGCGCGGCGCGTGTTGAAGACGAGCGCTCTCATGCCGGCCGGTGTTTCCTTTGTGAAACTGTTGAGTGAAATGCGCCCTTCTTCTACCGCAGGAATGTCGAAACCGGTTGACCAGCGGGTCGGGTCGTCTTCAGGGCGTATGTCATAAACACCGGCTTTGAATGCTTCAAAGGAGGCATTGGCGTCCCGGAAATACTCGAAAGTAATTTTATCGAAATTGTTGCGTCCGCGATTGACTGCCAGATCTTCTCCCCAATAGGCGGGATTTCGTGTGTAGACCAGCCGGGTACCGGGTTCGACTTCCGTGATCGTATAAGGACCACTGCCCACGGGTGGTTCGAGCGTTGTCTCGTCGAACTTGCCCGTCTCGTAGATATGCTTGGGGATAATTGGCATCAGCCCCATGATGAGCGGGATTTCCCGATCACCCTCCGCGTCAAAAACAAACCGGACACTTCTTTCATCCGGTCTGACGATTTCGGTGATCTTGGAATAGTAGTATTTGTAATTGGGACGGCCTTTGTCGCGCAAAGTCTCCATGGTAAAAATTACATCATCGACCGTCACCGGCTGGCCGTCGGAAAACCGGGCTTCCGGTCGCAGGCGAAACTCAACCCAGCTCCGGTCGTCCGGCACATTGATGCTTTCTGCAATAAGGCCGTACAGAGAGAAGGGTTCGTCATATGCGCGAGCCATGAGGCTTTCAAAGACATAGTCTCTCATGCCACCACCCGGCGTCCCTCTGACGATGAAGGCGTTGAGGCTGTCAAAACTGCCTACCGCTGCGAGGCGTAAATGTCCGCCCTTCGGTGCATCCGGATTAACGTAAGAAAAATGGGTGAAGTCGGCATCATGCATTAGCCGTCCATGCATCGCGATACCATGAGACGGTTCGGCTTGCGCCTGGCTCACGGCGGTACCAAGCATGCCAGCCAACATGGCCGTAAACATGATCCGGATTTTTAGATAACGCATTGTTTTCCCCTGCCTCCCCGACATACATTCATTTTGTCGCGTTTTTCTTCTGTATCTGCAAGCCTTCCCTTTAGTGCCGTTTCATGGCGATCTGATGGCGATCTGATGGCGCGGTTCGATGTCAAATCGTCCGCAGATCGGCAAGTTTGAGAAGGACCCTTCGCAAGCGAGATAGATTTGCGTATACTGCGCCCCGCTTACCGGGGGGTAATAAGCGTTGTGGTCGGGAAAAATCGCCCATACGCCGTATATTTTACGAGGACGTTCAAGAATGAAGACTATCTACCGCATGTTGCCAGCGTTGTTCGTGGCACTCGTACTGGCTGCTGCGCCCCAGTTTGCGCATGCGGAGACGGTGACGGCTGAAGACGGTTCGACTTACGAGAAATTCAATAACTGGATTGGCCGCTGCCAACCGGGGCCAAACGAGGCCAAAGTGTGTAGCGTTTCGGTTGAAATCCGTTCACAGGAAACACAAGCGCTGGCTCTCTTCTTCGGCATAGGTAAGGAACCTGGAAAAGGNTACTACCTGCTCAACATCGTGCCACTGGGCACTGTACTGCCAAACGGCGTTAAACTGACGATTGATGGCAACGAGCTGGCCACGCTGCAGCTNCAGACCTGCCTGCCTCGTGGCTGCCAGTCGCTTAGTGGTGTTACTGCNGAAGGGGTGCAGAAGTTGAAATCAGGCAACGAGATGATTGTCAGCATTGCCGANATTCGCCAAGGTCCTGTCGCACTGAACGTCAGCCTCGCCGGCATGACTGCCGCGATCAACTGGCTGGATGCGCAATACCCATAAANTTCTTATCCGCCCCCTTTTTTTGGGGGGTGCGCGCGCCTCTCAGGCGTCTGCTCTTCTTGNAGGGCGTGTAACCCTCTCGCTTAATCGCGGGAGGGGACACGGAGTGAACAGACAGCCAGCGTACAGGCAAATGCGCCGAACGCGCCGAGGGTTATCAGAAGATACATAAAGTCAGCGTCTGTCATCGATTTCTCCTTTGCGTACAAATGCGCATAAGAAATCGTTCCCGGCCAAAGTTCTCATTGATCTGGGTCAAGCGCCTGTCGCAACCACCATGCACCAGAACAGCGCTTGGCCTAATCCTTTCGGCTGGGNGCAAAGATGCTGCGGAGCCATGTCCAGTAAGTGTTGTTTCGCAGAAGATATTTCTGCAGCTGGTTCATCTCGGCAACCAGTTTGTCTGTATCACCGAAGAGGGCTTCACGCTTCCGGAACGTTTTANCCGGATCCAGAGCCTTGACCACTTTGGCGGGATTGCCCGCNGCGATCACGTTGGCGGGGATGTCATTCACCACGACGGAACCGGCACCGATGATGCTGTTGTCGCCGATCGTGACGCCTTTGCCGACGATCACGTGTACGCCCAACCAGACATTCTCGCCNAATACTACTGGCGCATGTTTTTCCAGTTCCGCAGTGCGGTCATAAGTGTCGTGCCAGTCGGAATCCGATATGTAGCACCCGCTGGCAAGCATGGTGTTGCTGCCAATTGTAATTTTCTCGGAGGCGATGATCTGGTTACCAGGGCTGATGAGAACATGGTCCCCAATGTGAATTTCTCCCACCCGGGTNCCGCTNTCCCANGTTGAAAGCCTGATCATATGGCCGCGGGATGCCCGCAAATGAAGACAGATGCCGGCATGAATATTTGCGCCCCACAGTTCAATACCCCGGGGGTAGGACACATCCAGCCCCGCGCCGATGGATTCAAACTGGGGTTCAAGAAAATGTCTGGCGCGTAGTCGATCAAAGCCATCACGCAGACGGCGAACGAGATAGGGACGGGGGTCTTTGCGCATTAATGGGCAAGCTCACCCTTCANCGTGTAGACACCCCCTCGGAGTGATCCAAACATTCTGGCGACATCCGCGTGACGCACNGGGCCACCGGTTTCGTCATCCAGCAGGTTCTGCTCCGAAACATAGGCCACATATTCCTGCTCTGCGTTTTCAGCCAGCAGGTGATAATAGGGTTGATCCTTGGCAGGGCGGATTTCCTCAGGAATGGATTGCCACCATTCCTCGGTATTATTGAATGTCGGGTCGACATCAAAAATCACGCCACGAAATGCAAAATAGCGATGGCGAACAATTTGCCCGATCTGAAATTTTGCCTGTCGATTGATCATACGCGAAACCTGATACTTCCTGTGGTCGGCGGGTTTANNCCCAAAGTGCAGCCCTCTGTATAGAGGGATAAGCGGCCTGACGTAAGTCAGGAAGCTCCTGTTTATTAAAAAACTCAAGAAATCAACGGGTTAAGCTCACGTGTTCCCACGATCGNGATGTTCTCCTTCTGGAGAAATTCGGCCATTTCACCGCTTATAAACATCTCAAAATCGCCGACTCTCGACCGCCAGTCCGGACAGAGGTCCCGTANCTCCGGCGTATCNTNGGCCGGATGGAGAATGAAATAGCCTAATTGTCCCGGGCGCAGCCCTGCAATCACCGCTTGAGATTTGGCCACACGGTCCTGCTCATCCGACAGACGGACATTAAGTAGAGAATCATAAACCGGGAAACCGGTTTNCTCCAGCNCAGCNGCACGGCGGCCCAAAACGTCCGCACTTTCCGTATCCAGACCGAAGGCTTNCCAGTCTGCAGCGCTCAGCCGCAGCGCAAAGGGCGGGATCCCGGTTTCGAGTGCGAGATCCACAAAAACATCATAGAGCGGGCCGTGCATCACGGATCCCATATGCGTNTCAATATGTGTCGGCGCGATACCGCTGGCCCGTGCGAGGCTGATCTGGGCTGANANTTCTGCCTTTACCGCNGCGGGCTGGGCCTCGCGGGCGACGGCGCCGGATGTCTTGTGGNAACGCCGCTCTTCATCCACCAGACCACTCTGGAACGCCTCTCCGGTCAACGGCCCCCAGCGATAGGNGCTCCATTCGCTGGTCAATGTTGCATGGACCCCCATGTCGATGGTTGCGTCCTCACGACAGAGTGAAGCCGCGGTATTGAACCAGCTGCAAGGTACCATCGCCGCACCGCTTGAAATGGCTTTTGCCTGCCACAGGGCCTTAAAGGCTGTAACNGTTGCCTGGCACATNCCGATGTCATCAGTATGAATAACGAGGGCACGGTCCTTGTCTGAAAGTCCCAGTTTCTTGAGGGCTGGATTGCTTCTCATTGAAACCTCACTGGCTCATTTTACAGAAGAACATGAGCATTGAATCTAATTACACAGAATGTTGCGTTTATGGTCTTGATCATAGGCGACCGGAAGGCAATATACGAGCAACAGAATTTACCTTNGNCACATATTTCAAGGACATTTCTTTTATGGACCATTCGCTGGACAAACTGTTTTCCCCGTTCACTTTCAACGGCCTTACTGTACCAAACCGAATTGCGATGGCACCGATGACCCGCAATTTTTCCCCCGGCGAAGTGCCGGGTGCCGATGTTGCAGCTTATTACCGGCGTCGTGCAGAAGGCGGTACAGGCCTGATTATTACCGAGGGCACGACAGTTGATCACCGGGTCTCCACCATGGCGGACACGATCCCCGCTTTTCATGGCGCCAAGGCGCTTGAGGGCTGGAAGCGTGTTGCTGCGGAAACGCATGAAGGTGGCGCAAAAATCATGCCGCAGCTCTGGCATGTTGGCACGATGCGCAACCAGCAAACTGCGCCCAGCCCCGATCTTCCCAGTGCGGGACCTTCCGGNCTTTTCGTTCCCGGCAAAAAAATTGCCGAACCCATGACCAAAGAAGACATCCAGAATGTGATTGATGCCTTCCGGCGTGCTGCNGGTGCTGCCCGTGAGATTGGTTTTGACGGTGTGGAACTTCACGGTGCGCATGGTTATCTGATCGACCAGTTCTTCTGGTCTGGCACCAATCAGCGTGATGACGAATATGGCGGGGACGATGCTGTCGCCCGTACCCGGTTCGGTGTCGATATCATCAAGGCTGTCCGNGCTGAAGTTGGTGATGACTATCCGGTCATTCTGCGCTTCTCGCAATGGAAACAGCAGGATTTTGAGCACAAGATCGCNCCAACCGAGGGNGAACTGGCTGCATTTCTGAAACCGCTTGATGAAGCAGGTGTTGATGTTTTCCACTGCTCCACGCGCCGTTTCTGGGAACCAGAGTTTGAAGGCTCGGACCTTAACCTTGCNGGCTGGACNAANAAGCTGACGGGTAAACCCACCATCACGGTCGGATCTGTTGGTCTGTCGGGGGAGTTTATTGCAGCCTTTGCGGGTGAGGGGTCGGAGCCTACCAGNATCGACAAGCTGCTGGAACGTTTGAACAAAGACGAGTTCGATATGGTCGCCATTGGCCGTGCGCTCNTGGTAGANCCNGAATGGGCGAATAAAATTCGCGAAGGTCGGGCTTCGGACCTGAAGGCATTCACGCGGGAAGCCATGACCGAGCTTGCCTGATCCGGCACGCGCTTGAGAGTGACAGAAGGCGGGNCCCNNGGGCCCGCCTTTTTGCTTGGTTGTTCCGGCTNCAAGTTCGTTCTATAGATGGGGTTATCAGGCTTGTTTTGGGCCTTTTACCGNTCNGGNCGATGCGAAGAGGCTTTTTTGGTACCCAATGACCCACTATTGCCTGTTCGTTCCCTTCGTCCGCGGAGCGTTCTGGTTTACTCATGCGAGGAAGTGATCGGCGACGGTATTCTGAAGCTCCGTTTCGCTCAGGAGATCAAACGGCGCTTTCCCGATGCTCACTTAACCTGGCTCGCGGGCACGGGCANGACAGTTTATGCGAGCCTGTTTAAAGCCGTTGCTCAGCGATACATTGACGAAGTNATTGAAGAAGCCGGGATCGGTGACAAGACGCATCAGCTTGCCACGCTGTGGNCGCCGCTGAAGGGGCGACGGTTTGATCTGGTNGTGGACACGCAGCGGCTCGTCGCCCGGACATTGATCTGCAAACGCATCAAACACGATGTCTTNTTGTCCGGGGCGGCGGACTTTCGTTTTTCCGATGTTCGCCCGCCAAAAGGTATGCGNATGAGCGCGTCATTTGTTGACGGGCTTATCGATTTTCTGGACCTCGTGTCGGTTCGACCGTCAATNGCTGCAGACCCGGTTTTCAGTTTGGACGAGGAGTGGCACCGGCTTGCNGCGAGAATGCTTCCTTCGGGGGCAACCTATGTNGGNATTGCGCCCGGTGCGGGCGACCCACGGAAGGTCTGGCCGCTGGACCGCTTTATCGAAATTGCCGAGTGTCAGGTCGCCAAAAACCGGACCCCTGTTTTTCTTCTGGGGCCGGATGAAAAAGATCTGGTTCCGGTCGTGCGCGCCCGCGTGCCCCAAGCCGTGTTACCCGAATGGGACCGAACNGACGCTGAGCGTCACCTGAAAGGTCCATTGCTGGTTATGGCGCTGGCAGGGCGCATGAATGCCGCGCTCGCAAATGATTCCGGTGTGGGGCATATGCTTGCTGTGGGGGGTGCNCCNCTTGTNTCCCTGTTCACCCACCATGANCCGGTCAAATACAGGGCCGACGCGCGCGCTCTTCATGTATTACATTCGCAACGTGATTTCGGCAGTGACGATGGAAACGATATTCCGTCCTCAGCTGTGCTGGACGCCATTGACNGAATGATTGCGGCTGAGCGACCTCTTCGATCATAGGAATGGGGCTCATAGGAACGGGAATAAAAAACGCGGTGCACAATACGTATGCACCGCGTTCATGAATCTTGTCAGTCGCGTGAAAACAGGTACTTAGAGACCGTAGGCCGTTGCCCGCTCAGGATCCCTGCTTGCAACATGCTTTGCCAGATCAACAATGACTTTTGCCTGTTTCCATGTTGCGTCGTCCTGCATTTTTCCGTCAAGCATTACAGCGCCTGTTCCATCCGGCATCGCTTCGAGAATGCGCATTGCGAACTTCACTTCATCTGCCTCCGGGCTGAAGACATCCTTTGCAATATCGATCTGAACAGGATGCAGCGACCACGCGCCCACGCAGCCCATNAGAAATGCGTTTCGGAACTGGATCTTGCANGCATCTGTATCTGCAATATCACCAAAAGGACCATAGAAAGGACGAATGCCATTGGACAGGCAAGCGTCCACCATGCGCGCTACGGTNTAATGCCACAGGTCCTGCTGCGCGAACACACGTGCACTGCCGTCTTCCTTTGGATCTTCGATCACGCCATAGAACGGATGACCACCCCCAACNCGGGTGGTTTTCATCCCGCGAGAGGCGGCAAGGTCCGCAGGCCCCAGGCTCATGCCATGCATGCGCGGACTTGCTGCGGCGATCTCGTTGACGTTCTTCACCCCTTGCGCTGTTTCCAGAATGGCATGNACGAGGATCGGCTTGGTCACACCGTGTTTTGCTTCCAACTGNGCCAGAAGTTGGTCGATGTAATGAATGTCCCACGCGCCCTCNACCTTGGGCAACATGATCACGTCTACCTTGTTGCCGACGGCACTCACGATCTCCACGATGTCATCGAGTGCCCATGGACTGTTGAGCGCGTTCACCCGGGTCCAGAGACCNGTTTGCCCAAAATCATTCTCTTGGGCAACTTTGATAAAGCCGGCGCGTGCGGCTTCTTTTGCCTCAGCNGGAATNGCATCTTCCAGATTGCCGAGGATCACATCCACCTGCGGGATCAGGCCCGGAATTTTCGCNTGCACTTTTTCATTATGCGCAGGAAAAAAATGGATCATCCGCTCCAGCGCGATCGGCAATTCCCGGAATGGGGCGGGCGCACCGACGGCCAAGGGCTGATAGAAGGAAGATGGAAGTTTCATGGGCTTCGGTCTTTCACTGGTTTACGCGGCGGAATATTGCGGCGCAGCATAACGATTGAGGCAAGAACTGGCCAGTCGAAAACGGCAAACCGGGTTTCCCNGGCGGCATANAAGGNTCAGGCGGAGGTGAGGGTGGTGAGCTTCTCTGTCATGGCCTTCTTAAAGGCTTCTGTCTCGGTGACCCGATGTTCCCCATTGGCATAGGCAAGGGCATTTTCGTGATAGAAGGCAGCGTTCATGATATTCGCCACTGAGCTGTCTCGCTCTTTTACGACCTTGCCGGGAGAGCCCATGACGATTGAATTGTCGGGGATGATCGTTCCNTCGGTGACAATTGTGTGCCCCCCGATAATACAATTCTTCCCGATCTTTGCGCCGTCCATGATGGTGGAGTTGATACCGATCAGACAATTGTCACCAATCTCCGCACCGTGAATGGTGCAATGATGTGTAATAGANCAGTCATTGCCAATGAGCGTGGGGGTGGTGTTNCCCACATGGATCATCACAAAATCCTGGATATTGGTTCTCNTGCCGATGTAGACCTCGTGCATCTCTGAGCGGATGACCACATAAGGCCAAAGAGAAGCACCTTCATCGATCTCGACCTTTCCATAGANGAGGGCCGTAGGGTGGATGAAGGCCGGGTTGTTCAGTTTCACCGCGGGTCCGAAATTGGACATGGTTTCCTCTTTCATCATTTGACAGTTTGTTTGTGCAGTTCTGCTTTCACCGGGCCTGCCAGCAAGAGTGCCCCCAGTCCGACAAGCGATGCCGCAGCCCCATAAAGATAGGATGCAGTGTAGCCACCGGCNGTCTCGAAAATCAGCCCGAATGCGGCCGGCCCGCTTGCCACACCAAATGTGGTGAACAATTGGGACGTGGAATANACACGTGCGTAGGCGACCGTGCCAAAGGCTTCAGCGATGAGCAATGGCTGCATCATCAAAAGATTACCGACCGTGAAGCCAAACAGTACCGCCACCGTTAGCAGCGTCAGCACAGTATCTGCGAAAGCATAAAGGCTGAGAGCTGCGGCCTGGCCCACCAGCAAGGCCATCATGAAAAGACGTGATGAGAGGTGTGGCAAAGCCCAGCCGCCCATCAGGCGTCCAACGATGCTCGCNCCCGCCATGAGCGATACGGCAAGAGCAGCTGTCTCCTTGTCCGCAGTACGGCCNAATACCAATGAAAACTGATGTGCGATAGAGCCAACNTGAGCCAGCATGGATGTCATAAAGGTGATGGTTCCGAAAATNAAAAAGCGGCTTCGCAGGGCTGCACTATAGGGAACGCCGGTACTGCCTGAGGGGGTTCCTTCGGTAGGGTCCGACACTTTCTCTCCGTCTGGCGCAAGNCCCATTGATGCGGGGCTCGGCCGGAAGAGGATNATCGACACCGGTACAATACCCAGGAAGAGCCCAACGCCGAGCCAGGGAGCTGCCCCGCCCAAACCCAGTTTTTCAATCAGCGTTACCGAAAGGGGGGTCAGCAGAATTCCGCCAAGAGACAATCCTGTAGAAGCAAAGGAGAGGGCGACNGACCGCTTTTTCTCAAACCANCTGGCCACGAGCGTGGTGCATGGAAGGAGCGCGCAGGCAGAATATCCGGCGCCGAAAAGAATATAAAACAGATAGAGCTGCCACAACTCGCGTACCAGGCCTGCGCTGGCGAGCACNCCCGCCGTCATCAANGCCCCCGCAGATACGGTCCATCGTGGGTCATATCTCTCAATCAGCCGGGCAACGACAAGCCCGGTTACACCTGATGAGATAAAAAACGCGGCGGTCGCAGCNGATGTGTAGCCAACAGAAAAGCCTCGTTCCGCCACGAANGCGCTNAGATACACGGAGAGATTGTAAAATCCGAACCCGGCTGACACGGTCATCACAACAAAAGCGGCGAACACAATGTACCAGCCGTAAAAAATGGGCTGCCGGTCTTTTTCGGCGGTGAGATCATTCATCTGGGGCGCACTTACTGTCATTTTTTGATGCCGTTTTGTATCAGATCGAGAGCTTCGTGGTGGAACCAAATTTGCCATGGGATTACCGCCACGGGGATAAACAGGCTTGGAAATTTGTGCGGTCGTTCCGTTTTCGTAGGGTCAATGGGCAAGAAGAAAGCTGGCACGGGGAGAACTCATTCGATATGACTCGATGCAAAGCCAAATTGTGGCGAAAAAAGTGGAGGCAAAAATGAAACTGTTCAATTCAATTGGTCCGAACCCGCGCGTTGTAAAAATGTTTATGGCGGAAAAAGGCATCACTCTCCCGCTGGAAGAAGTGGACCTGATGGGTGGGGCCAATCGACAGGAAGGCTATCTGAAGCTTAACCCAGCAGGGCAGTTGCCTGCACTCGAACTCGACGATGGGGCCATTGTGTCCGAAATCACAGCAATCTGTGAATATCTGGAAGAGAAAAACCCGACACCGGCTCTCGTTGGAACGACGGCGGAAGAGCGTGTTGAAACACGTATGTGGACCCGGCGCGTTGATCTCGGCATTTGTGAGCCGTTGGCAAACGGGTTCCGTTTTTCTGAAGGCCTGGCCATGTTCGAACCGCGTATGCTTTGCGTACCCGAGGCAGCACCCGGCTTGAAGGCAATGGCACAGAACAAGATTGAATGGCTGGATACGCAACTTGCTGGTCGGCAATGGTTGGCGGGAGATCGTTTTACGCTTGCTGATATTCTGCTCTATTGCTTCCTTGATTTTGGGGTCAGCGTGGGTCAACCGCTCAACCCTAATCTGAGGAATGTCGGTGCCTGGTTTGAGCGGGTGAAGGCACGCCCAAGCGCCGCAGCATCTGCGTAACTGAAGAAGGCCGGGGCGGATGCTTCGGCCTTCCACATTTGTGAGGAGGAAAGTGGTGAAAGAAGCGCTCGTAAACATTCGTACGCGTGATGGCGATATGGAGACCTTTACGGTAACACCGAATGGCGGCAGCCCGCGCCCACCGGTTATCCTTTATATGGATGCGCCCGGCATTCGCGAGGAATTGTATGGCTTCGCGCGCCGTATTGCGTCCGAGGGATATTTCGTCCTTTTGCCTGACATGTACTACCGCAAAGGGCGGCTGCGTTTTGATCTGAAAACATCTGATGACGCTGTTCAGAAATCAATGTTCGATGCCATGTATTCGCTAAACAACGCGCTTGTCATGTCCGATACGGAAGCGATGTTGTCCTGGCTTGACGGGCAATCCGATGCGCGGCCCGGCCCGGTCGGGTGTATCGGTTATTGTATGAGCGGGCAGTATGTTGTGAGTGCCGCGGGCACATTTCCTGAACGCATTGCCGCTGCCGCGTCGCTTTATGGCGTCAGCATTGTGACAGACCAGCCTGATACGCCGCATAAACTTGCAAACCGTATCAAGGGCGAAGTTTATTTTGGTTTTGCGGCCGAAGACCGATGGGTACCCGAGAATGTTATTCCGGATATCAAAGCCGAATTTGACACGCACAAGGTTGATTACGCTCTGGACCAATGGCCAGGTACAGGACATGGCTTCTGTTTCCCGGAGCGCGACGCCTATGTCGAGGAGGCGGCGGAAGCAGTCTGGGAAAAGGTCTTCGCTCTTTATCAGCGGCGCCTGTAAAACTAGTAATTTTTATTTACTTGTTTGAAGAAAACTGGCATCCTCCCGACATTGATACGGGAGATTGTCACCATGTTCGTTACACGCTTCGCACTCGCCAGCTTGATCCTGGTTTTTTCTTGTCCGGGACTTCGCGCTGACCCTTTGGACGATCTACCTGAAGATGTCGCGGCTCAGTATGAGCAGGTTCGCCTGTGCACGAACAATGCTGCCGATGCCAACCAGACCGAAGGGCTCAACTGGTGGAACCGCCGCACGCCGGAACAGCAACGCTATATGCTGGAACTGCCGTGCGAGGAAAAATACATCGTCACGATCTGTGTCTTTCTGTACGACCCTGACCTGAAAGGTTGCACGAACAAGGGGGTCGCCCGATACCGCGCAGATCGTCATTGTGCCGCGCAGGGACACGAGATCCTTTCACCGGAGAAAGCTGCTTGCGAGGCAACTTATGTAGCGAATTTTACCCCTGTCTTCTAAACCGCGCGATGTACCAGGCAGATGGTACAAAGCATTTACATTCTTCCGCTTCATACGAATAATGCTTTCTCGTTCCGGGGAAAGCGTTACGGCGTGATTTTGAGGGGGTGGGGGAAGATATGAGACATTGGTGCCTGATTAAGCTGGTCATGATCATCGGGTTGAGTTTTTCGGCTTTAGCCGTCTCGACCTTGTTTGCAGCACCGGTGGTCGCCGACACCATTCCGGAGTGTCTGGACAGCAAGACCACCGGAAATGAAACAAATGCGCAAGCATGGTGGGACCGTCGTTCTGCTGAAGAACAGTCTTACATGCGAGACTTACCGTGCGAGAAACGATACATCGTTGCTGTCTGCATCTTTCTTTATGACCCCGATATCAAAGCCTGTACAAACAAAGGGGTCGCCCGCTTTGATGCCGCCCGGCATTGCGCGGCGCAGGGACACGAAATATTGTCTCAGGCGGATGCAACGTGTCAGGCTGACTATGTTGCCCGGGCCAAACCGCGTTTCTAGCGGGTGTTCCCACTCACGCCGACGGACGGGTATCACTATGCAATCACCATCAGACGACTGGGAAAGCCCGGCTGCCATCACACTTGGCAAAAAGCTCCTCGCGATTGACCCCGAGCGGGGTTACATCAAAGCCTCCTTTTTTGCAGGCGAAAATTTTGTCAATCGTGGCGGTCGTATTTATGGCGGGTTCCTGTCTGCCATGCTGGACGGGCTGTGCGGACATGCCGTGCGTTCCACCAACAAAGAGGCGACACCACAAGTCACGCTGGAGCTAAAGACAAGCTTTCTGGGAAGAGCAGATGTCGGCACCCTTATTGGTGAAGGCTGGGTGCGACACCGCGGTAAATCAATTGCGTTCGCAGAGGCTGAACTTCGGCGTGAAGATGGTGAAGTTGTCGCCCGCGCCAGCGCGACCTTCAAACTCGGTCGGCCCTCCGCGCCCCAAACCTAGCGCCGGAGACTTATCGACTTTCAAAGAGACGCGATGTGCCGCCGAGCACCGAGCCCTCACCCTGATCTTTTCCGCCCATGCGGGGTGCGTGTTCGATTACCCGGTCCGCCAGGCGCGAGAAGGGCAGGCTTTGCAGCCAAACTGTACCGGTGCCGTGGAGACTTGCGAGAAAAATTCCCTCGCCCCCAAAAATCATCGACTTCAGGCCACCAGCCCGCTCGATCTTGTAATCCAGCGAGGGCGTAAACGCGACAATGCACCCGGTATCCACGCGCAATTTTTCACCGTTCAGTTTCTTCTCCACAATCGTGCCGCCTGCGTGCACAAAGGCTATGCCGTCACCAACCAACCGCTGGAGAACAAACCCTTCACCGCCGAAAAAACCCGTCCCCAGTCTTTTCTGGAAAGCGATCCCGATATTTGTGCCAAGCGCGGCGGCGAGAAATGAGTCTTTCTGGCACAAAACCTCGCCGGTCTTTGATTGGTCGATTGCGATGATCTTTCCGGGAAATGGCGCCGCAAATGCCACCACAGCCTTTTTTGTGCCGCGGTTTGTAAAGTGCGTCATGAACAGGCTTTCCCCTGTGATCATGCGTTTGCCAGCAGAAAAGAGTTTGCTCAGCATGCCTTCGTCTGCCGCGGAGCCGTCGCCCAGATGGGTTTCAAACTCAATCCCGTCTTCCATATAGTTCATGACGCCAGCTTCCGCGACGACGGTTTCACCGGGGTCGAGTTCGACTTCGACCAGCTGCATGTCGTTGCCGAGAATGGTGTAGTCAACCTCATGACATTTTCTGATCATCTCTATTTTCTCTCCTGTTGAAGGCTTGTTCTCGCAACTCACCACGTGTCTTCTCGCAACTCACCAAGTGTCGATGAAATTTCTTCCGGTCCCTTCTGCGGCCTGTTTTGGCGGCAAGGATTTCAGTCCACGGACAACCCAGTGTCTTGTTTCATATGGGTCAATAACACCATCAATTTCCAGAAAGGATGCCATGTTGATGGCTTTTCCGTTCTCATAATACTTGGCAACCATTTTGTCGTAGAAGGCTTTGCGTTCTGCTTCGTCTTCGATCGCCTCCATTTCCCGGCGATAGCCCAGTTGAACCGCACCTTCCAGACCCATGCCACCGAACTCTCCCGTGGGCCAGGCAACGTTGAAGAACGGGGCGTGGAATGTGCCACCGGTCATGGCTTGCGCACCCAGCCCGTACCCCTTGCGGAGCACGATGGTGAAGAATGGGATCGACAGGTTTGCCGCCGTCACAAACATGCGGGATACATGACGGACCTGGGCTGTTGCTTCTACGTCCGGGCCCACCATGAAGCCCGGCGTGTCACAAAGTGACAGGATAGGCAGACCGAACGCCTCGCACAATTGCATGAAGCGCGCGGTCTTGTCTGCCGCATCGGCATCGATGGCACCACCCAGATGGTACGGATTATTTGCAATCAGCCCCATCGGGCGACCTTCTACACGTATCAGACAGGTCAGAATACCGATGCCAAAATCTTTTCGTAGTTCGAGAACACTCTCCTTGTCTGCAAGTGTGTTGATCACTGTCCGCACATCATAAGCACGCAGCCTGTTTTCCGGTATCAGATGGCGCAGTTCCCGTTGATCTTCCGCCTCCCAGGTTTCGACATTTCCCTGAAAATAGGAGAGATACTTTTTGGCTGCTGCAACGGCTTCCTGTTCGTCGCTCACAGCGATATCCACCACACCGTTTGCGGTCTGCACGCTGATCGGGCCAATATCCTCCGGCTTGTAAACACCAAGACCGCCGCCTTCGATCATTGCGGGGCCACCCATGCCGATATTGCTGTCGGCTGTTGCAATGATCACGTCACTACAACCAACCATTGCAGCGTTGCCCGCAAAACAACGTCCCGATACGACGGAGATGATGGGCACTTTGCCGCTCAGCTCGGCAAATTTTTTGAACGTTGTGACATCAAGCCCTGCCACACCTGCCGTATCTGTATCACCCGGGCGGCCACCACCACCTTCCCCGAACAGGACCAGCGGCAATTGCCATTGATGGGCAAGCTCCAGCATGCGGTCTGTCTTTTTGTGGTTCATGGCCCCCTGGGTGCCGGCAAAGACCGTGAAATCATATGACATAATCATGGCGCGCGCCGCGTCATCGCCAAAATGCTCACCGTTGATCGCACCAACACCTGTGATCATGCCGTCTGCCGGGCTCATGCGAATGAGATCTTCCATGCTGCGCCGCCGTCTTTGTGCTGCCAGAACCAGTGCGCCGTATTCAATGAATGATCCTTCATCGCAAAGGTCTTCAATGTTTTCCCGGGCCGTGCGCTGGTTGCGTTTCCGGCGGCGTGCCACGGCATCGGGGCGGCGATGATCCAGGCCGATTTCATGACGTTCAATTACCTCCGCCAGGTCCGGCCGAATGTGGTCAAGATCCACCTTGTCCTGAGTGATCTGTTCCTGATCTCCCATTTCTTTTTCTTCGATAAACATCAAAGGTGCGCCTTCGAAGATCGTGTCGTTCGCGGCCACGGCAATCTTGAGGACCAGACCGCTTGCAGCTGCCGTAACGATATGCTCCATCTTCATCGCTTCGAGCACCGCAATTTGCTGTCCTTTTGCCACGCTCGCGCCTTCGGCAACATCGATACTCACGACCCGACCTTGCAGGTGTGAGGTTAGAGGAAGTGAACCGGCAGGGCCGTCTGCGGCTTTTGCCGATGCTTCATGAGCCGCTGAGGAGGGGAGCCATTGATCGCTCTTCCCCCGATGGGGCTTTGCCAATGTGGCGGCATTGTCTGCCATGAAACCGGTTGTAATTTCGTTGGCCAGACATGCAGGCATTTCCAGCAGGTTTCTGAAGACATTCAGGTTTGTGTCCACACCATCGATCTGTAATTCATCGAGAGCCCGTTTTGCTCTCTTGACGACGCTTGCATAATCGCGCGCCGGGGAATGCACAATGAGCTTCGCCAACAGGCTGTCGTAATTGGGACTGGTTGTGTATCCGGCATACCCGAACGTATCGACACGAATGCCCGGACCGGTTGGCATGTTGAAATTCCTAATTGTACCGCCGGTCGGTATTGCGTCTCCGTCCTCGTTCATGCGCTCCATATTGATGCGGTACTGAACGGCAAAGCCGCGTGGTAGAACGCTCTCGCTCAAATCCAGCTCATCCAGTGTGGCACCTGCGGCAATTTCGATCTGTGTTTTTACCAGATCAATGCCGGTTACTTCCTCTGTGACCGTGTGCTCGACCTGCACGCGCGGGTTGGCCTCCATAAAGGCATATTGTCCGCTTTCCTCATCGACGAGAAACTCAAACGTTCCGATATTGTTGTACTGGGCGGCGGTCGCAAGCGTGCAAGCAGCCTCTGCAAGCGTTGCCCGCAGGTCAGGCGTCAGGCTCGGGCTCGGTGCAATCTCCATCAGCTTCTGGCGACGGCGTTGCAAAGAGCATTCACGTTCTCCCAGATGAATAACTTTGTTTCCATCGCCTACAATCTGAATTTCGATGTGGCGGGCCTTGCGGATCAGTTGCTCGACATAAAGTGCATCACTTCCAATGGCTGCCTGGGCTTCGGACTGGCACCGTGCATAGGCCTCATCAATGTCGCCTTTCGCCAGTACCGGGCGCATACCGCGCCCGCCGCCCCCCGCCAAAGCCTTAATCATTACTGCAGCGGAAGTGCCAAGTTTGTCAAAAAAGGCGTGAACGTCCTCAAGACTGGTGGCCTTGTTTGTGCCGGGGAGGAGGGCGACGCCCTCTTTCTCCGCAAGCTTNCGGGCTGCCGCTTTGTCNCCGAACAGAGAAAGAGCCTTTGGCGAAGGGCCAACGAAAGTTATGTTCGCATCTGCGCACGCCCGGGCAAAGTCNACATTCTCGCTTAAAAANCCGTAGCCCGGATGGATCGCGTCACAGCCCGCTTTTTGCGCGGCCGCTATAATTCCCGCGATATCGAGATAGCTCCCTGCGCCTGACCCNTTGAGCGCGATTGCTTCATCGGCGGCATATACATGCCCGGACTGGCTGTCATCCTCGGCGAAAAGGGCAACAGTTTTGAGCCCTAACTCGTTTGCTGCCCGCGCAATTCGCACGGCAATTTCCCCTCGATTCGCAATCAAGAGCTTTCCAAATGCCATCTTTACACCCACATGTTTCAACCGGTTTCGCCGCTGACGGCGAAAGGCTTGTTCTGATATCGATGGGATGAAACCTAGCAGATGTGGGGATGCGCAGCCAGAAACCGGCTNCTAAATGGCAGCTTTTTGCGCAGGAAAGAGCAGGCGTTTTTCGGGGAAGGTAACACTCACGCNGGTNCCCAGACCCATTTCGCTTTCGATTTCGAGGGTGGCGCCGTGCTGCTCCGATAATGCGTCCACCAGCGACAGNCCAATCCCCAACCCTTCGTAACGCCGCGCNAGTTCGCTATCCACTTGCTGGAAGCGAGCGAGGGCGCGAGGAATGTCGTCCTTGTTCATGCCGATGCCGGTGTCCTTGANCTCGATTTTNAGGCCGTTGTCGACCATATCTATCGAGACCGTTACGCGCCCTCCNTCAAAATTGAANTTGATNGCGTTATTCAGCAGGTTGATCAGGATCTGTTTAAATTTCCGCTGGTCAGCGTGCAACATCGGCAGATCAGATGCGCATTCCAGATTACACNTAATATTNTTCAGGGCNGCCTGTGGCCCNACGATNCGAAGCATTGCCTCCACNACGAGTACCGGGTCGAATTCGTCTTCGTAGAGCTCATCATTTCCGGATTCGATACGGGCAAGATCCAGAATATCATTGACGATCGAGAGAAGATGTCGCCCGGACCCGTATATGTCNTTCACATAGTCCTTGTAATGTTTATTCTCCAGNGGACCGAAAGCCTCTTTTTCCATCACTTCTGAAAAGCCGATGATCGCGTTAAGTGGTGTACGCAGTTCATGGCTCATCGTCGCGAGGAACTCGTTTTTGGCGCGGGAGGATTCTTCAGCGCGTCTCAGAGCCAATCGAAGGTCAGTTGCCTGCCCCTCCAGTGCTGTATTCGCTTCCAGCAAGCTTTCGGTCAACTGGTCGCGCTCTGCCTCAACCCCGCGAAAACTTACAACAAAGGCTCTGGCGTGCAGCATGGTTACCAGCAATACGAGAAGCTGTGACCACTCCATCGAAAAGGGNACAAGGCCGAAGACAGAAAGCAGCTCATACCCGGCCATTACNNCGGCGGCGAACAGAACGATCACNGCGTCAAGCTTCTCNCCCCGGCCCAAAACAACCGCTCTGATAATGATGAAAGCGATGACGAANCCATTGATGATCCAGAAGANCTGAAATGGTTCACGCANCAGCGTGACAGTTCCCGGAGCAAAAAANGGCGCTGCAAAAACAGCAAAGCAAGCGAACAGACCTGAGACGCTNTAAACAATTTTTGAGAAAAACCAGTTTNTNTCNCGNCCGAGCAGCATGACCACGAACATGTAGTAGGCCGGCAGCACCAGAAAGAGCGACAGATATTCAAAGTCATATTTTCGACTGAGCGGGAAGCTTGGCCANTAGTCCCANATGATATCACTGACGAAAAACACGCGGAACGCAGAAGCAGCTGTCAAAAACGCGAACACATTGTACCGCATCTGATTTCCGCTCATCCGNCCAATGATCACTGTGCCGATTGAGACCATAAGCAATACAAGAACGAGCGCCATCGGCAAGGATGCATCACGCCGCTGCTGGGCATCCAGCCGACTATAATAGTCAAGCGTGGGTACATCGATCAGNCCACCTTGTTTGTGCACATAGTTGGCGAGCTGAACAATAATCCGAACACGCTCACCGCGATAAGGCAATGAGATGANNGGAACGGCAGGGTTGAGTGATTCAACGTTTGGTGCGCGCAGNGGGTCACCGTTCTGGTAGAGCGGTATGACATCCAGATGGGCNTCATCTCCCTGGTAAACGGCGGNGATGCGAGAAATTGTTCGCAGNGTTCCAAAGCGGAGGGCGAGAAACCTTTCACTTTGTGGCAAGTNCAGTTCGATGCAATAGGTTGCTACCCCATGACCGCTGGANACCGTACTTGTGAGAGCCGGGCCCCATACGTCCGGCAAGGATANTCTCTCAGATGCATANCCGGTTGNGGCACCTTTGCAGTCAAATCCCCTCAGTTGCTCCGGCGCGAGCAGTTTGTTGCGAAACACCCGCCAGCCAGAGACCAGCCGGATTGCCCCTTGTTCCTCGAAATTCCAATTGGTGTAGTTGNCGAGNTCGGGATTGGTGGNGGTCGCTTGCGGGTTGGGTGNAGCCCCCGGTGTCATCGCGGCGGCGGGANCCATCAGCGTTGCCGCAAGCAGGCACACGGATATGACAACGGTGCAGACCGCTGCTCTTCCCCNCTGANATGCCTTCGCCACATCGATTGACACAGGCCCCAACGCTCCCAGTTCAATAGACGTGGAGAATTACACCTTTCGTTTAAGAAACCATTGCAAAGAACAGAATATGCAAGAGGTCTATTTGTCGGNCATTAANATCCCTTANAGAAACCACGGNTTCCGCTAGGGAATTTTTAAGTAAAATATANATCTTCTCATGGTGTTTACTTNTTTAATTCTTCCATCGCGCGACAGGCTATGCTGGCNCCCAGCTTCTCCTCGTTCTGTCCGGACGCAGATTATTGCTTGCCGCGTTCACCATGCCTTTGGCGCGAGAAGGGGACCGCTATCCGCGGCATATTCTCCATCTGAACTATTTTTGATGAGGAACCGATTGCCAATCGCAGANAGATTTCGTAATCAGCAATCATGTGGGTAGAGGGCAAATTAAGATTTTTCGGGGNTCTGGCAGCGTTTGCACTTTTTGTGAATGCAATGCTGCCGCTCTCGCTCGCCTATGGGATGAGTGGNCAAAGTTTTGANANCCTTACTCAGGCAGAACAGGATCTTCTCTTTGCCCTGAACGNNGATGTCCTTCTGTGTACCNCTGATGGATTGCAGATCGTTTCCCGATCAGACTTTGAAGAGGGGAAAGTGCCGGCAGAGCCTCACCCGNGNTATCAATGTGCGCTCTGCTATCTTGTCGCGTTCAGTGCCGGACCGGCTATNTCAACAANTGTTACACTTGTCAACTACCCGGAGGAGGAGCGGNTTTTCCTCCCTGCATTGGATCGCACGCACCTCATTCGTCTTATTGTATCGGCACCTACACTTACGCGCGGCCCACCCCAACAAGCCTAATCATTGACCAACCTGTTTGATGCCTTCTGGTGCGCTTATGGCCCCACTTGNGCGTCCTCATTTTCAATGTNNGAGGCTTTTATATGTCCCGTTCAACATCCTTGTTGCGCATTCTTTGCGCCAGCACCTTTTTGACGTCCATTGCTCATGCAGAAGAGCANCTCACACTCGACCCGCTTACCGTCACCGCGCAGGGCGCGTTGGCTGGTGGCAGTCGCACTGTTCCGTCCAATGCGGAGGCGCGTGAGATTATCCAACGCACACCGGGGGGTGTTGCTGTCGTCCCGGCTGAAGCGTTTGAAGACCGTTACTCTGTCAGCTTCGAAGATACGCTTTCGCTCACACCGGGTGTCTATGCGCANCAGCGATTTGGAGAAGAAGTTCGTCTTTCCATCAGAGGTTCCGGCCTTTCGCGCGGCTTTCACCTGCGCGGTTTGACACTCCTGCAGGATGGCATTCCCTTNAATCTGGCGGACGGCTCNGCTGACTTTCAGGAGGCTGACAGTCTGGCCACACAACGTCTGGAAGTCTTCAAAGGGGCCAATGCCCTTCAGTATGGNAGTTCAAGCCTGGGCGGTGCCATCAATATTGTCAGCAAAACCGGTCATTCCAACCCCGGCNATCAGGTGCGTTTTGAAGCGNGCTCGGAAAGCACNTATCGCGCCAATTATCAGTCCGGGCGGGTTTTTGANGGGTCGGACTATTTTGCCAGCCTGACCACAACCACCAGTGACGGCTTCCGCGAACATGATGATCAGGAGAATATCAAGTTCAACGGCAATTTCGGGCAAGNTCTTTCAGAAGGAGCTGAAACACGCTTTTATCTTTCGGCAAATGTTCTGGATCAGGAATTGCCAGGCAGTGTGAGCCTTCAAACAGCGCTCAACAATCGGGAGGCTGCAGACCCGTCGTCGATCACAGCCGACCAACAGCGTGACATTCGTTCTGTACGGTTGGCCAACAAAACGACGTTTAACGTCGGGGATGATGACAGTGTTGATATCGGTGCTTTCGTTAATGTCAAAGATCTGTTTCATCCCATCACACCTTTCGTGGGGGTGATCGATCAGGAAAGCGTTGACTATGGTTTCTTTGCGCAAGGTTCGGGCGAATACCAATTGTCGGGACATCGCAACGTCTATCGCCTGGGTGTGACCAGCCATTTTGGTGAGGTTGACGCCAAGGTTTTCCAGAATATTGGGGGATCACGCGGCGCGCTTCTTGCCGATGCGGATCAAACATCCCGCAATGTTTCGCTTTATGGCGANAACAGTTTCTATGTCACTCCCGCNTGGGCTTTGGTGACAGGTGCGCAATTNACCTGGTCCACGCGTGAAGTNGAAGACCATGTGCGCCCNAACGAGAGCGACGGCAAGACGTANATTTCGGTAAACCCCAAGCTTGGTGTCNTGTACGAACCATCTGAAAACGTGCAACTGTTCGCGAATGTCAGCAAGTCTCACGAAGCACCGACGTTTACCGAACTGACACAAGGCGGGACGGTCGGCTTCACCCCGGTTGATGCACAGGAGGCATGGACGGCAGAAATTGGAACGCGCGGNNCCAGCGGACGTTTTGCATGGGATGTCAGTATCTACCGTGCATGGCTGAAAGATGAACTNCTGCAATTCACCACTGGTCCNAGCATTCCCGCTTCCACATTCAATGCCGGTGACACGGTTCACCAAGGGGTTGAACTGGGCTTTGATGTNNTCCTTGCAGACGGCATTGCGCGCGAAGGCGACCAATTGCAATGGCGGAATGCGTATACCTATAGCGACTACTATTTTGATGGTGATGTGCAGTTCCGTAACAATGATATCGCGGGCCAGCCCAAGCACTTCTACCAGACAGAATTGCGNTACGACCAGAGCGATTGGCATGTGGCCGTTGACTGGGAGCTCTCAAGCGATGCTGATGTGGATTTTNCCAANACGATCGAGACACCGGGTTATGGCATTATCGGCTTCAACGCCGGCTATGATGTGACCTCGGATATTCATCTCTTTGTTGACGGGCGCAACCTGCTGGACCAGGAATTTATCTCAACATTCAGTACGATTGTGAACGGGGCAGGGAATACATCTGTTTTCTATCCGGGTGAGGGACGTCGCTTCTTCGCCGGCGTGCGCGTTCAGTTCTGAGGAAAAAACATGCGTAAAACTCGCAACCTCAGCGCACTCAGTATGAAGTGGCACAATCTGGCAGGGTGGACAGGCGGTATTGCGCTGGTTCTCTTCGCCGGCTCGGGATTGCTTCATATCCTCATGACATGGACGGGGCCGCAAGCGGCCTCGTTCTTTCCACCCCAAATCACCATGACAGCCGAGAGTGTTCAGGCTGTTCCCCAAGTGCTGGCCCAAAACAACATTACCCATGCTAACATGGTGAAAATTGTCCCGGGCCAGAGAGGGCCGTTGCTTCAAGTCACGACGGACAATTACGAACCCCGCCGGTATTTTGAGCTTGCCAGCGGATTGGAAATTCCAGGCCACGACAAAGCTCAGGCGATATGGCTTGCCAGATATTATTCAGGTGAGCAGAGCACGCCTATCCGTGATGTATCATTTCAGACCTCGTTTGATGCGAACTACCCCTGGGTCAACCGGCTCTTGCCTGTTTACCGTGTAACATTCGATACCGACGATCAATTGACTGCCTTTATTTATACGGAGTTCGGTGCACTTGGCAGTCTGTCAAACGAGTGGAAGAGTGGTCTTCAGGCTTTCTTCGCACTCTTGCATACATGGTCCTGGCTGGATGGAGTCGAGAATGCGCGCCTTGTTATCATGCTTGTTCTGTTGCTCTCCCTGTTCACGATGGCTGCCACAGGCACGGCCATGATCCTTGTTCTGAAAAACCGGACATTGCCTCCGCAGCGGCGCTGGCACCGGTTGATTTCATACGGCATCTGGTTGCCCATCCTCCTGTTTACCGCGAGCGGCACATATCATCTGCTGCAACAAAGCACTGCGGATACACAAAAGGGACTGGAGCTGGGGCCAGCCATGGACCTGTCAGCGAACCGTCTTGGTCGCAACACGCAATGGATGACCGGTTTCGCTGACACACCCATCAACAATGTCACCCTTCTGGCGGGACCTGGCGATGTCTTACTTTACCGGGTGGGTCTTCCCATGGGGCGGCATGGCCAGGGACTGGACAGGGAAAGCCGGTACAAAGGGCAGCCGATTGAAAAGCCTGCTCTCTACTTCAATGCCATGGATGGCACTCTTTCAGATCTTGATGACCATGATATGGCGTTACATTTTTCAACCCGGCTGAGCGGGCGATCCACCGAACTGGTTGAGAGTAGTCAATTGGTCACGCATTTCGGTCCTGACTATGATTTCCGCAACAAACGGCTTCCCGTGTGGCGCATCGATTATGCACAGGACCGTCTGTTTGTTGATCCCGCCAGTGGCGTACTGGTGGACAGGATCAGTGATGCCGCCCTTGTGGAGGCCTATTCCTTCTCTTTCCTCCACAAGTGGAACATGATCAGCCAGCTTATCGGGCGACTTCCCCGTGACCTTTTGCTGCTTGCAGTCATTCTACCGGCGCTGTTGGGTGGCGTACTTGGCTATGTAATGCTGCTGCAACGCTTCCGGCGGCGGCGGTCGTGACAAACAAAAAGGGCGGCATTCCCTGCCGCCCTTCGTTCCATCATCAACCGCTATGCTTAACCTTCGACTTCGAAAGTCAGCCCGGCGTTTGCACGCAGGCGTTCAACCAGTTTCATGCCGAAGGCGGGAGCTGTTGTCCAAAATCCACCTTTGAGATCCGGTACGTCGTTCGCCAGACAAATAGCGCTCTCGGCAATCATTTTCGATGTTGAGCCATAGCCGGGATCCTTGTCGCCGGTCACGCCGACCTTGATCGTTTTTCCGTCTGGCCCTTCACCGACAAACAGAACATCGTAATTTCCGGCTTCACGCTCTTCCTTGGAAGGGCCTTCGCCGGGTTGTGGAACGTCATCGCCGCCCATCATATCGTTGTTTGCAATGAAATCTGCGGTCTGCTTCCCTTTCTCGCCGGGGCCAGTCAACATCATCTCGTCATACGCAAAATCAGCACCATAGGCATTGTTCAGAAGAAAGTTTGAACGATGGACGTTTTTGGTGTTGATCACAGCCATAAAGAACGGCGCTACCCAGGAGCCCAGGGCCTTGTCCTCATGAGGGGTCTGACCATCCGGCTGCGCCACACCTTTTGTGCCTGGCGCAAGTGAATAGGGGTCAAACAGGTACCCCATAATGGTTTTGTCTTTTGCTGCGGCTTCCATGGTTGCGCGACCACTGGCGGCCGTCCCGCCGGACAGGGTGCCGTTCATGGCCCGGACGCGACCTTTTACGCGTGGTACCGGCTGCCCAAACTTTGCCTTGGCCTGCTCCTGCAGGAAAAAAACACCAAGGTCGAACGGAATGGAATCAAAGCCGCAGGAGAAGACGATACGCGCCCCTGATTTTTGCGCTGCTTCCTGCAGGGCATCAATCATCTGACGCATGAAAGGAACTTCACCACACAAGTCCACATAGTCGGTGCCGGCGGCGGCACAGGCTGCAACCAGTGGTGCCCCGTAGAGCTGATACGGACCCACGGTGGTCAGAACGACTTTCGTGCTCTCAACCATTGCTTTCAGGGCGGCCGGATCACTGGCGTCAGCGGCAATCAAGGGGGTGGTTTTGGGAGCGCCAATCAGGTCCCGAACTTCTTCGAGTTTTTGCGCGCTGCGGCCTGCCATTGCCCATTTGACCGTACCGTCCGCATATTGTTTGGACAGGTATTCTGCAACCAGGCGGCCTGTGAACCCCGTTGCACCATAGACAACAATATCGAACTGTCTCTCGCTCGCCATCTTAATCCCTTTCAAGTTTGTGGATAAAAAGCTTTGATTTCCGCAACTTACCATCGTGGTGGCGGAAGAAGCTGTCTAATTCTGGGCGTTTGCTGCACATGTCTGCACAAATGTCGCGGTCGCCGCTGTGAAATATCGTTGGCTTGGGCGGCAATTCCCTTTATACCCGCGGTTTGCCGTTGGCCCCATAAAATGGGGACTTCCAACCGCCACTCATGGAAGCACATCCCCCATGGCTTTGCCTCAGAATATTATTCCCGCCCTCGCACGCGCTATCGAGAAGAAGGGCTATGCCGGCCTGACAGAAGTTCAGCAGGCTGTCATTGCGCCTGAAACCCAAAATGCCGACCTTCTTGTCTCTGCGCAGACGGGCTCTGGCAANACCGTTGCCTTTGGTCTGGCCGTCGCGCCAACATTGCTTGAGGACGGGGAACGGTTTGATCGGGCAGATCTGCCGCTGGCACTCGTTGTCGCGCCTACCCGGGAATTGGCCCTTCAGGTTGAACGAGAGCTAATCTGGCTTTTCGCAGAAGCCGGGGGGCAGATCGCCTCCTGTGTCGGGGGAATGGATGCGCGTTCAGAGCGCCGCGCATTGCAGCGTGGCTGCCATATTGTTGTTGGTACGCCTGGTCGCCTGCGGGATCATATTGAGCGCGGGGCGCTCGACATGTCTGCGATGAAAGCCGTCATACTTGACGAGGCNGACGAGATGCTGGATTTCGGCTTTCGTGAGGACCTTGAATTTATTCTGGACACTGCGCCAGACACACGTCGGACACTCATGTTCTCTGCGACGGTTCCCCGTGGCATCGCGAATATGGCCAAGCGTTATCAGAAAGATGCGTTGCGCATTTCAACCGTTTCAGAGAGAGCGCAACACAGTGACATTGAATATCGCGCATTTTCCGTCGCGCCGAACGACCGCGAAAATTCCGTTATCAATGTACTCCGGTTTTTTGACGCACAAAGCGCCATCGTGTTTTGCAAAACCCGACAGGAAGTTAACCGGATGGCGAGCCGTTTCGGCAATCGCGGCTTCTCCGTTGTNGCTCTCTCCGGCGAACTCAGTCAGAGCGAACGTACCCATGCGCTTCAGGCCATGCGCGACGGGCGGGCGCGGGTCTGTATTGCGACCGATGTGGCTGCACGCGGGATCGATCTTCCGGGGCTTGAGCTTGTCATCCACGCGGATCTGCCGACCAATGCCGATGTATTGAAGCACCGCAGCGGCCGCACCGGGCGGGCGGGCCAGAAGGGCGTCTGTGCTCTTATTGTCCCGCACACAATGCGTCGGCGCGCACAACGGCTGTTGCAGGGTGCCCGCATTGAAGCTTCCTGGGGGGCGGCTCCCAGCCTTGAGGAAATTCGCACAAAGGACACGGAACGCTTTCTCACCGCGCCCATCCTGTCGGCGCAATATGATGAAGAGACGTTTTCCTTTGCCCGGCAATTGCTGGAGCGTTTCGGGCCAGAGCAGGTTGCCGCTGCCTATATTGCCAAATGTCAGGCTGAGCTCCCCTCCGCAGAGGACCTTCTTGACGCACCNATGGTGGACGAGCCCCCTCGCAAGGGACGTGATCGTTCAGAGCGGCGTGAAGACCGCGAGCCCCGCGAGGCGTTTGGCGAAAGCGTCTGGTTTAAAATGACTGCCGGACGCAAGGAGCGAGCGGAACCCCGCTGGCTGCTGCCAATCATCTGTCGTTTAGGACATGTCACCAAACGTGAAGTTGGCTCCATCAAGATTGGCGAAAAGGAAACCCTGTTTGAAATCAAGGCGCAGGATGCAGATCGCTTCATGCGTGGCGTTGCGGCATCGGGTGGTGGTGAAAAATCAATCCGCATCAGCCCGGCTGACGGGAACACGCCTTCCGCTCCACGACCGACTGACAATAAGGANCGCNCAAGGAAGGCTGCTCCCAAAAAGGACGACGTGCNCGAAGAAGGCTGGACACCGGAGCTTGACGATCTCATTCGTGCAAAGCCGGAACGTGTTCGCAAGCGCGAAGCGGAAACGACGGACACAGATCCCGCAGTAGCCGGACCTCTTGCCAGGAAATCAAAACCTTCCATCATCACCCAGNTTGATGAAGACCGGATCGAACCTGAAGAGCTGGAATATCGCCCTGAGCCCCGNGCACNGAAACGCGCGGGAAGCGCCGGAGCNAAAAAGCAGAAATGGACCCGCGCGCAGAAAAATGCGGCGCGNAAAACGCGCGAAGATGCGGTCAAGGTTCGCAAGCATCGCCCCCGCGATGAAACANCGGGCGGGGAGAAATCAGCNGGGTCCGGCACGGACGAACGCAAACCNTTCCGCAAGGACGAGAGNCGCCCGGGCACCAGAGGGGCTTCACGGTTTGCNGGAAAGAAAACNGGTAAGCCTGGTGGAAAGGCCGCGCCACGCAAANGNGGAAANGCCGGAGACCAGGCGATGAAGCGAGGGCGGAAGCCGCGGGATTAGAAGATCACGCGGCTTATCACTGACCTAGGTGTCGGACCGGATGAAAGACAAACGGTCATCCAGCCGCGCCGGNGATATTTCAATGATATCTGCGNGAACAATTNCCTCTTTGACGAACGGGTCTTCCTGCACCCGGCGTTCCAGGTCTTCGCGTGATGTGTTGAAAGCTATCACGGCACCACCGGTTTTAGGTTGCAGGCCGCCCACCAGCAGAAAAACACCATCATCAAAGCCGCTTTGAATCCAGGCGTTATGAGCGGCCATGTGTTGGGCTGCCTGATCTTTGTTTCTGTCGAATTTGAGTGTCACTACAAACATGGTGAACCTCCTTTTGTGGGCGNATGCCGGTTAGCTGCCGTGTGTTNCGTGGAGACACCTGTTCGCGCATTCGGATGGGNGCATGCGTCGGACTTNGCGATGAGCGGTGTTGTCCCGGAAAGGCTGCAGTTTTTAGCGCATCGACCGGCACCCGCCGTATCACATGTCTGTGACGGCAAGCGCAAAATACTGCAACCTGGTTGATTGCGCTCAATCTCGCCAATGCCTCACGGCTTCAAGGGAGGGAATATCGACGTTCAAATTTTGGACTGGCATTTCTTTCCTCGCCTGAAACAGGTCTGGTTCGGGAAGGTTGTCCCGCCCCCGTTCGTCGGGGTCTTCCAGAAATGGCTGTCGGGAAATGGCGGAGGGGGTGGGATTCGAACCCACGAGACGCTTGCACGCCTGCCGGTTTTCAAGACCGGTGCCTTCAACCACTCGGCCACCCCTCCACGAGATGGACGACTCAAGGTCGTCAAGGTCGAAGTCAGAGGCACCCTTTAGCAAATAACTTCCGCAGGTACAAAGAAAACTATGCGTTGGGTAAATAAAATTCAGATGGGGGGTAAACAAAATTCAGGCGGGAACAGCCCCCATGCGGATAGGCAAGGGGACCGGTGCCACCCAGTCTGTTTTGCTCTCAATATGCAAAGTGACACCATCATCGTTCACCCGGACTTTCTTTCCCGCGCGCGCGGGCAAAGGGACGTTGTGCTCAATACAATAGGCGATCAATCCTGAGAGAATATCCGCTTCAGAGAAACGCAGTTTCTCGGTGTCCTCGAAGGTCAGTTCCACGATGCCACCCTTGTCCGGATCGACACCTGCCTTGCGGATCTGGTGCGTCCGATAACGAATTCCGCCACGCATTTCGCTATAGCGCAGCAGGGCGTCCATAAATTCGCTCATTGAAAATACGATTTCACGATTTTCATGTGGCATCGTTTTCCTCCGTCCGACCTGCGCACCTTGAAAAACAATCAGTCTGGTTGCGCAAAAACAAGGTTAACCCTCCCATCTTCTCTCATTGAGGTGAAGAAATTGGTAAGAATTGGGCTTTGCCAAGCTCTTTGCAGTTTGTCACAATGCCGCCAACGAGTTCCGCGTACGCCCCGGGGGGGACGTAACAAGAAAAATGAGTTGGTAGGGTTATGGAAGTCGATTTCACTCAATGGTGGGTTCCAGCTGTGACGATGGTCATTCTGGGCACTTATGTATTTTTCTCCGGCCTTTCAGAAGCCCGGATGCCGATGCCGGTCGCGCCTGCGCCAAGCGAAGCTGAAACGTCGGGAGAGGCAGGCTCAAACGATGCATCTGTCGGGGCAGCTGTCGCGTCGGTGGAAGCGAAAGGCAAGCGGGGTTTTCTTTTCCGCACAAGCTGGATTTGGGGTTCCATTCTTGTCGGTGCCGCCGCGCAGGCCTATCTCACTTATCTGGCGCCGTAAGCACATCCTTTCGGCAGACGTGCTTTCTTTCGATTGAATGAAAAGCCACAGCAAACGGGCGGTCCTGACCGCCCGTTTCTTTCGACGTGTCAGAGACCAACCGGCAAATCAGGCAAGCTTGATGCTGTCGCAAGGTTCAAGACGGCGTTGATAAAGGATGATGGCTGTTCAACGCCTGCATGTGCGAGCAGCATCTCCGCTTTCGCCACCATCTCCGCCTGCGACAACGGCTCCTCCGGATCACCTTTCGCATTGGTTCTGCGCTGCGTCAGCACCTCGCCACTTGCCAGTGTCACATGCACAGCACTTCCCCATGATGCGGGATAGGCTGTGGCATATGGCTCTGCGACACTTACATCAATTCTGGCGCGCAGGGTGGCCAACGCATCGCGGGCAGGGGGATCGAAGGCCTCAAAATTGACACCGTCTCTGCCAAGTGCTGCCGC
>PAZY01000001.1 GCA_002715765.1 Rhodobiaceae bacterium | reverse complement strand
TATCGGCAACTAAGCGAAAAGCCAAACCCGCCAAGAAACAAAACCCGCCTTTCCTGAAGGCGGGTTTTTTCTTGGTCACGCCCCCTGAAAAGGGTCAACGAAGAAAGGCGATGATCGCAGGCGTTACTTTCTCTGGCGCCATAAGCGGTGCGTAATGATCTTCCCCCTCAACAATNATGAGNTTTGCCCCCGGAATAGCCGACGCCATTTCCCGGGTATGCGCATCCTCGATAGAATCAAACTCCCCCNCCATAACCAGCGTCGGCGCTTCGNCAGCCCCAAGCTCATCAACAGCGAATCGGGGATACGCACGCCACATGGCAACCACCTTCCCAAGAAAGACAGGCCAGTGNTCNGGATCCGCAGCGACGTCCTTGTAGAAGGAGCGAACAGGAGCCCAANCATCAGAATCAGCATCAATATCGGAGGCGAGGTCACCCCCTGTGCCTGAAAAATGAAAGTTNGATCCGTACATCACCAGACGATTGACCCGCGCAGGATGGCGCAACGCCATATCCAGGCCGATATTGCCACCATCACTCCAGCCGACAATGTCGACTTTCTNAATGCCCAACTGGTCAAGCAGTCCCACCATGTCATCAGCCATCAATGCATAGGTCAGGTCCACCCCATCAGAATCACTTGAACGTCCATGCGCACGGCTATCTGGCGCAATGACAAACCGCGACGCNGCCAATGCACTGATCTGATGATGCATGGTCTCAAGAAAAGCGGTGCCACCGTGCATAATCAACACTGGTGGNACAGCATCATTTTGCTGACCAAACGTCTCNTAGTAGAGGGAAATGTCATTTACGGCGGCACGGCCACTGACTGCCTCCACCCCTGACATAGTTTTCCAGACATAAAAACCGACAATGCCGTTCGACTGGCGGTCAAGATAATNAAAGCCCGCCACCGCACCCAACNCCAGCACAGCAAGCAGACNGAAAACAATTTTCTTCATCTCATCTTCNCCGAAACACGCCTATCCCATGAAAGGGATTAGCCTAGAGAAGAGTGAATGAGGGCGAAAGAACCAATCAGAAACGNCAAAAGGCCGGGCAATGCCCGGCCTTTTTTCCGAAGAGACAGAAACTACTCCGCNGCCTGCGCCACTTCGTGACCATTAATAACGAGGCCGCCCGCGCCTGCCGTCACTTCAACGCTCTCGCCATCCTTGATAGCGCCTTCAAGCAACAGATCCGCCAGCGGGTCCTGAACATTGCGTTGAATGATTCGCTTCAAAGGTCGCGCGCCATAGACAGGATCGTACCCTTTGTCAGCAAGCCAATGCCGCGCCGCATCATCGAGCGTGAGCGTGATCTGCCGGTCCTCCAGCAGCGCATCCAGCCGTTTCATCTGAATAGCGACAATGCCATCCATCTGCGGTCTCGTGAGTCGGTGGAAAAGCAGAATCTCATCCAGCCGATTGAGAAACTCCGGCCGGAAGCGCGACCGCACGACGTCCATTACCTGCTCACGCACTGCGCCTGTATCTTCGCCTTCTTTCTGATCCGCAAGATATTCGGCCCCGAGATTCGATGTCATGATGATNAGCGTGTTCTTGAAATCAACAGTACGCCCTTGACCATCCGTCAGCCGGCCATCATCAAGCACCTGCAANAATACGTTGAAGACATCCGGGTGCGCCTTCTCAATTTCGTCAAANAGGACAACCTGNTAAGGCCTGCGACGAACCGCTTCGGTAAGGGCACCCCCTTCCTCATACCCGACATAGCCAGGCGGGGCCCCGATCAGACGTGATACCGAATGCTTCTCCATATATTCCGACATATCCAAACGGCAGATTGCCTGATCGTCATCAAACAGAAAGTCGGCAAGCGCCTTCGTCAATTCCGTCTTACCCACACCCGTGGGCCCAAGGAACATGAAGGACCCGATGGGTCGTCCCGGGTCTTGCAACCCGGCGCGCGCCCGGCGTACTGCACGCGAAACCGCACTCACAGCTTCGGCCTGCCCGATAACGCGCGCGGAAAGTCCTGCCTCCATCTGAAGCAGTTTTTCCCGTTCGCCTTCCAGCATCTTGTCCACGGGAATACCGGTCCACCGCGAAACAACCTGCGCGATATGGGTTGCGCTCACGGTTTCCTCAACCATAGCGCCATNATCATCCGACTTTTNAGCCAATTGCTTCTCAAGGCCGGGAATCACGCCATACGAAAGTTCACTGGCTCGCTCCAGATTGCCGCTTCGTTGCGCCTGCACCAGTTCGTTACGTGCCGCGTCGAGTTCTTCTTGAACCTTCTGCGCACGACCGAGCTTCTCCTTGTCGCGCTGCCAAACCGCCGTCACCGACGCCGACTTTGATTCAAGGTCAGCAAGCTCCTGTTCCAATTTCTGCANACGATCCTGGCTGGCTGGGTCCGTCTCCTTCTTCAGCGCTTCACGCTCGATCTTCAGCTGAATGATCCGTCGATCAAGCTCATCAAGCTCTTCTGGTTTGGAATCAACCTGCATCCGCAGACGACTGGCCGCCTCGTCCATCAGATCAATCGCCTTGTCCGGCAAAAACCGGTCCGAAATATAGCGATCCGACAATGTTGCAGAGGCAACCAGAGCCGCGTCAGAGATGCGCACCCCGTGGTGCAGTTCATATTTTTCTTTCAGGCCACGCAGAATGGAAATGGAATCCTCTACCGTTGGCTCTTCAACAAAAATGGGCTGGAAGCGACGGGCAAGCGCGGCATCTTTTTCGACATGTTTGCGATATTCATCAAGCGTCGTCGCGCCCACACAATGCAATTCACCACGTGCCAACGCNGGCTTCAGCAAATTGGACGCATCCATTGCGCCATCTGTTTTGCCCGCGCCGACAAGCGTATGCATTTCATCAATAAAAAGGATGATACCGCCATCCGCCGAACCAACTTCGTTCAGCACCGCTTTAAGACGTTCTTCAAACTCACCGCGATATTTGGCACCGGCAATAAGCGCGCCCATGTCGAGGGACAACAATTTCTTGTCGCGGAGNCTTTCAGGTACATCCCCGTTCACAATCCGCAGCGCCAGCCNTTCAGCAATGGCTGTTTTACCGACACCGGGTTCACCGATCAGCACCGGATTGTTTTTTGTCCGCCGGGACAGAACCTGTATGGAGCGCCGTATTTCTTCATCACGCCCGATCACAGGGTCAAGCCGTCCTTCGCTCGCGTCCTCAGTCAGGTCACGCGCATATTTTTTNAGTGCGTCATAGCTGTCTTCCGCAGATGCGCTATCTGCCGTCCGGCCTTTTCTCACCGAGTTAATGGCTTCATTGAGTTTCTGCGCCGTAACGCCCGCATCTTTGAGANTTTTGGCGGCATCAGTGCCTTGCTCCACAGCAAGTGCAAGCAGCAAACGCTCCGCCGTGACATAAGAATCACCAGCCTTTTTGGCAACCTGTTCTGCTTGTTCAAAAACCCGGGCTGTTTCCGGGGCCAGATAAATCTGCCCCGCGCCACTACCCTCGACTTTCGGCATTTTTTGAAGTGCGGCCTCGACAGCTTGCAACGCAAGCTCCGGGCGACCGCCAGCCGCACGNATGAGGTTAGCCGCAAGCCCCTCGCTATCATCGAGCAAAACTTTAAGGAGATGTTCCGGNGTAAACCGCTGATGTCCTGACCGCAGAGCAAGCCCCTGCGCGGATTGAACGAAACCACGGCTTCGATCAGTATATTTTTCTAGATCCATTACGAACCCCTTCTAAGCACGTATCACCCGCCCAGTCTGGATCCGTTTCCAGACATTGGCACAAATGACCGCCTTTGGCCTGTTCATCAGGATGAACCTAATCACGCGGACGAAACATGGCCCAGATCAATGACCAAACGCATCTGCCCGTCCCGCGTCTCAAGTCAGCGCTTCACACCCACTCTAGTGAAGAGAGGCGGACAAATCGTTGACGACCCTCTCGGAGGCATCGTCTCCCCATATATGGGTGTTGCCTCTACGCAACACAAGAGAGCGACCTCTCGCGAACACTCAAAAAACAAAAAAAGGGCCGGTAAAACCGACCCTTTTCCAGATTTTTCTGTNNCATCCGCTTACGCGTCAACATCTTCCGGTGCAGGCCGGTCCGCTCCGTCCGCTTTTGGGGTCCGCCGCCGACGCGGTGCCCGACGCCGGGGAGCAGGCTTCTCCTCCCCCTCATCGCCACTCGCATCCGCCGCANTGCTTTGCGCGGCAGGCGCATCCACATTTTCGTCNNCATCNTTCCCGTTGTCTGATGGTTCATCAGCAGACCCATTNCTTCTATCAACAGCCGGGTTGCCGCGTGCACTCCGCTCCGCGCCATTATCGTCCCCGTCATTATCCTGATCGTCGCGACCATTTCCATTATGACGTGGCTGATTTTCCTGCCGGTGCTGTTCTTGCTGCGCCTGGGCGGCAACAATCAAACGGTGGTAATGCTCGGCATACTGGAAATAGCTTTCCGCCCCGATACGGTCGCCCGATGTTTGGGCATCCCGCGCCAAAGCCTGGTACTTCTCAAAAATATGAACCGCTGTACCTCGGATTTTTACGTCCGGGCCATTGCTCTCCATATTACGGCTGAGTGTGTTTTGGGGTTTACGACCACGCCCGCGTGAGCGCTTTGGGTTCTGACCTTGCCTCATGGTTCTCCGGCTCTGTCTACCATCTATACAAATAGTTCAATGTAAGAACAGAACAGCGCGCATTCTTTCCCGCGCGGGGAAAGTCCGCGAAGCATCCTGCCCAAGTATCGGCGAATTGCCTCTTATAATCATGCGTCAGGCATTACAAATTGCGCGATGTCAGCCACATGTTAGCAATCCATGTCCAATGCGTCCCTCCTGCGAAAGANGCAATCAGTCATGATTGAAATTATCCGGGTGCTCNGCTCTCAACGAACCTTGGTATCGCTGTGAGCCATTGCATCACCCAATCGGCCCTGCCCCTCAGGACCACAATTTGGAAGCTGCGCTTCCNCCCCTTCAATCTCCAGCAGATGCCAACAACATCTGCGAAATCTCATCAGAGGCTTGAATCTCTAGGCAGAAAGTACCCTCTACCTCGTTCTATTCCAACTGTTTTTTTGCCCCACGGAATTTATGGTTTCACTATTATGACCCGCTCCAGGCCAGCCAGATCGGAATGCAAGCCACAAACGGTAAGCCCTGCCATACGCGCAATCGCGGCAATGTCCGCCCCCTGCCCCTCGCCAAACTCCAGAACGCCGAAACCTTCCGGCGCCAGAAGACGCCTTATTTCAGGCATCAGGTGCCGATAAGGGTCAAGCCCGTCCGCACCGCCGTCAAGCGCCGTCACAGGGTCGAATTGCCTCACTTCAGGCGAGAGCCTGTCAATGTCAGCACTCGGAATATAAGGCGGATTGGATACGATCACATCATAATGCCCCGTCAGCCCGTTTGCCCANTCACCTTGGACAAACGAAGCCCGCCCTGCAAGCCCCAGCCGGACCGCATTCTCGTCCGCCACATCAATCGCTGTTTCAGACACATCAACGCCCAGCCCCTGCGCTTGCTTGTATTCAGATAGCAGCGCCAGCAAAAGACAGCCTGTGCCCGTTCCCAGATCAAGAATATGCAAGGGGGCGGTCGTGTCGCCCGCGACCCTCAAAACCGCCTCGATAATTGTTTCGCTATCGGGGCGGGGATCAAGCGTTGCGCTATTCAGGTGAAAGGCAAGCCCCCAGAACTCCCGACACCCGAGGATCCGTGAAACCGGCTCGCCCGCAAGGCGCCGCTCAACCATCACNTCAAGGCGGGAAAGNGCCGTCGCCGGCACAAGCATTTCCGGTTCCGCAATCAATGCCACATCATCAATATCGCATGCAGCGGCNAGAAGAAGGCGCGCATCCAGTTCAGGCGTGTCACCCCCCGCAGCTGCCAANCGTTTTTTCACCCCGGCATAGAGTGCACCACGGCGTGACGGCAAAAGGCTCAATCCACAACCTCTTCACCCAAAGCCGCCAACTTGGCTGCCTGGTCCTCNCTCACCAGGGCGTCGATCAACTCTCCCAGCGCATCACCTTCCAGCACTTTATCAAGCTTGTGCAATGTCAGGTTGATCCGATGGTCAGTCACACGACCTTGTGGAAAATTGTAGGTACGAATGCGTTCCGAGCGATCCCCGGACCCGACTTGCCCTCGTCGCTGGTCTGCGCGTTCCTTATCCGCCCGCTCACGCTCAGCATCAAACAGGCGCGCACGCAAGATCTTCAGCGCTTTGGCCTTGTTCTTGTGCTGCGATTTCTCGTCTTGTTGCTGCACAACAAGCCCGGTTGGGATATGTGTAACCCGCACAGCACTGTCAGTCGTATTGACATGCTGCCCCCCCGCCCCGGACGCCCGAAACACATCGATCCGGATATCCTTATCCAGCAACTCAATATCGACATCTTCCGGTTCCGGCAAAACCGCAACTGTCGCCGCAGAGGTGTGAATACGCCCGCTGGTCTCCGTGGTGGGTACTCGCTGCACCCGGTGAACACCACTTTCAAACTTCAGTTTGGCGAAGACACCCTTCCCGCTGATCGAAGCCGAAATCTCCTTAAATCCACCCACTTCGCCAGCCGCCACGGAAATCGGTTCCACCCGCCACCCCTCAGCAGCGGCATAACGCTCGTACATGCGGTAAAGATCGCCAGCAAACAAGGCAGCTTCATCACCCCCCGTCCCGGCGCGCACTTCCACGATCACGTTCAACTCATCTGCCGCGTCCTTGGGCAGAAGCAATATCTGCATCGCACGCTCAAGCTCTGGCAAACGCTCTTCCAGCGCCTCCAGCTCTTCGCGCGCCATTGCCGCCATCTCCGGGTCTGCCAACATTTCCCGTGCATCCCGCTCCGCCTGCCGGGCATTTTCCAAGGCACGTGCTGCTTCGGCCACCGGCTGTAATTCGGCAAACTCTTTGGACAGCACAACAAACCGGTCCGGCGGAACATCCGCATTCATCTCGGCCTGAACGGCATCAAAATGGTCGAGAACTTTGGCAAGCTTGTCGTGCGGTATCATGGGCCTGGTGTCATTGTGTTGAGGAAAAAGAGAGCGAAACGATGACGAGGTTCGCTAATCTCCCGCCAGAAGCCGTGCTTCCTCCGCAGCCCGCACTGCCTCGATCTCCGATGCTTTCTCCTCAACGAGTGTCACCAGATGATCCACCATCTTGTCATTGGTCATCTTGTGGTCGGGCAAACCACGCAAATAGACCATGCCTGATCCTGCACCACCTCCGGTAAACCCGATATCTGTTTGCGAAGCTTCGCCCGGCCCGTTGACCACACAACCAATGACCGAAAGCGTCATCGGCGTCGAAATATGCGAGAGCTTCTCTTCCAGAATTGAAACCGTCTCAATCACATTGAAACCCTGCCGTGCACAGGACGGGCAGGAAATAATTGTCACACCACGGTGGCGCAGATTGAGAGACTTCAGAATTTCAAAACCGGCCTTGATCTCTTCAACAGGATCAGCTGAGAGCGAGACACGAATAGTATCGCCTATCCCCGCCCAGAGAAGAGAACCCAGACCAATCGCCGATTTGATCGTGCCACTGGTCAATCCACCAGCCTCGGTGATCCCCAAATGCAACGGACAGTCAACGGCATCCGCAAGCCCCTGGTAGGCCGCAACGGTCATGAAGACATCCGATGCTTTCACGCTGATTTTGTAGTCACGAAAATCATTGTCTTCCAGCAGCCGCACATGTTCCAGCGCACTTTCCACCATTGCCTCCGGACAGGGTTCACCAAACCGTTCCAGCAAATGCCGCTCCAGGGAGCCCGCATTCACGCCAATCCGAATGGAACACCCATGGTCTTTGGCAGCCTGCACAACTTCACGCACGCGCGCAGCCGACCCGATATTCCCCGGGTTGATGCGCAGGCACGCAGCACCCGCTTCGGCCGCTTCGATCGCCCGTTTATAATGAAAGTGAATATCAGCAACGATCGGCACCTTCACGGCGCTTACAATTTCCCTGAGTGCTGCCGTAGACGCTTCGTCGGGACAAGAAACCCGCACGATATCAGCGCCCGCATCTTCAATCGCCCGCACCTGAGAAATTGTTGCCGCCGCGTCCGATGTCGGCGTATTTGTCATCGACTGCACTGCAATGGGTGCGTCTCCACCAACCGGGACAGACCCAACCATAATCTGCCGACTTTTCCGCCGTTCGATATGACGCCAGGGACGAATATTCATGTGAAACCACCGTCAACGCTCAGGTCGAAGTTCAAAGTCTCGCGATACGCGACACCAACATTTGACAGCTCTATAGCAGATGAAGCGTCAGAACCCCAGAAGAACCCCACTTGACATGCGGCATCGCCAAACTGGCATACCTGTGACGGGTCCAACCCTCACCCGCCGGGCAGCACATTCTCATACAGCACGACGGTTTCAGCGGCGAAGCAGATCGTCCGGGTTCAAGGACTTACCCGTCAGCACCAGCCCGGACGGACCGGCTTTACCAATATCCCGACCGTCCACAAAAAGCTCAAAGGCCCCGGCATCACGGGCCACCAGAATCGCGCCGTAGCTCACCGGCGCTCTGTACATTTCACCTTCATTCAAGGTTTCATTCAAAAGAACCGTGCCGTCACCGGCCTCAATCCGAAGCCAGGCAGATTTGGCCGCACGAACAACAACGCGTGCCCCCTCGTTTTCCAGCCCGTAAACGCGCGCGCCCCCCATCACCAAAGAAAGGTCCGTCGCAATCAGGGTCGTCTCGGCAGACGAGGCCACATTGCCCGCATCCGTCTCTACACTACCCTGTGCAGGGCTTGTATCTGCCGCAGGTGCCGGCCGCGCAGATACGTCAGGCAGAGCGGCAGGTGTAAGCGCCGCCACAGCCGTTTCCGCACCCGATGTCGCCGCATCAGACGTCGTCACAAGCGGTTCAACATTCGTGTCCCCGGGCGTGGAGACAACAGCTTCAGGCACGCTCGGTGCAACAGGTGCAACCGCACGCACGGGCTGGTTAACCACCGGCAAAGCCCCGTTGCTCGTCGCCGCAGAAGCACTATCACCAGCCAGGCCACGTGTTGTTGCCTGCGGTGCATTGGGATTGGCAACATCTGCCACAACACCTGCAACATTGCGTTGAGGTTGTGCGCGCTCTGTAACCATACGGTCAGCAGAAATTGACAGAAGCCATGCGCCGTAAACCCCTGCACCTAGCAAAACAGCAAGAATAAACAAAGACCCACGCGGCAGCCGTGCCTCCTGTTTCACTTCCGGAAAAGCAAAACCATCGGACGAAACCTGCCCTGGCAACATCGCCTCAGGGGCTGTCTCCTTTTTGTAGCGCTCAACCATCTCGCTACAGCTAAGCCCCAAATAGCCCGCATAGGTGCGAACAAACCCAATTGCATACGGTCGTCCCGGCAGGTCGTCGTGGCGGCTTTCTTCCAGCGCCTCCAGATAGACACGGCGGATGCGAAGCCGGTCTGAAACCGATTTGAGGTCTTCCCCGGTCTTCAACCGGGCAGAACGCAGGGCGGCACCAACGGTATCATCGTCGAGCGGCGTCTCAGCCGTGATGTCGCGCAAATGAATGCGCCGCCTTGCTTCTTCGCCGGAAGCCTGGCCTGCCATATCAACTTGGTTCTCTTCGGAGCTCATNGCGCGTCCTGATCTCATCTTTTTCTCGGACTTGAAGGACATCGCAATGTCCGTCAACTCCATGCCCCGCTTTCGTCAGACCACCCCGCCCCCACGGGGTTAGATCTGGCATGAACAATNCCCGCCGACCCGGCGGCCCCGTCCTTTCCGTATGACCGTACACGATCATCGCCTCGTGCTGCCCGAGAACAAAATTGCTGAGATCCCCTTCAAGGCCGCACAAAATTTGCGCCAAGAACCCAAGAACCACACCAAAATCGCCCCATTCCACGGCAAAAAGCCACCAAAACAGCCAATTGGGCTGCAAATGGCAGGAAAGACGCATATTTTGCACATGCTAAGGTTAAATAAATCAAAAGACGCGCGCCGCCGCAATGGTGACAAGGCCTAAAACGAGAAATTATTCTTAGATTGCAATCCCTTGCGCATCCGCAAAGGCCTTGAGCTCTTCTCTCACACTGGCATCCGGCCGCAAATAGAGATCTGCCATCAACACTTCCAGCTTCGCAACATCAAGTGAACGGACCATCATTTTCACCGGACCAATCGCAGCCGGCGACATGGAAATACGGCGAAGCCCCAGTCCAAGCAGGGCCATCGCCTCCAATGGCCGACTCGCCATTTCACCACAAAGCGACAAGGGCACATTGTGTTTCTCACATGCCAAAACCACCTGCCGCAGAAAATTCAAAAAGCCCGGACTTAGCAGATCATAGCGCTGNGCGACCCGCGCATTGCCNCGATCACTTGCAAAAAAGAACTGAACAAGNTCGTTCGAGCCAATTGAAACGAAATCCACCTTGGGAAGCAGCGCCTCAAATTGCCAGAACAGGCCCGGCACTTCCAACATGGTACCGATCGCAACAGATTTCGGCGGCTCATGATTGTATTTCTCGCCCCGCGCCAGCTCTTTTTCAACAATGGCGCGCGCTTTGTCATACTCCGCAACCTCGGTCACCATTGGAAACATAAGNTTGAGATCACGGCCGGCNCCCGCCGCCAACAACGCCCGCAATTGATGCCGCAACAGCGCAGGACGATCAAGNGCGATCCGGATAGCACGCCACCCCAAAGCCGGATTTTCTTCCTCCGTCTGTTGCATATAGGGAAGAACCTTGTCGCCCCCGATATCCAACGTCCGGAACACGACAGGCTTGTCGCCGGATGCNGCCATCACCTCGTTATAAAGCTCAACCTGATCTTTCTGACTGGGCAGTTTCGAGGCAATCATGAACTGCAATTCCGTCCGGAAAAGACCGATGCCATCTGCACCGCTCTCCGTCAGATGAGGNAGNTCGACCAGCAACCCCGCATTGATATTCAGATCAATGGAAATTCCATCCGTCGTGATGGCAGGCTCATTNCGAATGGCCTGATATTGTGCCTGACGCCGGGCACGAAAACGTGCCTTCTCCGAATAGGCATCGATAATATCCTGACTGGGCCGGAGATAGACTTCCCCCGTGTCGCCATCAACGATAATAGCATCGCCATCTTCGATACGGTCGAGCACCCCTTGCGCCCTGCCGACAGACGCAATACCCAAAGCGCGCGCTACGATCGCAACATGGGCACTGGATGCCCCTTCTTCGAGCACNAGGCCGCGCAACCGTTCCTTGTCATAATCCAGCAGTTCAGCCGGCCCCATATTGCGCGCAATAATAATGGCATCTTCCGGCAACGTGCCGCTCGCAGACGTTAACGCCACTCCTGTCAGCAAACGCAACAAGCGATTGGCCAGATCATCCAGATCATGCAGACGATCCCGAAGATAAGGATCTGTCTGGCGCATCATGCGCGCGCGCGTATCGTTCTGAACGCGCTCNACCGCAGCCTCCGCTGTCAGACCNGTTTTCACCGCCTCCAGCATACGTTTCAACCAGCCGCGATCATTCGCAAACATCCGGTAGGCTTGCAAAACCTCCCGATGCTCTCCCGCATGCGANAGGTCAGATGTCGTCAGCAATTTGTCGATCGATGATCGCAGCTCGTAAACGGCTTTTTCGAGACGCTCGGATTCAACTTCAACATCTTCCGCAATCAGACGGGAAACATGTACTCGTGGCTCATGCAGCACCGCATGACCCAGCGCGATTCCATCCGACAGGGCGTTCCCGTTAATGTAATGAGGTGGGCGTACCCCATTGTCTTTTTCGGCAGCCTCCGGTGCGATCATATCCGCCGCAGCCGCAAGCTCCGCCAGGACCATGGCAATAGTCTCCAGCGTCTCCACTTCTTCTTCGGAATAGTGCCGCATGGTCCGGTTCTGCACGACAAGAACNCCGACAACACGACCGGACCGCAAAATNGGCACCCCCATAAGAGACTTGTAAATCTCCTCACCTGTTTCGGGGCGATAGGCGAAATTGGGATGAGATTGCGCATCAGAAAGATTGAGCGGCCGGGCATGTGCGGCAATGTCACCGACAAGACCGGTCCCCACTTTCAACCGCGTCTTGTGAACAGCGGAAGGCTTCAACCCCTCGGTCGCGAAAAGCTCCAGCTCATCACCCGGCTGCATCAGATAGATTGAACATACTTCGGCAACCATGTTCTGCGCTATCAGTCGCACAACCTGATCAAGACGGGATTGGCTCCCGTCCGCCTCCGCCATGCTCTCCCGCAAACGGCGCAGCAAAAGGCGTGGCCCCACGCCCCCCAACGGCATCAGAAATGCCCTCCGGCAGCATGCAAACCCNAAACCCGGACTGCAATCTTATGCGCCTTCATCGTCGCCATATTATGTCACCGTGAGCGCCGCGCGAAATTACGCTGCCGTATCATTATCGAGCCCGTAGGCTGAATGCAGCGCACGCACCGCAAGCTCCGTATATTCAGANGCGATAAGAACACTGACTTTAATTTCAGATGTAGAGATCACCTGGATATTGATGCCCTTGTCCGCAAGGGTTTGAAACATTTTCTGCGCCACACCGGTATGACTGCGCATACCGATGCCGATGACAGAGACCTTGACCACATCCGTATCAAACACGACCTGCTGATAGCCGATAACGNCGCGCGCTTTTTCAAGCACCGACCGTGCCCGCGCCAGATCCGCACTCGACACTGTAAATGTCAGGTCCGTGCGCTTTCCATCATCCGAGACGTTCTGCACNATCATATCGACATTGATGGCGGCATCCGCGAGAGGACCAAAAATCCGCGCCGCAACGCCCGGCTGATCGGAAACCTTGATCAGGGTGATTTTGGCTTCGTCTTTTGCATACGCAATACCGCTTACAACTTCTTGTTCCACGATTTCTTCCTCACCGCATACGAGAGTACCCGGCCCAACATAATTGGCGCCGCTTCCTTGTCCTTGCGCTGCATCAGGCGCATCAAAGCTCGACCGCACCTGAATGCGCACACCATGTACCATCGCAAGCTCAACCGAACGTGTTTGCAACACCTTCGCCCCAAGCGACGCCATTTCGAGCATTTCTTCGTAAGATATCTTACCAATCTTACGAGCTTTTGACACAATACGCGGGTCGGTCGTGTATACACCGTCCACATCCGTATAAATGTCACACCGCTCCGCCCCGATAGCCGCAGCCACCGCCACCGCGCTCGTATCGGAGCCGCCACGCCCAAGCGTTGCAATACGCCCGTCGGGACTGATGCCCTGAAAGCCGGCGATCACCGCAACCTGCCCCTGCGCCAGACGCTCATTCAGCTTTGTCGCATCAATGTCGCGAATACGCGCCGCACCATGCGCACTATCGGCCAGGATCGGCACCTGCCACCCCAGCCATGACCGGGCCGACACTCCCATTTCCTGAAGCGCAATCGCCAACAAACCGACGGTAATCTGCTCGCCAGCAGCAACAACCGTGTCATATTCGCGTGCATCATGAAGCGGGGCCGCTTCTTTCGTCCACGTCACAAGCTGATTGGTTGTACCCGACATGGCAGACACCACAACGGCCACTTCATGCCCAGCCTCAACTTCACGCTTTACGTGTGTGGCGACATTTCGGATGCGGTCTACGTCTGCAACCGAGGTCCCACCAAATTTCATGACCAATTTGGCCATATTTATCAACCTTCACACCTGTCCTCGGGCACGATAACTGGACCGCACGCGGGATTTGCACCTATACCTAGTCAGAAGAGGATCGGAGAGCCAGAACTGGCTACCCATGCCGATCCGCCGTCAGCGGGGCCATACATACGCGGATGAGGCTCCAATCGCAACCGGACTGCACCCCATCTTCGACCCTTGCCCCTAGAGAACGAGGGGGAGAAGAGACCGAGACGGGAGAGCGAAACAAGACAATGAGGGACCCAAAGGTGAGTGAGGCAACAACGCAACCACAGACATTCTCCGCCGGAAGCGTTGATCCGGAGGAAATTGCTCGTTTTTCCGCGATTGCGGCCGAATGGTGGGATCCAAAAGGTAAATTTGCGCCCCTTCATCGCTTCAATCCGGTACGGCTCGCCTATATTCGCGATCAGTTGATCGATCATTTTAATCTGGACGGTACCGAAATCGCGCCCCTGCAAGGCCTTAAACTGCTCGATATAGGCTGTGGCGGCGGCCTTTTGAGCGAACCGATGGCCCGACTGGGGGCTCAGGTGACTGCCGCTGACGCTGGAGAAGCCAACATCAAGGCCGCCAGCGTCCACAGCACCGAGCAAGGCCTCACAATTGATTATCGCGCTACGAGTGCCGAGGAACTGGCTACAACCGGCACACAGTACGATGTGATCCTGAACATGGAGGTGATCGAGCATGTGGCCGATGTGCCGGGGTTTCTGGCAGCCTGCGCCACAATGCTGAAGCCCGGCGGATTGATGTTTGTGGCGACCCTCAACCGGACCGCGAAAGCCTTTGCATTGGCAATTGTCGGGGCGGAATACGTGCTGGGCTGGCTGCCACGTGGAACACATAATTGGCAGAAATTCATGACCCCAGCGGAGTTTTTCCGGCATCTGGAAGGGTGCGGTCTCAAAGTCATCAAAGATGATGGCGTAACCTACAACCCGCTTTCTGGCCGCTGGTCCCTTTCCCGCGATATGGATGTTAACTATATGATGGTGGCAACCAAGGAAATCAGCGAGAAATGACCCAGCCAGCTGGCGACCCCGTCGATCTGCAGCCCAAGAAACGCCCGCGCCAAAAAAGAGCCATCGCCACTTGGGAGCGATTGCTCGATGTCGCCGCGGAAATCCTGGAGACCCAAGGAGTTGAGCGCATTTCAACCAACCTCATCGCCGAGAAAGCAGGCATCACACCCCCCACCCTCTATCGCTATTTCCCCAACAAATATGCGGTTTTATGGGCCTTGGGCGACCGCTTGATGCAGCAACAGAATGTCGTCTTTGAAAAATTCATGGCGGAAAGCGGCACAAACATTTCCTTCCAGATCGAACGCTCCTCAAAACTGATGCGGGACACGCTGGAAGTGACCGAAAAGCACCCCGGCGCGCTCGCCATCATGCGCGCCATGCGCGCGGTGCCCGTGCTGCAGGAAGTGCGTCTGGCGTCGCACCATCAGGTCACCGACGCCTGGGCCGAACAATTGAGCGTCATGCTGCCCCACCTCACGAAAGAGGAAATCTGGGCCAAAGCGCGATTGTCCGTCGAGACGGGCTATGCGGCCATCGAAATGGCTATGGAAGAAACAGACATGGACCGGGAAACAATCATTCAGGATTCCTCCCTGTTTCAAACCGCCTATTGGCGTTCCCTTCTCCCCGAATAAGCTAGTTATAGCTACTTTTTGTTTGACCCGCTCGCCAATTCGGTCTTTCATGTCGCAAACGAAAAACGCGAGGCAGGGATGCGACCGACCACCCGATTACTTCACACCACGCTGGGGCTCTCCCTCTGCGTGTTGCTCACCGCCTGTGGTGAACCCGCACAAACACCGGAAGAACGCGCGGCCTTGGTCGCCGCAGCTGAAACAGCCGCACCATCGGATCCTGTCCTCGCGGAAAAATACGAGCGCGCCTGCAAAGCCTGTCACGCTGACCCTGAAAACGCCGCCCCCTTAACCGGTGATGTACGTGCATGGGAACAACGCCTTAACACCAGAGGACGCGCCGGGCTGCTGGAGAGCAGCATCAATGGCTTCGGNGGCATGCCACCACTGGGTGCGTGCGTGGACTGCAGCGCTGACGATCTCGATCAACTCATTACCTTTATGATGGGAAAATAACATGACCCTCTCCCGCCGTGACCTGCTGATCCGCGCAAGCGCCGTAACCGCCCTCGCCGCCGGCAGGCCGTTGCCGGGTTTCGCGGCACCCGAACTGCCTCCCGGCAATCGCCGCATCAAATGGCAAAACTGGTCTGGCGGGCAAAGCTGTCTGCCGGCGGCAAGACTGGCTCCCGCCAGCGCCGACGAACTTGCCGGTATCCTCGCCTCAAGCCCAAAGCCAATCCGCGCTGTCGGGACAGGCCATTCATTCACCGCCCTGGTACCAACAGACGGTACGATCCTCTCACTCGACAGACTGAACGGCCTGATTGAAGTAAATCACGACACGCTGGAGGCAACCGTCGGGGCGGGCTCAAAACTGGGTGATCTCGGTCCCCTTCTGGAAGCAGAAGGCCAGGCCCTCATCAACATGCCAGACATCAACCGCCAGACACTCGGCGGCTCCATCGCCACATCCACGCACGGAACCGGAGAAACCTTCGGGTCACTTTCCACCTTCGTAACCGGCCTGGAACTTGTGACCGCAAGCGGCGACACAATCTGGTGTGACGCGACGCAGAATGCAGACATCTTCAATGCCGCCCGTGTGTCGCTGGGCAGCCTTGGCATCATCACAAAAATTCGGCTGAAAAACCGCGAACCCCACCGCATTAACAAGCGCACCTGGGTCATGCCCTTTGAAGACATGATGGAAGAGGCAGAGAGCTTCGCGAAAACCAACCGTAATTTTGAGTTCTATTACATCCCCTTCTCCGGCATGTGTTTGGGCATCAGCCACAATGAAACCGACGAACCCATCACACCACGCACAAGCGACGACGATGACGACGGCGTGATGACCTTGAAAGCGCTGGCCGACTATCTTGGCTGGAGCCCGTCACTGCGCGAATATCTGATCAAGTCTCAACTGGAAGACTTACCCGACGATGTATTCGTCGACACATCCTGGAAAATTTATCCAAGTGAACGCGGCGTGCGCTTCAACGAAATGGAATATCATCTTCCCCGCGAAAACGCCCTCGCAGCTTTGCGCGAAATTCGTGAACATGTGGAAGGAAACAATCTCGATCTCTTCTTCCCCTGGGAATTTCGCTATGTGAAATCGGACAATATCTGGCTGTCTCCATTCCAGGGGCGTGAAAGCTGTTCGATTGCAATCCACCGCTTCTATGAAGAAGACTATCGCCCGCTCTTTGCTGCAGTTGAACCGATCCTGCAAAAACACGGCGGTCGCCCGCATTGGGGTAAACTTCACACATTGAAAGCGGACGGATTTTCCAATCTCTATCCACACTGGAACGAATTTCTGGACGTTCGCCAATCACTCGACCCGACAGGCACTTTCCTGAACGATCATCTGAAAGAGGTATTCGGCCTTGCGTGACAGCTTTGAAAAGATAAAAGAAAAACTCAGCACACTAAGCCGACGCCAGATCATCCTTGGGGGCGGCACCCTGGCCGCAGCGGGCTTCATCGCAAACCAGCGCCCCGCCAAAAACGCAGGCGCGCATAATGACTATTTCCTCTCCCTGCAAAATGCCGTGAAACAGGCGAACCTTGCACGCCCGACCCTCGTAATCGACAAACAGCGGCTGGACCAGAACATCGCGACTCTCAGGTCGCACCTGCGCACGGGCATGAATTATCGTATCGTGGCCAAGTCTCTGCCGTCTCTGCCCATGCTTGAATATGTCATGAAAGAAACAGGCACAAACCGCTTGATGGTCTTTCATCAGCCGTTTCTCAATCTTGTTGCAACCCGCTTGCCCGATGCGGATATCCTGCTCGGCAAACCAATGCCGGTGGCAGCTGCTGCAAGGTTCTATGACGAATTAGGGCGTGGCCGTTTCACCCCCGCCCGCCAGATACAATGGCTGATCGACACACCGGCACGGCTGGCAGAGTATGCCGAACTTGCCACCGCAAAAAACATCGACATGCGTATCAATTTCGAGCTGGACGTCGGCCTGCACCGCGGCGGCCTGCGAGAGCCCGGAGAACTGCCGGCGCTGTTGAATGCAATCGACGCTCACCCCCGACTAAGCTTCAGCGGTTTCATGGGGTACGATCCGCATTTGGCCTCTGTACCCGGTGTTCTGGGTTGGCAGGCATCCGCCTTTGAAAGCTCTACCGGTCTCTACAAAGCCTTCATCAATCAGGCCAAGAGCCACTACGGAGATCGCTGGCAACAAGACCAGATGACCTTCAACACAGCCGGTAGCCCGACCTATCAGATGCACGAAGAAAGCACGCACGCGACCGAAATCGCGGTTGGCTCAGCACTCGTCAAGCCCACCCATTTTGACGTCGCCACGCTGGACGATCACGTGCCGGCAAGCTTCATCACAACGCCCGTTCTGAAGGTGCGGGACAAGACCGAAATACCAGCTCTTGAGGCCATCGGCCCCCTGACCCGTTTCTGGGATCGGAATTCGGCCAAGACCTTCTTCATCTATGGTGGCAACTGGTTGGCTGAACCTGTTTCGCCACCCGGCCTCCAGACCAATGATTTGTTTGGACGCTCATCAAATCAGGAAATGCTGAACGGATCGGACGAAGTGACACTCACAACGAACGATTATGTCGTACTCCGCCCGACCCAGTCAGAGTTTGTTTTTCTGCAGTTTGGCGATATGGCTCTGTTTGAAGCGGGAGAAATCACAGACACCTGGCCCGTCTTTACCCAGGGCGCATGAAGAACATTCCCGGTTGGTGCCAAAAAAGGAAAAACAGGGCACGGTAAGCGGTGTTGCCTAATTCGCCTTGCGCTTGTTCATGCCCGGTAGAGGTGCAACAGAAACACCTTCTTCAACAAGATCGTGCGCCTCTTCAAGTGTCGCCTCACCATAGATTTCGCGCGCACTGGCTTCGCCGTAGTGAATACGGCGTGCCTCATCAGCAAACTGATCGCCAACATAGTCAAAATTGGCTTCCACATGCGCGCGAACCTTGCTCATGAACATCTGAACCTGTTCCTCACCCGCCACAGGGCCGGCCCCGCCTGAAGACCTCTTGCTCTTGGAGGTGACAATTGAGGGTGCCATCAATGCCTTGGTAACGTTGCAGCTGCCGCACATCGGGCAGGCAATGTCGCCCTGCTCTACCTGCTCATCAAAGGCGGCAGATCCGGCGAACCAACCATCAAACTCATGCTCTCCATCACAAATCAGGCGGTATTTGATCACGACTTTACTCCGGACGCGAAAGGACCGGTTCTTTTATATCACGATCATGAGACAAGCTAGGCACCCGTGAGCGCGCCTCGCGCACCCGCGCCACATCAATGTCCGCAAGAATGACGCAAGGGTCGGTCCCCGCTTCTGCAAGCACCTCCCCCCAGGGGGCAATAATCATTGAATGACCAAATGTCTCGCGCCCGTTTTCATGGGTGCCCCCTTGCGCTGGCGCAAGGACGAAACAGCCGGTTTCAATCGCCCGCGCCCGCAGGAGAACATGCCAATGCGCCGCACCCGTTTGCTGGGTAAAAGCGGACGGAACTGTCAGGAAGTCCGCCCCACCATGCGCAAGTGCCCTGTATAAATGCGGGAACCGAAGATCATAACAGATCGAAAGCCCAAGGCGCCCGAATGGCAGGTCCGCGAGAACAGCGACCTCACCCGCTTGGTAGTTCTTGCTCTCCCGGTAGGCTTCGCCATTGCCGAGATCAACATCGAACATGTGGATCTTGTCGTACCGTGCCAGAATACGACCATCCGGCCCGATCAGGAATGATCGGTTGGCAGCCTTTCCCTCCCCCGCCAGAACGGCAAGAGAACCGATCAGAAGGTAGAGACCAAGTTCTGCGGCAAGATGACGAAAGGCCAAAAGTGCACGGTCATCTTCCTCCCGCACAATATTGGCAAAAAGCCTTTCCGCCCCCAGTTCCATCAACGATGTCGTCTCAGGTGTGGCAACGAATGACGCACCCTGAGCCGCCGCCTGCCGAATGAGACGCGAGGCAGCCTCGATGTTGGCATCCACGCTTTTTCCCGTCCGTAGCTGTACAAGAGCCGCTTTAAACGTGGCGGGCGCTGCAACACCGGTTGAAGCCACACTCATCACCGGCTAACTCGCCAGGAGGACATCAAGCGCGCCTCTGGCTTCAAGTGCATAAAGCTCATCACATCCCCCAACATGCTCAGACCCGACAAAAATCTGCGGCACCGTATAGGCACCACCCGATTTGTTCTCCATTTCCCGACGAAGATCAGGGTCCATGCCCACATCAACTTCCTTGAAGCTCACACCCTTGTTGGCAAGAAGATGCTTCGCCCGATGGCAATAAGGACACATCATGGTCGTATAGATCGTTACTTGAGCCATTCTACTCTCCAAACTGGTGCGGTCATTCAACGTGAGGCGATGATATAGGGGTCTCTTCCCCCGGAACAACCCGCGCCAACGTAAGAATGTCGACAGACACCGCCCCTTCCGCGATCAACTTTTTGGCACATGCCTCTGCCGTCGCCCCTGTGGTTAACACATCATCAACCAGCAACACATGTGCCCCCTCAACCAGATGCCCCTGTCCGGGTGTCAGAATGAAAGCACCTGCAACATTTCGCCGACGCGCTGCCGCCGTTAGCCCCACCTGTGCCCGTGTCGCGCGTATACGGCGCAAAAGATCCGGCACAAAAACCCGCCCGGCGCGTCTGGCAATCTGCTGGGCAAGCACAGCTGACTGATTAAATCGCCGTTGAAAAAGCCGGGATCCATGCAAAGGCACCGGTGTCACCAGGTCTGCATCTGCCAGCAAGTCTGCCCCGGCACGGACCATCCAGCGTGCAAATACCGGCACGGCATCCAACCTGTCTCCATATTTGAGGCGGGAGATCAGGCGCCCGCTCGCCGCATCATAGACAAGTGCGGCCCGCGCACGGCCATAGGCCGGCATCCGTGCCAGAACTTCCGCACTCAACGCACCCGCACCGGGGTCAAAGGGAAACGGTAAACCGCTCACAGCACAAAGCGGCGCGTCGATAAACTGCAACCTGGCCCAGCAAACAGCACAAACCTGAACCTGCCCCAGCACCGGCTCATTGCACCCGATACAGCGGGGCGGCAGAACAATATCNGCCATCCACTGGAGTGCGGCCCGCCCGGCCCTCACATGCGCAACCGCTGACAATCTGCCCATCATAAACACCACAATACGCCATAGGGGGTGGCCACCAAAGCTTTTCACCACCAAGACCCTGAGCCAAAAGGACCCTCGTGACGGAGCTTTTACCGACCTAAAGCGCTTGCGACAGCAGACAGGATCACGATAGTGCAAGGCATGACCAGNCNCCCAACCCCGTTTGATCNCTTTTTACGCCGCGCGCGGCGTGTCCGCGCCTGCGAGACACTGNCTGAGGCTGACTTNCTTCTACAGCGCGCCGCCGACGAGTTTCAGGACCGGTTGGCCGCAACCAATCGGCACTTCGAGACTGTGTTGGATATCGGAGCCCATAAAGGTCTCCTGGCCAGCCAGTTGGCGCCAACGCTTGGCCAGCCCCCTATCTCCATGGATGTCACCATACCCATGGTGGAAGCTGCACCAGCCCCCCGCTTTGTGGGCGACGAAGAATTTCTACCCATCGCAAGTGAGAGCCTAGACCTTGTCGTGAGTGCATTAACGCTCCACTGGGTCAACGATCTGCCGGGCACGCTCCTGCAGATCAGAAAAGCACTCAAACCCGACGGCCTTTTTCTGGGTGCTCTCTTCGGGGGTGCCACCCTCCACGAATTGCGCGATGCCATGTTGCAGGCAGAAGCCGAAACATCAGGTGGGGTCTCGCCGCGGGTTGCGCCCTTTGCCGATCTGAAAGACATTGGCCATCTGATGCAGCGCGCGGGATTTGCGCTCCCCGTCACAGATGCCGACATCGTCACCGTGCGCTATGACACCGTGTTTCACCTGTTCCGCGACCTTAAAGCCATGGGCGAAACGAGCATCCTCAATGATCGTCGGCGCGTACCGGCAACGAGAAAACTGCTGCAGCGCACCGCAGAAATCTATCAGAACCGTTTTGCCGACAAGGACGGACGTCTTCCCGCCACCTTTGAAATTCTCTACGCCACAGGCTGGGCACCGCACGAAAGCCAACAAAAGCCCATACGCCCAGGCACGGCCAAAATGAGCCTCGCCGCAGCCCTTAAGGATCAGGAAGACAAAAAAGGAAGATGAGAGCGCCGTTCAGCCTGCAAAATCAGTCGAGACGCGCTGAAACACATCTGCGATATCAGCACCGACTGTGAACAGGATACTGATCAGCGTGACCGACAGGATCGCAACCAGCAGGGAATATTCGATGAGCGTAACGCCCTCGTCATTGGTGAGCCATCTGCGAAACATGCTCATCACAAAAAATCCCTCAACATCGCAACCAGTGGTTCGTCCGCGGGCGGCATGGGAAAATCCCCCATGCGCAGGGGTTTCACCCATTTGAGCACTTGCCCCTCAAGAGCCTGGGGAATGCCCTGCCATTTCCGGCAGAGATAAAGTGGCATTAAAAGGTGAAATTTTTCATACGCATGACTGGCAAATGTGAACGGTGCAAGACACGAAGCGGTAACATCAATACCAATTTCTTCCCGCAATTCACGAATAAGTGCCGTTTCCGGTGTCTCGTTGGCCTCGACTTTTCCCCCGGGAAACTCCCACATCCCGGCAAGGCTTTTCCCCTCGGGGCGCTGCGCCAGCAAAACCCGCCCCTCCAGATCAACAAGAGCGACGGCCGCGACCAACACAATAGGACGTTCAGAAACAGGCTCACTCATCAGGCAACCCGGCTCTCATTCCGCTGAGACTGGCCATCCGCCATCCCGAACACCGTCCGGAAACGTCGCACAAGACGGTTACCACCCCGCTCAGGCACATGAATGGTTTCGAACCGCAGTTCCTCAAAGTGAAGTGCCTTCAACACCGCAACCGACGCCGTGTTTTCCGCATAGACAAGTGCATCCATCTGCGGCAGCCGGAGAACGTCTCGCGCAAACGCAAGAGAAGCCAGCGCAGCCTCCTTCCCGAACCCGCGGTCCCAAAAGGGACGGCCGAGCCAATATGCAATCTCCGGTAAATCGCTTGCGCACCGTTCCAGAGCCGCAACGCCAAGCAGGCGATCCTCTAGACGGTCCAGCACCGCAAACCGGAACGCCGTCCCCTGGGCTCGCAATTGGGCAGACTGCTCAATCCAGGACAAAGCCGCCTGCGGATCAAACGGGTAAGGAATAGTCTCCGTACGCTCCCGCACAACAGCATCCGCTCCGAGAGCGGCAAGGGTTTCCGCATCACCGGCATGAAACCAGCGCAGAATGAGACGTGGCGTAAAAAGCGGACGCACCCAAAGCGTGCCCTCTCCCGCCCGCGCCAATGTCCTGTCTGCTGTCTGTCTCATGTTCGAGGCATTCCAAAGCAAAAAGAAAATCCACTGCTTCCAGCCTCAAGCTGGTCACGACCCCCGCCTGGCCGGTTGGCACAGGCGAGCTGCGGCCCTCCTAGCTGCGATAATCCGCATTGATACGAATGTAATCGTAGGTAAGGTCACAGGTCCAGACCGTAGCTTCCGCCTTGCCTACGCCGACATCCACCTCAATCTTGATATCCTGCCCCTTCATATGGGCTGCGACAGGTGTTTCGTCGTAACCCTCTACAGGGGCACCATTTTTCGCGATATCCACATCGCCGACCCGCACCACGAGCTTGTCCCGGTCCGCAGCTTCACCCGCCTTGCCAACCGCCATAACAATCCGCCCCCAATTGGCGTCTTCCCCGGCAATAGCCGTCTTGACGAGCGGAGAATTGGCAATCGAAAGCGCAATCTGACGGGCCGCCTTGTAGCTTTCTGCCCCCGTAACCTTCACTTCAATGAATTTCTGGGCGCCTTCACCATCCCGGACGACCTGATGAGCAAGTTCCAACATCAATTCATCAAGCGCCTGACGGAACTCGCGCAAACGCGGATCGCCCGCCCGGGCAATCATCGGTACTTTCTGCCCATCGGTCTCTGCAGCGCCAGTTGCAAACAACAGCACCGTATCTGAGGTTGATGTATCGCTATCTACCGTGATCGCGTTAAAACTGTCCCTCACACCCAGCAGCAGAAGTGTCTGCAAAACAGCTGCAGGCAGTGCCGCATCGGTAAAGAAGAAAACCAGCATGGTCGCAAGGTCCGGCTGGATCATGCCCGACCCTTTACCGATCCCGTTAATGGTGACGTCAACCCCGCCGATCTTTACCGTCCGTGTTACAAATTTCGGGAACGTATCCGTGGTCATGATCGCGCGGGCAGCATCCTCGTATGATGCCTCCTTGCCAGCACGCGCCCGCTCAAGGCTACCGGCAATCGCCTCCCCGTCGAGCACCTGCCCGATCACCCCCGTAGAGGCAACAAACACATCCTTCTGGCGGCACCCTGTCTGCGCAGCGGCCGCAGCTGCTGTAGTACGAACCGTGGCAAGGCCTGCCTTGCCGGTAAATGCATTCGCATTGCCCGCATTCACAACCAGCGCCCGCCCAATCCCGTCTTCCAGGTTCGACCGGCACCATTGTACGGGGGCCGAAGCGGTCTTCGATGTTGTAAAGACACCCGCAACCTGCGATCCCTCGACCATCTGCGCAAACAGAAGGTCATCACGCCCCTTGTACCGCGTACCGCTGTTAGTGGTGCTTAGCGTGACCCCCGCCACAGGCGGCATAACCGGGTAAGAGGTCGGCGCCAATGGTGACACTTTTGGCGCAACCTTCTTTTTGCCTTTCTTGACAGCGGCCTTCTTCGGCGCAGCTTTCTTCGCAACAGGCGCCCCTGCTTTTGCAGACGTCTTTTTGACAACCCGCTTTTTCTTTGCTGCGGGTTTCGCCTTGGCAATAGCGCGCTTGAACTTGGCGACCTTGGCCTTGCCTGTCTTGGAGGCCGTCCGTTTCTTCGTCTTCGCGGTTTTGCTTGTCATCGCGGGTCGCCCCCTATCAGCTCAAAATGCAGGGCGCGAACCACAAACGGTCGCGCACAACATGATATCGCTTATTCCTGCGGCGCAATCAATGGGCGACCAGATGCTTCTTCCGCGCCGACAATCTCAATCACTGCGGCGGCACGCATTTCTTCCATCAGTTTACGCCCCTCTTCCTGCGCCAGCGAGGCCATCACCTGATCACGCACGGCTTCGAAGGCGGGCACTTCCTGCAATCGGCGATCTTCCACCTTGATCACATGCCAGCCGAAGCGGGTTTTGACAGGCTGGGACACCTCGCCCGCCTGAAGAGCAAAAGCCGCATCATTGAATTCATCTACCATTGTGCCCGTCGTGAAGTACCCCAAATCACCCCCTTCCGGACCACTGGGTCCGGTCGAGCGCTCTTTAGCCAACGCCTCAAAATCCGCGCCGCCATCGAGCTCGGCCTTCACTGCCTTCGCATCCTCCTCCGTTGCCAGAAGAATATGTCGCGCCCGGATTTCTTCCTGCGGCTCGGCACCTGCAACCTGCGTATCATAGAATGCCTGCGCGGCTTCGTCCGTGATCCGCGCCGACACCAGCTGCGTCCAGTAAACATCCCTCAATGCCTTCGCCTGATAATAGGCCATGCGCCGCTGCACACCCGGGTCATCGGCAAGCCCTTTGTCCCGTGCTTCCCCCGCAATGATGGAGCGGTCAATCAGCAGACTCAGCAGATATTCAAACTTTACTTCCTCCGGCACCCCTTGAAGGGCCTGCCCCATTTCGTCTTCTGCCATCAACAGATCAGAAAATCGGACATCTGTACCGTTAACGCGCGCCACAACATCATCGCCTGCCTCCTCGGCAAACGCCGCAGGGGAGGCAAAAAGAAAAGACGCGGCAGCAAGCACAAGCCCGAGCGAGCGCAGGAGAGAAAATGACATCAGAGGAAAACCTTGCACGATTGTTCGAAACCCGGTTCATCCGGGCTTCATGGAGTTTGTGCATATTGAAGCCTCACATCGCCTCACACAAGGGTGAGGCGATTAAGATTTCGCAATGAATTGAAGCCGTTAACGAATGCTCTCCGTTCATCTCCACATTGGCTTAACATTGACAAGCCCCCTGCCCCCCCTTACATCATTTGGGCCCGGTCTAACGCACAATTTTCGCGCAACGGCCGGTTGCACGGTAACCGGGCAAACCGGCGTAGGATGTCCTGTCCGGCGCCATCGCCCCAACAAGGTGACATTTCCTGATGGCTAGCTTTGGCGCAATTGCCAAGCGGATCTTTGGCTCCAGCAACGACCGCAAATTGAAGTCCTACAAAGCCCGCGTCAGCGTAATCAACGCACTGGAACCGGAGATAACGGCGCTTTCTGACGACGCACTGCGGGGAAAGACCGCAGAATTCCGCGCCCGCCTGGAAAATGGGGAAAAACTGGACGATCTGTTGCCGGAAGCTTTTGCGGTTGTCCGCGAAGCAGCCAAGCGCGCGCTCGGCCAACGTCACTACGACGTCCAGCTGATCGGCGGCATGGTGCTCCACGATGGCCGGATTTCCGAGATGAAGACCGGCGAAGGTAAAACCCTGGTGGCCACGCTGGCAGCCTACCTGAACGCGCTGCCGGGCAAGGGTGTTCATGTCGTCACCGTCAATGACTATCTGGCCAAGCGCGACGCGGAGTGGATGGCTAAGGTCTACGGCTTTCTGGGGCTGACCACGGGCAGTATCCTGCATGGCCTCACCGACCCGGAACGCCGGGCCGCCTACGCCGCAGATATTACCTACGGCACCAACAATGA